>NZ_JADWOX010000027.1 GCF_016135805.1 Caulobacter hibisci
GGCCGTAGGCTTCATCGTCGAACCCGTCATCGGCACCATAGCTGAGAATGATTGCGTCGAGCGCTTCACCCAGGAGATGCCGCTTGCTGAATAGAGGGTGATCAAGGATGGAACGCGGGACTTCTTCGCCTGGCGCTTTCCTTGGATCAGTCGTCGCTTCTCGAAGTCGCGATACCGTCTGAGCTACATCAGCGGGTGAGCACTTCGACATCGCGCCGAGAAGCAGGTTGGTCAACGATGACGCCACCACTTGCCATGTCCCACCCGGACCGACCGCGCCGAGCAGCCCCTCGGCATCAAGTGCCTTAGCAATCGCAAGGAGTTCGGCCTGAGGCGCTCCCAAAAATTCACTTACTGTAGAGGCCAGATCGTCGAGGCTCATTAATCACCGCCCTAGGCTGCCCGTTTGGCTAGCTATCGCGTCAGTTCATTGGATTGGCAGATTTGCGTTTCGTCAGTTCTTCGCGACCACACGCCGCCAAAGGCAGAAGTAGTGTGCTGCATCCCCCAGTTAGTCAGCGGCTGCTGAGCCATGATCGAAGCCTGCAGGCATAAGCCGGATTTCAGCTGGACGTCCGTCCTCATGGAACCAACGCTCAACGATGCGAGCATCATCGCTACGAGGACGCGGCGAGGCTTGGCGAACTTTGAAAGTGGTGGGTAGGTTCACCGATGTCCCGAACACGAGGGCATGTTGCTTGGGCAGCGACGGCAGGCGCTTGAGGACAGCGTCCGAGATAAAGGGCGTCATTTGCCGGATCTGCGCGAGGTCATCTGGATTCTGAATTCTGTGGACCACGAAATTCGAACATTGGCTAAGCACGGTCTTGGAGAGTTCGCTGGGTCTCTGTGAGGCGAGCATCACGAACATCCCATACTTCCGCCCCTCCTTCGCGATCCGCTCGAAGCCCTTGGTGGCGTCCAGCGCGAATCGAGATGGTGCCGCAGCGATATAGCGGTGAGCCTCTTCCAGGAGCAGGTGGATAGGGAAGCGACTGCGTGGATCCGCCTTTCGGAGTAGCTTGAACAGCATACGTGCGGTTACCGCGCTAACGAGTTCGACCACCTCGTCTTCTACGTCGTTCATGTCGAGAATGACGATCTGATTGATCTTGGTGAGGACTTGGCCGTTCTGCCGTAGCCCAACCAAGCGCATCAGGAAGTCCAAGGGCGAAGGCGCATTGCCAAGCTCAGTGCTGGAGTGCCGGAGAAATCCGTATTCCGAACGTTCCTGCAGGGACTTTAAGCGCGTCACCAATGAAGCACAGTAGTCTCGGATCTGCCGGTTGCCGTGCGCCTCCTCATAAAGGATGGCGAAGTCCAGACACTCAGCAAGGTCGTCGAAGGCGAACGGCGTGTGGTCGTACGACGGCAGGTGAACATCCTCTCTCACCTTCCCCCGAACGACTTGAAGAAAACCATCCTGACCGTTACCGGCGAAATTGCCGTACTGCATGTTAGGGCCGAACCTGTTGAGCAGGGCCATGTTCAGTGTCGCCGTCGGATACTTCTGCAGCAGCGACACCACGCGCTGGAATTTCGAGACGGGCGAGTCGCCGTCGGCACCGCGGAAGCACTCGATGATGCAGGTCGCGATGAAGTGTTCCTTGGTCTCAAGAGCCGCCGCCGACTGAGTTCGAAAAAGGCTGGTCAACCCCAACGCCGCACGCAGCACTGGCAGCTGCGTCTTCTCGCTGGCCTGAAGTAGCAGCTCCCATTCCGACATCTCAAGGAACCAGTGGGGGAGTCGAAAGCCGCCCGGCGAACCGTCCAGGACCAAGCGCTCCACGCCGATCTGGCCGCGCTCCGCCAACGGCGTGAGGGCGGTCCCATATTCACCATTCACGTCGAAGACGACGAAGGTGGCGCCCCTGGCGTGGTGCTCATCGGCTTTTTCGAACAACGCCTGCAGCATGGCGGCGACAGTGCAGGATTTGCCGCTGCCTGTATTGCCAAGCACGGCCACATGACCGCCGAAGAAATCGTCCAGGCGAACCTTGACCTCATAGTCCTCAAAGACGACCGATTTGCCGATGGAGAGAACACGGTAGCGGCTGGCGTCCGGAGGCGTGCATGCCTCGCCATTGATGCTTGCCGAAGGTTCCACCGGCACGTCGGTTTCGAAGATGCGGTCCAGTTCGCGGTCGAGCGCATAGAGGGCGTCGGCGTACAGCGACGGAAAAATCGAGACCCCGAACCGGAAGGCTCCGCCTGAGACAGGCAGCATGCCGACAGGCACGAGATCTAGAAACTTCGACGACGTGGCCCGTTCCAGGTCTCCTCGGTCGCCAGGAGCGCTGGCGTCGCGTTCGCGCAGACCGATCACCTCGGCGACGACATATTCTGACTGGGCCGGGATCATAAGGAAGGATCCCAGACGGGCGACGTAGTGGACGTCGTCGAAGCCGACCACGGTGAAGTTGTCGGTGCCGGCGTGCATCTCGACCACGAACCGGTCGGCGGTGACGGCGACCACCTTGCCGATGGCGCGCTTGCGATCGTCGTGGGTCACGCCTCGCCATCCTTGTTGGGTGCCATGGCCCTCATGACTTTCTGGACAGCTTCGTCGATCCGTTCGCTGGGGCGCTGCGGTAGGAAGTGTTCGACGATGGTGTTGAAATAGTGCGCCCGCGAGCCCTCCGTGGGGCCGTCGCCGCCGATGATCCAGATGCGAGGGTCACCCAGTTTGCGCAGTTTGGCGATATCGCCTCCGGAGTCTGGTGAGGCGAAGATGATCAGCCGGAACGTCGGGATCGTCAGCGCCTGATAGATGATATTGTTGAGGTGCTCGTCGCCGAAGGCGAAGCCGGCGGTGATCAGCACGCTCTGCTCGCGGACCACGCGCGACTGAAACTCCCGGAAGAGATCGGCGTAGGGCGAGGCCAGGGATGCATTTTGCTTGGCGGGCGTGGGGTAGATCAGCATCCGCGACGCCTCGGCGACGGGCCAGTTTTCCCGAATGGGCAGCAGACCGTGATCGTCTTCTGTCCAGCTGACCGATCCGTGCAGCTTGCCCAGGTAAACGAAGGCATCGACGGCCGCCCATTTGCGGTTTCCGACATCGAGCTGCTCGGCGAGGGCGTATCGGAAGCTCGCCGGATTGAAGCGGCGCTCGACGAAGCCCGTGAAGCCGTTGGCGTACGGGATCCCGAGACGGTCCATCGCGATCTCGTTGAAGAGGTCGTAATTGGTGGTGAACACCCACGGTCGCGGCAACGAGCGGTCCCGCAGCACGAGTTTGCGGTAGAACTTCTCGTAGAGGTCCCGGACAGAGGTGTCGCCGCGGCTAAAGGCGCCAGCGGTGAGCCGCTCCCACAGAAAGTCCTGCACCTTCTGGATGATGCCGTTCACAAGCTGGAGTTGGGCACCATGCGCCGCCTTTGCGCTACGGGTCAGGACGAAGCGCTGACCAAACAGCACCTCCATCAATCGCTCGAGGTTTTTGTTGTAGCCGTCTTCCAGATCGACCCCCAGGTCGTCCAGCACAGCCATCTCCTCGGCGGTCAGTCGCCAGGTCTGCGGCGGTGCGGCGTCGGCGTCGGCGTCGACGTCGTCGCCTTCGCCTTCGCCTTCGCCTTCGCCTTCGCCTTCGGGACGGACAACATGGTTGGCCCCGTCGGAACCCCGGACCTCGAACTGGCCGCCGTTAGCCTGATCCACCGCCTCGCCGGGGGAGAGCGCCGTGGCCGCCGCGATGGTTTCAGACATGGCTTCGCGACAGAACTCCGACGCGAGCGGCAGCATCGTTGGAATGCCGCGTTCGATCCTGTCCCGCATCAGCGAAGAACAGCCCGCGCCGAGCAGGAAGGCGACGTTCTTGGCGTTCATCGCCTCCGAAATCATCTGCCGGACGCTGGCGATCGTGTTCTGCCGGCCGTTCGTACCGTCCTCATCCCAGGTCACATCGACGGGGGTTTCGGCGCCGTCCCGCAGAAATTGAAAGCTTCGCCCGGTCCGCTCTGTGCTCATCGCCCCCCCAAAGTCTCCTCGCCGTTCGACGCAAGGCCGTGCGCGCTAGTAAGGCGCGTAGCTAGGCCTAGCCGCAACCGGTAGTGCCTACAATGAGGCAACCACACCCACGACCTGTCAGGCTCGTTCGGAGAAGCGCTCGAAGGCCGTGATGCGCTTAGGGCTAAGCTGGGGATCGTAGCCGTAGATCTCCTGGGTCAGGAACAGCAGTTCGGCGTCGCGGTCGGCCTCGGCGACGTCGGTGAACCAGGCCTTGGGGCCGGCGGCGTCTTCGCCGTTCCAGCGGTAGCCGCGGGCCTTGAGCTTGTCCTTCATCTCGAACGGCGAACGTTCGGCGACGATCCGCCAGGTGGGGGCGCGGGCCGCATCCAGCAGTTGGGCCAGGCCCGTTCGGCCGTCCTGGAGGGGGCGGCCCAAGATCTCCAGGCCGGCCAGACAGTCGTTCTCGGCCCGGTGGCCGTCGAAGAAGAAGCCGCACTGACTGGCGAGATAGGCGAGCTTGGTCCCCTCGAAACCCTGACCTTTCCAGTCCACCTGGCTCATCGAGCAGGCCCAGCCCTTGAGCTTGAAGGCCTCGGTCAGGCGCTCAGCGAACAGGCGGTCGAAGGCGGCGTTGTGGGCGATGATGATCACCGCCGGAGCGATGAACGCGGCCACCGCTCCGGGATCGATGATCTGGCCGGCCACCATGTCGTCGGTGAGGCCGGTGATCTTGGTGATCTCCGGCGGGATCGGCTTGGTCGGCTGGTTGAGCGCCACGAAGGGGGCGTGGACGGCGCAGAGGCGGCCGTGGGGATCGTAGTCGAACGGCACCATGGCCAGTTCGAGGATCTCGTCCTTGTGGCCGTCCGTGCCCGTGGTCTCGGTGTCGAGGTAGACTCCGCGCTTGAGCGTGGCTGGGTCGAAGTCCGCGTGCAGCGTACAGGTCTCGAAGCGACGCAGGAGGCGATAACGGCCGCTGGCCTCTAGTTGGGCAGCCATGGCCTCCAGGGCGGCTGGGTCGGGTTGATCCGGGGATGTCGGCGCGGCGTAGGGCATGGGCGTCCGGAAGAATCGTCTGGCCATCCTGCCACACGACGGGGGTCAGGAGAGCGTGGACATGGCTGGTGACGGCGGCTGCGGAAATACGCCAGCGTGCGCGGGTGCTCCGGGGGTCAAGCTTGCCGCCCTCCACCGTCTTCTACGCCTGGCAGTCGGGCAGACCATCGGCGATGTGCCGAAACGTCATCCAGAAAGCCCCGGAAGCGGCCGCCGCCACGGTGGGTGCGCGCCATGGGGTGAGATCCATATTGATTCCGACACCCAGGGCGTGCCGGGCACGCCGGCCGTCAGCGAAACCCTCCTGCAGGACATCGACGCCTGCGATGTCTTCCGGGGTGATCTGAGCTTCGTGGCCGAGGCCCTCCGACGACTGCGCTACAGACGAGCACCCGGATGTGGATGAAAGCAATGGGCCTTAATCCCAGCGCGCCTCAGACGTCCTACCCGATAATGAAGCAGCAGACCTCCGCTTCACGACCGCGGCTCGACAAAGGCGCGCAGGGTGCTGAGCTCGAGACGGAGGCCTTCTCCCTGGAGCGCCGCCGGATTGCGGAAACGCTTCGCAACAGGTTGCAGGCTGTCAGCTTCATAGACCCTGACTAGCTCATAGCGCGGGCCTTCACGCATCGCCTTTTCGAACTCGCGACGCGACCACTCAAAGCGCCCGTCGCGCCCCGTCGTCGATTTAACCTCGATCCAGAGCACATTGCCGGCTCCGTCGATGGATCGAATATCGTGATCGGCTCCTGGCTCCGTGCGCGATGTCCAGATCACTACCTCCTCTGGGCGCTCGTAACCGAGCTCTCGAACCCGCTGGATCTCAAGATGGTAGATTAATTCTTCGCCACGGGTCCCGACCATCCGATCGCGTTCGACCTCATAGGCCGATGGCGGGGTCCAGTAAGATGGCCCCCGATACCCTGGATCACGCCCTCCTGAACCGCTGATCACTGGCGCGGCGCCAACCACCGGCGCCTCGCTCAAGATCACGGCCGCCAACACTGGAAGCGTCGGTGGACGTCGTACCGGAGGCGGTATCACCGGAGCGGGCGCTGGAGGAGGCGACGGCGACGGCAGCGAAGCCGGCGGCGGCTCCACAGCTCGAGGCGTGGTGTCCAGCTGATCAAGCACGGTTCTTAGGATGTCTTCGGTTCGGGTCTTGGTGTCGAACAGATCCTCCTGCTCCTGGGAAGCTTCACTGAGCGAAGATGGCGGCGATATTCCCTGACTCAGCAGGAAGGATCGCGCGTCGGCGGCGCTTACGCATCGCAGCAGGAGAGAGATAAGCGGCGAAAGCGCTCGGCGATCTGAAATCCGCGCGGCTCCGGCAATTTCCGCGATCGCCGCAGCGAGCCTTTGCTCCAGCTCCATCCGACTGCGCGGCATCGCGACAGAAATGCCACCCGACGAGACCGCGAAGTCGGTGTCGACCTGCACCGCCTTGCCTGCGATCCTATAGGTTAACTGTAAGTCGGCGACGATATCGATGCCGACGACGGCGCTCAGACGTTGGGCCAGCTTTGATGCACTCACTGGGCCGAAGGTGCCGACTTGCCGCCGACGGGCATGGCAAAGTTCCGCTAGGCCCAGAGCGAAGTTCGGATTGCGGATCTGGCTCAGCGCGTCATCGAGCGCGGCCCGAACCCAGCCTAGAGCTGGCCTGATTTCACCAAGCTTCGGAGTGGGCGAGCCGCATCGGGTGGAAAGGGTCGAGATGTCGAGGCGGAGAAAGAAACTACGGCTTTCTTCCGCCGCGTCGGCGAATGCGATCTTGGCGCCGGCTAGTTCCAAAGCTGTCGCCAATGCAGGAAAATCGTCCTCGACGAAACTTCCCGCGACCAAGTCGTCGGCCCGATGCAAACCGCCTGCCCTGTCGAGCAGAAACCGCAGATCAACCGGCAGGTCTTCCGTCCACGAAGTGAGAAGTCGGCGACGGTAAGCGTCCCTCAGCAATGGCCGGTCGATCAGCGGCAACGTACCGTTTCTCGATGCCGCGCGGGCCTCGAACCAGCGGAAAGTGGAAATCCAATGCCGCGTCCGCATCTGGGGCTGCGCCCCCAAGGTCAGATAGGCCTGAGCCAACTCATCGCTGCCACGGAAAACCGCCAACGTGACCGCTTGAAAACGCGCGACCGTGGCGGCCACGATAACGTCCTGCGGCGCGTGATATTCGTTCTGGACGTATAGAACGGGCTCCGCAGCCAGCATCGCGATGTCGGCTGGTTGCCGGCGCAAGGCGTCCGCGAGGGTCTGGTAAAACTCGCTGAGCCGAGGCGGTGGCGCTTTGTCCACGCGCCTGCGGCGCAGCAGAGCCAAAAGCGTGGCAGCGTCGGGCACCGAGCGACAGCCCAAGCGACGGTAGAGGGAAACGTTGCCATCGGCGACGATCACGGCCGGGTCGTCCAACCATTCCAAATTGCTTGGTGTCGCCAGGTGCAGTTCCGAGGCCGACGAAAGCCCTCCCGCGCGATTGCGCAGGCAAGGCAGTTTTGCCAACTCGTCGGCCACGGATAGCTTCAGAAGCCCTTCGTGCCGCACAAGGAACGCCTCGAACGCGCCTCCCCCACCTGGATGATCTCCCAATCGCCTGGCGAGCGCTATGAGATCATCCGCGATGACTTTGCGACGAACCGAAAGCCGCTCCAGCAGCTCGGGGCGCTTCACCAGATCGGCATGTGGCGCATCGACAACGTGATGCAACACCGCCGCGTCGTGGCGTGGCAGCATCGCCAGGTCGATGGGCCGGACCCAGTCGCCGGAATGACTACGAACCACTGGGCTCTTGCGAACAGCCGCCAGGACGCGCGGAGCCAACTTCGTTTCGGGCAGAAGCAGCCAGCGATAGAGCGCACCGCGCTCCTTGGCGTCGATGACGCCGGTCTCGGCGCGAGAGCAAGCGTCGACGGCCCAATCGGCATAGTCGAAGGGTACGCACATTCGAGCAAACAGGCTTACGTCGGCCAACTTGGGGTGAAGCCGGGTCGACATCGGTGCGGGACAAGCAGCCCAAATACTTGGGTCTACAAGCGTTAGTTTGTGGACGGGCGCCAAACTCTGATCGGCCGCCAAAGTCGATCGCGTGTCGCGGAGGTCCTTACGGTTGGCGGGCGATAACCGGCTACGCAGGCTGGACAGCACCTCGGCGCTTCTCACCTGATCAGCGACATCGACGGGCCCGCTTTCGAAGGAGGGATAATGGTAGTCGGCTTCAGATGCGGATAACTTGGTGGCTAGCGTATCCTTACCATTCGCCCCAGCGCAGCGCAGGCGGACCAGCGCATTGATCGTGAAGTGTTTGGCCCCCATGGACCTAACCAAATCCATGACCACAGGGGAGTCCATCAGACGCTTGTCGAGGCTGTTGTTGGTGCCCATGAAGCCGTCCAACTTCGGCTCCCCTGCGACGACAAGGTTTTCGGCCTTTGCGAACACAATCGCCCCGCGTTTGGAGGCCTGGGTTGGCCAAGCTGCTTGCGTACGAAGGTGATTGATGACGGCCGTTTGATAACGGTCGGGCGCCGCAGGTCTCCCAGGCGATATTCCCTCATAGGCCAGCGCCCCGAAACGCCCCAGCCAGTCTTTCTGCAAGACTTCCGTCGTCAGACGAGCGGCTTCATCCAGGAGCCAGTCATTCCAAGGCGTCTGCACCACAGCCGAACGATCCTGGTCCAACTTGAACGGCGCGCTGATACTGAATGGAAAGCCCGTCAGCCCCTGGGGCGCTTGCAGCGGGTAGTAGAAATTGCCGTTGCGGCTCACATCCAGGCGACGGCGGATCAAAGGCACGGACACCGCGACGTTCAAGCGCCCTCGTTCCGCAGCATAGTAGCTGGGGAAATCCACACCGCGACGCTCGGATGGAATAGCGACCGACCGTATGAACTCCAGTTCCTCGACCTTCAGAATTCGCGGGGTGCCACCGCTGGCCGAGCGATCTTCCAGTCGTCCTTTGCGGCGGATGAGCGTTACCCCACGAACGGCGCTCGGCTCGGCCTTGGCCGATTGCGACCAGATAATCCGGCGCCCCGTGCGTTGGGCGTTGACGTCTAGGCTGGTGACACCCTTGGCGCTCCCGGCGCCCGCCAGCTTGACCAAGGTTGGCAGGAGCGCTTGAGCGATTTCGTCCATCGCCTTGTGTTCACGCTCGACATCAAACGGCTGCAAATCCCGCAGCACCGCCGTCCGATACGGAACATGGATGCTGACCCCAGGAAGACCTAAGGAAGTCGGATCCTCGAGGTTCCGTGTCCCCATCTGTCTAACGTCCAGGATTGCGACCCGGCCGTTGGAGCGCACATGGATACGGTCACCGAAAAAGAACAGTGATCGGATGCCGAAATTCTTGGACCCGATACCGTTGGACTTGGGGTCAACTCTCTCAGCGCCATGACTACCGATCACGTCGCCGGTGCCGACGATCACGTCCAGTCGCGCCCAGCCATCGGCCGCGATAGGCCGGCCCGAGCCGGTGATCGTCAGTTCGGACGGCCCAAACACGATGCCAATATGGCTGCCACCGCCATCGAATTCGTTTTGAACGATTTCGCGCAAAACATCGGCCGCCGAATGCCCCAGCACGAAATCATCGATGATGCTCGAGCCGACACGTTGGTTTATCTGCCCCTCGATCTCCGGCGGAACCCACGCGCCACCAGCTAGATCATCCGCACCGGCGACAGAGTCCGCTTGGGAGCCCGAGCCAATCGACGATGACACCATTGCCCCTCCGGTAGATTACCGGCAGCCAACACAATCGTACATCACATGTCCACAGGGCTCGCGGAGGATGCGGGCTGCCCAGTCCCTAGCCGCTCCAGCTCGGCGCGGTAGTGGCCTGACCCCGGATCAAAGCTCACTACCCGCCAGCGTGCTCCGCGACGCTCGACATCCCAAGGGTCCGCCGAGGTCACGCGTCCGCCAGGCGTGCCGTGGACGATGACAACGTCCACCGCCCCACCCAGCTCCGCCATAACGCGGGCGAGGTGGCCTATCCGCTTTCTATTGCCGGGCTTGCGCTTCCACAGATCATGGTCGCGCCCATGAAGCTGCGTGTCGAACACGAACAGGCCGTCACCGCTACGGTGGATCTCGTCGCGCCAGATTGAGATGCAAACCCCACCCGGGGACATCGCGCTCCAATCAGTGCGCGGTTGGGTGATGATGTAGCCGAGCGCCTGGAAGGCATTTGAGAAATTCATGGAGTGGCCGCCACTGCTCGCCCTAAGCTGAAGTTTCTGTCATCGCAACTCGGAGGCGACGTGGAAGGCAAGGCTTTAGTTGCCCAGATACGCAGGACTCTTTCGCAACGCACGGGGCGCGAGTTCACGGATGTGGCCCTGGCCGCACACTTGGGGTTGTCGCCTGCCCGCCTCTCGCAGCTCAAATCCTCACCAGCTCTGTCGGCCTTGCAGGTCGCGCGCCTGATCGACAAAGTCGATACGACTGCGGAGGCCCGCGCCACCCAAGATTTGATCAAGACCGTGGTCGAGTTCCATCCGATCTACTGCGTCGCCAACGCGCGGGGCGGCGTCAGCAACGATCTCTTCGACGTGATGGTCGATGGAGAATTGCACCCCTACCGCAACGGACTGCGCGATGAACTGCGGGCCGCCAACGGGGTCTATCTCTTCTATGACAGCCGCGGCCGCGCGCTCTATGCCGGTCAAGCCAAGCATCAGTCACTGTGGAAGGAAATGAACCTCGCGTTCAACCGCGACCGAGGCGAAGTTCAGGCCCTTGCGCGCGTTCAACACCCTGATCGGCGCGTGGAATTTCGTCGCTCGCAGGAAAAGCGTCGCCAGATTGTCACCCGCCAGGTGCCCCTGCACGAGATGGCGGCCTATTTCAGCGCCTACGCCATCGCTCCAAGCATGATTGATGACCTGGAAGCCCTGCTGATCCGAGCGTTCCCCAATGATCTGCTGAACAAGAAGCGCGAGAACTTGGGCAAGGCCACGCGCAAGTAGAAATGTCGGCCTTCCGGTCGTTCCGTTTCAGGTACGGCCTCGCCGCCTTTGGGCGGAACTTACCAATGGAAGCGAAGTGTCACGCCTCCCCGCTCGACGCTCGATCCTCTAAGACCTCGGTTCGCAATAGCCGGCCCGAGGCCAGGCGGCGAGACAGCGCTTCCAGGAAGCCGGTGTATCGCTCCTGCCCCTTGGCGTTTTGAGCCCTTTGGTCTCCGGCGCTAAGGCTAGGCGTCGCGGTCAGCCAGGCCTTCACGAAGAGGGCGACGGCTTCATTCGAAATCGTCACGTCACGCTCGATCCGCTCCAGCTCCCGGCCGATCCGGTCTAGGCGCCGAACCACGGCCGCCTCGGCTGCCTCGTCGCTGTCCGGCGACAGATAGCTGGCGAGCGCTGCCTGGACGATCTCCGACTTTGATCGACGCGTTCGCCTCGACGCCTCGTCCAGGGCCAGAACGAGATCGCGCGCCAGGAAGACTTTTGTCTGAACCTTCATCACGCCCTCACAGCGGAATACCGTCATCGGGGTCCAGGCTGGCCTGTCTGGCCGCAGCCCTGAAGCGGCGCGCCTGCTCGGCCTGAGCGGACTCGTCGGTATCGGTTTCAAGGTCCAGCCAATCCTCCGCCGCAGGCGGCTCCGGCGCGGGCGCGACCGGCGTCTCGAACTCCGGTTCGATCCGATGACCGCCTTCATCGACGGCATCCCCGCTCCCCTTCCCCACGCCATCCGAAGCGGCGATTGAGGCGGTCCAGTCGCCGGCCCCGCTGACGCTGAGAGCCTTCAACTCAGTTGGCGGCTCGGCCACTCGGCCTGCCAGTTCGGGATCCAGAAAGTAGCGCACCTTCGTCGCCCGGATGGGCGGGACACCCGAGACTTGCACCAGGGCCTCGTCGGCCGGAAGCTGCATCACCTCGCCAGGCGTCAGCAGCGGCCGGGCGGTCTCCTGTCGACTGACCATCAGGTGACCGAGCCAGGGCGAAAGCCTGTGCCCGGCGTAGTTCTTCATCGCCCTCATTTCCGTGGCGGTTCCCAGGCTGTCGCTGATCCGGCGCGCGGTTCGCTCGTCGTTGGTCGAGAACGCCACGCGGACATGGCAGTTATCGAGGATCGAATTGTTCTCTCCGTAGGCCTTGGCGATCTGGTTCAAGCTTTGCGCAATAAGGAAAGCCTTGATCCGGTAGCCGGCCATGAACGCCATGGCCTGCTCGAAGAAGTCCAGCCGGCCCAGCGCCGGAAACTCGTCGAGCATCAGTAGCAGACGGGGCCGGTGGCGCGCGCTTTCCAGACCCTCGGTCAGACGCCGTCCGATCTGGTTGAGGATCAGCCTGATGAGCGGACGGGTCCGACTGATGTCCGACGGCGGCACGACTAGATAGAGGGTCACTGGCCGACCCGCGGCGACGAGGTCGTCGATGCGCCAGTCGCACCGGGCGGTCACCGCCGAGACGATCGGGTCGCGGTAGAGACCCAGGAACGACATCGCGGTTGAGAGCACGCCCGACCTTTCGTTATCGCTCTTGTTCAGGAGCTCACGGGCTGCACTGGCGACGACCGGGTGGACCGCGTCGCCCAGGTGCCGCGTGGCCATCATGGCCCGCAGCGTGGCCTCTATGGTCCGGCGTGGATCGGCCAGGAAATTAGCGACGCCGGCCAGGGTCTTGTCGGCTTCGGCGTAGAGAACGTGTATGATGGCGCCGACCAGCAGGCTGTGGCTGGTCTTGTCCCAGTGCGACCTCCGCTCGAGCGCTCCATCCGGGTCGACCAGGATGTCGGCGATATTCTGCACGTCGCGCACCTCGGTCGGTCCTCGCCGCACCTCCAGCAAGGGATTGTAAGCGCTGGAAGCCGGATTGGTCGGGTCGAACAGCAGGACCGGCCCCACCGTTGCGCGGCAGGCCGCCGTCAGCTGCCAGTTCTCTCCCTTGATGTCGTGGACGACCGCCGAGCCCGGCCAGGTCAGCAGGGACGGCACGACCAGGCCCACGCCCTTGCCCGACCGGGTCGGCGCGAAACAGAGGACATGCTCAGGACCATCGTGGCGCAGGTAGTGGTCCTTCATCCGGCCGAGCACCACGCCATCGGCGCCGAGCAGCCCGGCCGCCCTGGCCTCCTCCTCCGTCGACCATCGCGCCGAGCCATAGGTCGTCACCTTCTTGGCCTCTTCCGCGCGCCAGATCGACATGCTGATCGCCACGACGACGGCGATCAGGGCGCCGCCGGCCGCCATGAAAGCGCCGCGCGCGAACACGTCGGGCGCATAGGCCTCGTAGACGAACCACCACACGAAGAAGGCCGGCGGCGGATAGACCGGCCAATTCCCAAGCCGAAACCAGGGCGGCCCCAGTTGCGGCTGAAAGCCCAGCCGCCAAGCCGTCCATTCAGTCGCCAGCCAGACGCCGGCCAGGGCCAGGAGCATGACCACGAGGATCTGGCCCCAGAGGATTTTCGTACCGCTCATGTCAGGATCTCGCTCTTCAAAGCCCGATCCCCCGCTTGCGCCCCAGGGCCCAGTCGATGCCGCCGCCCTGGCTGACCACGCCCCTCACCTCCTGGCCCAGCCGCCCGTCCAGCCCTCGCGTCCAGGGCACGAGCTGGAAGCCCAGCCCGTCCTCGATCATCGCGAACCGGCCTGACACCAGGTCGAGCCGCCGCTGATAGACGCCGGCGATCGGGTCGCCGGCCTTGACCGGGTTCCAGGTCCCGCCGGTCTCGGCGGCGATGTTGTCGGCGACGCGCACCAGCTCCTGGGCGCGAAGACCCGCCACGAGCCCCGCCCGCGGCCGGCCCAAACGATCGGCCAGCCCGCTGGCCTGCAGGTGCGTGCGACGGCGAACCAGAGCGTCACGAACCTCCCGTCCGAAGCCGCCACCGGCGAGCGGTGTCGGCTCGCGGACGACAAGCTGTCGATCCAGCCAGGTCGCGCCCGACGCGCTGACCTGGCGATCAAGCGTGAGGTCGGATCGATGGATGAGTTCGAGGCTCGGCTTCTCGCCGGGGACCTGGCGCGACCGGATCTCAACGAGGCCGCCGACCGGGGTGTCACCCGTCGCGCCCAGGTCCTTGAACCGAAAGTGGTGCAGGCGCCCGTCGACGCCATTGACCACGGTGTAGGCTTGGCCACTATGCTCGTCGTGGAGGCCGCGATCGACCAGCCGCCCGACGATCGGCGCGTCCAGGTGCTCGGCCTGGATCGCGAGGTCGGCCAGATTGCGATCGGCGTCGCGGATCGCGCGGTGCAAGGTCTTGATGATGTCACCCCGCTCGCCCAGGGCGCGCAGGCGCGGCTCGAGGTCGTCGGCGAGCCGCCATTGGCCATTGTGCTCGTCGGCGAGGCCAAGGCGTTTCAGGCGCTGGACCCGTCCGATCAGGCGCGGCGGCACACGGTCGCCGCCATCGGCCGAGGGACGAAGATCGACCAGGCCGTCAGGGCCAATGCGCCCCCGCAGCGTTCGGTCCAAGCTGGTCCACCGGTCCGCCTCGACCTCTCGGTCTAGGCTCGCGGCGATCTCCTCCGGCGAGCGCGGTCCAAGCTCCAGGGAGACCAGGGCCTCGGCCCGCTGGCGCAGTCCCTTGGTCATGTAGTCGGCGTCGATGACGAGGTCGGCGCCGTCGTCGCCCACGCCGCGGATCAGCACATGGACGTGCGGGTGGTCTGTGTTCCAGTGGTCGACCGCCACCCAGTCCAGACGCGTGCCCAGATCCTTCTCGGCCTGGGCCAGCAGATCGCGCGTCGTGGCGCGCAGATCGTCCAGCGCCCCGGCGTCCTCCGGGGAGACGATGAAGCGAAAATGGTGGCGATCGTCCTGGCAACGCTCGGCGAAGCCGGCAGGGTCGGCCGCGCCCCCGCGGTCGAACATCTCGGCGGGCGCGCCATCTCGCGTAACCCCCTCGCGCCGCAGATAGCGCATGTGCATGGCCAGCGGCGCGGCGGTGTAGCGGCTGCCGCGATGGCGGACGATCCGGGCCTTGACGACCACACGGCGATTGCCGCCGCGCGCGCGGCTGGCCGCATCCCGCCCCCGCCCCGACCGACGACGACCGCTTCGTCCCTTCAGGTCGAGGGCGCCCTGCCCGCTTCGGCGCGACGCGCCTAAGACTTCCTGTACGAAGCCCCGAAGCCGCGGCGCGATGCGCGCGCCCTGATCGCCGATGCGTCCCAGACGCAGGAAAAACTCGTTCTCGTCGGTCATCGGGACGGCCTGTGCGTCCAGGTCCCGGACAAGTCTCTGATCGCGCTAGAAAACCTTGGAAATCCGGGACCTGGCCTCCAGGCTAGGTCCCGGAATTTCCTGAGCACCATCAAGGCCATGGACCCAAAAGGTCCCGGCCCTTTAATCTCGCCATCTCCCCCTGCCCTGGTCTCCTTACCCCCAGCAACCTTCCCGCATGACTTCCCTCCGCCCGCGACCGTGAGCACCTTCATGGCCGCACCGCCGGTTCGGGCGGATCCATCACGGTGGTGAGCGTCCGTCGATCGACGCTCGGTGGCTGAGCGGAGATGGGCGAAACGAAGATTCCGGCTGCACGCCAGTCGCTGATCTTCGGCGGAACCAGGCCAGGAATCCCCGCAACCGATCGGTCGATCCGCGACTCGACGGCCGCCACGTAGGCAATGGTTTCGGCGGGCAGTTTTCGCTGGCCATCGAGCACGGCCTGATACCGCGCAGGCCCGGCATTGTAGGCCGCCAGGAACCCCGACCGGCCGAAGCGATCGTACAGACGGCGAAGGTAGGCCGCGCCAGCGAGAATGTTATCCCGATGCTGAAACGGGTCGGGCCCTAGCCCCAGTTCGACCGAAAGTTCGCGCCAGGTCGGCGGCATCAACTGCATCAGCCCCATCGCCCCCTTGGGCGAGAGGGCAAAAGGATCGCCGCCGCTCTCGGCGGCGATCACCGCCTCGATCCAGCTGACCGGGAGGCCAAAGCGCGCGGCGGCTTCCTCGACAGCCTCGCCGATCAACGCCCGCCGCGGACTGATAGACGCTACCGCCCGCGGCTCAGCCGACGCACAGTAACCGCACGACGTCAGCAAGAGGGACAGCACGGCCGCGCGCCATGCGCGCGAAGTCCTTGCCGACCTCCCGGCGAACCAAAGCGTGCGGCCGTGCTCGCCGCCGTCAAGGAAAGCGCGCTTGGCGCGCCGACCTGCCGGCCGTCCTTGACCGCGGCTGCGCCAGGCCGCCGACGCGGTCCTGGCCGGGACGGGGAAAGGCCGCCGCAGACGACCGAACAGGGAAAGTAGCGTCGCTGCGGCCATGTCAGCGCCCCCAAGTCCAGAGCGGCAGTAGCCGGCCGCCCAGGCAGCTGCGCGGAACCGGACCGAAATAGCGGCCGTCCAGGCTGCGCGGCGCGGCGGCGTTGAGCAGGAAAACCTCGTCGGCGGCGAGCCGGCGACATGTGCCGGCTGCACTCAACCCACGACCGACGAGATCGCGCGATATGATCTCGCCAACGACGCGGCCATCGATCGACACGACGCCGTCGCGGGCGCACACGGCCTGCCCCTCGACGGCGGCGATGTGCTTGATGAGCGGCACATTGGCCGGCAGGTAGCCGCGCGCGGCCAGCCATCGCGCTAGCTGCGGCGGCGGTCGAACCAGCGCCAGGTCGCCAACGGCAGGCGCCTCTTTCGTCAACCAGTAAAAGCCGACCGGTGCACTGGCGGTCGTGTTGAGGATGAGACGCTTGGCCGGCGCCTGCGCCCAGCTGGCCGCCAGTACGGCCAAGGCCACGCCGCCAATGACCAGCGGTGGGATGCTCAGACGCTTCATCGCGACAGTCTCCGACGCATCAGCCAGGCGCGATGTCGCGCGCGGTCATAGGCGCGCGGCGGCAGGCCAACGCCGATCCGGGCGCCGACATGACGCCAGTGGTCGGGCGCAGCGTCCTCGGCGCGAAGGCCCAGACCCTCGACGCGGTCGATGGCGGCCAGCACGGCCTGGACGCGCGCCCATCCGCTGAGATTGAGCAGGATCTCCGCGCCCGGCGCGACGAAGGGATGGGTGGTGAACGGCTCGCCAGGGGCCACCGCGCGCAGCACCGCGACCCGGGAGTCGACCGTGCCATAGTCGCCCGAGCGCCAGCGGACCAACGCGAAGATCGCACCGGGGCGAAACTCCAGAACGCGACTGCGCCGGTCGATGATGCGCTCGGCGACGGGTCGGCCGAAGCGGATCCAGCGCTCGATCTGGCCTTCCAGCCAGAGCAGTTCGACGTGTGTGTGGTGCGAGGTCACTTGCGCGCGCCGCTCAGGCCGGCGAAGGCCGACGTGGCGGCGTGGGCCTTCGCCGGGAGCACCACCTCGGCCGTGCGCTCGCTGGTGGACGAGCGCCGCCCGCGCGCCAGCCACGCCTCCAGGTCCGCCACGGCGTAGACCACCCGTCCGCCGATCTTCTCGTAGACGGGGCCGGTCCCGTAGGAGCGATGCTTCTCGAGCGTGCGGTTGGAAAGGCCCACGAAGCGCGCCGCTTCGGGCGTGCTGAGGCGGCGCATAGGCAGCTGGGTGTCTGACGGCATAGGGAAGCACCGGGGGCTGGGGCGCGTCGCCGGGGCGGCGATGCAAGGCCAGCCGATGCTGGCGAACCGCCGCGCAGAGGGTGGATGGCGAAGACCGCCCATGCGGCTTTCACCATCCCCCTCGCACTGTCAGAGGCCGCGCCGCAGAAGGGCGAGGTATCCGCCACGCATCATCGCCCGGCCCGTCCGAGCAAGCCTGATGGTGACGTCGCGCAAGGATGAGGTGCGCCATCCCTCATCGACCGCTTCGGCGCCGAAGATCGTCTCGGCGATGCCGCGGTAGGAGCGCCCTTCGAGCGCGCCATCCAGAGCGCAGAGACTTCTGGCGAGACGCTGACGCTGCAGCGGTGTCAGCTGAGAAGACGCCGCCGGCCGTCCACTCACGGTGCGCTCAAGCGCGTCCACGGCGCGAAGGCGAAGACCAAGCTCGCCGTCGAAAGTCAGCAGCACCGCGAGCGGCCCACCGCCCTCCCCGCCGCGTCCAAGCCGCATCTGCAAACCCGATGGAAGCCGGACATGGACGCCGCTCTCCCCTTCGCGCGTCATGCCGCTCGGCGTCGCGAGCGCGCTCTTGGTGCGATCGCCAGCAAGGTCTACGACGAGGGCCGGCGCGATATCGGCGCGCCAAAAGACGCTCGCCTGCTCGGCAGGCAGCAGAGGATCTGCCGCAAACTCAAGTCCCCAGCGCCGGTCGAGTGCGCGATCGTCACCATCGCCAAGATCGCCGCCTGCATCGTATTCGGTTCGGTAGTCGGGATTGCGCCTGAGGAACTCCCACGCCAAGGCGGGGACGGTTAGCCGGGCAAAGGCGCGCCAGCCGCCGCCAGGCCCGCTCGCCGGCGGCCGTGCAGGTCTCGGTGGAGACGACGCCGCGGCCATAGGCCAATGGCGCCAGAAACACCGCCTCCAACCGAAGCGTGGCCATGACCGGGCTAGGGTCTAAACCCTTATTGACTTGGCATTCGGTGCGAATTGGCCACGCTTGGCCGCGCTCTACGGCTGATCGCCGCGTGGCTTCTCAATAGTATCCGCGCAATCCGCGCGGCTATTTGGCGGTCTTTCCAGAAATCGCGGCCTCAATAATGCCGGCGATCCAGGGAAGCTCATCATGGGGCAGCGAAGTTAGTTGATCGAACATGTGCGCCAGCAAGTCAGCACGTCCATCGCCAGCAGCATAACCGCCTGAGCCAAACAGATCGCGAACCTCGATGCCCAGCACCGCAGCGATTGCCGAAAGCGTCTTGAAAGTGGGTGCAGACTCGCCGCGCTCAATTCGGCTGATCGCACCAAACTGTCGATCGATCCGCTCGGCGAGTTGAGGCTGGGTCAGGCCTGCGCGCTCGCGGTGATAGCGCACGAGCGCTCCAACCTGCTGCTGCAAACTCGCCATCGACAACACCTACCCCGCGACGGGGCAATGGTGGGTCAGAGCAGCCCAGCCACACAGAGCTCAGAAAGATTAGAAATATCATCAACTAGGCTTTTCAAGCCTAGTTGATTGTAGGAATCTGTGGGTCAACCTTAGGTCGGACCCATCCCGTGGACGGATCAACACCCGCTTTCGAGCCCAGCCCCAAACTTTCCGCCGCGCTCGACCGCGTGTTCCGTCGCTACCATGGCTGGCTGAGCACCATGCTGCGAAAGCGCTACGGCGCCGCGGCCGCTGAAGACCTGGCGCAGGACACATTCTTGCGCGCGGCCCGCTACCGGTTCGACGACGACGTTCGCTATCCCAAGGCCCTACTGATGCGGATCGCCGACAATCTGGCGCGGGACCAGCAGCGCCGCGACCTTAGCCGGCCGCTAGACAATGTGGATGACGAGACACTGGGGTCGGTCGGCTACCCAGCGCCGCAGGTGGAAGCGGTGACATTCAAGGAGGTCCTGCTAGCGCTCCCGCCAGAGTTGCGCGATGTTTTCATCCTGAGCCATGTCGAGGGGCTGACCTACGCGGAGATTGCGCGCCTCAAGGGCTTGCCCTTGACCACCGTTCATCACCGAATGCGCAAGGCTCTCGAACGGGTGTCAGCGGCGATGCGAGACGAGCAGGATTAGGGCGTGATGATCGGAGATCGGCAAAGGATCCGCCGCCGCGACAAGGAAGCGGCGGGCTGGTTTACGCGCCTCAACGACACGTCCGTGCCGGTTGATGCAATTGAAGCGTTCGACGCCTGGCGCTCCAAGCCGGCCAATGACGCCGCCTACCGCCGCATGGAGGATATCGCGCGCGGCGCCAGCTCGCTGAAGTCCGACCCGGAGATCGCCGCGCTGGCCACTCAAGCGCGACAGCCCGCTTCGCGCGACCGGCCCGCGCCCTTGGCGCAGCGGCCGCCCCGCTATTTGACAGGCCTCGCGTTCGCGGGGGCCATCGCGGTTAGCGCTGCAGTCGTCATCGCCCTGCCCCGCTCCACCTATTCCACCGGCGTGGGCGAGCAGACGATCGCCCGGCTCGACGACGGCTCCGCGGTGCGCCTCAACACCGATACGCGCTTACGCGTGCGGTTCACTGCGGGCGAGCGACGCATCGAGCTGCTGCAAGGCGAGGCCTTTTTCGACGTCGCCCACGATGGCGCCCGCCCGTTCGTGGTCAGCGCCGGGGACGCTCAGGTCCGTGCGCTTGGCACCCGCTTCGACGTGCGCCGCGACGGGCATGCCGTCCAGGTCGTGCTGGCGCAGGGCAAGGTTCGCGTCACCCAGGCGCGCCAGGACCGCGCCTGGACGATGACCCCCGGCCAGGCCCTGACGCTCTCGCCAACCCAAGCGCCCGCCGCGCCCGCCTCGGTCGATGTGGCCGCGAGCACCAGCTGGACGAGTGGACGTCTGTCGTTCGACGGCGTGCCGCTGAGTCAGGCCGTGGCCGAAATCAATCGCTACAGCCGCCGCAAGATCGTGCTCGACGCCGATGCGCCCAGCCAGCAGCGCGTCACGGGCGCCTTCAAGGTCGGTGACAGCGACAGCTTCATCGCCGCCGTCGGCGCGATCTATGGCCTAGAGCCCAAGGCGCGGTGGGATGGATCGGTCGTCCTGACCCCCACCGGCGCGCCGTCATAATTTTTTCACAGCCCAACTACCAAGCCCCTCGCCCGCCCGCGTCCTACACGAGCGAGGGTTGATCAAGCCGCGTCACCAGACGCCGCCCTCGCCAAGGGGGAGACGGAACATGGGAAGACATTGGACGTCGCTTGAGCGCTTGGCCTTGCTGGGAACGGCCGCGGTCGTGGCGCTGCACGCCAGCGGCGCGGCCGCCGCCGACAAGAGCCTGGAGATCACCTCGCCCAAGGGGCCGCTCGGTCCGGCGATCGTGCGGCTGGCCGAGCTCTACGATATCCGGGTCATGGCGCCGACGGAGCTGGTGGCGGGCCGCTTCGCGCCCGCGATCAGGGGCCGCTACACCGCGCGCGAAGCGATCGACCGCCTGCTGCTCGGCAGCGGCCTGGAGACCTTCCAAGCCGCCGCCGGCGTGCTCGTCGTGCGGCCGGTGCGCCTGCCCGTCTCGATCCAACGCTCGGTGTCCGGCGCGGGGCCGATCAAGGCGGACGACGCCCCGCTGGCTTTGCAGCCGGCAGACCTCGTCGCCGCCGACGACGTGACCGCGCTCGAGGAGATCGTTGTCGGCACCCATCTTCGCGGCGGCCGTGAGCGCGCTTCGCCGGTCGTGACCCTGGGCCAGGCCGACATCGATCGCGGCGGCTATATCAGCGTCGGCGATGCGCTGATGGCTCTGCCCCAGACCTTTGGCGGCACGGCCAGCGATCGCACCAACGCCATCGGCGCGGACGCCACCGGCACCAATGCCGGCCGCTCGACGGGCGTGAACCTGCGCGGCCTCGGCGCCGACGCCACCCTGGTGCTGGTCAACGGTCGGCGCATGGCCGGGGCCGGCATCATGGCCGATTTCTCTGACGTCGCGGGCCTGCCGCTGGCGGCGGTCGAGCGCATCGAAGTGCTGCTCGACGGCGCCTCGGCGCTCTATGGCTCGGACGCGGTCGGCGGGGTCGTCAACATCGTGATGCGCGACCGCTTCGAGGGCTTGGAGACCCGCGCGCGCCTTGGCGCGGCGACCCAAGGCGGCCTTGCCCAGCGCCAGCTAAGCCAGACCTATGGCAAGGCCTGGTCGACGGGCTCGATGGTGGCCAGCGCCGAATATCAGCGCACCGGCAATGTCCGGGCCGCCGATCGGGCCTATCTGGCCAATGCCGACCTGCGCGAATTCGGCGGCGCCGACCACCGGCTCTACTACGCCCAGCCGGCCAACATCCTCGGCTCCAACTACCTGCCCGCCTACGCCATCCCGGCCGGGCAGAGCGGCACGGCCCTGACGCCGTCCTCGTTCACGACCGGGCCGTTCAACTACACCAACCAGAACGCGGTGATGGACGCCCTGCCCAGCCAGGAGCGCTTCGGCCTCTACCTGGCCGGCAAGCAGGCGCTGGGCGAGCGCGTCACCCTGGACGGCGAAATCCGCTACAGCGATCGCCGCTACAGCCTCTGGAACCTCGCGCCCCTGGCGACCCTGACGGTGACCTCGGCCAATCCCTATTTCGTCTCGCCGACGGGGGCCAGCAGCCACCTGATCGCCTACGATTTCCAGAACGAGACCGGGGCCTCGAAGAACACCGGCTCGGTGCAAAGCCGCAACTACGTCCTGGGCGCCAAGGTCGTCCTGCCGGCCGACTGGCGGCTGGACGCCTACGCGGTCCACGGCGAGGAGATCTCGCTCAACCGCAACACCGGTCTCGTCAATTCCGCGGCGCTGAACGAGGCGCTGGGCAATACCGCCGACAGCCCCCTCTCCAGCTACAGCGCCAGCCGGGACGGCTACTTCAACCCGTTCATCGGCCAGGGCCGCAACAGCCAGGCGGTGCTCGATTTCGTCGTCTCCGGCTGGGACACGCGGCGCACCATCGGTCAGCTCGACACCGCCAGCGTCACGGCCGACGGGGCGCTGTTCAAGCTGCCGGCCGGATCGGTGCGCCTGGCGCTCGGTGCCCAGGTCCGCACCGAAACCCTGAAGACCACCGGGGTCACGACCTCGACCTCGCTGACGCCGATCGCCGGCTTCACGCGTCGGGGCGAGCGCACGGTGAAGGCGGCCTTCGCCGAAGCGCGCGTGCCGCTCTTCGGCCCCGACTTCAGGCGCACGGGCTTTGAGCGCCTGGAGCTGTCGGCCGCCGTCCGCCACGAGGCCTATGAGGGCGGCATGGCCGCCACAACACCTAAGGTCGGGGTGGCCTGGGCGCCGGTCGAGCCCCTGACGCTGCGGGCCACCTACGGGGAGTCTTTTCGCGCCCCCTCGATCGGCCAGTTGACCGACGCCCAGGGCGCGACCCCTGTGCGCCTCAGCAATGGCGCAACCTCGGTGCTGACCCTGATCCTCTATGGCGGCAATCCGAGCCTCAAGCCCGAGACCGCCAAGTCCTGGACGGCCGGCTTCGATTTCGCCCCGCAGAGCCGGCCGCAGCTTCGGCTGTCGGGCACGGTGTTCGAGACGAAGTTTGAAAACCGCATCGGGCGGCCTGCGATCAACTACCTGGCCACCATCCTGACGGCTTCGGACCTGGCGCCGTTCCGCACCTATGTCAGCCCGGCCACCAATGCGGCGGACCTGGCCCTGGTGAAGTCCTACCTCACCAACGCCTCGGCCGCGGCCCAGGCGCTCTATACGCCGGAGGCCTATGGCGCGATCGGCGACGCCCGCTACGTCAACGCCGGCAGCTTCACGGTGAGCGGCGTCGACCTGACCGGCAGCTGGCGCACCACGGTGCGCGAGGACCCGCTGACCTTCAGCGGCAACGTCTCCTGGCTGACGGCCTATAAGCGCAAGGTCACCCAGACCTCCACGGCGGTCGAGCTGGCGGGCCTGGCCGGCTATCCGGCCGACCTGCGCGCGCGGCTGTCGGCGGCGTGGACCCATGGCGAGGTCACCACCACCCTGTCGGCCAATCACACCGGTGACCTGCACACCGAGACCGGTCGGCGCATGGCCTCGCTGACCACCTTCGACCTGCAGGCCCAGTGGACGCCCAAGGCCAGCCAGGGGGCCTGGCGCGGAACGAGCGTGGCCCTGACGGTCACCAACCTGCTCGACAAGGACCCGCCGTTCTACGACTCCCCGCAGTACGTCGGCTATGACCCAGCCAACTACGATCCAAGCGGCCGCGTCGTGGCGCTGCAGCTGACCAAGGCCTGGTAACCGGCCTCTCCCCCCAAAAGACCCTGGAGCTCGAACCGTCATGCGATCTTTCGCAGGGCCGGCGCTCGCCTGCGCGCTGGCTGCAACCTCCGCCCTGGCTGGGCCGGCGCCTCAGGCCGCGTCCCAGATCGCGCCCAAGATCGCGGCAGGGCTCGCCCCGCTTCGCCCCTACACCATCGACGACATGCTCGGTCTGGAGCAGTTCGGCCGGGCGGTGTTCTCGGGCGATGGGCGGCGGCTGGTGTTCGAGCGCCAGGGTCCATGGACCGCCGCGGGGCGCTGGGACCTCGACTGGCTGACGCCCCAGCGCACCAGCCGGCTCTATGTCGTCGACCTTGGCGCCGGCGCGGCGGGCGAGCCCGCCCGTCTGCTGACCTCCGAAGACGGCGTTGGCGAAACCCTCGGCGCCCTGTCGCCCGACGGCCGCCGCCTGATCGTCTATCGCCTCAAGGACCGGTTCCGGGAGCTGGGCGTCGTCGAACTGGCCACCGGCCAGACGCTCTGGTCGGGGCTGATGGTCGAGCCGGAGGTGTTCACCGCCCAGGCGCGCTGGCGGAGCGACCGCGAGGTCGTGGCCATCGCCACCACGCCCGACACGCCGTCCTTCCTGCTGGGGCGCGGCTGGCAGGGCAAGGCGCGGCAAGCCGCGGCCTGGCGCGCCGCAGAGGACGGAGCGACGACCGTCACCGTGCTCAAGGGCGGGGCCGGCGCGACGGACAATCCGCGCTGGCCGGAGGTCTCGCTGGCGGCGCTGGATGTCGAAACCGGTAAGGTGCGCCCCCTGGCGCGCGGGCCGTTCTTCGATCTTCGCCTGTCGCCGGACGGACGCACCGCCGCCCTCACCGCTCTTGAAGAGCCCGTGACCATCGACGCGCAGGCCCCGGTCGAGAACAACGCCTTCGATCGTCGGCGGCGGCTGGTGCTGGTGGACTTGGCCAGCGGCCAGGTCCGCCGCCCCTGCGCCGGCTGCGACATGGTCGGCTACCTGATGAGCTGGTCGCCGGACGGGCGCGAGGTGATCATCGCCGCCCGTCCCGATGACAAGGCCGGCGACTGGCGGCGGGTTCGCTACTGGCGGCTGTCTGTCGACGGCGACGCCCGTCTCGTCGACCCCGACCTCGCGCCCGGCGCCTTGCACGAGGCCGGCGGCACGACCTTGCGGCTCGTCCCCGACGCCGGCTGGATCGGCACGCGCCCGGTCGTCCTGGCCGCGGCGGGCGGCGACACGGCGGCCTGGTGGCGGGTTGACGCCGACCGGCGCTCACGCCTGACGCCCGCCCTGCCGGCCGCTTCGGCGCGCCGGACGGCGATGCTGGGCCAGCGCATCGTCGTCCGCGGCGATAACGGCCTCATACCGCTTGGCCGATCAACGCCGCTGGTGACCGACTCGACGCTCAGTTCGCCTTTCCCGGTCCTGCCCGGAGACCTGCCGGGCGTCGTCCTGGCGACCGACAAGGACCGCTCGCGCCTGCTGACCGCCGGCGACAGCCCCCGCCCCGCCGCGGTCCTGCCGGCCGACACCCAGGCGATCGCAGCCGCGCCCGCCACCGGCGCGGTGCTGGCCCTCTCGCGCAGCCGCGTCGGCGTCGCCTCGCTCGTCCTCGCCCAACGCGGACAGCCGCTCCGGACGCTGGCGAAGATCAACACCGGGCTTGAGCAAATCGACGCCGCGCCGCCGACGCCGATCGTCCACCAGACGCCGCGCGGCGAGACCGTGACCAGCTGGCTCTACCGTCCGACCGCGCACGGCCCCGGCGACCATCGCCCGCTCATCGTCGTGCCCTATCCAGGCTCCAGCTACATCGCGCCGCCTGCGGGCGATGCGCCGGACGCCCAAGGCTTCGCGGTCAATGTCCGCGCCATGGTCGGGGCCGGCTATGCGGTCCTGGTCCCCAGCCTGCCGATCGCCCCGACCGCCGATCCCGCCGAGGGCCTGGGCGCGGCCATACTGGCGGCGGTCGATGCGGCCCTGGCGGCCGATCCTGGCCTGTCGCGCACGCGGCTGGCGGTCTGGGGCCAGAGCTTCGGCGGCTTTGGCGCCCTGACGGCCGCGACCCAGGCATCGCGCTTCAAAGCCGTCGTCGCCTCCGCCGCCACCGTCGACTTCTACGCCATGTATGGCGCTCAAGGCGCGACGGCGATCACCACCCCCGAGGTCTCGCTGCACGTCTCCAGCATGTTTGGCTGGGCCGAGGCCGGACAGGGTCGCATGCTGGCGCCGCCCTGGCGCGATCCGGCTCGATACGGGCGCGCCAGCCCGCTCCTCTTCGCCGACAGGATCACCGCCCCGGTGCTGCTGATCGAGGGCGACAGCGACATCCATTCGGGCCAGGCCATGGAGATGTTCACCGCGCTCTATCGCCAGGGCAAGCCTGTGGAGCTGCTCGCCTATGGCGGCGAAGGCCATGTGGTGATCTCGCCGGCCAATGTCCGCGACGTCTATGGGCGGGCCTTCGCCTTCCTTCAGGCGGTGCTGGGGGCCGAAGGCTCCAGCACGCCGGCCGCAGGCGCGTCGGAGGCGGCCTCGCCGCGCGCCTCCCAATAGCGCACGAACGCCTCCAGCACGATCGCGGCGAGAATCTCGCCGGCCACGTCGCGGAAGATCAGCACCTCCGGGGAGAGGATCGCGTCCAGGTCCGCCCGGTCGATGATCCCTTCGGCGACCAGCCGGCCGTCGAGCAGAAAACCTCGCAGCATCGGGGTGTTGGCGGCGAGACTTCGCCCGAGGAAGACGCTGATGTCGCCCTTGGAGCGCCGCGCGACGATGCTCGGCGGCAATCGCTCGGCGAAGGCGGCGCGGGCGAAGCTGCGCTCGCCCTCGCCCTGGCTGAGCAGGGTCGGCGGGATCGCCAGGCACGCCTCGACCACCGGCTGGGCGAACAGCGGATGGCGCAGACGCGCGGCCTGCCCGCGCAGGGTCGTCGCAGAGAGCCCCTGGCTGACGGCCAGACCCGCGATCTGGGCGCGCTTGGCCGCCGACAGCCCGCGCGTTTGCGCCATCCACGGATGCGGCGGCCCGGCGGGCTTGTCCGGGGCCAGGACCGGCTGGGCGGCCATCAGCTCGGCGACCCGGCGGCCGGGCCGGCCGGTGATCGCCTGGGCCGCCAGGCTCCACACCGATCGCCGGGTTCGCCGGGCGACCTCGGCCAGCCGGGCCAGACGCGCGCCCCGACACGGCGCGCCGGTCAAGAGGTCGACGCCGAGCTCCGCGGCCGACAGCTGGTAGAAGACGACATCGCCGCCATGGCCGGTGAACACCGCCTGGGCCCCGACCTCTCCGATCACCTCCAGCGCCAGGCGGTCGAAGTCGGCGTCGAGGATCTCGAAATTGGGCCGAAAGGCCGCCGCCCCGGCCAGAAGCGTCTCCTCTTCGAACGCCAGCAGCGGCCGCTCCACGCAGCGTAGCGGCGCGCCAGCGCGCTCGGCGGCGGCCTGCGCATAGACCCGCTCGTCGGCCTCGGCCTGACCGCGATAGAAGTTGAGGGCGAGGTCGGGCGCGCGGCCCTGGGCGCGGAGGCTGGTAGCGACGATCGCCGAGTCCAGGCCACCGGAGATCTCGCAGAGGATCCGCTCCTGGCCCAGCGCCAGAGCCGCCACCGTCCCGTCGACCACTCGGCGAAGGGCGGCGAGGTCAGGCCGACGGTTCTGTGGCCGCGCCGCCTCGGCCGGCGACCAGAGCCGCGAGACGTCCGATAGTCCCCGCCCCCAACGGCAGGTCCCCGGCTCGATCCAGGTCACGCCGTCGAGCGGCGGCGCGCCGCCTGAGCGGCGACGATCGGCCATCAGCGCGGCCAGGACCGGCCAGTCGACGCTGACGCCAAGCGGTGCGGCCAGGCCGTCTGGCGGCGCGGGACCGATGATGGTCACCCCGTCGCGGATCCAGCCAAAGCACGGCAGGCCGCCCAGGGGTTCGGAGAACGCCATCGGGCCGCTCTCACCTTGCCGCCGCACCACCAGCGCATAGTCGCCGAAGGCCTGCCGCGCCAGCACCCGGCAGGCGGCTTGAGGGTCGGCTTCGAGCGCCTCGGCCAATTGGCTCGCGGCGATGGTGACCCCTTCGCCGGCTTGCGCGGCCGCCGCATCGAAGAGCTCGCCGACCAGCACCGCGCCCGTGCCGCGAAACCCGGGAATGGCGGTGATCGGCGGCGGGTTTGGCCCTCGCACCAGCGCCGCCAGGCCATAGGGCGCAGGCGCCTTGCGCCAGCCGCGCGCCAAAAGGTCGGCGACCATCGCCTCGCAGGGGTCGGACGAGCGGCCGCCTTGGTGAGAAAGAACCAGCCAGCTCATGGTCAGGCCGCCAAGATCGGCGCGTAGGCGGCCAGGCGCTCGGCCTCGTCGTCAAGCGCGAGGTCGCCGGCCTGCAGCCAGCAATGCGCCCGAAACGGCCAGGTGCGCACGCCAAACACCCAGGACGGTCGATGGCCAAGGGCGCGCAGGAAGGCCAGCAGCATGCCGCTGCGAAAGAGACAGACCCCGTCCAGAGGCAGCCAGGGCGAGACGCCCCGCCAGACCGCCAGGTCGTCGAGCAGCCTCGCCGGCGCGCCTTCGTCCGCCGGGCCTTTCGGCGGCGCGAGCAGCGCGGCGAAGGGCATGCGGCGGCTGGCCAGGGCAGCACGCGCGGCGAGCGCCAGGGCCCGCAAATGCGCGGGCCGAACCCGCACGCGGTCCTGGCGATATTCGAGCGTCGCGCGCGCCGTGCGCTGGGGGATCGCCGGCGGCGGCGGGCGTCGCGCGACCGGGCCTTCCCCCGCCGCCCTGGCCAAGCCGGCGGCGGCCAGGTCCCGAACTATGGCCGCTTCCTCGGTTTCCAGGCCGTGCGCACCTTGGCGCAACAGGCCGGCCGGCAGCGGCAGGCAGAAATAGGCGTCAGCCTCCACGTCGAGCAGGACGAGGTCGTCGTCGATCATCACCGCGTGGACGTGGGCAGGCAGATCAAGACGCATGGCGACTATCCGCAGGAGGGTTGGGAAACGGCGGCGTGGCCGCCACTGGCCACGCGAAGAACCGGCGGCGGCCTTCGCCGCCGCCGGCAGGCGTCAGAGCGGCATGTGCGGCCGAGGCGTGGTGTCCTCGGGGATGAAGCCGTCGGTGCCTTCGGTCAGGGCCTTGGCCGAGCCGATACGGATCAGGCGCAGGATCATGGCTCGATCTTCCGTGCTTGGGGGACGCGGCCGCAGCAGCGTCCGAACGACCCGGCGACGGCCAGCGGCCACGCCGGGCCAGGGATGCGAAACGTCCAGGGGCGCCTCGCGTCGCCGACGTTCAGATGCCGGCGTACTTGCGGCCCGAGGCGTCCTCGGGGACCAGCTGGACTTCGCCGGCCTGGGTCAGGGCCTTGGCCGAGCCGAGGACGATCAGCTTGAGGGTGGCGGTCATGGCCGTCTCTCCTTCTTCAGTTTCGCCGCGAAGTTGCGGCCCAACCAGGAGGCGACCAGGCCAGACTATATTCAACGCTATAGTCTCAAGGCCTCGCGCCGCCCCTCAGGGGCGAGACGGACGGGTCAGACTGGCGGCCAGGATCGCACCGCTGCGCCGCACGCGGCGCAGGTGCCATCGGCGAAGGCCCTCCCCCAGGCGACCGGCCAGCAGCGGCCGCTCAGCTCCCAGGACCATCGCTTCTCCTTGTGCAAAGGGGGCCAGTTGCACCCGCACCCGTCGATGCTCGGCGGCGAGCGCGCGGTTGACCGCCCGCTCATCGAGCACGGTCAGGAGGTCGGCGCTGTTGGTAGGCAGTCCAGCGGCGTCGCGAAGGTCCTTCAGGAGCCAGCCGGCCAGCAGACCCGCAAAGCCGTAGAGTTCGGACAGGCTGACGGCGTCATGGACAACGCCGACATAGCCGCCTCCGACGGTGCGCACCACCAGGCCCTCCCCGGCCAGTCGCGCCAGGGCCTCGCGCACCGGGGTGTGGCTCACCCCCAGTTCGGCGGCGATGGCGTTGATCGACAACGCCGCGCCCTGCAGCGGGGAACCCAGTGAAAGCTTGGCCCGCACAGCCGCCAGGACAGGCTCGGAAGGATCATTCCAACTCATTACTCGCTCCTTTGGAGCGAGCTTTCCGGGCTGACGGCGGATCGTCGAGCGCAAGGCAAGCAATTATGCGCTGAAGACGGCCCAATCGCGTGGATTTGGAATCAGTGTGCGGCCTTGCGGTCCGTCCGGACGGATTCTCCGCGCGGTTTGGGCGCGATCGTTGCGCGCTTTTACGCAACGATTTCGTCGCCTCGATACATGCCGGCAACCTTGGGGGACCGATTGGTCCCCACTTGTGGAAAACGGCCCCGCAAAGGCGATGACGCATTTGCGACGGCGAGAGCGAACTGCCCATAGTGTCCATCTAAGGTTGTTCGCGTTCGGAGCGTCGTATGGTTCGCTTACCCGCCTCGCCGCTTGCCCGGCAGGGCCGCCTGTTGTCCCGCATCGTCAAGTTGCTCCGAGAGGAGCGCAACCTGACCAGCCGCCAAACCGCCGCGCGCATGAAGATGCAGTTGCGCACCTACCAGGACTTCGAGGCTGGTAAGCGGGAGTTCTCCTTCACCAAGGTCCGACGCTTCGCGCGCGGGGTCGGCGCGGACCCATTCGGCATCCTGCTGGCGATGTACCTCCACGACCCGGAGGCCGCGCTGGAGGTGATGGACAACAGGATGCCGATGGCCTTCTACGTGGGCATGCGCCGGCTGCGTAAAGCCATTGGCGCCGAGTTGGCGACGATCCCGCCGGCCCAGGTGCTATTGGCGATGCGGCGGGTCGAGGAGGAGCTTTTGGCCTATCTGGCCCGGCGCGCGGCCGGGACCGAGGACTGGCTCGAGCAGGCGTTCGCCGAGATCCTCGACGATCCGCCCGACGACGACACTTAAGGCTCAGCCGGTTTCGGCGACTTTGGGCGGCGCGGCCTGAGCCGCCGACGCTTCGGCCTTACGGATCCAGACGAGCGGCAGCTGGCCGTCCTCGCTGGCCATGGCGCGGACATTGATCGGTTCGGGCCAGCTGGGGTCATCGAGCTTGAGGCTGAGCACGGCGCCGCTGGTGTCGGTCACACGCCAGGCCACGCCGGCGTCGATCGTCCCGGCGTTGATGTCGAAATCGGGCGCCCGGGGCGAGAATTTGTTGGCCGGGACCAGGCGCAGGTCCGTGGAAAGGGTCAGGATTTCGAGGCGCCCGACGAAATCGACGCCGTCGCGACGCAGGTGGCCGATGGTGGTCATGGTCTATCCTTTCGCTGTGAGCCCGCAGGCCTGGCCAGTTGGCGGCGGTCCGATCGCGGCGGGGGGAGCGCCGGGGTGAAGGATCGGACCGCCGCCTTGCCGACCGTCGCGGGGGAGACGACGATCGGCGGCGTACGGGCGGCGAAGGAGACGCTTGGCGGGCGGTGGAAGCGTCCTCGCGAGACCCGCGAAACCCTTGTGTCCCTTGGCGTGGCGGCTCTCAAGACGCTCAGCCCGGGCGTCGTGGAAAGACAGGCCCTGGCGTAGAACAGGCGGCCCTGATGGACCGCCCAGGCTTCCGCTGCGATTGCCGGCGTCGCGCCCGCCCCGCCAGAAGGCGGGACGGGCCGGGCCTGGCCCCTAGTCCTCGCGCGGGCCGTTGCTGCGCGACCAGACCAGGGTCAGGACGCCGTCCAGATCGACCAGGGCGGCGTTGACCGCGCTGCTGAAGGACGGGTCGTCCAGCTTGACCGACAGATAGTCCTTCTCGTCCTTGCTGACCTTCTTCCAGGCCGCGCCGAGGTCGGCCTTGCCCGCATAGACCCGGAAGTCGGGGCTCTTGTCGGAGGTCTTTTCGGTGACGGGGCGGAACTCGACGGCCTTGAGCTTGATGGTCAGGGTGTCGATGGAGCCGGTGTAGGCGCCGTTTTCGCGGATGGTGAAGGTGCCGATGGTGGCCATGGGGGTCTCTCCGATCTGAACCAGGCCGCGCCGATCGCGGCCTCGATGGCGATCCGAAGGACCGGGGCCGATGTCCGGCCCGCAGAGCGCGCCCTGCCGTTCCAAGGCAGGTTTGCGGGCGCGCTCCCGAAGCCTTGGCGAAGGACCGAAGGCGGAGAGTTTCTTGTCTCGCGAGGAATGGGGCAGGCGTGGCCAGCGGCCGCCCCAGGGGAAGAAAGTCGAGCGCCGAGGTTGCGGCGACGGACCGGTCCCGGTCCAGATCAGGCCAGAAGAGGACGAGGTCGGCGCAGCCCGATGAAGATCGACCGGAGAGACCCTCAAGGCCGCCGCCGGCGCCTTCACCGTTCGCGAAAACGGCTCTTACGCCGGCGCCAACGCGATCAGGCCGCCAAGCGCCATGCCGGCGCGTTCCGCACCGTCACCGAAAAGACCTCCGACAAGCGCCCGGCTCTGCGGTTCATGCGGGCAAGGCCGATCTCGGCGCGGCCTGGAAGAGGGACGGCGCGGACGAAGAGGCTGCCTTTCGGTCACGCTGACGCCCTGTCGTTCAAAAGCGCTGCCAACGCCGCCCTGGTCGACCTGGACGCCGCCCTGCCTGGTCTGGTCGCGCAGCAACGGCCCGCGCGAGGACTAAGGGCCAGGCTCGGCTCACCGCCCCCTTCGGCGGGGCGGGCGCGGCGCCGGCTGCCCAGCGAGACTCAAGCTATAGGCGGCGCATGCCCGCCCTCCCCCTGCTTGCCGCCGCCGTCATCGCCTGCACCGCGCCAAAGGTCCACGACGGCGACACCCTGCGCTGTGGCTCGGACCGCGTGCGCCTTTTCGGGGTCGACGCACCGGAAGTGCGACGCGGCAAGACGCCCGCCGAGCCTTTCGCCTACGAGGCCCGAGACTTGCTGGTCAGCCTGACGCGCGGCCGGGTCGGGTGCCGGGTGGTCGATCACGACCGTTATGGCCGCCATGTCGCGCGGTGCTGGTCCGACGCAAGCCCCGACATCAACGCCGCCCTGATCCGCTCGGGCCTCACCAGCGAGTACCGGCGCTACAGCAAGGGCGTCTACGCGGCCGAGGAGGCCAAGGCCAAGGCGGCCCGACGCGGGCTCTGGGCGGCGGGGGCTCCCGCCCGGCCGAGCCGGTAGGCCCGATAGGCCGCGAACGACGCCCTGCCTGCCCCGGCGTAGCTACGCGGCCTGCGCCGTCCCCACCCACAGGCCAAGCCTGGGCGCCGTGACGACGAAACGCGGCCGATCCCAAAGGATCGGCCGCCCCGCCCGCCCACGAAAAACGACGGGCGGCCCGAAGGCCGCCCGTCCCGCCTACTCAGCCGCCGCCAAGGATGCGGCGGCCTGTTCTTCATCCTCAGCCGACAGGCTGGCGGGGTCCGCCGCGCCGCCATGCTGGGGCGGCTCGTGCGGATCACCGCCCGCCAGGGCCAGGGCGTCCTCGGCCTCGGACGGGGCTTCAAGGCCTCGCTGGCGTCCCTCGCCCTCCGCATCGACCGCCTGGGGCTGCGGCTTGGCCGTGCGCAGGATGGGCGGCAGCCATCCGGCCTCGACCAGTTGGGGCTCGGCGGTCGCCACCATGTCGGGCTTCTTGAGGCCCGACAGGCGGGCGGCGGCTTGCGCCGACACCCCGTCTGACACCGCCGCCGCGATATGGGCCTTGGTGACGCGGTCGAGATAGCGAACCGCTGTGGGCTTCCAGTAGTCGCGCATGTCCAGATCGAGGGCGCTCGCCAAGGTCTCGGCGTGGGCCAGGGCATGGGGTCTGCGATCCCAATTGCGGACCGCATAGACCGACAGGCCCACGCAGTGGGCGAGCAAGCTCGCCCGGCTGTCGTGGTCGAGCCCGACGACGAAGGCCCACAGGTCAGCGCCCTCGCTGGGCATTTGCCGCGCCCAGGACCGATGACGTTCGGCTATCGCCCGACCGGCGGGACTGTCCTCTATGCCCTCGCCGAACTGGGTGAGGTCGCGCGAGGCCCACTGGATTTCGAGGCACGTCGGGACAGGGTAGGCGCCGAACACCCGCACCGCGAGCGCATGGACCAGGGCGACCAGGGCCAGATCGGGGTTTTGCGCCAAGGCGTCGCGCAAGGCGGCGCTGCGATGGGCGGTCAGTTCGGCGATCACCCGATCGGGCAGCGGCGCGGCCGGGTCGCCCGCAGGCTCCTCGACCTCGCCGACGCCGTCGCTCGCGTCGGCGTCCCAGCCCTCGTCTTCGTTGGCGTCGTCGGGGTCGGACGCGTCCGCTGCCTGACGGTCGGCGGCGTCCGCTTCGTCCTGGGGCTCGGGCGCGGGCTCGTCCTCGGGCCGAACGAAGCCGCGCTCGATCCGGGCTTCGCCATAGGCGTCGAGGACGACGAAGACCCCGGCCCGCGCCAGCTCGCCCGGGTCATAGCCGTACTCGTCGCCATAGGCTTCGAGTTGGGCGGCGATGGCCTCGAAGCGGGCGGCGACCTCGGGCGGCGGCGGGTCGATGTCGGCCCACTGCTCGGTCAGCTCGGCGTCCTCGGCGATCAGGGCGTTGATCGCTTCGGACTCGCCGGGGGCGCGCTCGCGCAAGCGCTCCCAGACCCGCGAGCAGCCGTGGCCGTGCGGGAAGTCGAGCGATGCGCTCGCCCACTTCCAGCCCTCGGCCGACCTGACCTCATCGGCGACCTGCGCGAGCTTGTCGGCGGCCAGGGTCTCCAGGAGAGCCACGTCCTCCAGCCAGCAGACCCCGCCCGCCTGGGTGAAGAGGTCGCGCAGGACCGGGCCGCCCGCCGCCTCATAGGCCTCGACGCCGACGAACTGGGCGCGACGGTCGGTGCTGATCACCTTGTCCTCGACCATGGCGCGGCGGATGACGTGCGGGGTCAACTGATGCGGCGACAGCCGCTCATAAACCTGCAGTTGCCTCGCCGCGTCGGGATTGACCGCAAACGCGGTCACCTGCTCCAGGGTCAGGGCCTCCTCGCGGTAGAGGTCAAGCAGGGCGGGGGCGACAGCGCCCAGGCGGAGGCGCTGGCGCACGATGTCGGGCTTGACCCCGAAGCGGGCGGCGATCTCCTCGGCGCCGTAGCCCTTGCGCTCGGCGAGGTCCTTGAAGGCCTCGTAAGCGTCCGCAGGGTGCATCGGCTCTCGGCTGAGGTTCTCGTCCATTGAGACCTCGGCCGGGTCGTTGGCCGTATCGACCACGCAGCGCACGGCCGCGCCCTTGGCCAGGGCCTTGCGCTTGGCCAGCAGGCGCAGGGCTTGGCGGCGGCCTTCGCCTGCGCTGACGAGATAATAGCCGGTCTCCTGACCGTCCTTGATCTCGGGCTCGACGACGAGGGGTTGAAGAACGCCCTTGTGGCGGATCGAGGCGGCGCGCGCCTCGATGACCTCGGCGCTGTGGCCGACGCGCCGGGCGTTCTTGGGCGAGGCCTTGAGGCGGTTCAAGGGAATGTCTCGGACCTCGCCGAACTGCACGGCGGCAAGGCCAGACGCCGCGCCGCCGGTCCTGACCGGATCGGCGCCAGCGGCGGCGGGGCTTTCTGAGGGGGAAGTCATCTTGTGCCTCCTTGGGGGCTTAGGTTGCAGGCGCAAGGCGCGCCTGAAACCCTGCCCAAGCGGCGAGCGCAGGGGTGCAAGCGGAGGGGCGCCTTCGCGGGGACCCGGCTGCAGGGCTTGGTGTCGAAGGCCGGCTTTGACAGCCCACCGGCCGAAGCTGGGCGGAAGGCGATCCGAAGCGCGCTGGGGACGGCAGTCCTAAGCACAGGCCGCAAAGCGGCCACGCAAGACCGGCGCGGCGGCGCCGACCGCCTGGCATTCAAGGGATTTGGCTTGGCCCCGGAGCAGGCCGTCGCAGAGATGGTCCCTCGCCAGTCCATCGGGTGCGCACGGACCGGGCCTCTGCAGGGATGGTCCCTCGCGTTGGCGCGCCGGCCTTTGTGATCGCCGCCCCCGGCCCCATGATCGGCGCGTGACCAAGGGACCCGCCGCCATGACCAAGCCCCGCAAGACCGCCGAGACCGAGTGGGCGGCGGCGTTCGCGCTGATGCTGGCCGAGACCGGGGTGCGCAATTCCAGGCTCGAGGAGCTGCATCAGGGCGTATCGCCGGGCAGCGCCGTCGGCGACTACAGCGACGTCAAGGTCGTCACGCCCTATGGCGAAATTCCCTGGCGCCAGGTGTCACGGCTAGACGACGATGAGATGAAAGAGCTGATGATCGAGGTCGTCGATCGCCTATTCACGATCCTCTGCCATCCCGAGCCTTTCACGCGGCTGATGGGCGCGGCGCGCTGGAACGCGCCGCAACTGGACCCTTCGATGATGGAGAGCCTTGCGCGCTGGAAGGCGCGCCAGGCCGGCATGCCGGAAGCCGAGGTCCAGGCGACCTTTCCGCTCACCGAGGCCCATCGCCGAGCGCCGATCCGCAGCGACCACCGCGCCGTCGCCGATCAGATTGAGGAGGCCGACGAGGCCGCCCCGCCTGACGCCGAACAAGACGAACGCCGACGCTCGCCGGAGATAACGCCCGAGGCGATGCGTGCGCTGGCGCAGGCCCCGATCGCCGATCTGGCTTGGATCGCCAAGGCGTGCGAGGCCCTGGCGCAGGGCGCCGACGGCTGGGAGCGCACGCAATTGGAGACGCTCAAGGCCATCGACGTCCACCCCTGCGGCCAGGACTGAGGTGACAAGCGCGCGAGAGCAACGCAGGGTCGCGGTTTCGATTCCCCCAAGCCACGGATTTCTCAAATGAACACCGCTGATATCGCCGAAGCCCTGGCCGCCGCCGACGACAAGATTAACAAGACCCAGGCCAAGGCCCTCGTCGACGGCGTCTTCAAGGCCATCGCCGAAGCCGCCGCCAAGGGTGAAGAAGTCTCGATCCCGGGCTTTGGCAAGTTCAAGGTCCAGGACAAACCGGCCCGCACCGGTCGCAACCCGGCCACCGGCGCCGCCGTCGAGATCGCCGCCAGCAAGAAGATCGCCTTCACGGCTGCCAAGCAGCTGAAGGACGCCGTCAACGGCTAACGCGCCAGGTCCCGCCGGCGCGGTTGGCGCCGGCGGGCCGATTGCCCGTTCAGCCCTTGAGGGCCCGGCGCGATCTTGGGACGCGCCCGTCCGCGGTCAGGATTGCGACGACGCCAGGCCGGCCGGGGCCGCGCCCTTGCGCGGTCGCCCGCCCCGTCGCGGAGTTCGTTCGCCGCTATAGGCCTGCTTCCATGCCGCGGCCAAAACGTCGGCAAGCGCCGCCTCTTCCAAATCCTCCAGCCAAAGCAGCGTCACCCCCGAGCGACGCTGGCGCCCAGGCTCGGGCGAGGCGGCTTCGTGCGCGGCCAGGATGCGCTGCTGATCGCGCGCCGAGAGCTTGACCACGGCCCAGCCGGCTTCGGGCCAGCCCAAGGTGGCGAACGCCTTGCCGCCGACGTGGAACTGGACCGTCTCCAGGATCGGATGGGCTTTCACCGTCGGGCTCAAGCGGTGCGCCAAGCGGGTAAAGGCTTCCGGCGTCATGGTCGTCCTCGCGTTTTGCGACGCCCTTCTGACCCCGAGTCGCCGCTTGCTGGCAAAACTCGGTTAACGCCGCGACAGAAGCGGTCGTGGCCGCACTCCATATGTTCGGACGCGGATTTCCCGGCTCGCGGGGATGCGCGAGATCCCCCACACCCGACTGGGGCGCTCCCGATTTTCAGTGGATACGAAACCAACGGCGATGCTAGACAACCGCCGCGTGACTGTTTGATCGAGGGGCCGTGGGCGACAGCAAGCGTAAGGTTCGGCGTGATCGCGGGCGGGCGAAAGAGGACGCGGCGCTGCGGCGTCGATACCCCGACCATCGGTTCTTCAAGGGCCCGGCGCGGCTGGCGGCCAATGATCGCGACCTGCGCGGCACCCTGGACGAGCTCAAGCGGTTCGAAACCTTCGCCAGCGCCGCCGACCTGCCGGTGCTTTTGGATCTTTACGAAACCAACCACATCGACGTGGTGGCCTGCGTGCTCTTGGCCTCGTCCATGCAGCGATGCCGCCTGACCCATGGATTGCAGATCGATGTTCGCATGCCGCGCAACGGCTCGGCGCGCTTTGCCCTGGCCGCGTTCGGCGTGGTGGCCGATGACGACCGGTTCGACGAGGACGCTCTCCAGGGCATCAGCCCCCAGGTGATGAAGGTCACCTCCGGCATGAAGGGCGAGCCCTCGCCTGGGGCTCGCACCTTCAAGGTCGCCAAGCTCGCCGAGGGCCTGGTGGCCGACCTCACGCTGGCTGACCGGGTGCACGCCGCCCTCAACGAGGCGGCCGACAACGTGCTGTCCTGGGCCTATGGCGGTGAGGGCCACACGCCCGACCCCGCCGAGCGCTGGTGGGTCGCCGGCTTGTTGACCAACAAGGGCGCGACCTTCATCGCGCTTGATCATGGGGCAGGTATCCCAGCGACGGCCCCGCAGAAGCTCGGCGACGGACTTCAGGGCTATCTGAAGTCGATGATCCAGGAGAAGGACTGGCGACCGATCAACGCCAAGCCCAGCGACTCCCAGATCCTGCGCGCAACGATTCATCAGCGGCGCACGGTCAGCGGCCTGGGCGAGCGGGGCAAGGGCCTGACCAACATGATCGCCCTGATTGACCTTTTTCCGTCGGGGTTCATCAGTATATTTTCAGGGGACGCGTACTACGGCTATCGGACCCCCGCGAAGGATGGTGAGCAGGAACACTGCGGCCCGTTAGGGTTTCAGTTTCCCGGAACGCTCATTATCTGGCAGCTAGAAGCCCGGACGTCGGAGGCTAGAAGTTGAAATGTTGGCGGCGATGACAACGACAATTCGATTGGCGGCTGACTTCAATCCGTTCCCGTTCGGCCGCTATCCCTCGCATGGCGATTGGAGCGGCCAGCGGTTTCGGGAAGAGTGGCTGGTGCCGGCCCTGAAAAAGGGCGAACCCGTGGAGGTCGACCTGGACGGCGCGCGCGGCTTGTCGCCGTCGTTCCTGGAAGAGGCTTTCGGCGGTTTGGTGCGCGTCGGCTTTGCGACCAAGGATCTCTTGGGCCGCATTCATATCAAGTCCGATCGCGATCCCTCGTTCATCGACACGATCGAAAGCTACATCCGCGACGCGAAAGCTTCCTGAGGATGGCCACCCCGGGGGAGGCGCTTTTTTCCGCGGCGCTCGGCCTGATCGGCGGCGTTCTGGGCGCTGGGGTCGTCGAACGTCTCAAGTCCAGCGTGGCCTCGCTCGATGTCGAGCTCCTGCGCCTCGAGAACTTCGAGGACGATCTCTTCGACGTGTTCGCCGTCGCGCCCGACGACAAGGATCGTGGGTCTATGCTGCGTCAGTTGAGCGGGCGGCGCCGTCGCCTTGGCCTCAACATTCGGCGCAAGGTCCCCGACAGCGTGGCCTATCAGGCTTGTAAGGCCGAGCTCGTCAAGTTCGACGGCATTCTCGCCAAGGCCGAGGATGGCGTTGTTATGGACGACGCGCTGGAGGGTCTGATCGAGGAGACGGCTATGCGGCTACGCCATCAGCTTCGACATTCCTCACGAGCGGCCCGCGCCTTCGCGCTGCTGCGCGGCCCGGCCTAGTCGCGCCAATACGATCCTGCCGCTCCGTCACACCGCGCCCAACAGCGCGCGGTGCGGCGGGTGCTGGCGGGCGCCCTTGGCCCGTTCGCAAACCTGTCAGACCGCTTGCCGTGTCGCTCGCAACAGTCGCATCGACGTCGCGCCCCATCCGTCCCGGTCGGGCCTGCAGCGTCGTCGCCTATGCCCCAGAGCCACGAAAGCGGCCGATCCCAAAGGATCGGCCGCGCGGGCCGAGCGTGGATGTCCCCTCCCGCCATCGCCCGCCGCGCCGGAAAGCGCGACGGGCTTGGCGGTTAGTATTCGTGGGCCAACATCAGGGTCAGCACCCGCTTGGTGACGGCCGGGTCGGCCGGATCGGGCGAGGCCATGCAGAGATCGAGGTCGTAGTAATCGATCTTCCAGAACAGCCGCGCCCCGCCGACCTCGAACGCGCCGAAGTCGCGCTCACCGTGCGGGTTGTTGCCCTCGGAAAAATCCGAGAAGGCGGTGACGGCTTCCAGAGCCTGGGCCAGCTTGGCCTCCGGCAGGGTGTGCACGCCTACGGTCAGCACCCAGCTCGCGCCGGGCTCGGCGCGGCAGGCGTCGTTCAGGGCCGCGATCGCGGCGGTATGGTCATCCTCGGTCATGGAAGTTGCTCCTTGGGAGTTCGGGGTCAGGCGCAAAAGCGCGCCTGACCCCGGCGCCCGTCGGCGAGACCGGGTGTGCAAGCGGAGGGGCGGCTTCGCGGGGACCCGGCTGCAGGGCCCGAAGGGACCGAAGCTGGGCGGAAGCCGATCCGAAGCGCGCCGAGGGCGGAGCCCTTCCATGTCCTTTTGCAAGACGTGACTCGTCAAAAGACACTCCGCGCCGCAGGCGCGGAGACCAAGGAACGACTTGCCGTTGGGTCGAAGGCGGGATGGCGAAGGCGACGGTCGATCAGACTTCCATACGCGGGTTGGGTACCGCATGAACGTGTGTCGTCGCGGGCTGCCTCTCACTAAGCGCGGGCGTCGGCCTTAACGCCGGCCCATGGGGCTCTCGAGGATCACCCTGACCTCCATCCCGCCCTCGGCCGAACGGCTCGGGACGGAGCCGGTCAGGGGGCGGCCGGCCGAACCTCTTGTCCGATCGCCCAGATGAAGCCCGCCAGTTCGCGCGCGATGGCGGTGACGACGACCGTCGGCTTCTTTCCGGACCGGGTGAGCTTTCGATAGCGGTCGCAGAGACGCATTTGGGCCTTCCAGGCGATGTCGCGGACCGACTTGGGCAGCCTCACGAGCACCTCGACCTTTTCCTGGGCGACCCGCGGCGGATAGCGGTAGCTCCAGGCGGCCTCGACCAACATCCGCCGCGCCTCGCCATTGCCGGTCTTGGTGATCCCGCCACGGCGAACATGATCGCCGCTGGAGCGCTCTGAAGGCACCAAGCCCAGATAGGCCATGAGCTGGCTGGGACTATCAAACCGACTGAGGTCGCCGATGCCGGCGACGAAGGTGACGGCCGAGATCGCCTCCAGCCCGCGCAAACCGCGCAAGGCTTCGACCACGGGCCCCATCGACCAGCTCGGAATGAGCGCCGTGATCCGGGCCACCAGCTGGTCGCGCCGATCCTGGGCCGTGAAGATCGCCTCGACATAGTCCTGGAAGACGATCTGGTGGACGGGCTGGTCGAACACCTGGCCGGCGAGCCAAACCCGGTGGCGCTGGGTCCAGTTCTTGCCCTTCTCGTAGATCCTCCCGTGGCGAAGGAGGAAGGCGAGGAGTTGCTGGCGGGCCCGCATCAACGCCATCACCGCGTCCAGCCTGGCGCGCACCAGGTCCCGCATCGCCTCGTGGACCGGATCGGGCACCCAGACCCGGGTCAAATCCCCCGACCGGTGCAGCACCGCCAGCTTCTGGGCGTCGCGCCGGTCGGTCTTCACGCGGTCGCCGGGCTTCCTGGGGATCAACGTCGGCGCCACCACCGTGCAACCGTGGCCGAGCTCGATCAGCTGGCGATAGATGCCGTAGCCGCAGCAGCCGGCCTCGTAGCAGAACTCCAGGCGCTCGCTGTCCTTGCCTAGCCGCTTGGCCAGCTTGGCGACGTCTGTCGGCGTGTTCGGTATCTCGCCCAGGAACCGGACGCCGCCGTCGCGGCCCTCCTCCGCGAGACTGACGGCGATGCTGGCCTTGTGGACGTCCAGGCCGATGTAGAGCGTGCCCATACCTTCCTCCCGAGCTGTTGCACCCGGTCAGAATGCAGCACCACGATCCGGACGGCTCAGCGCCGGCAGGAAGGACATACGGACTAAGCGGTGCGCGCTCGCATCAGCGAGCGCTCATGACAAATGAAGCCGGCAAGGAGACCGCGCAAAGCGCGTGTCGGAACGTCCGCGTCGAGCGGCCGGCGGCAGGCCAAAGCCTGCCCGAAGGCGGCGCGCCCGTAGGAGAGCCGAAAGGCTCGGGACCGAGCGTGACCGCCGGCCGCTCTCCGTCTCAGGTGGAGCCGGTCGCGAAAGCGAGCGGCGGGAACCGCACCTTGCGCCGCCGAGAAACGCCACAGAAGGCAATTGGCGCGACGGAGCGGTAACGCGCAAGTGGTACAGCTACTCGGTTCACCCCAGAATCGCTGCTGAGTTTCGATGTCCAAGGCCAAGATTTTCGTCGCCGTCGCCCTCCTTCTACCGCTCGGCTCTATCCTGATCAGGACTCATTTGGATGCCGAACGCTCCCGCGCCTTTACGGAGAGTCTGGCCGATCCCTCCAAGCCGCCAGTCCTCACCAAAGCTCAGCGCGATCCCCAATTCACGATTGGAACCTGGATCGGGGTGCAGTCCAAAGCTTCGGACTGCGTCACCGCCGACGAATACATGGACAGACGCGCCACATCGAAGACGGTCCGACGCGGCGGACATTCGCGCACCTACTACCTTGCGGATTATGTGCGTTCATGCGCCGGCGTGTTCGACAGCATGGTGGGCGTCATTCGCCCGCAAGCCGTCAAATGGTGCGCCTATCGCAAGACCGATCAACGACTTGAGACGCTTTGCCAAGATTGGGAAAACAATCTTCCAGCCTACAGGGCTCAGTTCGACCTCGTGAACGGCCCCACGCTGCGTCGATATAAAGCGTTCATTGGCCAGTAGCTTTCGCCTTGGTCCTCGCCGTCGCCGATTGGGACCGGCAGACGTAGCGAGGCTGCAGGCCGACCGGGGGCGTCCTTGAACGATCGCTCGACGCTCTGAACGCGTAGCCGGCCTTCAGGCCAGAAGTTCTTCCGGCTCATGGACGAGTGGCCTGCCCCCGAGGGGTGATCCGGGTTCAATGTTAGTGGATGGCATTTGCTGACGCCACGGTTTGGTTGGGCGAGCGCGCGCCCTCCACAGCTGGCGCGCTCGCCCATGGCACGACGGTTCCGCCGCGGGGGATGATCGTTTCTGGCGCCGGCGGTCGGTAGCCCAGCGAGCTGTGCGGCCTGACGGCGTTGAAGTGCCGCTGCCAGGCCTCGATCAGCACCTGGGCCTCGGCGAGGCTGAAGAACAGCTCGCCGTTCAGCAGTTCGTCGCGCAGCTTCGAATTGAAGCTCTCGCAGTAGCCATTTTCCCAGGGGCTGCCGGGCTCGATGTAGGCGGTCTGCGAGCCGACGGCGGCGATCCAGTCGCGTAGGGCCTGGGCGATGAACTCAGGGCCATTGTCGGATCGCACATAGGCTGGCGGCCCCCGCAGAATCATCAGGTCGGCCAGGGTCTCCAGAACGTCGGTGGAGTTGAGCCGTCGTTTGACCCGGATCGCCAGGGCCTCGCGGGTGAACTCGTCGATGACGCAGAGCATGCGGAATTTCCGTCCATCGTGGGTGCGGTCCTCGACGAAGTCGTAGGACCAGACGTGGTTGGGCCGCTCGGCGCGCAGGCGCACGCACGAGCCATCGTTCAGCCAGAGACGGCCACGCTTTGGCTGTTTCTGTGGGACCTTCAGCCCCTCCCGTCGCCAGATCCGCTGCACCCGCTTGGCGTTGACCGCCCAGCCAGCGTGGCGCAGCAGAGCGGTGATCCGCCGATAGCCGTAGCGGCCGTAGGCCTTGGCCAGGGCGATGATGTCGGCGGTCAACGCCGCCTCGTCGTCGCGGCCGCGGGGCGGCTTGCGCTGGGTGGATCGATGTTGTCGGAGCACCGCGCAGGCGCGGCGCTCCGACACGCCAAGCTCGGCCCGCACCTGGTCGATGCAGGCCCGGCGACGAGCGGGGCTTAGAAGTTTCCCCGGGCGGCCTGGGTGAGGATCAGCTTGTCCAGCGTCAGGTCCGACACCGCCCGCCGCAGCCGGGCGTTCTCCAGCTCCAGATCCTTCAGCCGCTTCACCTGGTCGCTCTTGAGGCCGCCATACTCCGCGCGCCAGCGGAAGTACGTCGTCTCCGTCACCGCAATCGTCCTGACCGCCTCGGCGATCGACTGACCTTGTGCTGTCAGCACATCTACCTGCCGCAGCTTGGCGACGATCTCTTCCGGCTTGTGCCGCTTCCTTGCCATCTCTCGTTCCATCCAAAATGGTCCTCAGACCAACTTACGGGATGGATCACTTCAGAGGGGGCAGACCACTGTCGGTGGGGCTGGAGCACATCGACGACATCCTGGCCGATCTCGACCAGGCTCTTTCGACCGCAGGGTGACCGATCAGCGCCGTCGGCAATCGCGGACGGCGCCCCCTCCGGTCGACGACCAGCAGCCGGACCGACGAAGCGATTGAACCGATCTTCTTGCTTGCAAGGGCACGCACACCTGTTCGCGACCACTCATCGGGTGTGTTCACGCGAACAGGGCGAGTTCGGCTGTTAAAGTAACGCCGCGCTAGCGTCTTCGAGATCCCAACCACGTGCGGCGGCCTTCCTCCTGAGCGCAGCTAGCCTTCGATCCGTCTGCACCAAGTCCGCGTAGGCGTCACTCGCTCGATAAAGTCCCGCGATCACCAGACCTAAGCCACCCACGAAAGAAAAGAGTTCTGGGTGGGCGCTAGGTTGAGTCAGTCTGATAAAGACCGCTGCAAGCAAGATCATCATGGCGTAACCGCCACCCAAAATGACAATCAAAGTCGCCATAAGGATATCCGCGATCGCCACCGCAGGTGATCGGCGAATGAGTTGTAGACGATTGAGACGCCAAGCCATTCTGTTGATGCGAAAGTCGCGCCACCGCCCCGCGAGCGACTGGGCGTTGCTCGAAAACGTACGCCGAACGACCGGCCAAGCAGACGTGGCCGCAATCCAAGCTGCTGTGGCCGCGATGTTGACCGCGAAGGCGACGACAACGACATCGCGCCACCACTCCCAATTCCTGACGCCCAACAGGACCTCCCCAAGACTAAGCTTGGAATGGTATCGATTCGGCATGGCCCGGCACAGAGGTGCTCCTGCCTGAATGCGGTGGCGCGGTTGTCATTTCCCACCGCTTCCGATGCCGCGCGAGACCCGTCATTGGGATTCTGGCTTTCGCTACCGCCTCCATGGACCTTCGCCATTCAGCTTGGCGCTTGCGCGCAAAGCCCCTCCCCTGCGGGCGTAGTCTGGTCGCCATGGACGTAGAGCAGGTCGTCAATGGGCAGCCGAGAAACGTTGTCGTTGCGGCATCGGCACGCTTCGTCGGAGCCGCCTTGCTTGAGGATATCGGGCGTTCGGACATCGCCGACGATCAACTTCCCAGGTCCTGGCGATCGCCTGGCGCAATCCAAGGGTGCACGCAAAGCTAGACCATGACCCATCACCTGTCTAAGACACAC
>NZ_JADWOX010000028.1 GCF_016135805.1 Caulobacter hibisci
CCCGCCCCGCCTGTCCCCGGTGTGGCTCGTTTGTCCCGCGTCCCTGCCGGGTCCGCCCCCCGCCGCCCGGGGGCGCGCCGCCCCCCGCCCCCGGCCCCCCCCCCCCCCGCCGCGCAGCGGCGGTCAGGCGTCCTTGAAGCCCTTGCCTTCCGCCACCAACCGCTCCAGCAGGGCCGACGGTTTGAAGTCGTCGCCGTGCAGGGCCTGGAACTCCTTCATCCTGGCCAGGACCTTGTCCAACCCGACGAGTTCGCCCCAGAACATCGGGCCGCCGCGATAGACCGGCCAGCCGTAGCCGTTGATCCAGACGATATCGATGTCCGAGGCGCGGATGGCCTTGCCCTCCTCGAGGATTTTCGCGCCCTCGTTGACCATCGGATAGAGGCAGCGCTCGAGGATCTCCTCGTCGCTGATTTCGCGGCGCTGGATCTGGCGCTGCTCGGCGAAGTCGAGGATCACCTTCTCGACGTCTGCCGAAGGCTTGGCGTTGCGCTTCTCGTCGTAGTCGTAGAAGCCCCTGCCGTTCTTCTGGCCGCGGCGGTCCATCTCGCACAGCACCTCGCGGACGGTGGAGGAACTGGTCTTGGCCGGGTCCCAGCCGATGTCGAGGCCGGCGAGATCGCTCATCGCGAAGGGCCCCATCGGCAGGCCGAAATCGTAGAGCACGCGGTCGACGTCCCAGGGCATGGCGCCTTCGAGGATCAGCTTCTGGGCCTCGCGCTGGCGCTGGGCCAGCATGCGGTTGCCGACGAAGCCGAAGCAGACCCCGACCAGCACCCCGACCTTGCCGATGGTCTTGGACAGCTTCATCGCGGTGGCGACCACGGACTTGTCGGTCTTTTCGCCGCGGACGATCTCCAGCAGGCGCATGACGTTGGCCGGCGAGAAGAAGTGCAGGCCGATGACGTTTTCGGGGCGCTGGGTGCAGGCGGCGATCTCGTCGACGTTCAGGTAGGAGGTGTTGGTGGCCAGGATCGCGCCGGGCTTGGCGATCGTGTCGAGCTTGCCGAAGACGTCCTTCTTGATCTCCATCAGCTCGAACACGGCCTCGATGATCAGGTCGCAGTCGGCCAGGTCCTCCAGGTGCATCGACGGCGTCAGCAGGCCCATGCGCTTTTCGACGTCGTCCTGGGTGAGGCGGCCCTTCTTGGCGGTGTTCTCGTAGTTCTTGCGGATCACGCCGACGCCGCGGTCGAGGTTCTCCTGCTTCATCTCGACGATGGTCACCGGGATGCCGGCGTTGAGGAAGTTCATCGAGATGCCGCCGCCCATGGTGCCGGCCCCGATGACGCCGACCTTCTTGATCGGGAGGGTGGGGGTGTCGTCCGGCACGTCGGGGATCTTGGCGGCCTGGCGTTCGGCGAAGAACACGTAGCGCTGGGCGGCCGACTGGCTGCCGCTCATCAGCTCGACGAACAGCCGGCGCTCTTCCTTCAGCCCCTCGTCGAAGGGCAGGTTCACCGCCGCCTCGATGCACTTGATGTTGTTCTCGGGGGCGAGGAAGCCGCGGAACTTCTTGGCGTTGGCGGCGCGGAACTCGGCGAAGATCTCGGGCTTGCCGCGGGCGGCCTCGACCTTGGCGTTGAGGTCGCGGACCTTGGCCAGGGGCTTGTCTTCGGCCAGCACCACGCGGGCGAAGGCGATGGCCCCGTCGCGCAGGGCGCCTTCCTCGACCAGGCTGTCGAACAGGCCCATGGCCAGGGCCGCTTTCGCCGGCACATGCTGGCCGCTGGTGACCATCTCCAGCGCCTTCTCGACGCCGACGATGCGCGGCAGGCGCTGGGTGCCGCCGGCGCCGGGCAGCAGGCCGATGTTGACTTCCGGCAGGCCGGCCTTGGCCGAAGGCACGGCGACGCGGTAGTGGGCGACCAGCGCCACCTCCAGCCCGCCGCCCAGGGCCGTGCCATGGATCGCGGCGATCACCGGCTTGGGCGAATTTTCGATGGTGTTCTGCACGTCCTGAAGGGACGGGCCGGTCATGGCCTTGCCGAATTCGCTGATGTCGGCGCCGGCGATGAAGGTCTTGCCGTCGCAGATCAGCACGATGGCCTGCACGGCCGGGTCGGCGATCGCCGCCTCGAAGGCGGCCTTCAGGCCTTCGCGGACCTGGGCCGACAGGGCGTTGACCGGCGGGGAGTTCAGCGTGACGACGCCGATGTCGCCTTCGACGGTCAGATCGGTGACGGCGTTGATCGCGGCCATGCGGTTCCACCCTTTGGTTCGTTTGAACGCTTGTTTGACTCAAGCGAGCACGGCGGCGCGTCAGAGTCCAGAGGGGCGCGGACGGCGCCGCTTTTTCGGGCGCCGCGGGTTGACGGCGCGGGCGTCGTACTGGACATTCGAAGGGTTCAGTTTCGGTCGAGAGAGCGCCTGCCGGTGCGGACCGACGTGACGCCACGTCGGCGCGTAAGCCCACGGTCTTCTAGAACAATCGACCAGACTGGGGAGGGAGTTCGCACCAGGATCGGCCGTCCGCCGCCGCTTGCAGGCGTGCGCGACATTCCAAGACCGTTTCAGGCGCGGGCGCGACGCGGTGCATACGACGCGTCGAAACTTTGAGGTGAAGCGCACCTCGGCGCGGGGGCTTCAAGGCTCCCGCGCCGCCTTGTGCGGGCTTGACGTGCGGGCTTGACCCCGGCACGCCGCGAGCCGATGGAATTGCGATGACCGACACCACGCTCGAAGCCTTCGCCCGCGGCCTGCCCAAGGCCGAACTGCACATGCACATCGAGGGCAGCCTCGAACCGGAACTGATGTTCGCCCTGGCCGAACGCAACGGGATCGACCTGCCGTACAAGTCGGTGGAGGAGATCCGCGCCGCCTACGCCTTCTCGAACCTGCAGGACTTCCTGGACATCTACTACCAGGGCGCGGGCGTGCTGATCACGCGGGCCGATTTCAAGGACCTGGCCGTCGCCTATTTCGAGCGCCTGGCGGCGGACGGCGGCGTGCACGCCGAGATCTTCTTCGACCCGCAGACCCACACCGAGCGCGGGATCGCCTTCGAGACGGTGATCGACGGCCTGCTGGACGGCATGGCGGAAGCCGAAAGCCGCTGGGGCGTGACCTCGAAGCTGATCCTCTGCTTCCTGCGCCACCTTCCCGAGGAGAGCGCCTTCGAGACCCTGGAGCTGGCCAAGCCGCATCTCGACAAGATCGCCGGCGTGGGCCTGGACTCCTCGGAGGTCGGCCACCCGCCGGCCAAGTTCGTCCGGGTGTTCAAGGCCGCCCGCGACCTGGGCCTGAAGATCGTCGCCCACGCGGGTGAAGAGGGGCCGCCGGACTATGTCTGGGAGGCCATCGACCTGGTCGGCGTCGACCGCATCGACCACGGCAACCGCGCCCTGGAGGACGAGGCCCTGACGCGGCGCCTGGTCGCCGACGGGACGACCCTGACGGTCTGCCCGCTGTCGAACCTCAAGCTCTGCGTGGTGCCGGACCTCACGGCGCACCCGATGCGGAAGATGCTGGATCTGGGCCTGAAGGCTACGGTCAATTCCGACGACCCGGCCTATTTCGGCGGCTACCTGCTCGACAACTATCTGCAGACGGCCAAGGCCGTGGACCTGACGCGCCAGGACCTGGTGGTGCTGGCCAGGAACAGCTTCACCGGCTCGTTCCTGGACGAGGCCGAGAAGGCGCGGCGGCTGGCGCAGGTGGATGCGTACGTGGCGGGGAACTGACAACTAACTTTTAGTCCCGTCATTCCCGCCCTTGTGGCGGGAACCCCTCTGTCAGCCGCAAGGGCGGATGGGGAGGCGTGCCCGGCACGCCGCTGGCGCTTCACTTGCGAGCGGAGCCAGGGTTTCCCGCCACAAGGGCGGGAATGACGGGAATATCGGGTGTAGGGAGGCGGGCTCCTACCGCGCCAGCACCTCCACCCCGCCGACCTTGTAGACGACCCCGCCCTTCATCACGAAGGCCACCTTGCGCATCAGGCCGATGTCGGCCGTCGGATCGCCGGCGACGGCCACCAGGTCGGCCCAGCTGCCCGGCGCCAGTCGGCCCGCGGAGGGATCGCCGATCAGGTCGCCGGCGGCGCCGGTGGCGGCGGTCAGGGCCTGGGTGGGGGTCAGGCCGCCCTGGACCAGCAGGTCGAACTCCAGGGTGTGGTCGCCTTCGCCCAGGTCGGTGCCGTAGGCGATCTTGACCCCGGCCTTCACGGCCTGGGGGAAGTTCTTCTTTGGGATCAGGTCGTTGGCCAGTTCCTTCTCGGCCGTGCCGGGCGGCAGCAGCTCGGGATGCTTGGACGCCGTCTCGTAGAAGACGTCGTAGACCGTGAGCGTCGGCACCAGGTAGACGCCGCGCTCCTTCATCAGCTTCAGCGCCTCGGGCGTGGCGAACGAGCCGTGCTCGACGGAGTCGATGCCGGCCCTGACCGCCGTCTCGATGGCGGGGGCGGGATAGATGTGGGCGGCGACCTTGAGGCCCAGGCCGTGGGCGGTGCGGACGGCTTCCTCGATCTCGTCCTGGGCCATGGTCTGGTGACGCGGGTCGTCGCCGATCGAGGCGATGCCGCCGGACGGCATCAGCTTGATCACCGTGGCCCCGCGGCGCTTGTGCTCGCGCACCTTCAGCCGGGCCTCCAGCGGCGAGTCGACGAGGCCGTTGTCCCAGCCGGGGTTGGCCAGGGCCGGGTCGATGCCGCTGCGCATGTCGCCATGGCCGGCGGTGGGACCCAGCGGTTCCAGGGCGATCCACAGCCGCGGGCCGGCGATCTTGCCGCCGTCGATGGCGTCGCGGACGGCGGCCGTCTCTGGACCGCCGCCGAGGTCGCGGGCGGCGGTGAAGCCCTGCAGCAGCATCTGGCGGGCGTAGAGCGCCGCGTCGAAGGCGCGGTCGAGGTCGGAATGGGTGACGCCGTACTCGATGGCGTTGGTCTTGCTGGGCAGGGCCGCGCCGATGTGGACGTGGGCGTCGATCAGGCCGGGCAGGACGGTCTGGGTCTTGAGGTCGATGATCTCCGCGCCGGCCGGGGCGGTCCAGCCATCCTCGACGGCGATCACCTTGTCGTCGCGGATGACCACGGTGCTGGGGCCGCGCAGCTTCACGCCGTCGAACAGCTTGCCGGCCTGGACGGCCTTGTCGGCGGCGCAGGCGAGGCTGGGCGCGGCGAGCAGGGCGGCGCTCGCCAGCAGGAGGGCGCGGATCGTGAACTTGGGCATGGACGCTTCCCCGAGAGAACTGGGTCCGGCTTGGCGCGCTACGGGCCGTGCGTACAGGATAATTCGCGCGATGGCGGCCGAAACCGCGCCGCCGCCTAGCGCGCCATCAGCCCCATCAGCAGCGGCCGGGCGAAGAGGCGGGCGGCGTCTTCCCGTGTGACCCCCGGGGCCCAGGCCTGCAGCGAGGCGGCGGCGTTGAGCATCGAGTTGATCATGTGGGCGGCAACCAGCGGATCGACCGGCCGCACCGAGCCGTCGGCTATGCCGTCGGCGATCATGCCGGCGAAGCGGTTGGAGCCGCGGGCGTAGCCGTCGCTCATCTCGTGGCGGATCTCGATCGGCAGGGCGCCCATGGACGAGGCGCGCAGCAGCGGGCCGTGGTCCGACAGCTGGTATTCGACCAGGGCCGCCGTGGCCGCCGACACCGCCGTCCAGCCATCGGCCGGGAGGGAGAGCGCCGAGAGCTGGGCGCGCCGGGTGACGGCGAAGGTGCGCTGGAAGCACTCGACCACCAGGGCGTCCTTGTCCTCGTGGTGGTGGTAGAACGAGCCCTTGGTGACGTTGAGCGCCGCCGAGATGTCCTCGACCGAGGCCCCGCGATAGCCGCGCTGGTTGATCAGGCGTGTGGCGGCGACGAGGAAGGTCTCGCGCCAGTCCTGGCCCTCGTCGGCGACCGGCGTCGGGTCGGGCAGGGCGGGGGGCGTCCAGTCGCGGCCGGCGGCGGCGATGCCGCCCACGAGGATGTCGTACATCCGCTCGCGCACCCGCTCGTAGTCGTCCAGGTCGAAGCGGCGCAGCCAGGCGCCGGTCCAGAAGACCTGTTCCAGCAGGAGGTGGGCGCGGGCGTTGCGCTCGGCCTTGTCGAGATGGGCGAAGGTCTCGCCGTCGAAGAAGCCGCGCACCCGGCGGAAGATGTCGGCGAAGGCGGCCTGCACCGAGGCGCGCATCGGCTCCTTCAGCGCCCGGATCTCGGTGAAGCTGGCCAGGGGCGCGGCCTGGCCGGCGCGGACCTGGCGCGAGAGGTCGAGATAGAGGGTCAGGAACTTGCGGATGCGGCCGGCCGTGTCGGGCTGGGCCGCGGCCTCGTCGATCATGGCGTCCAGCCGTTCCAGCCCGCGGATGAAGCAGGCGGCGGCCAGGTCGTCCTTCTTGCGGTAGTAGTAGGTGACGCTGGTGGTGATCAGCCCGACCTTGGCGGCGACGTCGGCGAGGGTCATGCCCTTGACGCCCTGGCGGTTCAGCACCGCCGTCGCGGCCGCCAGAATGGCTTCCTTCTTCTGCGCGTAGCGCGCCGTCGCGGCGGTGACGGTGTGGCCGTCGTCCATCTTCACGCCCCCTGCAACGCCGCATGCCGGCGCTGGACTCTCGGGTCCAATCTAGGCCTGGAACGAGGCCGCAGAAAGGCTTTCGTTCACGAGGTCTCCAAGGTGCGAGCGGGAAGCGCCTCGGCGACCGCGCGGACCAGGGCGGCGGGCGACAGCGGCTTGGCCACCGCGCCGTTCATCCCGGCCTCGACATAGGCCGCCTGCTGGTGGGCCATGGCGTTGGCGGTCATGGCCAGGATCGGCGCGGCGCCGGCCCGGCCGGGCAGCTTGCGGATGGCGCGGGTGGCCTCGACGCCGTCCATCACCGGCATCTGGATGTCCATGAAGATCAGGTCGTAGCCGAGGCGGGCGGCGGCGATGCCGGCCTCGCCGTCCTCGGCCGTGGCGACGCGGGCGCCGAGGGCTTCGAGCATGCGGGTGGCGATCAGGCGATTGACGGCGTTGTCCTCGACCAGCAGCACGTCGAGCCCGGCCAGCAGCGGGGCGTCCGGCTCGGCGGAGGCCGGCGCCTGGGCCTCGGCCGCCTCGGCCAGGATCTCCAGCCAGAAGGTCGAGCCCTGGCCCGGACGGCTGGAAAAGCCGATGTCGCCGCCCATCATCCGGGCCAGGCGGCGGGTGATCGACAGGCCCAGGCCCGCGCCGCCGAAGCGGCGGGTGGTCGAGCCGTCGGCCTGGCTGAAGCGCTCGAACAGGTGCTCGGCCGCCTCGGGGGCGATGCCGACGCCGGTGTCCTCGATCTCGAAGCGCAGGCGCTGGCCGTCCGGACCGTGCGCGATGGAGAGGCGGGCGGTGACGCCGCCCTCCAGGGTGAATTTCACGGCGTTGCCGATCAGGTTGAACAGCGCCTGGCGCAGGCGGACCGGGTCGGTGGCGACCCAGGCCTGGCCGACGGCGGGGGCCTCGACCCGCAGGTGCAGGCCCTTCTGCTCGGCCTGGGGCTCCAGCAGGTCGGCGACGCTGCGCAGCAGGGCCGACGGGTCGAGCGCCTCGGGGCTCAGCTCCAGTTTGCCGGCCTCGATCTTGGAGAAGTCGATGATGTCGTTGAGCAGCTCCGACAGCATGGCCCCGCAGCCCAGGGCCTCGGCCAGCAGGCGGCGGCCGTCGTCGGACAGCGGCTCGTGCTTGAGCAGGTGCAGGACGCCCAGCACGCCGTTCATCGGGGTGCGGATCTCGTGGCTCATATTGGCCAGGAACTGGGCCTTGACCGCGGCGGCCTCCAGCGCCGCGTCGCGGGCGCCCAGCAGCTCGGTGACGTCCTGGCTGATGCCGATGACGTCGTGCAGCTCGCCGGCGGCGGCGCGCACGCCGCGCCAGTCGGTGCGGATCCAGATCCACTGGCCGGTGGCCGCGTCGATGTTGCGATAGACGACCTGGACGTGCTCGCCGGTCTCCTGGGTGCGCCGGAAGGCGTCGGTCATGGCCTGGCGGTCGTCGGGATGGATGGCGGCGACCATCTCGATGCCCGACACCTGGCGCACGCCGCCCATCGGCCGGGCCTGGGTCGTGATGTCCTGCTCGAAGGTGTAGAGGCCCGTGCGGGTCTCGAAGCGCCAGACATAGACGCCGGCCGCGGTGCGCAGCGACTCGTTGGCCCGCTCGGCCTGCTGGCGGCGCTGGCGGCGCAGGCGCTCCTCGGTGATGTCCTGGTAGGCGACGAGGATCGTCTGGTCGGTCAGGACCTTGGACCGCGCCCGCACCCACAGCCAGCCGCCGCCCTTGCGGGCCAGGCGGTGCTCGGACTCGACCTGGCCCTCGGCCCGCAGGGTCTGGCCGGTGGTCTTCAGCACCTCGGTGTCGTGCAGGTGCAGGAAGTCCATAACGTGGCGGCCCAGGGTCTCCTCCTCGGGCCAGCCGAGCATGCGGGTCCAGGCGGGATTGACGCGGACGATGGCGCGGTCGCGCAGCACGGCGAAGATGTCGAGGCCGTTCTCGAAAAACCAGTCGGCCGCGGCCCTGGCGATGCTTGGACCGGTCTCTGCGTCCGGGCCCTTGCTCATCGCGCTCCCCTCGTCTTCAATCGACCAACGCCGGATACGGCAAAGGTTGCGTTGCCCTTACCGCCTATTCGATCCGCGACAAGAAAGCGACCGCGACGCAAGGTCGCGCCAATGTGGGGAAAACGCCAGTGAGTACGCCTGAATCCGTCGGCCTTTCGTCGGGGCGCCTCAAACGCATCGACGCCTTCCTGCAGGACAAGTACGTCGGCCCGGGCCTGCTGCCGGGCGTGCAGCTGCAGGTCTGGCGGCGCGGGCAGCTGGCCCACGAGACCGTGCTGGGCCTGGCCGACCGCGAGCGCAATGCGCCGCTGAAGGCCGACAGCCTCTACCGCATCTATTCGATGACCAAGCCGATCACCTCGATCGCCTTCATGATGCTGGTCGAGGAGGGCCGCGTCGCCCTTGAGGACCCGGTGCACCGGTTCATCCCTGCGTTCAAGGACCTGGGCGTGTTCGCGGCCGGCAGCCTGGGCATGTTCCAGACCAAGCCGACGACCGAGCCGATGCGGATGATCGACCTGCTGCGCCACACGGCCGGCTTCACCTACGGCTTCCAGCAGCGGGGCAATATCGACGCGGCCTATCGCAAGCTGCATCTGGACGACCTGCCGGGCCCGCGCGACCTGGACGGCTTCATCGCCGAGCTGGCCAAGCTGCCCCTGGAGTTCAGCCCCGGCGAGGCCTGGAACTATTCGGTCTGCACCGACGTGCTCGGCTATCTGGTGCAGGTGATCTCCGGCCAGCCGTTCGACGTCTTCCTCAAGGAGCGGATCCTCACGCCGCTGAAGATGGCCGACACCGGCTTCTTCGTGCCCGAGGCCGACCATGGGCGGCTGGCCGCCTGCTACAGCCTCGATCCGAAGGGCCGGGTGGTGCTGCAGGACGATCCGGCCGCCAGCCCGTTCCTCAAGGACCCGCTGTTCAAGTCGGGCGGCGGGGGGCTCGTTTCCACCGCCTCGGACTACATGCGCTTCTGCCGGATGATCCTGAACGGCGGCCAGCTGGACGGCGCCCGCATCGTCAGCCCCAAGACCCTGAAGGCGATGATGCTCAATCACCTGCCGGGCGGGAAGGAGCTTACCGAGCTGTCGCGTTCGCTGTTCAGCGAGAGCGTGTTCGAGGGCCTGGGCTTCGGCCTCGGCTTCGCCGTCTCGATCGACCTGGCCCGCACCCGCACGATCGGCAGCGAGGGCGAGGCCTATTGGGGCGGCATGGCCTCGACCGCCTTCTGGGTGGATCCGCTGGAGGACCTGGCGGTGGTGTTCATGACCCAGCTGATGCCGTCCAGCGTCTATCCCATCCGGCGGGAGTTGCGGACGCTGGTCTACGCGGCGTTCGAGGAGGCGGCCGCCTAAGACGTCCTTCTCCCCTTGCGGGAGAAGGTGGCGCCGACAGGCGACGGATGAGGGGTCTCTCAGACCCTTCAGCCGCCGCATCCAGTCGTTCCGCCTGTCGCAATGGACAGGATTATCGACCCCTCATCCGTCAGCTTCGCTGACACCTTCTCCCGCAAGGGGAGAAGGATTCAGGACATCGGCGGCGCGGGCGGCGCGGGGTCCTCCGGCAGCGGAATGAACTCCCCATTGTCCAGATCCGGCAGTTTCATCCGCCCCGCGCGCCAGTCGGCCTTGGCCTGGTCGATGCGCTCCTTGCTGGTCGAGACGAAGTTCCATTCGATGAAGCGCGGGCCGATCGGCTCGCCGCCCAGCAGCATGACCACCGAGGGCTCCAGGGCCTCGAAGACCACGGTCTCGCCGGGGGCGAAGACGGCCATCTGGGCGGTTTCCAGCACGCGGCCGGCGACCTCGACCCGGCCGCTGGAGACATAGGCCGCGCGCTCGGGATATTCGGCCGGCAGGACCGCCTTGGCCCCGGCCGCCAGCTCCCAGTGGACGTAGAACAGCGGCGAATAGACCGGCACCTTCGACTTGGCGCCGAAGGCCTCGCCGGCGATCAGCCGCGCCTTCATCCCGCCGCCCTCGTAGAAGGGCAGATCCTCGCCGCCGGCGTGGTGGGTGAAGCTCGGGGCGATCTCCTCCAGCTCGGTCGGCAGGGCGATCCAGGCCTGCATGCCGTCCATCAGCCCGCCGTCGTGGCGCAGGGTCTCGAAGCGCTCGGAATGGGTGATGCCCGAACCGGCGGTCATCCAGTTGACCTCGCCGGGCAGGATCTCGATGTCGGAGCCGACGCTGTCCTTGTGGGTGATGGCGCCGTCGAACAGGTAGGTCAGGGTCGACAGGCCGATATGGGGGTGGGGCCGCACGTCGACGCTCTTGGGAAAGCCCGGCTGGAAGCTCGCCGGCCCCATGTGGTCGAGGAACACGAACGGCCCGACCATCCGATGCTTGGCGAACGGCAGCACCCGCCCGACCTCGAAACCGCCGATGTCGCGGCGGCGGGCGTCGATGACGAGGTCGATCATGGGGTCTCCGTGTCGGTCCGGGGGAAGCGGTTGCGCGGCCGGAGGGTCACACGATCGGGGGCGCGTCGTCTTGTTGAAGTTAGCCGTCGGCGTAGGTCGTCTTCCACAGCTCGGCCAGCGACCGCAGCGCCTCGCCGGGCGTGTCCGTCTGGGACCGCGCGTGCTCGATCCGCAACGCCGAGAGGGTGGCCTGGAGGCGTTCATCGAGCCGGCGCTTGGCCTCGACGATAGCGGGAGAGAGACCGGGCGCGGGCGCGATGCCGCGCTTGCGGTGCTGGCGGACGGGGAGGGGATTGCGGCGCTTGTGCTTCATGATGATCTCCTTCCTTCTCCCCTTGCGGGAGAAGGTGTCGGCGGAGCCGACGGATGAGGGGTTTCTCAGACTTCGGACGCTTTGCCCGGCCTGACCGCCGCACGCGGTTGTGAGGTCCGTGAGACCCCTCACCCGACCTCGCTCCGCGAGGCCACCCTCTCCCGCAAGGGGAGAGGGAATGGGTGGGCGATCTCACGCGGAAAACCGCTGAGGGGATGGAGAGGGCGCGGGGCGTCCGGACCGCGTCCGGAGCGTGTGTGTTGGTTACCGTTTCGACGAAGCCTTGACGCCCCGCGCGATCGTTTGACCTCAGGCCGGGACGCGCGGGCCTTTTCCGCCCTGTGTCCCTTCCACCGCGCAGGCTCCCCCGTTCTTGCGGCCAGGAGGCGCGTATGGCGCGAACCCTCGGGCGGGCGGGAGCCCATGACAGGCAAGCCCCCGATAGGCGGGTTTACGTCCCCCGCCCTCCGTTCAAGCCCCGCCGGCCCGGCTCACGCCGCTCCAGGAGGCCCCGCTCGATCGCATCACCGTCGCACGCTTCGGGCCGGATCCTTGCGCCCTCTCCCTGCGACGGGACGAGAGGTATTATGCGGCCGGTTTGGAAGGGGCGGATGGAAAACGCTGATAATTTTCTAGGGCGTTGATTGGGTTGGGGTTTATGGGGCGGCGGACGGGGATTGGGGGCGCCACCTTTCCGACTTTTACTCCCGTAAGAATCGAGTCAACCTGTGGATGAATCGCAAAAAGAGAGAATCGCGATAGCCTCTGAAACGAGATCAGAGGTGCGTCATGCCGACTTTTGGTTTTTCCGCGTTCCTGAAAATGCTGTCCTTGAGCCCGCGTCGGCAAAGGACCGAAATGCGCAATCGCTTGCTGCCAAGCGACAGCGCCTATGATTTTCATCGCGCTTTTCGCCGCTTTGCTCGCCGGTATTTGGCTGGAGGTGAGCCGATTGGCTCTCTTCTGCGTGAGGCGAGTGAGATTACGAACCCTGCGGAGGGGCGGTCTGCAATTGCCGCACTTGAGTATCTAGAGGACTGGCGAAGCGACCACCCAGGTCGGGTCAGCCCGATCGCTGCGCGCGTCTACAGCGATCCTGAGGGCAGGTATAAGGTTCGATATGAGCCTGATTTCGGCATCGACATTGATGGCGTTCTTGTCGCCGTGCACATTTGGAACACTAAGCTTCCAGCCTTGGAAGCCAGGATGACCTATGCCGCCCTCACTCTCATGGCGGAGTTGTATGCGGACGAGCCGGGAGATGTCCCGGACCTAGCTGTCCTCTCAGTGCCAGGTAATCGCCTCTATCGATTGAGCGACGTGCCTGACCAGAGTGTACTGGCAGCGAATGTTGCGTCTGGATTCTCGCGATTGATTGAAGATGTCCGAAGGGAGCTTTGGCCTCCCAGCCAGCCCGGAGAGGATAGGCCGGATCGGAGATAGAGTTGATTTGCTTTGAGCCTATTAAATATCAGCAAGTATTTTGGAGATGATCGTGGCGCGAGTGAAAATCGAATAAGTTGTGGATCATCTGAGTTCTGAAATGCGACGCGCACTTGAGGATGCCGTGAGGGAGTGTGTTCCCGGTGCAGACGTTGACGCTCACCAACTCTTCCGCGCGTTCAAGCGGGCCGTAGGGCGCAAGTGTTCGACTTGGGAGAGCGTGCCAGATCATTACGTTGAGAGGGGCTAGCTCGTCTCTGCTGGTGGCCAGAAGCGATATGAACGTAGTTGTACGGCGCTTCGGGCCGCATTCTTGCGCAATCTCCATGCGAAGGGATGAGGGTGAGGGTCTGCACGAGAGAAAGTGGCGGGCGAAAATGCTAATAATTCTGTACGGCGTTCACTGGGCTGGGCTTGGGTATCGTGGCCGACAGGGGGCTCCACTTGATAATATTGGTGTGGAGCGGGCGACGTTTGATCGTCAAAGATAGGCTTCGATATCCGATTTTCGCTTGATGTTTAGTGATATGGGGGATTGGTAGTCTTTCATGTTGATTAATCCTAAATCGCGAAGTGTTTTCAATGATGCATCGAACGTAACCACCTTCTTCGCGAAATGGTTTTTCAATGTATCTATGGAGACGGTGTTTCGCCCCCAATAATTTCTAACTTGTAGTACGGAAAGTATCTGCCTTGAGCCAACGTCAATATCCATTCTCGTTTTGAGTCCAGATATTGATTGATCCAAATTCTCTAATATGTTGTCGAATTTTTCTATCCCAAAATAGTGGCTATGCGTCTGCCTAATCGTCGATATGTCGGATGATCCGATAAGGACAACTTCAAAATTTTCGTCAGCCGGGAATTGTTGTTCGTAGCTTACATACTTTTGAGTGGCCTCTTCTGCATTTCTGCTCACGGACGCCCAGGTGACAAATTCGCCTGTTTTCCAGTCGAATACGATGATCCAGTTGTCAATATCTCCTGATCCGCCTTCCACGGATTTTAGTGTTCTGATAACGTCCTCATTTACGTAACTATCAAATATCCGATGTTTATCGGATGCGTAAATTATATTTTGTGCCTCCTCTCTTTGTCGATCGAGTGACACTTTATTCCTTGCGTCAGGGTCTCTTCCGCTCTCAATTTCGTAGAAAATATCTGATAGAGACTTAAAATATCCTATAACTTTAGGGTGCCCATCTTGCTCTTTTAGGTGATGGCCATAAATTATAGAGCTTCTTTCTATGGACTCTGCCCAGTAGTGCTGAACTCTGCTTCTTATTTGAAGCTCCAGGGTCTTTTTATCTCTTTCTAGAATGAGATGAGCTCCTCGATATCCAGTCTCATCTCGTCCTTTCTCTCTGTAATCTGTTACCCTTTTAAGGGTGAATGCGGCTCCTGAATTTATTTGTTCAGATATAAAATCTATAAGCTTGTCAACGTCGTTATTTTTATCAACGATAATGCGACTTCCGCCAATATCTTGTAGTTGCGTTAATCTAACGCTTAATCTTTTCAATTTCCGTAAAATTTGAGGCTTTCGCTTTAATCTCTGGGCAAGATAATATTTAGTGCCATAGTCCTGTAACCACATTTGTATTTCGTGCGTAGTCTTTGATAGTGGGTCTAGGTGTGATGCTCTATACTGATCGAAATTGTACTCAAACTCGATCAATTCCTCGGTAAGGTCGCCGCCCTCAGACAGCATCTTTCCTGCTCGATCAATTCTACTTTTGGAAAGTGCTGTTGCCATTGAAGAGGTCCATTCGGCGCAGTGGTCGGCTCCCGCATTAGTGGAGCTTAGCTGCTTGGCAAAGTCGAGCCTTGAAATAGCTCCATCGCCCCCTACCGCCGCGCCTTCCGAAACGCCTCCGCCTGCTCCGCCCGGTGTTCCGCCCGCACCCGCTTGGGCGCTGACTTGTCCACCGTCTCCCCGGCCCCGGTCAGGACCTCGTTGGCGAATTCCAGGTCGAGGAGCTTCATGCGCTTGATCTCGTCGCGCAGGCGGGCGGCGGTTTCGAATTCGAGGTTGGCGGCGGCTTCGCGCATCTTGGCTTCGAGGTCGCGCAGGGCGGACTTGAAGTTGTCGCCGCTGAACGGCTTCTCGCCGCCGGCCCCGTCGCTGACGCCCATCGGCACCAGGACCCGGTCGCCGCGCTCGTAGGGGCTGTTGAGGATGTCCTTGATGTCGCGCTTGACGCTCTCGGGCGTGATGCCGTGCTCGATATTGTAGGCGTTCTGCTTCTCGCGGCGGCGGGCGGTCTCGGCCATGGCCCGCTCCATGCTGCCGGTGATCCGGTCGGCATAGAGGATGACCTTGCCGTCGACGTTGCGGGCGGCGCGGCCGATGGTCTGGATCAGCGAGGTCTCCGAGCGCAGGAAGCCTTCCTTGTCGGCGTCGAGGATGGCGACGAAGCCGCACTCGGGAATGTCCAGGCCCTCGCGCAGCAGGTTGATGCCGACCAGCACGTCGATATTGCCCATCCGCAGCTCGCGGATGATCTCGATGCGCTCCAGGGTGTCGATGTCGGAGTGCATGTAGCGGACCTTGATGCCCTGCTCGTTCAGATACTCCGAGAGGTCCTCGGCCATCTTCTTGGTCAGGACGGTGACCAGGGTGCGGTAGCCCTTGGCGATGGTCTGGCGGATCTCGTCGACGACGTCGTCGACCTGGGAGGCGCCGTCCTTGGCCACCGGGCGGATCTCGACCGGCGGGTCGATCAGGCCGGTGGGGCGGATGACCTGCTCGGCGAAGACGCCGCCGGCCCGCTCCAGCTCCCAGTCGGCCGGGGTGGCCGAGACGTGCACCGACTGCGGGCGCATGGCGTCCCACTCCTCGAACTTGAGGGGGCGGTTATCCAGGGCGGACGGCAGGCGGAAGCCGAACTCGGCCAGGGTCCATTTGCGGTTGCGGTCGCCCTTGTACATGGCGCCGATCTGCGGAACCGTCTGGTGGCTCTCGTCGGTGAAGAGGAGGGCGTTGTCGGGGATGTATTCGAAGAAGGTCGGCGGCGGCTCGCCGGGCCGGCGGCCCGACAGGTAGCGGCTGTAGTTCTCGATGCCGGCGCAGGAGCCGGTGGTCTCGATCATCTCCAGGTCGAAGGTGGTGCGCTGCTCCAGGCGCTGGGCCTCCAGCAGCTTGCCGTTGGCGGTCAGCCAGTCGAGGCGCTCCTTGAGCTCCTTCTTGATCTCGATCATGGCCTGGCGAAGGGTCGGGCGCGGGGTGACGTGGTGGCTGTTGGCGTAGACCTTGATGGTCTCCAGGTCGGACGTCTTCTTGCCGGTCAGCGGGTCGAACTCGGCGATGGCCTCGACCTCGTCGCCGAACATGGTGACGCGCCAGGCGCGGTCCTCGTAGTGGGCGGGGAAGATCTCCAGTGTGTCGCCGCGGCGGCGGAAGGTCCCGCGCTCGAAGGCGGCGTCGTTGCGCTTGTACTGCTGGGCCACGAGGTCGGCCATCAGCTGCTTCTCGTCGACCCGGTCGCCCACCGTCAGGGTGAAGGTCATGGCGGTGTAGGTCTCGACCGAGCCGATGCCGTAGATGCACGACACCGAGGCCACGACGATGACGTCGTCGCGCTCGAGGATCGCCCGCGTGGCCGAGTGGCGCATGCGGTCGATCTGCTCGTTGATGGAGCTGTCCTTCTCGATATAGGTGTCGGTGCGCGGGACGTAGGCTTCGGGCTGGTAGTAGTCGTAGTAGCTGACGAAATACTCGACCGCATTCTCCGGGAAGAACGACTTCATCTCGCTGTAGAGCTGGGCGGCGAGGGTCTTGTTGGGGGCCAGGATCAGCGCCGGGCGCTGGGTGGCCTCGATGACCTTGGCCATGGTGAAGGTCTTGCCCGAGCCGGTGACGCCGAGCAGCACCTGGTCCTGGTCGTTGTTCTCGATGCCCTCGACCAGCTCCTTGATGGCGGTCGGCTGGTCGCCGGCCGGCTCGTAGGACGACACCAGCTTGAAGGTCTTGCCGCCTTCCGACTTCTCGGGCCGGGCCGGGCGGTGGGGCGTCCACAGCATCGGCATGTCGCCGTGCGGGCCCTCGTGCAGAGGCGCGTCGAGCACGAAGGGCGTCGAGGCGTCGGAGACGCCGGGGGGCTGGCTGCTGGGCATGGCCCAAATCTAGGGGCGCGGAGGCCTCAAGGCCAGGGGGCCTGCTGACAGACGCTGTCAGCAGACTGGCGGCAGGTGGCGGGAGGGCGTGCTCGCGCGGGACGGGGTTTTGTGACGCTACTGTCGCAAAAAGCAACTTGCGGTAACAAAACTTATGGACGTAAATCGCCGCAGCTTCAGTGTGGGGATTTGCGTCATGGGTCATAGGGGCATGGTGTCGCTCGCCGTCCTGGGGATGGCGAGCCTGGTGGCGGCCTGCGGCGGCGGTGGCGGTGGCGGCGGACCGTCGACCGGCGTGACCACCCCGACTCCTCCGCCGCCGACGGTGACCCCGACCCCGCCGGCCCCCGTGCCGGTCAACGGCATGCCGGTCTCCGACTGCGCGGCGCGGCCGACGGCCCTGTCGTGCGGGGCGCGGACGGCCGTGGCGCTGCTGGGCGGCTTCGTGCGGCGCGACACCTCGCCGGTGGCCGGGGCGGCGCCGACCTACCAGCTGAGCGCGACGGCGGTGTCGGGCAATGGCGCGAGCTTCTCGTCGGGCGACCCGACGGTCGGCGGCGACGAGACCATCACCCTGAACGCCGCGACCTCCTCGGCCACCCTGAAGAGCTTCGGCCCGACCTTCGTCGGCGGCTCGGACGCCCTGGGCGGCTACACCCAGCGCGACCTGGGCAACGGCCAGCGGCTGCGGATCTACAACCTGAACCAGGGCTCGACCCCGTCGCTGGACTATGTGCTGCTGACGCGCTTCGACGGCCTGTGGGAGGGCACGGACGGCGTGGGCGGGGCGAAGATCTCGGCTCCGATCGTGCTGTACGGGGCGTTCGGCCAGACCGCGAGCCTGAGCCGCGGGACCTATCGCGGCACGGCCAGCTACGCCGGCCAGACGCGCGGCCTGGTGATCAGCGGCGGGACGGATCTCGACACCCGCAGCGACCTGGCCGTCAACCTGAACCTGGAGACCGGCTACCTGTCGGGGCGGACCAGCAACTTCCAGGTGCTGGGGAGCAACGGCGTGGTCGCCGCCCCGGCCCAGCCGCTGGATTTCGTGTTTACCGCCACCCTGGCCGGCTGGAGCGGCGGGACGGCGGCGTCGACCTTCAGCGGCGTGGCGCGCGGCGCCCCGGGCACGGACTCCACCCTGCGCGGCATGGTCGAGGGGGCGTTCTACGGCGCGGCCGGCGGCCAGGCCGAGGAGATCGCCTTCGCCTACAACCTGGGCAGCAACCTCGACTCCTCCAGCGCCACGACCCGGATCATCGGCGTCGGCGGCGCCGGCCTGACGGCGGCGATGGCGACCAGCCTGCCGGCCGAGGCCAGCTGCGCTACCGCGCCGGGCCAGATCGCCTGCGCGACCAGCGCCCTGACCCTGTCGGGGGCCTCGACCTCGACGACGGCGTCGAGCTCCACCGCCACCGACCGCCGGATCGACGCGGCGGGCAGCGCGATCTCGGTGACCTTCACGCCGGGCGACCCGACGACCACCACCGACGACCGCTACACCGTGCGCTATGGACCGAGCGGCTACGAGAGCACCTACCAGGGCCTCTCGACCGTCAATGACGGCCTGAGTTCGTATCGTCGCGCCGTGCAGACGGTCGGCGGGCGGGGCGAGGCCCTCTATCTGATGGACATCAACAACGTCTTCGCCAGCAGCCTGGACTACGTGCAACTGGTGTCGTTCGAGCGCGACCTGGGGACCAGCGCGCAGCTGGCCTTCCTCAACGTCGGCGCGCAGACGGCGGCCTCGTCGATGCCGACCACGGGCACGGGCAAGTTCGAGGGCGAGACGCGCGGCACGCTGTTCCTGGGTCAGGGCTCGGGGCTCTACACCACGGCCAGCGACATCGAGATGACCGCCAACTTCGCCACCGGCGCGGTGAGCGGCTCGACCTTCAACTTCCGCACCCGCGACCAGAGCGGCAATCTCAACACCCTGGCCAACAATCCCGACTTCACCTTCAGCGCCTCGATCGCCTCGGGAACCTCGACCTTCTCGGGCTCAGCCACGCAGTCGGGCTTCGGCGGCGGCGCCCAGCCGATGACCGGCACGGTGCAGGGCGGGTTCTACGGTCCCGGCGCGGCCGAGGCGGGTCTGGCCTACAGCCTGCAGTCCTCCAGCGGAAACGCCTGGATGCAGGGCGCGGCGGTGCTGGGCCGCAAGCCTTGAGGCGCGGCGGCCGGACGGCTTTCGCCGTCCTGGCCGGGGTGCTGGCGGCGACGATCGTGACGGGCGGCGCCTGGGCGCAGGCCCCGTCGCAAGCCTCGGCGGGCGCGGCCGACTCCGGTCCGGTGGCGCTGAGCGGCGACCAGGCCTTCGCCACGGCCTTGAAGCTGATGATCCGCTCGGGCGAGCACGCCCAGGCCCTGGCGCTGATCGACACCCGGCCCGACCTGGCCGACCGCGCCGACGTGGTGCGGCTGCGCGCCCAGCTGCTGGCCCTGACCGGTCGCGAGGCCGAGGGGCTGGCCCTGCTGGAGAGCCGGCTGACGCGGGTGTCGGACGACGCTCTGGCCCGCTTCCAGGTCGGCGAGCTGCATTTCGCGGCCGGCCGCGACGCCGCCGCGACCCTGGCCTATCGCCTGGCCCTGGCCGGCCGGCTGGACCCGGTGCGCCGGCGCGTGGCCGAGCAGCGGCTGACGACCTTGCAGGACCGCCGTCGCTGGCGCTTCTGGGCCGGCGGCTCGATCGCGCCGGACAGCAACGTCAACGGCGCCACCGACGCCTCGCGCATCGAGATCTTCGGCCTGCCGTTCGAGCTGGACGAGGAGGCGCGGCGACGCGGCGGGGTGACGGTCTCGGCGCAGGGCGGGGTGGAGCGGCGCTTCGCCTTCGAGCCGGGCACGGCGGTGCGGGCTAGCCTGTCGGGCGCCACCACCCGGGCGCTGGGCGGCGATTTCGACGACACCTTCCTGCAGGCGCGGGCCGGACCGGAATGGACGCTGTCGCGCCGCGCGCAGGTCACGGCCCAGGCCTCGGTCAGCGGCCGCTGGTTCGGCGGCGAACTGCTGGAGGTCGGCCAGGGCCTGCGGATCGAGGCCGAGACCGCCCCGGCCGCGCCGGTGCGCTGGCTGGGGGCGCTGCGGATTGACCATATCGACGCCCGGATCAACAACGGCCGCGACGGCATGGCCTATGGGCTGGAGGCCGCGCGCACCCGCTTTACCGGGCCCAGCAGCCTGTGGCGGCTGAGCGGTTCGGCGGTGGTGCGCCAGGCCAGCGCGCCGACCGAGGGCTTCCACCAGCAGCAGCTGGCGATCGGCCGGCTGAACCCGCTGCCGTGGTCGGTGCTGGCCTATGTCGAGGCCTACGGCCTGAACCGCCGATATGACGGGGTCGCGGCCGCCTTCGGCGAGCGTCGGGTCGACAGCGAGTACGGGGTCAGCGCCAGGCTTTCGAAGCGCGACTGGACCGTGCGCGGCGCCTTCCCGTTCCTGGCCGTGTCGGTGGCCCGCAACCGCTCCAGTTTGGCGCTGAACAGCTTCGAGCGCCGGCGGATGGAGCTGGGCTTCACCCGCGAGTTCTGAGGCGGTCGTCAGGCGCCGTAGTCGCCGCCCAGGTCGACGGCGAGTGACCGGCCGACCTTGGCCAGGGCCGCCTGGACCTCGGGACGGGTCTTCAGGGCGCTCTGGCGGCGCAGGAAGGCCGGGCGCATCGCCTCGGCCGCCTTGGCGGCGGGCGAGGGGGCGCCATGGCGGAACCAGGCGAGCGCGCCGCCGCGCAGGGTCGGGTCCTGCAGCCAGCGGACCAGAACGGCGGCCGCCTCGTCGTCCTGTTCGAGGCAGGCCAGGCCCTGGAGCGCAGCGCTCGGGTTGTCCCGCCAGTTCGACCGGAGCCCGGCCAGTTCGGCCTCGGCCTCCGGTCGCCGATCGAGCTGGGCCAGGGCGCACAGCTTGCTGCTGGCGACGACCATGCGGCCGTAGGCCGTGCCGTAGCCGGGCGGGACCTTCTCGATCGCCTCCAGGGCCTGGGCCGGATGTCCCAGGGTCAGCTGCAGGGCGGCGCGGTTGACGTTCTGGCTGATCTTGTCCTGTCCGTCGGCTCCGGCGGCCAGCGCCCCGTCGGCCGGAGCGGTCTCGCCGAGAGCGCTCAGGACGTTGGCGTAGGCGTAGAGCACCCAGGCCTTCTGGTCCTCCAGGTCGTCGAAGGCGTCCTTGCGCTTCATGCGGGCCACGTAGTCGGCTCCGACGGCGCGGGCCTCGTCGTAGCGCTGGAGATTGTTCAGGGCCTTGATGCGCTCGACGACCAGTTCGAGGCGGCGCGGCTCGCGGCGGATGCGCTCGTCGATCCCGGCCAGGCGGGTGGTTTCGAGGGCGCGCCAGTCGAAACGGCCGGCCGCCGCCATCTCCGGCCACAGCGGCTCGAAGCGCCGGTCCTGGTAGACGGCCATCAGGGTCGGCAGCTGGGTGGCGCGGGACAGGACAGCGGCGGCGCGGGTCATGTCGCCGGCCTCGGCGGCGAAGGTCGCCTCCTGCAGGGCCCAGCCGTTGTCGACGGCCTGGTGGGCGTCTTCGGTGGTCCAGGGCGCGCGGCGCAGGACGGAGACGAAGGCGGCGCTGGCGGCCCGGTCAGCGGTCAGGCCCGACAGGCCCCAGTCGAACAGCTTCGGCGGCGCCTGGGCGAGCCTCTCCGGCGTGGTCTCGAGCACGATCTGGGCGTTGGCCGCCATGTCGGCGGGCGCGTTGCGGCGGCTGGCGTCGATCATCAGGGCCAGCGCCGCCTGGCTGCGAACCTCCGGACGCGTGGCCACGCCGAGCAGGCGCCGGGCCGTCGCCGCGATGGCGGGACGGTCGTCGGCGCGCTGGAGGCAGCCGAACTGGGCGAACAGCAGGGTCTCGCGCTGGTCGGCCGCGAGGCGGTCGAAGTCGGGATCGCCGGTCACGCTCGCCAGGTTCGCGGCCAGATCGCCGTCGCAGGCGCCGAGCCGGGCGCCGTCCAGGGCGGCCAGCAGGGGCTGGCTGCGCGCCCGCAGCGCGGCTTCGTCGGCCCGGGCCGTGCTGGCCGCCAGGCTCGTGGCGAGTCCTGCGGCCAACATCGCCGCCCGGATCAAAACGCGTTTCATGCAAGGTCCCCACTCAAGCGGGGCCTTAAGATCACGGCGTCGCCGGTTTCGCAACGCCGGGTGTCGGAGGCGAGGCCTACAACCGCTCAAGTGTCGCCGGGTCGTCCTGGCCGGCGAAATACTTGGCGAGGGCGGCGCGGAAGCGGGGCTCCTGCGGCGCGGCGGCGGCGAACAGGGTCAGGCTGGAGCGCAGCTTCAGGTCGTCGGGCGAACCGAACACGGCGTGGGCGTCGTCGCCGGCCAGGGCGAGGATGGCGTCGATGCAGGCGATCAGGCGCGGGCCCAGCAACGGGTGGGCGAGATAGGCGCGGGCCTCGGCCAGATCGGCGATCGCATAGAACTGGGCGGTGGAGCTGCGGCCCAGGCCGGCGATCTGCGGGAAGACGAACCACATCCAGTGGCTGCGCTTGCGGCCGGCGCGCAGCTCGGCGAGGGCGGCCGCGTAGGTCGCCGCCTGGGCGTCGACGAAGCGCTGGAGGTCGGGGGCAGGCATGGCGGCAGTCTACGCGACGGCCGCCACATTACGAAAGATTCAGCGAACGGCGGTTGCACACGATATTACTGTGTGACACACAGTGTGTATTGCACACTATGTGCTGCACACCATGCGGCGCACACCAAGACAGGAAGGCTCATGCCGACCGATACCGACATCTTCGAATCCCTTCGCCAGGAGCTGCGTCGCGGGACGCTGATCCTGGCCGTGCTGGCCCAGCTGAAGGTCGAGCGCTACGGCTACAGCCTGCGCCAGGCCCTTTCGGAAGTGGGGCTGGAGATCGACGAAGGCGCGCTCTACCCGATGCTGCGGCGTCTGGAAGGGCAGGGCCTGCTGACCTCCGAATGGCGCGAGGAAGAGAAGCGCAAGAAGCGCTTCTACCGCCTGTCGCCCGAGGGCGAGGCCGTGCTTTCCCGCCTGGCCGCCGAGTGGCGCGCCATCAACGACACCCTGCAAAACCTGATCTGAGGGGACGAGGTCATGGACCTGCTCGACCGTTATCTCGGCGCCGTGGGCGCCCTTCTGCCGAAAGCCCAGCGCGAGGACATCGTCGCCGAGCTGCGCGACATCCTGCTGAACCGCATCGAGGAACAGGAGGAGGACCTGGGCCGGCCCCTGACCGACAAGGAGCGCGAGGCGGTGCTCAAGGCGTTCGGCCATCCGCTGGCCGTGGCCGGCCGCTATGGCCCGCAGCAAAGCCTGATCGGCCCGACGCTGTATCCGTTCTACGTCTTCGCCCTGAAGCTGGCGCTGGCCCTGGCGGCGATCGTCACCGTCGTGCCGGCGGCGGTGGTCGCCCTGCTGGGCCGCGGCGACGCGCTGGAGGGCGTCATCGGCGCCCTGACCCACGACTTCCCGCGCTCGGCGCTGATGCTGGCCGGGCTGGTGACCCTGGTCGCCGCGGGCATCGAGCGCGGCTGGGTGCCGCTGACCGGCCTGACCGACTGGAACGTCCGCGACCTGCCGCAGCTGACCCGCAAGAAGGGGATGTTCGAGGCGCGCTTCGAGGCCCTGTTCGAGGTGGTCGCCACGGCGCTGTTCATCCTGTGGTGGACGGGGCTGTGGAAGGTCGACCTGAGCGGGGCCGTGACGCTGAAGGGCGCGATCGCCCTGACCCCGTCGCCGGTCTGGGCCAGCCTCTACTGGCCGATCCTGGCCTGGGCGGGGCTGAGCCTGGTCGCCGCGCTGATCGCCCTGGTCAAGCCGGGCCTGGTGCGGGCGCGGGCGGTGTTCGAGCTGGCGACGGCCGTGGGCGGCATGATCCTGACGACCCTGCTGTGGAAGTCGCTGCCGCTGTTCGCCCTGACGCCGGTGACCTCGACGGCCAAGGACGTGACCCAGCTGCAGCGGGTGGTCGAACTGGGCTTCCACATCGGCATGTTCGTGGCCGGGCTGATCTTCGCCTGCCAGATCGGCGCGGCCCTGTGGCGCCTGTACAAGGGCGCCCGCTGATTGGGGCGCCCGCTGATCGGTCGACGTGGGGACGGATCTTCCAGTGTCTTGATGACACGGAATTAATCCGTCCCCGGTTGCCCCACCTGACGTGGACATTTACGCCTTCACCCCAGCTGTTCCGGACGCGGCGATCCCGCCCGGACGTAAGGATCGAGCCCGCCCTTGGGGGAGGGGCTTCAGGGAAGGGGACTCTCTCTTGCAAAACCGCCGCGAACTTCTGCTGTCGACCGTGGCCGCGGGCCTCGCCGCCGCCGCCGCGCCCTCGCTGGGCTTCGCCCAGCCGGCCGCCGCCTCGGGCGAAGCCGCCAAGCTGAACGCCTTCTTCGACGACGCCATGGCCAAGCTGCTGCGCCAGGCCCCCGAACTGGCCACCGGCCTTGGCCTCGACAGCGGCGACCTGGCCTGGACCAAGGGCCTGCTGGCCGACCGCTCGTTCGAGGCGATCGGCGCGGGCGTCGTGCAGACCAGCGCCCAGCTGGCGCAGCTGCGCGGCATCGACCGCAAGGCCCTGACCGGCATGGACGCGGTCAACTACGACACCGTCGAGTTCACCCTGGCGGTGCAGGACGAGGGCAATCGCAAGTTCAGCTACGCCGGCGGCGGTTCGGGCGCGCCCTACGTGCTGAGCCAGCTGACGGGCAGCTACCAGTCGATGCCCGACTTCCTCGACACCCAGCACAGCATCGAGACCAAGGCCGACGCCGACGCCTATCTGCAGCGCATGGAAGGCTTCGCCCGGCTGATGGATCAGGAGACCCTGATCGCCAAGAAGGACTATGCCGACGGCGTGATCCCGCCGGACTTCGTCATCGACAAGACCCTGGTGCAGATGAAGTCGTTCGCCGACACGCCGACGGCCGACGCGCCGCTGGTCAAGTCGGTGGCCCGCCGCACCAAGGAAAAGAAGATCGAGGGCGACTGGGCGGGCGAGGCCAGCAAGGTCTACGAGAACTCGGTGCTGCCGGCCCTGAAGCGCCAGATCGCCCTGCTGGAGAGCGTGCGCCCCAAGGCCACCCACGACGCCGGCGTGTGGCGCCTGAAGGACGGCGGCGACTACTACGCCGTGTCGCTGAAGAACTACACGACCTCGACCATGAGCCCCGACGACATCCACCAGCTGGGCCTGGACCTGGTGAAGTCGATCTCGGTCGAGGCCGACAAGCTGTTCAAGTCGATCGGCATGAGCAAGGGCACGGTCGGCGAGCGGATGTCCGAGCTGGGCAAGGACATCTACGAGAACACCGACGCGGCCAAGGAACAGCTGATCGCCGACCTGAACGTCAAGGCCAAGTGGATCGAGAAGCAGCTGCCGGCCTATTTCGGCGCGCTGCCCAAGGCCGAGCTGGAAATCCGCCGCGTGCCCAAGGCCATCGAGGCCGGAGCGCCGGGCGGCTACTACAACTCGCCCTCGCTCGACGGCAAGCGCCCGGGGATCTACTGGATCAACCTGCGCGACACCAAGGAGCAGGCCAAGTACACCCTGACCACCCTGACCGTGCACGAAGGCGTCCCGGGTCACCACCTGCAGTTGTCGCTGTCGAACGAGGCCCAGGGCCTGCCGATGATCCGCAAGGTGATCGGCTTCTCGGGCTACGCCGAGGGCTGGGCGCTCTATTCCGAGCAGCTGGCCGTCGAGATGGGCATCTACAAGGGCGACCCGCGCGGCCACATCGGCATGCTGCACGATGCCCTGTTCCGCGCCGTCCGCCTCGTGGTCGACAGCGGCATGCACTACAAGAAGTGGACCCGCGAACAGGCCGTCAAGTACATGGCCGAGACCATGGGCGACGAGGAAAGCGGCACGATCACCGAGATCGAACGCTACGTCGTGTGGCCGGGCCAGGCCTGCTCGTACATGCTGGGCAAGATCACCTGGCTGCGGGCCCGCGAGCGCGCCAAGAAGGAACTGGGCAAGAAGTTCGACATCAAGAAGTTCCACGACGCGGGCCTGCTGTCGGGCATGACCCCGCTGACCGTGCTGGACCGCGTGGTCGACGACTACATCGCCGCGACCAAGGCCGGGAAGTAGGGCTCGGCCTTAATTGGTGGAGACCTGAAGGGGAGCGTCCGCGAGGGCGCTCCCTTTTTCTATGCACAATCGCTCGTCATCCCGGCCGTAGCGCAGCGGAGAGCCGGGACCCAGGGGCCGGCGCAGCGCGTCGGCTAGCGAAGGGCGGATGAGCGATCCGCCGAGCCCGGTCCCCTGGGTCCCGGCTCTGCGGCGCTGCGCGCCTCCGCCCGGGATGACGGGCTTTGGGTGTTTTTAGACCTGACGAAGCCTCAGTTGATCGCCGCCGACGGCGGGGCATACGCGGACAGGCGCACCAGCACGCCTTCGTCGTTCTTGCGATAGTAGCCGCCGGGCGAGCTGAGGGCGCCGCCGCAGGCGGGGCAGGGCTTGTCGACGGAGACCTTGCTGCTGAGCAGGTCCAGCACGTCCTGCTTGAGGGTCAGGACGGCGGGGCCGCCGCAGGCCTCGCACTTCAGGTCCAGGCGGGTCGACATCGGACGCTCTCCATCTTCGCCGGCTGTTGATGGGACGCGCCGTCGGCGGGGGGAGGTCCGGGGCGCGAGCGCCGCAAGAAAAGCCCGCCAGATGGCGCGCTCATGACCGAGTCTTGCAGCATCCGGGCGATGCTTGCAGAGAACGCAGTTCTCGTAGCTTCGCCGCAAATCTGGGGCCATCGTCTCGCTGCACACGGTCCCTATCGACGCCCTCAACAGGAGTGCGTCATGAAGAGACTGACCTTGATCGCGACCGTGGCGACCGCGCCGCTGCTTGCGATCGCGACCATGGCGCATGCCGAGAAGACGGTCAGCAGCGACTCCCGCACCACGCCGATCGCCACCTCGACGGCCAGCGACGGCACGGCCGACGACGTCAAGATCACCACGGCGGGGGCGATCACCCTGTCGACCTCGGGCGCGATCGTGACGCTCGACAGCAGCAACAGCGTCACCAACAACGGCAGCCTGATCTCCGAGGACGTCTCGGACTCGATCGGCGTTCTCGTGCTGGGCGGCAACACCGGCACGGTGATCAACGACGGCTCGATCTCGCTGACCGAGGACTATTCGGCCACCACCACCTCGAGCATCGTGCATGGCGCCTTCGCCGAGGGCTCGGGGCGTTACGGCATCTATCTGAAGGGAACCGACGCCTTCACCGGCGACGTCACCAACAGCGGCTCGATCACCATCGAGGGCAACGACTCCTACGGCATCCTGCTGGAATCGCCGCTGATCGGGAACCTGATCAACAGCGGCTCGATCGCCATCACCGGCGACGACAGCACCGGCATCAAGATTTCCGGCGGGGTCAGCGGCGACGTCACCCAATCAGGCTCGATCAGCGTCATCGGCGAAAATTCGGTGGGCCTGGCGGTGGACAGCGCCATCGGCGGCGCCCTGTCGATCGAGGGCAGCGTCAGCGCCACCGGCTATCGCTACAGCAGCCGCGCCAGCGCCACCTCGACCCTGGCCAAGATCGTCTCCTACAGCGACAATCTGCTGGAAAGCGGCTCGGCAGTGGAGGTCTCGGCCGACGTCGCCGGCGGCATCATCCTGACCGGCTCGGACAGCACCGTCACCGTCGACGGCACCACGACCACGACGGTGACCACCAGCTATTCCTCGACCGGCACCGGCTCGATCTCGGTGATCGGCGAGGCGCCGGCCCTGCTGATCGGCTCGGACACCCAGGACATCACCATCGGCGCGGTCGGCACGGACGCCGACGGCTACGCCCTGATCATCAAGGGCTCGATCTCCGCCACGGGCATCTATGACGGGGTGACGGCGACGGCGCTGCAGATCGGCGGCGACGCCGGCTACGCCACGACCCTGACCGGCGGCATGCGCCTGGACGGCTCGATCGGGGCCTCGAGCTACGAGGCCGACGCCACGGCGATCCACCTGACCTCGGGCGCCGACGTGGCGACGCTGTTCAACCGCGGCACCATAAGCAGCAGCTCGTATTCCTACGCGGAGTCCGGCGCGACGGCGACGGCTTACGGCCTGGTGGTCGATGCGGGCGCCACCCTGACCAGCCTCAACAATGTCGGCACGATCGCCGTCACCCGCACGGGCGAGAGCGGCGACGCCGTGGCGGTGGTCGACAAGTCGGGGACCCTGACCTCGATCACCAACAGCGGCCACATCTACGCCGCCATCGTGGCCCCGAGCCTGACCACGGCGGGCGACACGGTGACGACCACGGCGACCGGCTCGGCCGTCGCCTTCGACCTGACGGCCAACACCACCGGCGTGACCCTGACCCAGACGGCGGCGACCTCGAACAGCGGCTCGGTGGCTGGCACCGAGTCGGTGACCCTGAGCACGAGCACGGCGACGACCATCACGCCCTACATCTACGGCGACGTGCTGTTCGGCTCGGGCGACGACACCCTGAACCTGCTGTCGGGCTATCTGATCGGGGCGATCTCGTTCGGCGACGGCGACGACGTGCTCAACATCGACGGCGGGGCGACGGCCTATGGCGCGCTCTACGACACCGACGGCCTGGGTTCGCTGACCATCGGCTCCGGCCGACTGACGGTGACCAACACCGACACCATCGCCGTCAAGAGCCTGAACCTGGGCTCGGACTCGTTCCTATTCATCACCGCCAATCCGACGACGGGGGCGTCGACCTCGTTTACCGTCGGCACGGCGACCATCGCCAGCGGCGCGACCATCGGCGTGCGCCTGACCAGCCTGCTGACCGCGCCGACCACCTATACGGTGCTGACCGCCGACACCCTGACCGCCGGAACCCTGTCCAGCAGCGTCTCGCAGGCGCCCTATCTGTATGTCGCCAGCGCCTATGCCGAAGACAACAGCGTCTATCTGGACGTGCGCCGCCGCACGGCCTCGGAAGCGGGCATGAGCAGCGGCCAGGCCTCGGCCTACGACTCGGTGTTCGCGGCCCTGGGCCAGGACTCGACGATCGCCAGCGCCTTCCTGAACCAGTACACGCGCGACGGCTTCTATAACCTCTACGACCAGATGCTGCCCGACACCGGAGTGGGGGCGTTCCGCGCCCTGACCTCGATCAACCAGCAGATCGGCGAGGCCACGGCCGAGCGTCCCGACGTCGGCGACCGCTACGGCCCCGACAGCGTCTGGGTGCAGGAGGTCAACGCCCTTGTGCGCATCGACGACGGCGACACCATGGGCTCGGACACCTATGCGGTCGGCTTCGTGGCCGGCTACGAGGCCATGGGCGACGCGGGCGGGGCGCTGGGCGCGACCCTGTCGCTGGTCAGCCTGGAATCCAAGGACACCGCCGCCAAGGTCGGCGAGCAGAACAGCGGCCTGTTCGGCCAGGCGGGCCTCTACTGGCGGCGTTCGGCCGGCGGCTGGCGCTTCAACCTGGGCGGCGGCGGCGGCGGCGGACGCTTCGACGGCCGGCGGGTGCTGATCTCCGAGGATGTCGACGACGACGACGTGGCCGACGTCATCATCAAGAACCGCTCGGACTGGTACGCCCTGACCGGCTACGCCTTCGGCGGCGTCGCCTATCGCCAGGACATCGGCGCGGCCTTCGTCAAGCCCGAGGCCCGGCTCGACTACAACTACATGTACGAGAGCAAGCAGGAGCAGTACGGCGGCGGCGACGGCTTCGACCAGATCATCCAGGCCCGCTCGTTCAGCAACCTGTCGGCCAATCTCGGCGTCGCGGTCGGCAAGCGCTTCACCAGCGCCGACGGGGTGTGGTGGGAGCCGGAGGTCCGGGTCGGCTACCGCCAGACCGTGGCCGGCGATCTCGGCGAGACCGTGGCGGCCTTCACCGGCGGCGGCTCCAGCTTCACGATCAGCTCGATCGACGACCGCCAGGGCGCGGTGACGCTGGACCTTGGCGTCAAGACCGGCTCGGCGCTGTCCTACTTCGCCATGAAGGGCGGGGTCGAGGCGACCCGCCACCAGAAGGCCTACAAGCTGACCTTCAGCGGCCGGGCGATGTTCTAGGTGTGTGGTCCCTCTCTCTGAGAGAGAGGGAGGGGCCCGCCGCCGCAGGCGGTGGGAGGGTGAGAGGTTTCAGCCTGTCCAGATAGGGCGGGGCTGGGATATCGCGGGCGATCTCGAGCGAATTGCTCCGTTGAATCTGCGATTTTAGATGAAGTCATCGCCCGGCTTGTCCGGGCGACCCAAGCGCCCCGTCAGGACTTGGCGACTTCAGCTTGGGTCGCCCGCATGAAGCGGGCGATGACATTCCAAATGGGGTGGGGGCAAGTTTCCCTGTCCTCCGACCGACGGCGTAACCTCTCACCCTCCCACGCCTTCGGCGCGGGCCCCTCCCTCTCTCAAAGAGAGAGGGTCTTGGCCCTGGCGGCTTCGGCCATCGCCGCCGCCACGCTGTCCCAGTCGCCGCGCTCGGCCTGGCGGAAGACGCGGACGCCGTCGTACCAGGGGCTGTCGGCGCGGTCGGTGAGCCAGCGCCAGTCGGCGACGGCGTTGACGGCGATCCAGGTCGGGCGGCCCAGGGCGCCGGAGAGGTGGGCGACCGAGGTGTCGCAGGTCACCAGCAGGTCGAGATTGGCCAGGATGGCGGCGGTGTCGGCGAAGTCGCCGGCCTCGTAGTCGAAGCCGAGGCTGCGTACGCTCATGCCCGAAGGCAGGGCGTCGAGCTGGTCGAGGCCGTGGTCCTTCTGCAGGCTGATCAGGGTGACGCCGGGCACGGCGGCCAGCGGGGCGAGGGCGCGCACCGGGAAGGAGCGGCCGCGCTCGACGTCGGCGCGGGGATTGCCTTGCCAGACGACGCCGACCTTGAGGCCGGGGATGTCCTTCAGGCGGTCGGCCCAGGTCGCGGCCAGGGCCGGATCGGCCTTCAGGTAGCCGCTTGCGCCGGGCAGGGTGTCCAGCGTCGTGGCCAGGCCCGTCGGCAGGCTGAACATCGGGCAGTGATAGTCGCAGGCCGGCGGGACGTCGTGCGGGCCGAAGGCCTCGAACGGGCCGTCGAGGCCGGCCAGCAGCGGCAGCAGGGCCTCCTGCACCTGCAAGAGAACCCGCGCGCCGAGGGCGGCGACCTGGGGCACGAAGCGCAGGCATTGCAGGGTGTCGCCCAGGCCCTGTTCGGAGTGGACCAGCAGGGTCTTGCCGGCCAGGGGCTGGCCGGTCCAGCGCGGCTGGGGGAAGTCGCGGGCGATCTTCTTCTTGGCGCGGATCAGCAGGCGGCTCTCGTGCTCGCGGAAGCCGCGGGCGTAGTCGCCGCGCTTGAGCAGGGCCAGGCCCAGCATCCAGCGGGCCTCGGGCAGTTCCTTCAGGGCCAGGGCCGCCTCGTAGCCGGCGATGGCGGCGTCGAGCTCGCCCATATGCATGCTGGCGACGGCGACGCCGAACACGGCCTCGGACGAGTCCGGCTTGATCGCCAAGGCGGCGCGGAACGAGGCCAGGGCGTCGGCGAAGCGGCTCTGCGACAGCCGCACGCCGCCCAGATTGACGTGCAGCTCGGACAGGCAGGGATCGACCTTCAGCCCGTCGAGCAGCGGACGGACGGCCTCGTCCGAGCGGCCCTCCTCGTGCAGCAGGCCGCCGAGATTGGCGTAGGCCACCGCCAGGTCGGGCTTTTCGCGCACCGCCCGGACATAGGCGGCGATGGCCCCGTCGTGGTCGCCGGCCGCGCGACGGGCCGCGCCCAGCTCTAGCTGCATCTCACCGCCGCTTGCGCCCAGGGCCAGGGCGGCCTCAATGGCGGCCAGGGCGCCGGGACCGTCGTCCTGCATGCGGCGGGCGCGGGCCAGGATGCGGTTGAGGTCGGACGACCTGGGGAAGCGCTGCATGGCCGCGCGGACCCCGGCCTCGGCCTCGTCAAGCCGGTTCAGCTCGAGCCGCAGCTCGGCCAGCATGCCGTGCAGCTTTTCCTCGTGCGGCTTGGCGGCGAGCGCGGCGGCGTAGGCGGCTTCGGCCTCGTCGCCGCGGCCGAGGCGGCGCAGCACCGCGCCGCGGGCGGCGTGGCCCTCGGCATGGGCGGGGGCGGCGGCCAGCAGGCGGTCATAGGCGGCCAGGGCCGTGGCCAGATCGGCGGAGGCCGCCTCCAGATTGGCCAGGTTGAACAGGGCGGCGGGGAAGCCGGGGCGGGCGGCCAGGGCCTGGTCGAAGCGGGCGCGGGCCTCGTCCGGACGATCGAGCGCGCCGAGCACGACGCCGAGATTGGACAGCAGGTCCGGGTGGCCGGGGCTCAGCGCCAGGGCGCGGCGGTAGGCGGCCTCGGCCTCGTCGTAGCGCTTGGCCGCCTTCAGCACGTTGCCGAGGTTCTGCAGGGCCGGGCCGCAGTCGGGATCCAGCGCCAGGGCCTGGCGGCAGGCGTGCTCGGCCTCGGCGTGCTTGCCTTGCAGCCACAGGGCGTTGGCCAGGTTCGACCAAGCCGTGGCGGTGGGGCGCTTGGCCAGGGCCGCCCGGATCAGCTGGACGGAGCCAACGAGATCGCCCTTCTGCTGGGCCACCACGCCCAGATAGTGGGCCGCGTCATCGAGCTGCGGATCGGCGGAGAGGGCGGCGCGGTAGAGGTGCTCGGCCTTCGCCAGATCACCGCCACGATGGGCGGCCAGGCCGTCCTGGAGCAGGGCGTGGGGGCGGGGCATGGGCGGAGTCCGGCTGGGAGGTCCGGACGCTTGTGGTTGGTGAAGTTTGCGCGGGGATTGCGGGAGGGTGACGGTTTGGAGGCGGGGGAAGGCCGGCGCCGGCGAGGTCGCGGTGAGCGGACGGGGCCAATGGCGGCTGTGGGTGGGAAGCAGCCGTTGCAGAGGCTGCGTTACAGATCAACTCTCCTCACGAACCGGAATACACCGCTTTTGAAAGCCAGTTTTTGACTGCTCGAAACCAGCGCGGAGATAGAAGGCCTGCGTGTCAGGTTTCTTCGATCCGGTCATCAGCATGATCTTGTAGCAACCAGCGTCCCACGCCGCGTCGGAAGCTGCGTCCAGAATCTCTTTTCCAAAGCCCCGCTGCCTATAGTCCCTGTGCGTGACTACATTCTCCACCAAGCCATAGGGACGGGCTCCGCGCGTGAGATTTGGAACGACTACAAGCGCGCACGATGACACCAGCAGTCCATCAGTCTCACCAAGAAAAATCGCGCTTCCATCATAGCACAAAAAGCGTTCGAGAACCTTGGCGGCCTCATCGAGGCTGGGCCTCTCATCCCCCGGAATAAGATGCTCATACAGGTCAAGAAGCATCGGGATGTCTGCCCGCAGGGCGGGCCTGATGCTCAGTGTCGAGGGGGCCATGTTGCGATCATCGATCACCTTCTGAAGGTCCGCAATGGCCGGGTTCGGAAGTTGGCGCGAGCGCCACGGACGGAGCTTAGCAAAAGCCGCCGATGAGGCGCTTCCTGCCTGCTAGCCCCACAGCTTGAGGTGCTCACTTCGCGCCGCATCCACGATGTTTCGGATCGCGCCGATCGCGGCCGCCACGATGAGGCCTATGCACAAGGGGTCGCCGTAGCTGGCCGGCACGTACACGTGCACATCGCGCACCACGAAGACCACGGCGCAGACAACGAGCGCCATCACGACGAGCAGTCGAACAAGCCGATGCGCGCCCAGCGCGTCGAGGATCCACGGCACGATGAAGACGCCGGCCGTGTAGCAGGGGACGGCAATGTCTCTGATGGTCGCCTCCTCAGGTTGCGCGGGCAGCTTAGGTATTCGCGACGCCGTCTGCAATTGGGGGAGGACGGGACGTGAAGGGGCTAAGCGGTTCTCGCTTCCTTCGCCAGAAGCTCCCGGAAGTAGGCAATCGTCCGCGACAGGCCTTCGTCCAGGGCCGTCGACGGCGCCCAGCCGAGCGCGGCCTTGGCCTGTGTGATGTCGGGGCGGCGCTGGCGGGGGTCGTCGGCGGGCATGGGGCGGTGGATCAGGCGGCTCTGGGAGCCGGTCAGGGCGATGACGCGCTCGGCGAGGTCGCGGATCGAGAGCTCGTGCGGGTTGCCGACATTGATCGGGCCGGTGACGGCGTCGTCGGTGGCCATCAACGCGATCATCGCGGCGACCAGATCGTCGACATAGCAGAAGCTGCGGGTCTGGGCGCCCTCGCCATAGAGGGTGATGTCCTCGCCGCGCAGGGCCTGGAGCACGAAGTTGCTGACCACCCGGCCGTCGTCGACGTCCATGCGCGGGCCGTAGGTGTTGAAGATGCGCATGACCTTGATCGAGAGGCCGTGCTGGCGGCGGTAGTCGAAGAACAGGGTCTCGGCGCAGCGTTTGCCCTCGTCGTAGCAGCTGCGCGGGCCGATCGGATTGACCCGGCCCCAGTAGCCCTCGACCTGGGGGTGGACCTCGGGGTCGCCATAGACCTCGCTGGTCGAGGCCTGGAGGATCCGAGCCTTGGTGCGCTTGGCCAGGCCCAGCATGTTGATCGCGCCGATGACGCTGGTCTTGGTCGTCTGGACCGGGTCGTGCTGGTAGTGCCGGGGGCTGGCCGGACAGGCGAGATTGTAGATCTCGTCGACCTCGACATAGAGCGGGAAGGTCACGTCGTGGCGCAGCAGCTCGAAGCGCGGATGGCCCAGCAGGTGGGCGATGTTGGCGCGGCGGCCGGTGAAGAAGTTGTCGACGCACAGCACCTCCTGCCCCCGCGCCAGCAGGGCCTCGCAGAGGTGGGAGCCGAGGAAGCCGGCCCCGCCGGTGACCAGGACGCGCTTGCTCATCGATCAGCCTCCCAGAGACGCTTGTCGGCCGGGATCGGGCGGTGGGCGTGGCGGCGGGCCAGGCGCTCGCGCCACCAGCCGCGATGGTCCTCGACGGCCAGCATGTCGAAGGCGTCGTGGGTCTGGGTCGCGCCGACCTCGAGATAGACGTCGAGGTTGGACAGGTCGGGAACCGGCAGGCGGTCCTCGCGCAGGTCGCGCCACATGCCGGCGTAGAGGTCTTCCAGGGCGGCGACGAGCTTGGGCGTGTCGAAGAGGACGCTGTCGTCGCGCAGGTCCAGAATCCGGGTCTTGAGGTCGGCCAGGCGATCGGCGTCGAGGCCCAGGGCGACGGCGGTGTCGACGAAGGCCTCGGGGCTGTCGCAGACCAGCTCGGGCAGGCCGGCGGCGGTGAGAATGCTGCCGCAGACCCTCGCTGCGAAGCTGCGGCCGGCCAGGGTGACGATCGGCACGCCCATCCACAGGGCGTCCGAGGCGGTGGTGTGGGCGCCGTAGGGCAGGGCGTCGAGGAAGACGTCGGCCAGGACGTAGCGGGCCAGATGCTCGGGGTTGGCCATCTTGTCGGCGAAGACCAGCCGCTCGGGCGACAGGCCGCGCTCGCTCGCCCTGGCCTTGAGACGGGCGTGCGAGTCGTCAGAGCCGCTGAGCAGCCAGAGGACGGAATTGGGCACGCGCTCCAGCACCTGGAACCAGCGGTCCAGGGTGAAGGGGGTGATCTTCTGCGTGCCGTTGAAGCTGCAATAGACGACCGCGTCGTCGGGCAGGCCGGCCTCGCGACGGGTCGGCGGGAAGGGCGAGACGCGGCGCTTGCGATCGTTGGGCTGGTAGCAGGGCAGGCGCAGGACCTGCTCCGAATAGAAGGCCTCGTCGCCGGGCGGGATGATGAAGTCATCGGCGACGATGTAGTGGTGGTAGGGGCTGCCGGTGGTGCCGGGAAAGCCCAGCCAGTTGACGATCACCGGGGCCGGCCGCATGGCCAAAAGCCTGGTGCGGCCGTCGCGGGTGTAGCCGTTGACGTCGACGAGGATCTGGACGCCGTCCTGGGCGATGCGGCGGGCGGCCGTGGCGTCGTCCATGCGGTTGATCGCCACCCAGTGGTCGACGTCGCCCATGATCCGCTTCTGCAGCGGGTCGGTCAGTTCGGGGCCGCAGTAATAGGCGAAGACCTCGACCTTGCTGCGATCATGCAGGCCGTAGATCTCGGCGGTCAGGTGGCCGATGGCGTGGTGGCGCAGGTCCGACGACAGGTAGCCTATCCGCAGGGGCTGGTCGTCGCCGCGGGCCAGTGCGACCGAGAGGTCCATCAGCTCGGGCGGTGCGCCGACGTCGAGGCGGTTGTAGTTCCAGGCCGCCGCCAGCTGCAGCATCGGGTCGTCGGCATAGGCGGCCAGCGACAGCGGCGACATGCCGGTCATCAGGGTCTCGGCGTCCATCCGCTCCCAGGGATCAATGATCGGCCATTCGCACTGGCGCTGGCGCAGGGCCAGCAGGTGCTGGACCGCCTCGCGCTGGCGCGGGTCAAGCTCCAGGCTCTGGCGCAGCATGGCCTGGGCCGGCTGGTCTTGATTGGCGCCTTCCAGCACCCGGGCGGTCTGGTTGAGGGCGGTGGTCTTGTGGGCGATCGACGCGCCGGTGACGGCGGCCAGCCTGTCGGTGGCGGCTGTCCATTGCAGGACGGCCAGGTTGGCCGCGCCCATCCGCTCATAGACCCGGCCGAGGTTGATATAGGTCGGGATGAAGTCGGGATTGACCACCACGGCCCGCTCCAGCTGGCTGCGGGCGCCGGCCAGGTCGCCGCTGTCGGTCAGCACGACGGCGAAGTTGAACAGCACCGCATAGAGCAGCGGGTTGTCGCCGTTGGCGGCGATCCAGGCCTGGTAGAGGGCCACGGCCGCGGCCGGGCCCTGGGCGCGGCGCACGCCTTCGGCGGCGTTGATCAGCTCGACCACGCTCAGGGCGACCAGGGGTGTTGCAGGGGCGGAGTCGGGCATCTGGGCTCTAGTGCTGGGCGGCGGTCACGGCCGCCTGCTGGGCGGCGCTGAGGGCGGCCAGCTGGGTCGTGGTCACGTAGGAAAGCTGCTCGGCGTTCAGGGCGCCGATCTGGCTGGTGGTCAGGCCGGCCAGGAAGGTCGTGCCCAGCGTGGCGACCTGGGTCGTCGTGAGGCCCGAGATCTGGGTGTAGGTCAGGGCCGCCATGTCGACAGCCGACAGGTTGTCGAGCTGCACCGTGGTCAGGGCCCCGACCTGGGTCGAGGTCAGGGACGCGAACTGCGCGGCGCTGAGCGCCTGCAGTTCGGTCACCGCCAGGTTCGAGACCTGGGTGGTGCTCAGCGACGACAGCTGGGTGGTGGTCAGGGCCGAGACCTGGGTGGTGGTCAGGGCCCGCAGTTGCATCCGCACCAGGGCGCCGAGCTGGGTGGTGCTGAGGGCGGCGATGGCCGTGGTGGTCAGCTCGCCGATGTCGGTCACCGTCAGGGCGCCGATCTGGGTGGTGGTCAGCCCGCCCAGCTGGGTCAGGGTCAGGGCGGCGATCTGGGTCTCGGTGAAGCCGCTGACCGCCGAGGCCGCCAGGGCGCCGATCTGGGTCGAGCTGAGGGCCGACAGCTGGGTGGTGGTGAGGCGCGCCACCTCGTCGGCGGTCAGGCCCGAGACGCCGGTCAGGGACAGGGCGGCGATCTGGCTGGTGGTGAGGGAGTCCAGGTGGGCGGCGGTCAGGGCCTCGACCCCGGCCGCCGACAGGCCGCTGAACTGGGTGGTGGTCAGCTCGGCGATTTGCTCGGACGACATGGCGTCGATCTGGGCGGCGCTCAGCGCGCCCATCTGGGTCGCGGTCAGGCCGTCGATCTGGGTGGTGCTGAGGCTGGCGACCTGAGTGGCCGTAAGGGCCGCGACGGCGGTGGTCGACAGGGCCGCCACCTGGGTCGAGGCCAGATCGTCGATCTGGGTGACGCTGAGCGACGAGGCTCCCGCCGCGCCGAGGCCGGCCAACTGGGTGGTGGTCAGGGCGGCCAGCTGGGCGGCGGTCAGGGAGGCGACGTCCTCGCCCTCCATCGCGCCGACCTGGGTGGCGGTCAGGCCCGAGACCTGGGTGGTCGACAGCGCCGCCACCTGGGCCGTGGTCAGGGCGGCGACCTCGGCCGTGGAAAGGGCGCGGACAAGAGTGCTGGTCAGGCCCGACAGCTGGGTCGTCGTCAGGGCCGCGATCTGGTCGCCCGTCAGGCCGGCGATGGCGGTGGTCGACAGCGCCGCCAGCTGGGTCGAGGTCAGGGCCCCGACCTGGGTGGTGGTGAGTGCGGCGGTCTCCGTGCTGGTCAGGCCCGCCAGCTGGGTCGTGGTCAGGGACGAGACCTCAGTGGTCGTCAGCCCGACCAGGGCGTCGGGATTGAGCGCGGCGATCTGGGTCGCCGACAGCCGCCGCAGCTGGGTGGTGGTCAACGCGCCGAGCTGGCCGGAGGTCAGGCCCGACAGCGCCGTGGTCGTCAGGGCCGAGACCTGGGTCGTGGTCAGGGCCGCCAGCTGCGAGGTCGAGAAGGCGGCCATTTCGGTCTTGGTCAGGCCCGACAGCTGGGTGGCGGTCAGGGCCGCCACGCCCGTGGTCGTCAGGCCGGCGATCTGGCTGGGGGTCAGGGCCCCGACCTGGGTGGCGGTCAGGCCGCGCAGCTGGGTCGAGCTGAGGGCGGCGATCTCGGTCGTGGTCAGGGCGCTGATCAGGCTGGTCGACAGGCCCGAGATCTGGGTCGAGCTGAGGGCGGCCAGCTGCGTCGTGCTCAGCGCCGCCAGCTGGCTCGAGGACAGGCCGCTGAGCCCCGTCGCCGTCAGGGCCGAGACCTGGGAGGCGGTCAGGGCGCCGAGCTGATCGACCGACAGGGCGGCGACCTCGGTCGAGGTCAGGGCCGCCACCTGGGTGGTCGACAGGGCGGCGATGCTGGCGGGGCTGAAGGCCGACAGCTGGGTGGTGGTCAGGGACGCCAGCTGGGTGGTCGACAGGCCGGCGATCTGGGTGGTGGTCAGGGCGGCGATCTGGTCGGTCGACAGGGCGCCGATCTCGGTGGTGGTGAGGCCCGCGACCTGGGTCGAGGTCAGGGCCGCCAGCTGGCTGCTCGACAGGGCCGCCAGCTGGTCGTCGCGCAGGCCGGCCAGGGCCGTCGCCGTCAGGGCCGAGACCTGGGTGGTGGTGAAGGCCGCGACCTGGGTCGTCGTCAGGGCGCCCAGCTCGGTGGCGGTCAGGCCCTTGACCTGGGTGGTGGTCAGCACCGCGATGTCGGCGGCGGACAGGCCGGCCAGGGCGTCGGTGTCCAGCGCGGCGATCTGGGTCGCGCTCAGGCGGTGCAGCTGGGTGGTCGAGAGGGCCGCGACCTGCTCCGAACTCAGGCCCGAGATCGCCGTCGTCGTCAGGGCCGCCACCTGGGTCGAGGTCAGGGCCTCGATCTGGGCGGTGGTCAGGGCCTCGGCCTCGGCGGCGGTCAGGCCCTGGAGCTGGGTGGTGGTCATGGCCGCCAGGCCGGTGGTGGTGATGGCGGCGATCTCGCTGGTGGTCAGGGCCGCGACCTGGGCGCTGGTCAGCCCGCGCAGCTGGGTCGTGGTCAGGGAGGCGATCTCGGTCGTCGTCAGGCCGGCCACGGCGGTGGTCGACAGGGCCGCGATCTGGGTCGAGTTGAAGCCCGCCAACTGCGTCGCGGTCAGGTTGGCGGCCTGGTTCGAGGTCAGGGCGCCCAGCTGGGTCGTCGTCAGGGCGCTCATCTGGCCCGTCGTCAGGGCCCGCAGCTGCGTCGTGGTCAGCGCCGCCAGCTGGGTGGCGGTCAGGGCTTGCAGCTGGGTGGTGGTCAGGGCGCCCATCTCGGTGACCGTCAGGCCGCCGATCTGGGTGGTGGTCAGGGCCGCCACCTGGGTGCCCGTCAGGGTGGTCAGCTGGGTGGTGGTCAGGGCGGCGATCTGCTCGGCGCTGAGGCCGGCGATGCCGGTGGTCGACAGCGAGCTGAGCTGGGTGGCGTTCAGGGCCGACAGCTTCTCGCCGCTCAGGGATTCGATCTCGGTGACGGTCAGGGCCGCCAGCTGGGTGGTCGACAGCGCCGCGAACTGGGTGGTGCTGAGCGCGGCCAGCTGGGTGGTCTCGAGATTGGCCACCTCGGTCGCCGTCAGGCCCGACAGCTGGGTGGTCGTCAGGCCGGCGATCTGGGTCGAGGCCAGGCCCGCCAGGGCCGTTGTCGTCAGCGCCCCGATCTGGGTCGAGGTCAGGCCCGCCAGCTGGGTCGTCGTCAGGGCCGAGACCTGGTCCTCGTTCAGGCCGGCCAGGGCCGTGGCGGTCAGCACCGACAGCTGGGTCGAGGACAGGGCCGAGATCTGGGTCCCCGTATCGAGCGAGCCGATCTGGGTGGCGGTCAGGCCCCGGATCTGTGTGGTGGTCAGCGATTGCAGGTCGGCGGCGTCGAGGCCGCCGATCTCGTCGGTGGTCAGGGCCGAGATCTGGGTCGTCGTCAGCCCGGCCAGCTGGGTCGTGGTCAGCGAGGCCATCTGGTCCTCGCTGAGGCCGGCGATGGCCGTGGCCGTCAGGTTGGCGATCTGCGTGGCGCTGAGGTTGGACAGCTGGGCGGTGGACAGAGCTTCCAGCTGCGTCGCCTTCAGACCCTTGACCTGGGTGGTCGTCAGGCCGGCGATCTCGGTGGCGGTCAGACCGGCCACGGCGTCGTCGCTGAGCGCCCCGATCTGGGTCGAGGTCAGGACCGCCACCTCGGCGGTGGTCAGCCCCGCGACCTGCTCGGCCGTCAGGGCGCCCATCTGGGTGGTGGTCAGGCCCTTGACCTGGGTCGTGCTCAGAGAGGCCAGCTGGACGACGTCGAGCTCGGCGATCTCGGTGGCCGTCAGCGCCCCGATCTGGGTCGAGGTCAGGCCGGCCAGCTGGGTCGTGGTCAGGGCGTCGATCTGGGTCTCGGTGAAGCCGGTCAGGGCGCTGGTGGTCAGGGCCTTCAGCTGGGTCGAGCTCATGGCCGCCAGCTGGGCGGTGGTGAGGGCCGCGACCTCGGTCCTGGTCAGGCCGGCGACCTGGCCCGTCGACAGGGCGGCGACCTCGGTGGTGGTCAGGGCGCGGACCTGGTCGGTCGAGAGCGCGCCGATCTGGGTGGCGGTCAGGCCCGAGAGCTGCGTCGTCGATAGGCCGGCGATCTCGGCGGCGGTCAGGCCCTCGACGGCGGTGGTGGTCAGGGCCGCCAGCTGGGTCGAGGTCAGGGACGCGGCCTGGGTCGCCGTCAGGGCACCGACCTGGGTCGAGGTCAGGCCCGAGATCGCCGTGGTGGTCAGCGAGGCCAGCTGGCCGGTCGTCAGGGCCGCGACCTGGTCGGTCGAGAGGGCGCCGATCTGGGTCTTGGTCAGGCCCGACAGCTGGGTGGCGGTGAGGCCGGCGACGGCGGTGGTCGACAGGCTGTCCAGCTGGGTGGTGGTCAGCCCCTTGATCTGGGTCGAGGTCAGGGCCGACAGCTGGGTGTTGGTCAGCGACCCGATCTGGTCCTCGGTCAGGCCCGAGATGCCGGTCGAGGACAGGGCGGCGAACTGGGTGGTGCTGAGCGCCGACAGCTGGGTTCCGCTGAGGGCGGCGATCTCCGTCGTTGTCAGGCCCCCCAGCTGTGTCGTCGTCAAGCTGGCCATCTGGGTGGCGCTCAGCGCTTCGACCTGGGTGGTCGACAGCTTGCCGATGTCGGTCGCCGTCAGGCCCTTCAGCTGGGTGGTGCTGAGGCTGGTGACCTGCGTCGCCGTCAGGCCGGCCAGGGCGGTGGTCGACAGGGCGTTGATCTGGGAGGAATTGAAGGCGTCGAGCTGGGTGGTCGTCAGGGACGAGACCTGGTCGCTGGTCAGGCCGGCCAGCGCCGTGGTCGTCAGGGCCGCGGTCTGGGTGGCGGTCAGGGCGGCCAGCTGGGTGTCGGCGTCCAGGCCGGCGATCGCCGTGGCGGTCAGGCCCTTGATCTGGGTGGCGCTCAGCGCCGCCAGCACGGTCGCCGACAGGGCGCCGATCTCGGTGCTGGTCAGGGCCCCGATCTGGGTCGAGGTGAGGCCGGCCGCCTGGGTGGTGGTCAGGGCGCCGATCTGGTCCTCGGTGAGGGCCGCCGTCGCCGTGGTGGTCAGGGCCGACAGCTGCTTGGACGACAGGCTCGACACCTGGTCGACGGTCAGGGCCGCCGCCTCGGTCTTGGTCAGGCCCTTGAGCTGGGTGGTGGTGAAGGCGGCGATGACGGTGGTCGACAGGTCGTCGATCTCGTCGACGCTGATCGCCGCCACCTGGGTGTAGCTGAGGGCGGCCCGCTGCGAGGTCGTCAGGCTGTTGATCTCGCCGGCCGACAGGGCCGAGACCTGGGTCGTGGTCATCGACACAACCTGGGTCGCGGTCAGGCCCGCAAGCTGGGCGTCGCTGAGCCCGGCGATCTCGGTGGTGCTGAGGCCCTTGATCTGGGTGGCCGTCAGGGCGCCGATCTGGGTGGCGCTCAGCGCGCCGAACTGGGTGGCGTTCAGCGCTTGTAGCGAGGTCGCCGTCAGGCCGCGGATCTGGGTCGTGGTCAGCGATTGCAGCTGCTCGACGCTCAGGGCCTCGATCTGGGTGACCTTCAGCGCCGCCAGTTCGGTGGAGGTGAAGCCGCGCAGCTGGGTCGTGGTCAGGGCCGAGACGAAGGCCTCGGACAGGCCCTTGACCTGGGTGGTGGTCAGGTTGCCCAGCTGGGTCGCCGTCAGGGCCGAGGCCTGGTCGGAGGTCAGGCCCGACAGGGCCGTGGCCGTCAGCCCCTTGATCTGGGTCTTCGACAGCTCGTCGATCTGGGTGATGCTGAGGGCGGCGATCTGCTCGGCGTCGAGGGCGGCGATCTCGGTGACCGTCATCCCGTCCATCTGGGTGATGGTCAGGGCCGCGACCTCGGTGGTGGTCAGGGCGTCGATCTGGGTGACGGTCAGGGCGCCGACCTGGGTCGAGGTCAGGGCGCCCAGCTGGTCGATGCTGAGGGCGACGATCTCGGTCACGGTCAGGCCGCGCACCTGCTTGGTGCTGAGCACGGCGATCTGGCTGGTGCTCAGCACGGCCAGCTGTTCGGTCGACAGGGCGCTCAGCTCGGTCGCCGTCAGCCCCTTGACCTGGGTGGTGGTCAGGGTCGCGATCGAGGTCGTCGTCAGGGCCCCGACCTGGGTGACGGTCATGGCGCCCAGCTGGGTGGCGGTCAGGCCCGACAGCTGGGTGGTGGTCAGGGACGAGACCTGATCCTCGGTCAGCCCCTTGATCTGGGTGGTGGTCAGGGCGCTGAGCTGGGTCGGCGACAGCACCGCGAACTGGGCGCTGGTCAGCTCGCCGATCTCGGCGGCGGTGAAGCCCTTCATCTGCTGGGTGGTGAGGGCGGCGATCTCGTCGACGCCGAAGGCCTCGATCTGGTCGTCGATCAGCACCGACAGCTGGGCGGCGCTGAACGACATCTGCCCGGCCGACAGGGCCGAGATCTGGGTCGTGGTGAGGGCTGCGACCTGCTTGGTCGACAGATAGGTGATCTGGGTCGACGAGAGCGCCTGGATCTCTTCGACCGTGAAGGCCTGGATCTGGTCGGTCGTCAGGGCCGAGATGTCGGCCTTGGTCAGCGCCGAGACCGCGGTGGTGGTCAGGGCCGAGACCTGGGCGGCGCTCAGCGAGGTGACGTAGGAGCTCACGTCCGGCGGCCTTGCCCGGCGTCGACGCTCGGCCGTGTCGCGGTGGTGGTCTCCAGACCCAAAAGCCCCAGCGTCCCAGAACGACCGCCACGGCGGCCCGCTTACGTGCTCGCGCACATGCTGGTGATTTGATGGGCGGGGTTTTGCGGGCCGACGTCGGCGACGCTACGGTTGGTAATCTTTGGCGATGCTGGGGCGGGGTTGTGGAGCTTTCGTCCCTGACCCCCACCCGCAAGATCCCCGCGAAGGCGGGGATCCAAGCTGACTTTCAGGTGGGGCGAGGCCGTGGGTCACATGCGGACTCGGCTTGGATCCCCGCCTTCGCGGGGATGCTCGGAGGAGGGGCGGGGCTACCCTCGCCCGTCGATCCAGGTGCGAACGACATTGCGCTCGTCATCGAGCAGCACGAGGTCGGCGGCCTGGCCGGGGGCGATGGCGCCGCGCGTGGCCGAGAGGCCCAGGAACGCGGCTGGAGCGGCCGAGGCGGTCATCACCGCGTCTTCCAGCGACAGGCCCAGCATCTCCACCGCGTTGCGGACGGCGCCGATCATGTCGAGGTCGGAGCCGGCCAGGGTGCCGCCGGGGCCGACGCAGACGCCGTCCTCGACGGTGATCGGCTGGCCTTGCAGGACGAAGCGCTTGTCGCTCATGCCGACGGTGGGCATGGCGTCGGTGACCAGCATGAAGCGGTCCAGCGGCCGGGTGCGCAGCGCTATGCGCAGCGTGGCCGGATCGACATGGCGGCCGTCGACGATGATGCCGCACCAGGCCGACTGGCTCTCCAGGGCAGCGCCGACCGCGCCCGGGGCGCGGCTGGTCAGGGGCGACATGGCGTTGAAGAGGTGGGTGAAGCCGGTCAGGCCGGCGTCGAGGGCGGCGCTGACGGTCTCGTAAGCTGCGTTGGTGTGGCCGGCCGCGACCACCACCCCGGCCTTGGCCAGGCGGGCGATCATGTCGGGCGTGGTGGTTTCGGGCGCCAGGGTGACCAGGGCCTTGCCGCGCTTGAGCGACGACAGCAGGGCGATTGCCGCATCGTCGAGGACGCGGAACTTGCCGGCGTCGTGGATGCCCTTGCGCTGCTCGTTGAGGAACGGGCCCTCGATGTGGACGCCCAGCACCCCGGGCACGCCCTGCTCGATGGCGTCTTCGGTGGCGCGCATGGCGGCATCGACGACCTCGAGGTCGTCGCTGATCAGGGTCGGCAGGAAGCCGGTGGTGCCATAGGGCCGGTGGGCCGCGCCGATGGCGGCGATG
>NZ_JADWOX010000029.1 GCF_016135805.1 Caulobacter hibisci
GCTGGTGCCCCCCCGGGGGGGGTGGTGGCTCCACCGCGGTGTGGGGGGCCCAGCGCCGCGCCGGCCCCCTCCGGCCCTCTGGGCCACCTCCCCCAGAGGGGGAGGATCTGGTTCGTGATCCCCGCTCACCCGTCCCCCTCCAGGAACCGCACCAGCGAGGCGTTGAAGCCCTCCGCGTCGGTCACCGTCGAGGCGTGGCCGCCCCAGGGCAGGACGTCGAGCACGGCGTTGGGCAGGCGCTCGGCCAGGCGATGGGCGCAGGTGACGGGCACCAGCATGTCGTCGGCTGTGGCGCTGACCAGCACCGGGTGGGGGATGCGCGGCAGGTCGGCGTCGACGTCGAAGGCCAGCAGGGCGCCGATGCGCGCCAGCATCACCTCGCGCGGCGGGAAGCCGGCCACATGGTGCGGCTCCTCGGCGGCCAGGCGGTCGCTGTTCTGCGAGATCCAGGTCGCCGGATAGAGGAACAGGGCCTGGGCGTGGACATAGGCTGCCGGACCGGTGTCGTTCAGCAGATGCAGGCGGGTGTCGAAGCAGCGCTTGATGTGCGGATCGGGCCGCGACCAGCCGTTGACGACCGCCAGCTTGTGCAGGCGATCAGGGTGGTTCAGCGCCAGGGCCAGGCCGGCGTTGCCGCCGGCCGCGTGGCCGACCACGTGGGCCTTGGCGATCCCCAGGGCGTCCAGCACCTGGACGATGTCGTCGGCCATGTCGGCGACGGCGTAGGGCTTGCCGGAGGGCAGCTCGCGGACGCTGCGGCCCGTGCCGCGGTGGTCGTACAGCACCACCGGCCAGCGCGCCGTCAGGGCCGCCATCTGCGGCCCCCAGAAGCTGCCCGAACCGCCCAGGCCCGACGACAGCAGCACGACCTCGCGGCCCGCCACCGGGCCGCCGTGGAGTTCGTAGTGGATGCCGTCGACGGTCCCTGAAGTCATGTCCGCACCCCACACCGCTCATCCCCGCGAAGGCGGGGACCCAGGCTGACTCTCAGGTGCTGGCACGGCCGAACCGAGATCGGCTGACTCGGCTTGGATCCCCGCCTGCGCGGGGACGCTCGGAGAAAAAGGGACGGGGTCGGGACCATGCGGATCAGCGTTTGCCGATGTGCGCGACGGTGGCGATCTCGACCAGGAAATCGGGGCGGACGAGGCCGCACTGGATGCAGTAGCGGGCCGGCTTGTCGCCCGGGAAGTACTCGGCATAGACCTTGTTGATGGTCTGGTAGTTGGCCCAGTCGGTCAGGAAGATGTGGTTCATGGTCACGTCCTCCATCGTTCCGCCGGCGGTCTCGATCACCGACTTGATGGTCTCCAGCACCTGCCGCGTCTGGCCCTCGGCGTCGCCGACATGGGCGACGTTGTTGTCCTTGTCGAAGGCCAGGGTGCCCGAGACGTAGACGATCCCGTCGGCCAGCGTGCCCGGCGAGAACGGCGCGATCGGCGTGCCCGTGCCGGGCGGGGTGATGACGGTCTTGGGCATCTGGTCCTGTCCTTCTGATAATTAAGTTCTTCATTCCGTCTGCGGACGGAAAGCCGCGCCGGGCAAGCGTTTGAAGCGCCTATTTCGGCGCGATCTGGCCGAACGCGCCCTTGAAGTCGGCCACGGTCGAGACCCAGCCGAAGAAGGTCTCGATGTTGTAGAGCGTGGCCTTCTGGACGAAGTCGGGGCCGGCTTGGTGGGTGGCGTCCTCCAGCACCGTGCCGAAATATTCGAGGAAGAAGCCGTCGCGCAGGGTCGACTCCACGCAGACGTTGGTGGCTATGCCGACGAAGACCAGGTTCTTGATGTTCCGCGACCGCAGCACGCTGTCGAGCTGGCTGTTGAAGAAGCCGGAATAGCGGGTCTTGTGCAGCTGGATGTCGCCGGGCTGGGGCGCCAGTTCGTCGACCAGCTCGTAGTCCCACTGGCCCCGCGCCAGCAGCTTGCCCTGCAGCTGCGGCTTGGCGCGCATGGTCTTCAGGGCGTTGGACTTCCACCAGTTGGGCGAGCCGGGGCCGCCGGCCTCGACATACTGGTCGTCCCAGCCGTTCTGGAAATAGATCACCTGCATGCCGGCCGAGCGGGCCGTCTCGAGCACGCCCTTGATCTGCTGGATGCAGGCGGCCGCGCCGCTGATGTCGAAGCCGGCCAGATCCAGATAGCCGCCCGGCGAGGCGTAGGCGTTCTGCATGTCGATGACGATCACCGCCGTCCGCTCGGGCGCCAGCGGGATCGGCTCGGGCCGGGCCGGCAGCATCACGGAGTCATCGGTGGCGATCATGGACGCGCTCTTCCCTCAGGTACGGCTCTGGCGGCCGCATCCTGGGCGTCATGGAAGATCAATCTACGCGGCGACGCAATACGATCGATCCGACGGCGCCCCAGGATGGGTGCAGAGCGGATCGACCATCACCATGAGCCGACGAACAGCGGTCAAGCGCCTGGCCGGCGTGTCGCGTGCGCGCCCGCGGCTGCTCGTTCAGGCGTCGGCGTCGGGGGCGTCTTCGCCCAAAGCTTGGGCGCCGGACGGGTCGGGCAGGCGAACGCTGAGGGTGCAGACCAGGCCCGTGGGCAGGTATTCGAACGCCGCCTCGCCCTTCAGTTCGCTGCGCAGGCTGGCGGCGATCAGGCGCGAGCCGAAACCCTTGCGCTCGGGCGCGGCCGACAGCCTGGGGCCGCCGCTTTCCACCCAGCGCAGGGCCAGGCGCTGCGGGTCGAGCGGGTCGTGGCGCCAGGTCACCTCGACTCGGCCGTTGGGCGTCGACAGGCCGCCGTACTTGCTGGCGTTGGTGGCCAACTCGTGGAAGACCATCGACAGGGCCAGGGCGGCGCTGGGCGGCAAGGCGGCCGGCGGGCCGTCGAGGCGGGCGCGGTCGCCGTAGGGTTCGAGGGTTTGGCGCAACACGTCGGCGAGGTCGGCGCTCTCCCACACGGTGCGGGTCAGCAGGTCGTGGGCGCGGGCCAGGGCGTAGAGCCGCTCGTTGAAGGCGTCGAAGCCCGGCGCCGCCTCCCCCTTGCCCAGGCTCTGCAAGGCCAGGGACTGCACCGTCGCCAGGGTGTTCTTCACCCGGTGGTTCAGCTCGTTGATCATCAGCTGCTGGCGGGCGTTGGCGCGCTTTTCCTCGGCCTCGCGGGCGCGCAGCTGGTGGGAGGCGGCGTGCAGGGCGGTACGCACCTCGCCGATCTCGCGCAGGCCGCCGCTGGTCTGGGCCGGCATCTCGCCGCCCGAAGCCATGATCCGGGCGTCGGCGACCAGGGCCCGCACCTCGCGCGAGATGCCGCGCGAAAACAGCAGGGCCGCGGTCGTGCCGATCGCCAGCAGCACCAGGCCCGCCGTCACCAGCAGGGTCAGGGACGACAGGTTGGCGCGTTCGAGCTCGCCCCGGGGCACGCCGACGATGAAGGTCCAGCCATAGGTCGGCGAGCGGCTGAAGGCCGAAAGGGTGGGCGTGCCGTCGAGGGTGTAGGTCTCCAGCACCCCGTCATTGTCACGGGCCATGGCGGCGAGCATCGGTTTGCTGGCCGAGCGGCCGAGCATCTTCGCCTGGTCCTTCGACCGGGCCACCAGATGGGCGTTGCGGTCGACGATGCTGGCCGTCCAGCTGTGCGGCACGCCCTGGGCGGAAAACAGCGGGGCGAAGGCCGCCGGCGTCTGGATATAGGCCAGGTCGTAGAGCTCGCCGGCGACGATCACCGGCATGTCGATGGCCACGATCGGCTGCTTGGCCACTGTGCCGAAGGTCAGGTTCGAGACGGTGGTGCGGCCCGTACGCACCGCGGCCCAGCGGTCCGGCGGCAGGCCGGCGCTACGCGGCGGCGCTTGGCCGGGAGGCAGCCGGGTGTTGACCACCTGGCCGCGCGGCGAGATCAGCACGATCCAGGCCTCATGGGCCCCGATGGCTGCGCGGGCCTGGCGCTCGAAGCTCTCCAGGTCGCCCGAAGCCAGGGCGGGCGAAACGGCCAGGGCCTGCAAGGTGCTCTGCCCCTGGGCCAGCTGGCGATCGACGGCCAGGCCCAGGGCTCGGGTGGTGGCGATCAGCTGCTGCTCGTAGCGAGCGCGGCTCTGGCCGTATTCGGCCCGGGCCAGCAGGGCCATGAACACGATGGCCGGCGCGACCAGGCACAGGGCCATGATCAGCAGCCGCCGCCTGACGGTGGGCGGTCCTGCGGCTGCGGGGACGACGTCGACCTGGGTCATGTCTCTGGCCAAGCTCGAGCGGCTCCAACTTGAGGTCGCAAGAGGAGAGGGTGCGTGGCCCGGTCGGTCAAGCTCCCCGCGACATCCCGTCGCGGTTTGGCCGTCGCGGTTTGGCGATCTCGGTTTGCCAACCAAGGCTAGGGACGTCCCTCCAGCCGTTCCAGCAGCGCCTCCCTATAGGTGCGGCTGGTCACCACCTCGGCGCCGCTGGCCAGGGTCAGCCGCCAGGAGCCGTCCGACAGCGGCTGGGCTTCGCGGACATGGGCGAGGTTGACCAGGCTGGAGCGATGGGCGCGGGCGAACTGGCGGGGGTCGAGCCGGGCCTCCAGGCTCTGAAGCGTCGCGCGCAGCAGGCCTTCGCGGCCGGCCCAGTGGACGACGACATAGTTGTCGGCGGCGCCGAACCACTCGACCGCCGCGATGTCGACGGGGATGCGCCGAGAGCCCGACATGACCATCAGCCGCTCGGGCCGCGGCGGCGCGGCGACGGTGCGGGCTTGGGCCAGGGCGGCTTCCAGCAGGGCGTTGCGGCCGCGGGCCTCGGCGGCGCGGCGGTGGTGTACGGCGGCCAGGCCGACGGCGACGATGGCCGAATAGAGCAGGATGCAGACCGGCGCGCGGCCCAGCACGGCGCCCCACAGGTCGCCGCCCCGCAGCATGGCGCGGTCGATCAGGCTGGAGGCGATCGCTTCCAGCGGCACGACGGCCAGGCCGGCCGCGAAGCTGGCGGCCACGCCCTTCAGGCCCGCTCCGAACCGGCGCAGGACCAGCCAGACGACCGCCGCCGCCGGCAGCCAGGCCGCATAGATCGCGCCCTGCCAGGCCAGGGAGGCGGCGACGCCCAGGGTCTCGCCGCGTCCGGCCGCGAACCGCCGGGCGAACCAGGCGGCGCTGACCGTGGTCATGCCCCAGCTGTAGACGGTGAAGGCCCAGACCCAGGCGGCGGTTGGCGCGGCTTTCAGGCGAGCGACCAGCATCGCCGCTTTCGGACCACCAGGACCGCGATCCAGCCGATCGCCAGGGGTTGGAACAGCAAGGTCGGCCAGAGCTGGCTCCATGGCGTCGGCAGGACAGTCAGGAAATTGCCCGAGAAGGCGCTGAGCACCGCGCCATAGGCGCTCAGCATCTTCGCAAGATGCTCGTAGGTCCAGAGGTCGGGCGAGAACGGCCAGTCGCCTGGCCGCGCGTACCGCCAGAGGTCCCAGCCGCCATAGAGGAGGGCGGCGTAGACCAGGCCGATGGTCGGGGCGGGCGGGCTGTTCGAGGCGCCGGTCAGCAGCAGGACCAGCACCCAGACGCCGATCGCCATCACGGCCAGGGTCGCGGCCCAGTCCAGGGCGGTGGCGCGCTGGCGGCGATCAAGGTTGGGCCGCTTGCGGCGCAGGACCCGGACCCCCGAGAACAGGGTGAGGCTCGCCGTCGCCGACAGGGCGGCGAAATAGGCGTTGAAGTGCAGCGCCGTCATCACCCAGGCCGCCGCCAGCAGCGTTCCCATCAGTCCGACGAAGATCCGCCCCGCTAGCCGGTGCAGTCGCGAGCCCTTGCGGGCCAGGATCGGAACGAGGCCGGCCGCGACGGCGGCCAGGCCACAGGCGACGTGCAGGGCGAGGGCGGGGGAGAAGAGGCTGTCCATGGCCGCCACCCTGGCGGTGGGGTCTGTCGTCGGCGAGAACGCAGGGGCGAACGGCGGCGAGGCGGGGCGAAAGACGGCGGCCCGGCCGCTACCGGCCCAGCCCTTCCAGCGCCGCGATCAGCGGGGCGAAGGCTTCGGGCGGGGCGTGGCCCTGGTCGAGCAGCAGGTCGTCGAGGTCCCGCGCCAGGTCGGTGACCTGGGCATAGCCGAAGATCCCGGCCGAGCCGGCCAGGCGGTGGACCACGAAGTGGCGGTCCTTGGTCGAGGTCTCGGGCGCGCGCAGCCGCGCCAGGTCCTCGGTCACGCGGGCCAGGAACTTGGCGCGCAGCGGGGCGAGGGGATCGGTCATCGCGCCAGGATGGCCCGCACGTCCTGGGCCAGGGTCATCGGATCGAACGGCTTGGTGATCACGTCGGCGGCGCCGAAGCCCAGCAGGCGCGCCCGTTCCTCGGCCTGGGCGCGGGCGGTGATGAAGATCACCGGCGCGCCGTCGAGATCGCCGCGCTCGCGCAGCTTGGCCAGCACGGCCGGGCCGTCCATGTCGGGCATCATCACGTCGAGCAGCACCACGTCCGGGCGCCAGGGATCGCCGTCGAGCATCGAAAAGGCCTGCGCCCCGCCGTCGGCCGCCCGCACCTCGATGCCCGGATCCAGCTCCAGCGAGAAGGTGGCCACTTCGCGGATGTCGGCCTCGTCGTCGACGTAGAGCAGTTTGAGGTCGGTCATCGGCGTCTCTTGGAATCGGCGTCCGCGGCGAGCTTGCGCACAGTTCGGGCCAGCTGGTCCAGAGTGGTCTTGGACTTGGTCAGAACCGCGTCGACCGAGGCCGCCAAGGCCTTGTCTTCGAGCGTCTGGGCCGAAAACACGATCACCGGCACGGAGCGCTCGCCGTTGTTCAACTCACCCAGAAGTTCCACGCCGTTGCCGTCTCCGAGGCCAAGGTCGAGGATGAGCACGTCGGGACGATTGAGCGTCAGGGCCGCCCGGGCGGCGCGCACGCTGTCGGCATGATGGATCGTGCAGCGCTCCTGCAGGGCGTCGCGGACCACGGCGTGGACGTCCGGGTCGTCCTCGACGTGCAGCACCTCGATGCGGCGGGCGTCGGCGTGGCCGTTGACGGCGCGGTGCACGGCGGTGCGCAGGCGATCCAGGTCGATCGGCTTTTGCAGCCAGTCGACGACGTCCAGCGCCTCGCCCCGACCTTCGGCGGCCTCGGCCGAGATCACCAGGGCGGGGATGTCGCGGGTATTGGCGTCGGCGCGCAGGCGGCGCAGCAGGTCCAGGCCGCTGCCGTCGGGCAGGCGCACGTCGGTGACGAAGGCGTCGAAGCCGCCGATCTCCAGCACCGCGCTGGCCGAGGCGACATCGCCGACCGTGTGCACTCGCACCCCGGCCTGGCGCAGGGCCTCGGACAGGATGGCGGCGATGTCGGGGTCGTCCTCGCACAGCAGCACCCGCGCCGAGCCCTCGCTGGTGTCGATCACCCGGGGGCGGGTCTCGATTGTCGCCAGCTCGAACTGGAAGGTCGCGCCCTGGCCGGGCTCGGAGTCGAACCACAGCCGGCCGCCGTGGCGCTGGACGATCTCGCGCGAGATGGCCAGGCCCAGGCCCGTGCCGCCCTTCTGGCGGGTGTCGGAAGCGTCGGCCTGGGCGAACTTGGAGAAGATGCGGTCGCGGAAGGCCTCGGGCACGCCGGGGCCGTGGTCACGCACCGAGAACCGTAGCAGCCCCGCCGCCGGGCTCTCGACCTTGACCTCGACCACCCCGCCGGCCGGCGAATACTTGGCGGCGTTGGACAGCAGGTTGGCGGCCACCTGGGCCAGGCGGTCGGCGTCGCCGCGCACCGGTCCCAGGTTCGGCGCGACCTCCAGGGCGAAGCTCACGCCCAGCTGGCCGCCGAGGCCGGCCATGCCATCGACGGCGCGCTGGGCCAGTTCGCCCAGGTCCAGCGGCTGGAGGGAAAACTCCATCTGGCCGGACTCGATCTTCTCGATGTCGAGGATGTCGTTGATCAGCCGCACCAGGCGCTGGCAGTTGTTGTGGGCGATGCCCAGCAGGCGCGCGGCGCGCTCGGGCAAGGCCCCGGCCGCCCCGCCGACCAGCAGGCCGAGCGAGCCGGCGATCGAGGTCAGGGGCGTGCGCAGCTCGTGGCTGACGGTGGAGACGAACTCGGCCTTCAGCCGCTCGACCCGGCGGCGCTCGGAGATGTCGCGGATCGAGGCGGCGATGCGCTCGCCCTCGGGCAGGCGCACCAGGCCGATCGAGGCCTCGACGGGGAAGGTGGTCCCGTCCGGCCGATAGGCGATGAACTCGCGCAGCACGCCCTTGGACAGGTCCTCGCCGCCGGCCAGGTGCTGGACGAACAGCTGGCCGCGGTCGGGCAGGTCGACGAACTGGGCCAGGGCCCGGCGGACCAGGGTCTCGCGCGGCAGGCCGAACATGACCTCGGCGGCCTTGTTGACCGTCTCGATCGTGCCGCTGGGATTGAGGGTGACGATGGCGTCCTGGGCGTTGTCGAGGATGGCGTCCAGGCGCCCGGCCGTGGCCTGGGCCACGGTGAACAGCTGCTGGCGGGCGCGGATCTGGCGCGACAGCAGCAGGAAGGCGGCCAGCAGGAACACCACCAGCACCACGAACAGGGCCTGGGTCAGGCGTTCGGTGCGCAGGGTCAGGGCGTCGTTGGCGGCGATCCGGCGGTCGAGGGCGGCCTTGTCGGCGGCCTGCAGCTCTTTGATGACCTCGCGGATCTGGTCCATGATCACCTTGCCCTTGCCGCTGGAGACCAGGGTCCGGGCCGCGTCGTGACCTTGTTCGCGGCGCAGGCGGATGCCGTCGGCCATGGTCCGCTGCTTCTGCTCGATCAGGGCTTCCAGCCTGTCGAAGACTGGGTCGTCGCCAGCGATCAGGTCGCCGACGTCCTCCTGGCGCAAGCTGCGCAGCGAGGCCAGCTGGCTGGGCAGGCGGCGCTGGGCGGCGTCGTAGGGCTCAAGGAACCGGTCCTGGCCGGTGATCACGAAGCCGCGCTGGCCGGTCTCGGAATCCTGCATCAGCGAAAACACCGTCTGCAGCTGCATGCGCTGTTCGTAGGAGTGGTCGACCGCCTCGCGCAGCACGCGGCCGCGGGTGAACTCGCGCTGGATCTCCCAGGTGGTCAGCAGCAGCAGCAACGGGGCGATCACCAGGCCGAGGATGACCGAGATCAGCAGGCCGCGCTGCTCGCGGCGCAGGAGGAAGCTGGTCATGATCGTGCGTTTCCTCGCGGCTTTCGAGTCGCACTTTACGGCCGGTCGAGGGCGCGACTCAACGCGGCATTCCCGTGACGCTTTTCCGGGGTCTCTCCACCCGACGTTGACTTACCCCGGGTCACGCCGAAACCTTGTTCTTCGAACGGCCGCGTCAGACGGCTTCACCGGGAGAGCAGTGATGAGCCACGACGCCGTCGATTTCGCCCGTATGCCGACGCTGGGCGACGTTCCTCGCTATCACGCCCAGGTGCGCCCCGACGCCATCGCCTTCGCCTTCGAGGGTCGCGAGACCAGTTTCGCCGCGCTCGACCGCAGCACAAACCAGGTCGCCCGGGCCCTGATCGCCGAGGGCCTGAAGCCCGGCGACCGCATCGCCTATGTCGGCAAGAACAGCGACCACTATTTCGAGCTGCTGCTCGGCGCGGCCAAGGCCGGGGTGGTCATGGCCCCGATCGGCTGGCGCCTGGCCCCGGCCGAGATCGCCTACATCGTCGCCGACACCGAGGCGAAGATGGTCTTCGTCGGTCCCGAACTGGTCGAGCATGTCGGCGAGGTGGCCAAGCTGTTGGAAGGACCGCGCCCGCCGGTCGTGGCGATGGAGGCCAGGGACGAGAGCGACCCGCCCGCCTATCCCGCCTGGCGCGACGCCCAGGACGACGGCGATCCGGCCGTGCCGATCGCCTCGTCCGAGGTGGTGCTGCAGCTCTACACCTCGGGCACCACCGGTCGGCCCAAGGGCGCGATGCTGACCCACGACAATCTGCTGGCGATGCGCAAGGCCGCCGCCGAGCAGACGGCCATGCCCTGGAACGTCTGGGGGCCGGACGACGTCAGCCTGGTGGCCATGCCCGTCGGCCATATCGGCGGCACCGGCTGGGGGCTGGTGGGGCTGTTCAACGGGGCCAAGGGCGTGGTGGCGCGGGAGTTCGATCCGTTCAAGGTGCTGGACTTCATCGAGCACGACCGGGTGTCGAAGATGTTCCTGGTGCCGGCCGCCTTGCAGATCGTCGTGCGCCTGCCGCGCGCTCGCCAGATCGACTATTCGCGGCTGAGCTACATCCTCTATGGCGCGGCCCCGATCCCGCTGGACCTGCTGCGCGAGAGCATAGAGGTGTTCGGCTGCGGCTTCGTCCAGCAGTACGGCATGACCGAGACCACCGGCACGGTGGTCTATCTGCCGCCGGAAGACCACGATCCGGCCGGCAACACCCGCATGCGCTCGGCCGGCCTGCCCATGCCGGGGGTCGAGCTGCGCATCCTCGACGAGGCCGGCGGCGTTCTGCCTGCGAACACCGTCGGAGAGATCGCCGTGCGCAGCGCCTCGAACATGGCCGGCTACTGGAAGCTGGACGCGGCCACCGCCGCGACCATCGACGCCGAGGGCTGGCTGCGCACCGGCGACGCCGGCTACCTGGACGAGGACGGCTACCTCTTCATCCACGACCGGGTGAAGGACATGATCGTCTCCGGCGGCGAGAACATCTATCCGGCCGAGGTGGAGAGCGCCGTCTACGGCCACCCGCATGTCGGCGAGGTGGCGGTGATCGGCGTGCCCGACGACAAGTGGGGCGAGGCGGTCAAGGCGGTGGTCGCGCCCAAGCCCGGGATCACGCCCGACGCCGACGACATCATCGCCTTCGCCCGCACGCGGATCGCCCACTTCAAGGCCCCCAAGAGCGTCGACTTCGTCGAGGCCTTGCCGCGCAACGCCTCGGGCAAGATCCTGCGCCGACAGTTGCGCGAGCCCTATTGGGTCGGGCGCGAACGACGGGTGAACTGATGGCCGATCCCCTTTCGCGCGCCGCCGCCCGCCTGCTGACGCCCGACGGCGGACCGGCCATCGACTTCTCCGCCCCGGCTGGCGCGGCGGCCCTGATCGGTCCGGACTCGGTGTCGTGGCGGGTGTTCAAGAACCCGGTGTCGTTGTTCGTCGGCGGGATCACGGCGGTGATCCTGGAGCTGGCCGAGCCGCGCGTGCGCTCGGGGGTCTGGGACCATTCCAGCTTCAAGGCGCAGCCGCTGAAGCGCTTGAAGCGCACGGGACTGGCGGCCATGGTCACCGTCTACGGCCCCCGCGCCGTGGCCGAGAAGATGATCGCCGGCGTGGTGCGCATGCACGGTCACGTGACGGGCCAGACGCCGGGCGGCGTCGCCTACCAGGCCAACGATCCGGTGTTGCTCGACTGGGTGCAGGCCACGGCCAGCTTCGGCTTCATCGCCGCCTATGACGCCTATGCCAGCGCCCTGAGCCCGGCCGAGCGCGACGCCGCCTTCGCCGAGGCCGCCCCCGGCGCGCGGCTCTACGGCGCGACCGGCGCCCCGACCAGCGAGGCCGAGTGGAAGCGGCAGCTCGCCCTGATGCTGCCGAGCCTGGAGCCATCGGACATCGTCTTCGAGTTCCTCGACATCATGACCAGGACGCCCCTGCTGCCGGGGCCGCTGCGGCTGATCCAGAAGCCGCTGGTGCGGGCGGCTGTGGAGATCACGCCGGTCGAAGTGCGCGCGCGGCTGGGCCTGGGCGAGGCCTGGCAGTTGAACGGCGTCGAGCGGCGGCTGGTGCGCCTGGCGGGCGCCAGCGCCGACAAGGTGCCGATCAAGGGCTCGCCGGCCGTCGAGTCCAGCCGGCGCATGGGCCTGCCCGACGACTACCTCTATCGCCCCCCCTATCGTCGAGGGGCGGCCTGAGGCAGTCTCGCCCCAGCAAGCATGACCTGGGGAGGGCATGATGAGCGAGATGCAGGCCAGGACACCCTGGCACCTGTGGCTGGTGGGCGGGTTCGCCGTGCTGTTCAACGCCATCGGCGTCTTCGACTTCGTGATGAGCATGGCCCAGGGGCCGGCCTACATGGCCAAGGCCGGCATGACCCCGGCCCAGATTGACCACTACCAACAGATGCCGGCCTGGATGACCGTGGTCTGGGCCGTCGGCGTGTTCGGGGCCTTCGGGGCTTCGGTGCTTATCCTGTTGCGCAACAGGCTGTCGGCCCCGGTGTTCGCCGTGTCGCTGGCGGCCTTCCTGCTGAGCCTGGCCTATACCTACGTCCTGACCGACGGCGGCAAGATCATGGGCTCTCAGATGGCCGTCACCAGCGCGGTGATCGCCTTCCTGCTGGTGCTGTTCATGCTCTACGCCGGCTGGCAGGCCCGGCGGGGCGTGTTGCGATAGGGCTGGCTCGATATGTGTCCAAGGCACATATCGCTGCGGCTAACGCCTCTTTTTTCTTAATGCGGTCAATTTGTCCTGCATTTCTAGGCGCTGCATTTCATGCAGCTCTGCCAGTCCAGTCGGGTAATATGGCGTTCGTATATCGGAGATAGTAATTCGATCGCTCATTCCCAAGCTTCGTGAAATTTTCTCGATAATTACAAGGAAACGTTCAGCGGCTCTGTCGCCTTCTCGGCGAATGGTGTCGTCCGTTGCCGCGCGAAAGTGGGCAAGAGCGTCCCGAACTTCGCGATCATCTATAAAGGCCAAGTCTATGAGATTGAGCGCTGTTACGCAGTCCGGGTGAGATATGTGGGCTCTATTTTGTAATAGGGTGGTGAATATCATCATTTTTAGGCGGCGCTGCTCGTCGCTTTGCGCTGAATCTCGGCGCAGTTGTTCTGCAAACTGCGCGGCTAATCGTGGAGCTCTGAAACTGGCCCATACAGCGACGCAGGCTGCTAAAAAGGTCAAAGCTGAAGCGATTGCTTGAACGCCTTCAGCAGAAAAAATGCCTCTCAAAATGCACCCTCCCTTTGCGCTCTAGCTACTACGAGTCGAGCTTGGGATAGCGTTGATTTTTCGAACCTTAAACCAAAGCCGACGCCACCAGCGCCGCCGCGAAGGCGACCAGGCCAGCTATGGTCGAGGCCACGGTCCAGCTCCGAAACGTCTCGGTCTCCGACAGGCCCAGATACTGCCCGACCAGCCAGAACCCCGCGTCGTTGACGTGGCTGACCACGGTGGCGCCGGCGCCGATGCCGATCACCACCAGGGCGACCTGATTGGCGTCCAGCCCGGCGGCGGCGGCCAGCGGCGCTGCCAGGCCCGCGGCGGCGACCATGGCGACGGTGGCCGAGCCCTGGGCGATGCGCATGATGGCGGCGATCAGGAAGCCGAACACCAGCGGCGACAGGTGCGCGCCCTCGACGGCGGTGGTCAGGTGGGCGCCGGCACCGCTGTCGATCAGCACCTGCTTGAAGGCCGCGCCCGCGCCGATCACCAGGGCGATGGCCCCGGCCGGCTCCAGCGCTCGCCCCGCGATGCCCAGCAGCCGATGCCGGTCGACGCCGCGTCGGCGCAGCAGCACCCAGGCGTAGCCGCAGGCCACGGCCAGGGCGACGAACGGGTGGCCGAAGAACTCCAGCCCCGTCCGGACCGGTCCCTCCGGCAAGGCGGCATGGGCCACGGCGCCGGCGACGATCAAGACGAGTGGGGCCAGCATGCCGACCAGGGCTGGCCACAGGCCGATCAGGGCGTCGGCGCCGCCGTCGTCAGCGACCGGAGAGGTCTCCGGCGCGACGTAGGATCCCTTGCGAAAGGCGGCCAGGGCGTAGAGCGGTCCGGCGACCAGCACGGCGGGAATGCCGCAGGCCAGGCCCCACAGGGCGATACGCCCATAGTCGGCGTGCAGCAGTTCAGCCGCCGCCACCGGTCCGGGATGCGGCGGCAGCAGGCCGTGCATCACCGCCAGGCCCGCCAGCACCGGCAGGGCGACGAAGGCCACGGCCTTACCCGAGCGCTGGGCCACGCCCAGCATCAGCGGGGCCAGGATGATCAGGGCGACGTCGAAGAACAGGGGGATGCCGACCAGGATGCCGATCGTCGCCAGGGCCCAGGGCGCGCGGCGCACGCCGAAGCGGTCGAGCAGGGCGCGGGCCATGACGCCGACCCCGCCGCCGGCCTCCAGCAGGGCGCCGAAGATCGAGCCCAGGCCCAGAATCACCGCCACGAAGCCCAGGGCTTCGCCCGCGCCCTTCTTGACCGAGGCCAGCACGCTGACCGGCTCGGCCCCGAAGGCGATCCCGGCGGCGATGGCGGTCAGCAGCAGGGCGAAGAACGCCGGCAGTCTGAGTTTGAGGGTGGCAAAGACCACCAGGGCGACCCCGGCGGCGACGACCAGCAGGGTCCAGAGCGGGCCGTTCACGCGAAGCTCACGGGCGTGAGGATCGCCGTGGCCGGATCGCGGCCCTTGCCAGGCGCGGTAATGGTGAAGGCCCCGCGCAAGCGGATGTCGGCCGAGGACGAGCCGATCATGACCTCGACCTTGCCGGCCTCGATCACCCAGCCCGCCGGGCTCCAGATCGCCAGCTGGGCGGGCGTCAGGGTGAAGCTCACCCGCTTCTTCTCGCCGAGCGCCAGGGTCACGCGGACGAAGCCGCGCAGCGCCTTGACCGGCCGGGCGATGGTGGCGACAGGGTCGCGGACATAGAGCTGCACCACCTCGTCGGCGGCGACCGATCCGGTGTTGGCCACGGTCAGGGCGATCTTCACCGCCCCGCCGGGCGTGACAGTATCGCGGTCGAGCGTCAGGTCGGAATAGGCGAAGGGCGCGTAGCTCAGGCCATGGCCGAACGGGAACAGCGGGCCGATGTCGACGTCGTGATAGCGGGCGGTGTCCTTGGCCAGATCCGGATCGGCCGGGCGGCCGCTGGGCGTGTGGGCGTAGAAGGTAGGCGACTGGCCCGTGGCGCGCGGGAAGCCGACCGGCAGGCGGCCGCCGGGCGCGGCCTTGCCGAACAGGATGTCGGCCAGGGCCGGACCGGCCTCGACGCCGAGGAACCAGGTGGCCAGCACCGCCGGGGCCTTCTCCAGCACCTCCGGCGCGACCAGCGGACGGCCCGACGGCAGCAGCACGACCACGGGCTTGCCGGTCGCCAGCACGGCGCGGGCCAGGGCGCTCTGCGCGCCGGGCAGCGACAGGTCCGAGCGGCTGCGGGACTCGCCGCTGTGGTCGAAGTCCTCGCCGACCATCAGCAGCACGAGGTCGGCGGCCCTGGCGGCCTCGACAGCGGCGGGGATGCCGGTCTCATCGAGGCTGCGCGGCGAGGCGCCGGCGACGTGGACGATCTCGGTTCCGGCCGGCGCGGCGGCTTGCAGGGCCGGCAGCAGCGGGGCGACGTCGGCGGCCTGGCCGCGCGCCTTCCACGAGCCGAGTTGGGAGAGATTGTCGGTCGCCAGGGCGCCGATGACGGCGATCTTCCTGGCGCTCGGCGCGATCGGCAGCAGGCCGCCGTCGTTCTTCAGCAGCACCACGGCCTTGCGCGCCGCCTCTCGGGCGATGGCGCGGTGCGGCGGGCTGAGGAACACCGTCTTCTCCCGCTCGACGTCGCCGAAGCGGTAGGGATCGTCGAACAGGCCCAGCCGCATCTTGGCGGTCAGGATCCGGGTCACGGCCTGGTCGAGCAGGGGCGCCAGCGACGGATCGGCGGCGATCGCCGTCTTCAGGTGGGCCGCATAGACGCCGCTGGCCATGTCCATGTCGACCCCGGCCTTCAGGGCCAGGGCGGCGGCCTGGACGGGTGTCTCGGCGATCCCGTGGTTGATCAGTTCGAGGATGGCGTTCCAGTCGCTGACCACCAGGCCCGGCCAGGTCCACTGGGTCTTCAGCACGCCGCGCACCAGGGCGGCGTTGGCGGTGGTCGGCGCGCCGTTCAGGTCGTTGAAGGCGGTCATCATCGTGCCGGCGCCCGCTTTCGCGGCGGCGTGAAACGGCGGCAGATAGACCTCGTTCAGCGTCCGGTCCGACAGCTCGGCGGCGTCGTAGTCGCGGCCGCCGGCCGCCGCGCCATAGGCCCCGAAGTGCTTGGCGCAGGCCAGGATCGAGTCCTTTCCCTCGAGTCCTTCGCCCTGGAAGCCGCGCACCTGGGCGTCGGCCATGACGCTGCCGAGATAGGGATCCTCACCGGCGCCCTCGACGATGCGGCCCCAGCGCGGGTCGCGGGCGATGTCGACCATCGGGGCGAAGGTCCAGTGCAGGCCGCTGACCGCGGTCTCGACCGCCGCCATCCGCGCCGTGGCCCGCACGATCCCGGGATCGAAGGTCGCGGCCATGGCCAGGGGCACGGGGTAGAGGGTGCGAAAGCCGTGCACCACGTCGATGGCGAACAGCAGCGGGATCTTCAGCCGCGACTCCTCGACGGCCGTGCGTTGCAGCTCGCGCAGGAACGCCGCCCCCGCCACGTGCAGGTACGAGCCGACCCCGCCCTTGCGCACCAGCTCCAGCGCCGTCGCGTCGATCTTGGAGTTCAGCGATTTCTGCCGGCCGCCGGCCGGCTGATGGGTCTGGCCGATCTTCTCGTCCAGGGTCATCTGCTTGAGGAGGGCGCGGACCCGAGCCTCCTGCGTGGCCGCGAGCGCGGGCAGGGCGGACGCCAGGCCCGAACCCAGGCCCAGGGCGGCGGCGCCGGTCAGCAGCGCCCGGCGATGCGGTCCCTCGCTCATGGTCTCGTCTCCCTTCGATCGTCGAACGCGGTCGTTAGGGGGCAGAGCACTATGCTTTGACAACGCTGTCAATGCGAGAGGTTGCGTGACCTCAACGGCGGGTGGTCCTGACGAAGCTGGCGATGGCGTCGGCGCTGGCCTCGGGATGCTGGTGCTGCGGGCCGTGGCCCGAGCGCGGGAAGGTCAGCAGCTCCAGCGTCGGCAGCTGGCCGTTCAGGGCGTACCAGTTCTCGATCGGGCAGATCAGGTCGTGGTCGCCGCCGATATGCAGGATCGGGATCGTGGTGGTCTTCAGGATGTCGAGAATGGCCGGAGCGGGGAACGGATTGGCGCTGGGCTTGTCGCCGAGGCTGGCCGCCGCCCAGGCGTAGGGCACGGGTGGGCTGAGGTCGGTCTTGCGGGCGGCGATGCGGTCGTGCGAGCGGCGGGCGGCCTCGCGGCTGGCCGGGGACCTGGGCTCGAAGAACAGGATCACCTCGTCCTCGAAGTCGTTCTCGCGCGCCGCGGCCTGGTAGAACAGCGGCTCGGCCAGCTTGGCGACCGGCCCGGGCGGTGTCGTGCCGATCAGAACTAGGTGGTCGATCTTGCTGGGGAAGATGCTCAGCGCGATCTGGGCGGCGATGCCGCCGAGCGACCAGCCGACCAGCACGACCGACTTCAGGCCCAAGGCCTCGATCAGGTCGCCGGCGTCCTTGGCCCAGGAGGCCGGGTTCAGCGACTTCTCGCCGGTCGACAGGCCCAGGCCCGTATAGTCGAAGGTGATGACCTGGAAGCCTTGCGCGGCCAGGGAGTCGAGAAACAGCGGATCCCAGGCGTCGAGATTGCCGCGGAACCGCGTGCACAGGACCATCGGAACGCCCTTGCCGACGGTGCGGTAGGCCAGCCGCCGCCCGCCGACCTCGACATAGTTCGTCGGCGCGGCCACGGCGCCCGGGCCGGCGGCCTGGGCCGATCCCGCGCTCAACGCCCCTGCGCCGAGACCGATCGTCAGGGCGCCGAGCAGGACGTTGCGGCGCGATCCGGACAGGCGAGCATCGAGCGAGGAAACCATGGGCGGGCGCCTTTTCGGCCGGGCGTTGAGATCGCCCGATCCTGGCCCGCGCCCGCCGGCGCGACTTGGACATTCGGTCCGCGCGGTTTGGGACGGAACGGCCCTACTCCGCGGGGCCGACCCCCAGGCTGTCCATGGCGCGGGCGACGTTCTCCAGGGTGTAGGGCTTCTGGACGACCAGCCGGCCGCGATGGTCCAGCGGCAGGTTGGCCTGTTCGCCATAGCCGGTGGCGAACAGGAACGGCACGCGTAGCTCGGCCAGGCGGTCGGCGATCGGATAGCTGTTGCGGTCGCCCAGATTGATGTCGAGCACCGCCACGCTCGGGGGATTGGCCTCGATGCTGTCGAGCGCGCCCTGCACCGTCGCGGCCGTGACGACGCTGTCGGCGCCCAGGCGGTTGGCGATGTCCTCGGCGTCCAGGGCGATGATGAGGCTGTCCTCGACCAGCAGCAGGGACTGGCCCTGCAGGATCTTCGACGGCGGCGGATGCTGGTGGCCGGGCGAGGAGCGCGGATACTTGATCGCCTGCTGGCCGCTGCCGGTGCGCGGTTCGGACAGGTGGCGGGCGGGAATGTTGAACACCGCGCGAAAGCCCTTGGGGTCGTAGTCAGTCTTCACCGTGCCGCCGAGGTCGTAGGGCACCGAGCGTTCGATGATCGTGGTGCCGAAACCCTTGCGCGTCGGGGGAACGACCGGCGGACCGCCGGCCTCGCGCCATTCCACCGCCAGGTCGCCGCCGGCGTTGCGGTGCCAGCCGATCGTCACCTGGCCGCCGGCTGCCGACAGCGCGCCGTACTTGTTGGAGTTGGTGACCAGCTCGTGGAACACCAGGGCCAGGGTCGAATAGGCCTGCGGGTTCAGCGACACCGGCTCGCCCTGCACGGCGATGCGGTCGCGCTCGTCGACGAAGGCGGCGGCCTCGGCGTCGATCAGGGCCTGCAACGGCGCGGGACCCCAGTGGTCGTCGGTGATCTGGTTGTGGGCGCGGGCCAGGGCGTGGATGCGCCCGTCGACGACCTTGACGAACTCGCCGATGTCGCCGCCGGACGGCAGGGACTGGCGGATCAGGCCGCGGATCAGGCCCAGGATGTTGCGCACCCGGTGGTTCAACTCGGCGATCAGCAGCTCCTGGCGGGCGCTGGCCTGCTGGCGCTCGGCCGAGGCTTCGTCGGCCAGGCGCAGCACCACCTCGATCAGGGTGGCGCGCAGGGTCTCGGCGACACGGATCTCCGAGCCGGTGAACGGCTGGGCCCGGCCCTCGACCAGTTCCTTCCACTCGGCGAAGCTGGCGCGCGGCGTCAGGCGCGGCCCGTTGGGGCCGTACTCCACCGGCTTGTGCGGGTCGCCCGCCCAGCGCACCGAATGGATCAGCTCCTTGCGGAACAGCACGACATAGTCGCGGGGCGAGCGCGAGATCGGGATGGCCAGCATGCCGGCCGCGTCCGAGGCGAAGGCCTGGGCGTCCGGCACCAGCGAACCGATGTGGTCGGTGGCGAAGACCTTGCCGGCGGCCGTGCCGTTCAGGCCCCGGACGATGCGGCGGAAGTCGTCCAGCGGCGGCACCGTGCCCGAAAAGGCGTGGTTGCCGCCCAGCCACACGCCCACCCCGTCGGCCGGGATGGCGTTGGTCAGGATGTCGCCCAGCCAGTCGGGGTCCTTCAGCAGGGTCTCGTCCGAGGCGACGGCGCCGAGCAGCTGGTCGGAGATGTCGCGGGCGCGGCGCTCGTACTCGACCGTCTCCTGCCGCTCGCGGCTTTCCAGCCGCATCGAGAACATCTGGGCGAACAGCTCGCTGACCGAGCGGCGCTCGAAGGTGGGGCAGCGCGGCGAATAGTGGTGGCAGGCGAACAGGCCCCACAGCTTGCCCTCGACGACGATCGAGATCGACAGCGAAGCCTGCACGCCCATGTTCTTCAGATATTCGATATGGATCGGCGAGACCGAGCGCAGCACCGACAGCGACAGGTCCAGCGGCTGGCCGCTCTCGTCGCGCTGGGGAAGGATCGGCACCGGCGTGGCGTTGACGTCGGTGATCACGCGCAGAAGGTTGCGGCGATAGAGCTCGCGGGCCTGGGCGGGGATGTCGGAGGCCGGGTAGCGCAGGCCCATGAAGGCGCCGATGCCCGAGCGCGCCGCCTCGGCCACCACCTCGCCCGAACCGTCGGCGGCGAAGCGGTAGACCATCACCCGGTCGAACTCGATCAAGGCCCGCACCTGGCGCGCGCCCTCGCGATAGAAGGCGGCGAAGTCAGGGGCGCCGTCCAGGCGGGCGATCATCGAGCGCACCATGCCAGTGGCGTCGCCGTGCTCGCCGGACGCCGGCTCGGCCTCGATGACGATCTGTCCGGCCGAAAAGTGCAGGGCGATGTCGAACTTCTGACGGCCGGCGACCAGTTCCAGGTCGAAGATGCGCTCGACCGAGTCCGCGCCCCGCAGCAACGCGGAGCGGTTGCGCAGGTCGTGAATCGCCTTGGGCAGGAACAGCTCGAACAGCGGCTTGCCGAACAGCTCGTCCGGCTCGCGACCGATGAAGTCGCCAATATTGGCCGAGACGCGGGCGACCAGCCAGTCGGCGGTCAGGGCCACCAGGAAGCCGATGGGCTGGATGGCCCCGAGGATATGGATGGGTTCCCGGTCGCAGTTGGTCAGGTCGACGCGGGGCGTATCGGTCGTCAAGGCGGGCAGGCTCCAGAACGCCGGTCAGGCGCCCCTGTGGAGCTTGGCCGTACGCGCGAACTGCTCAGAACGCTCGCGGCTTTTCCGGGTTCCCTGGGAGGGAACCTTCAGGCTTCGCCCTGATGCTCCACGTGGCCGTCGACGACCTCGGTGCGGGAAAACACCTCTTCCTGGCCGTCGAGCAGCAGTTCCTCGGCGGCGACGTGGTCACGTTCGGCCTCTTCCAGCACCTGGCGCAGGGCCTCGACTTCGGTGTCGGCCTCGACCAGTACGCTGCGCAGGGGGGCATGGCCGTCGCCCAGTCGGATCTCGATGCGCCATTGGGCGGTCATGGTCGGGTCTCCCTTCAGCCAGACTGATAACGCAAGGCTTCCGCCGTGGTTCGCCTCCCAAGTTCGCGTGGGGGGCGGCGAGGCGTTGCACGATCGGCCGTCGTCGGCGAGGTTGCCCGCCGCAGCGACAGTCGGAAGGGATTCTATGCAGCGACGCGAAGCTCGGCTTGAAGGGATCAGCCGTCGCGCACTGATGGCCGGCGGCGCGGGTCTGGCGGGGCTGGCCCTGGCCGGCAAGGCTGCGGCGCAAGGGCGGGCTTCGGATCGCGTCGAGACGCTGATCGCCCAGATGACGATCGACGAAAAGGCCGGGCAGCTGTCCTGCTACGCCGACATGATCCGCCCGCCGGTGGGCGACATGAACCCGGCGATCAACCTGCGCAACACCCAGCAGCTGCTGGCCGAGACCCGGGCGGGCAAGATCGGCACGCTGATGAACGGGGTGGGCGTCGAGGGCGCCCTGCTGGCCCAGACGGCGGCGGTGGAGCATTCGCGGCTGGGCATCCCGCTGCTGCTGGCGGCGGACGTCATCCACGGCTTCAAGACCGTTTATCCGATCCCCCTGGCCGAGGCCGCCGCCTTCGATCCGCCCCTGGCCGAGCGCACGGCGCGGGCCGCCGCCCAGGAGGCTACGGCCCACGGCCTGCACTGGACCTTCGCGCCGATGGTCGACGTCGCCCGCGACGAGCGCTGGGGCCGGGTGGCCGAAGGCTCGGGCGAGGACGTGTTCCTGGGCGAGGCGCTGGCCCAGGCCCGGGTGCGCGGCTTCCAGGGGCCGAACCTGACCGCGCCGGACTCGATGCTGGCCTGCGCCAAGCACTTCGCCGCCTACGGCGCCGTGGCGGCGGGCATGGACTACAACACCGTCGAGATCTCCGACGCGACCCTGCGCGAGGTCCACCTGCCGCCGTTCCAGGCCGCCTTCGAGGCCGGGTGCCTGACGGCCATGTCGGCCTTCAACGACATCAACGGCGTGCCGGCCACGGCCAACAAGAGGCTGCTGACCGACCTGCTGCGCGGCGAGTGGAAGTTCCGCGGCGTGGTGATCTCTGACTACACCGCCGACCAGGAGCTGGTGGCCCACGGCTATGCGGCCGACGACCGTGACGCGGCGCGGCTGGCGATCCTGGCCGGCGTCGACATCAGCATGCAGAGCGGGCTCTACAGCCGCTATCTGCCCGAGCTGGTGGCCAGCGGCGCGGCGCCGATGGCGGTGGTCGACCAGGCCGTGCGCCGGGTGCTGATGCTGAAGGAAGCCATCGGCCTGTTCGACCAGCCGTTCCGCTCGATCGACGCCAAGGCCCAGGCCGCTCGCACCGCGACGCCGCAGATGCGCGCCTTGAGCCGCGAGGCGGGCGGCCGCTCGATCGTGCTGCTGAAGAACGAGGGCGGCATCCTGCCCCTGCCGCGCGCGGGCAAGCGCATCGCCCTGATCGGCCCCTTCGCCGACGACCGCGACAACATCCTGGGGCCCTGGGCCTTCTTCGGCGACAAGAGCCTGGGTGTCGATCTGGCCACCGGCTTTCGCCAGGCCATGGCCGATCCGAACCTTCTGCAGACGGTCAAGGGCAGCGACGTCGAAGCCTCGATCCCCGGCGGCATCCAGGCGGCCGTGGCCGCTGCGGCCGCCGCCGACATCGTCGTGCTGGCGATCGGCGAGGGCCAGAACATGTCGGGCGAGGCCCAGTCGCGCACCGAGATCGGCATTCCCAAGCCGCAGATGATGCTGGCCGAGGCGGTGGCGGCCGTCGGCAAGCCCACCGTCGTGCTGCTGCGCCATGGCCGGGCCCTGGTGCTGGACGGGGCGGTCAAGAACGCGCCCGCTATCCTGGCCACCTGGTTCCTGGGCACCGAGACCGGCCACGCCGTGGCCGATGTGGTGTTCGGATCGGTAAACCCCTCGGGCCGCCTGCCGGTCAGCTTTCCCTACGAGAGCGGCCAGCAGCCCTACGCCTACAATCACCGCAGCACGGGTCGGCCGGCCCCGGCCGACAGCGAGATCCAGGAGTACAAGGCCCGCTGGCGGACGGTGAAGAACGAGGCGCTCTATCCGTTCGGCTACGGGCTTTCGTACACCACCTTCGCCCTGTCGAACCTGAAGCTGTCCTCGCCGACCCTGGCCTGGGACGGCAAGCTGCAGGTCAGCGCCCGGGTCGCCAACACCGGCAAGGTCGAGGGGACGCACGTAGTGCAGCTCTATGTCCGCGACCGGGTGGCCAGCCGCACGCGGCCGGTGCGCGAGCTCAAGCGCTTCCTGCGGGTGACGCTGAAGCCCGGCGAAAGCCGCGACGTGACCTTCGTGCTGGAGCGCGGCAGCCTGACCTTCTTCGGCGAAGGCGACCGCTGGATCGCCGAGCCGGGGCTGTTCGAAGTCTGGGTCGCCAACAGCGCGGTGGACGGGCTGAACGCGCAGTTCACGCTGGTGTCCTAAACCCTTCTCCCCTTGCGGGAGAAGGTGGCGGCCGAAGGCCGACGGATGAGGGGTCTCTCAGACCTCGACGGCTGCGCCCGGTCGATCCGCAACAGCGACCGACAAGGCTTTCGACCCCTCACCCGACCCGCTTCGCGGGCCACCCTCTCCCGCAAGGGGAGAGGGGATCGTTTGAGCAAACAACCCCCGCACCCAGTCGTTGACCCGGCCGTCGATCACCAGGTGCACCCTGTCTTCCGTCCCGTGGTTGGCGACGCTGTGGGGGTCGGTGAGCTTGAGGTACCAGGCGCTGCCGGCCTCCATGACCACGCGGGCGCCGTTGAGGCGGAAGTCCACGTCGGGGTTGGTGACGACCGGCACGTGGAAGCGCACGAGGGCCGAGGTCGCGTCGAGGTCCTCGTCGCTGTGGGTCTTGATCACCGAGCCGGGGGCCAGCTTCATCAGCCGGGCGCTGGTGGCCTCGAACGGGAAGGCGGCGATCACCTCGCGGAAATAGGGGCAGGGGGCTAGGAACGGGGTGTCCTCGAAGGCCGTCGCGCCGGGATCGGAATAGATCATCATCACCGGATGGGTCGCGCCCGCCGCGCTGCGCAGGGGAATGACGCTCCAGTCGCCCTCGTAGTTCTGGGTGACGAAATGGGCGATCCAGTCGGCGCCGGCGGTCAGGGCGTCGAGGTCCGCGCGCAGCCGGTCGGGATCGAAGGTCAGCGGCAGCTTCAGGCGGTCTGGCAATCCCATCGGCGGAGCCTATGGTGCGGCCTCTCAACCGACAAGGGCCGTGGAGGCGCATGCAACTTTCGGCGGACGTGGAGGCGGTGGTCGAGCGCCTGGTTGCCGATCCTGAGCACTGCTCGCGGCTGTTGGCGCTGTTCCGCGACGAGGACTTCGTCGCCGCCTTGGACGGTCCGGCCGAGGCCGTGCGTGAACGCCTGAACGGCCGAACTTTCGTCCCGCGCGCCGTGGCCCCGCCGGCCGGCTGGCTGCCGATTGCCGTGCGGCCGGAGGAGGACGCCGTCGACTGGGCCTTCTTCGGCGGGCGGCGGCTGGACGAGCCGTTCTTTGGCGAGAGCGTCGCGGCCGTGCGGAACGCGCCGCTGAACCGGCTGTTGGCCCTGCGCACATCGCTTTCGGCGCTGGAGGGGCTGGACGGTCCCTCGCCCGACGGCCTGATCTTCCACATGTCGCGCTGCGGCTCGACCCTGGTCGGGCGCATGCTGGGCGTCGGAGCGACCGTGCTGTCCGAGGCCGCGCCGATCGACGCGGTGGTGCGCGGCGACCTGCCCGATGAGCGCAAGATCGTGCTGCTGCGCGGCGTGGTCGCGGCGCTGGGACGGGCGCGCGGCGCCGGCGAGGGCCGCCTGTTCCTCAAGCTCGACTGCTGGCACGCCATGGCCTTCGACCTCTTCCGCCAGGCGTTTCCGGATGCGCCGTGGGTCCACCTCTACCGGACGCCGGACGAGGTGCTGGTCTCGCATGCGCGGGGCGTCGGCGAGCAGATGGTCCCGCAGGTCGTGGCGCCGTCGGTGTTCGGCCTGGCCGAGCCGGCGGTGCCCGACGTCGATTACCGCGCCCGAGTGCTGGCGGCGATCGGCGGGGCGATGCTGGACGCCCTCGGGCGCGACGGCGCGGGGCTGCTGGTCAATTACGACGCCCTGCCGTGGGCGGTGATCGAGCGGGTGGCGCCGCACTTCGGCTGGCTGCCGACGGCTATGGAGCTTGAGGCGATGACGGCGGCGGCGCGGCTCGACGCCAAGGCGCCCGGCCAAGCGTTCCGGCCCGACGGCGCGGCCAAGCGCGCTGCGGTCGATCCAGCGATCCGCGCGGCCAGCGCCCGCTGGCTGGACGGCCTGCATGGCCGGCTGGAGTTGGGATCGGGGTGCGGAAACCTCGCCCTTCGACAGGCTCAGGGTGAGGTTTCCTCCTGAGCCGCCTTGCCGCTGAGCGGCGTCCCCCTTGGTCCTCATCCTGAGCTTGTCGAAGGACGAGGCCACGCACGGGGCTGGCGGTCGCTGATCTGAAAGAAGAAGGGGTGGAAGGGGCGCATCTGGGATTGGGGGGTGATGCGCCCCTTCCGGTCGCGGCGTGTCCGGGGGGATGCCGCCGCGATCAGCCCCGCACCGTCGCGCGGGGGTCGAAGAGGGGAGGGCCGGGACCCTCCCCAAACAGTCAAGCCTTCGGGGCGCCGCCGCCGAGGACCTTGTAGAGCGTGACCAGGTTGCTGGCCCGGGCCAGGCGCGCGGTGATCAGGCCCTGCTGGGCCGAATACTGCGTGCGCTGGGCGTCCAGCAGGGTCAGGGAGCTGTCGACACCGCGGTCGTAGCGCAGCTTGGTCAGGCGCGCGGTGTCGGCGGCGGCGGCGGCCAGGCGTTCCTGGGCGGCCAGGCGGTCGCCGATGGTCGCCTGGGTCGCCAGGGCGTCGGAGACCTCGCGGAAGGCCGTCTGCACGGTCTTCTCGTAGGTCGCCACGGCGATCTTCTGGCTGGCCTTGGCGCCGTCCAGATTGGCCTTGTTGGCCCCGCCGGCGAAGATCGGCAGGCTGATGCTGGGGGCGAAGCTCCAGCTCTTGGTGCCGCTCTTGAACAGGTCGCCCAGGTCGGCGCTGGCGCTGCCGTACGAGCCGGTCAGGCTGATCTGCGGGAAGAAGGCCGCGCGGGCCGCGCCGATGTTGGCTTCCGCCCCCATCAGGTCGTGCTCGGCCGCGATGACGTCCGGACGGCGGGTCAGCACGTCGGACGGCACGCCCGCCGGCAGGTCCGAGAGGATCTGCGCGGTGATCAGGCCGCCGGCCGGCAGCAGGTCGGTCGGCACGTCGGTCCCGGCGAGCAGGCGCAGGGCGTTCTTGTCCTGCTCGACCTGGGCCGAGTAGGTCGCCACGTCCGAACGGGCGGTCTCGGCCAGGGTCTGCGAAGCGCGCAGGTCCAGCTGCGAGACCGCGCCGGCGTCGAACTGGCGCTGGGTGAGGGCCAGGCTGTTCTCGCGGCTCTTCAGCGTGTCCTTGGCCAGGGAGAGCAGGTCCTGGTCGGCGGCCAGGGTCAGCCAGGCGTTGGCCGTCTCGGCGATCAAGCTGATCTGGGTCGCGCGGGCGGTCTCGGTGGTCGACAGATAGCTCTGCAGGGCGACGTTCGACAGGCTGCGGACACGGCCGAACAGGTCGACCTCGTAGGAGGTCACGCCGATGCCGGCCGAATAGGCCTCGACCTCGAGCGCCGACCCGGTCTGCGAGGTCGCCGCCGGGGTGTGGCTGCGGGTCTCGCTGAGCGAGGCGTTGACGCCCGGCAGCAGGTCGGCGCGCTGGACGCGATAGGTCGCCCGGGCCTTGTCGATGTTGAGCACCGCGACCCGAAGGTCGCGGTTGTTGGCCAGGGCCAGCTCGATCGTCCCCGCCAGGCGGGGATCTTCGAAGACCTGTTTCCAGGCCAGGTCGCCGGCGCTCACGCTCGAACCGTTGGCCGAAGCCGTTGGCCAGGTCGTGGCGACCGGCAGGGCCGGACGCTCGTGCGGGGGAGCCAGGGTGCAGGCCGACAGGGCGGAAGCGGCCAGCAGGGTGAGGGTCAGGTTACGAAGCATCATCTCAGTGGCTTTCCACCGGAGCGGCGGGGGCCTCGTCGTGGTGACGGGGCTTGGGCTTGAAGATCCGTTCGACGATCACGAAGAACAGCGGGACGAAGAAGATCGCCAGGATGGTCGCCGACAGCATGCCGCCGATGACGCCGGTGCCGATCGCGTGCTGGCTGCCCGATCCGGCCCCGTTGGAAATCGCCAGAGGCAGAACGCCGAAGACGAAGGCCAGCGAGGTCATGATGATCGGACGCAGGCGGATGCGGACGGCTTCGAGCGTGGCTTCCACCAGGTTTCCGGTGCGCTCGTAGATCTCCTTGGCGAACTCGACGATCAGGATGGCGTTCTTGGCCGCCAGGCCCATGGTCGTCAGCAGGCCCACCTGGAAGTAGATGTCGTTGGACAGGCCGCGCAGGGTGGTCGCCAGCAGGGCGCCGACGATGCCGAGCGGAATGACCATGATCACCGACAGCGGGATCGCCCAGCTCTCGTAGAGGGCGGCCAGCAGCAGGAACACCACCAGGATCGAGATGGCGTACAGGGCCGGAGCCTGGTTGCCCGCCTCACGCTCCTGGGCCGACAGACCGGTCCATTCGAAGCTGATGCCGGCCGGCAGCTGGGCGGCGATCTTTTCCATCGCGGCCATCGCGTCGCCCGAGCTCTTGCCCGGGGCCGGCGAGCCCTGGATGTTCATCGACGACAGGCCGTTGTAGCGCTCCAGTCGCGGCGAGCCGTAGACCCAGTGCGTGGTGGCGAAGGCCGAGAAGGGCACCATCTGGCCGCTGGTGTTGCGGACGTACCAGTTGTTGAGGTCTTCCGGCTTCATCCGGTACTGGGCGTCGGCCTGCAGATAGACCTTCTTGACCCGGCCGCGATCGACGAAGTCGTTGATGTACGACCCGCCCCACGCGGCGCTGAGCGCGGCGTTGATGTCCGCGGTGGTCAGGCCCATCGCCCCGGCCTTGGCCTGGTCGATGTCGATCTTCAGCTGCGGGGTGTCTTCCTGGCCGTTGGGACGCACGCCGACCAGGTTGGGATCCTGGGCGGCCATGCCCAGAACCTGGTTGCGGGCGGCGGTGAGGGCGTCATGGCCCACGCCGCCGATGTCCTGCAGCTGGAAGTCGAAGCCCGACGAGGTGCCCAGTTCCGGCACCGCCGGCGGCACGATGGCGAACACCATCGCGTCGCGGATCTGGCCGAAGGCGCCCATGGCGCGGCCGGCGACGGCCTGGGCCTTGAGGTTGGCGGCCTTGCGCTCGTCGAAGTCCTTCAGGCGGACGAAGGCCAGACCGGCGTTCTGGCCGGCGCCGCTGAAGCTGAAGCCCGAGACGGTGAACACCGACTGCACGGCGTCCTTCTCGCCTTCCAGGAAGTGGCTGCGGACCTGGTCCAGCACGCCCTGGGTGCGTTCCTCGGTGGCGCCCGGCGGCAGCTGGACGAGGGTAATCATGATCCCCTGGTCCTCTTCCGGCAGGAAGGCGCTGGGCAGGCGGACGAACAGCAGGCCCATGACCAGGATGATCACGCCGTAGATCGCCATCCAGCGGACGCTCTTGCCCAGGATGCCGCGGACGCCGTTCTGGTAGCGGCCCGAGACGTCGTTGAAGCTGCGGTTGAACCAGTTGAAGAAGGTGTTGGCGAAGTTGACGATCGCGCCCAGCGGACCCTGGTGGTCGGTCCGCAGCGGCTCGCCATGGCCGCGGCTCGACGGCTTCAGCATGGTTGCGCAGAGGGCCGGGGTCAGGATCAGGGCGACGATGACCGACAGGCCCATCGCCGAGACGATGGTGATCGAGAACTGGCGGTAGATGACGCCTTGCGAGCCGCTGAAGAAGGCCATCGGCACGAACACCGCCGACAGCACCAGGGCGATGCCGATCAGGGCGCCGGTGATCTCGGTCATCGACTTGCGGGTGGCCTCCAGCGGAGACAGCCCTTCCTCGCTCATCACCCGCTCGACGTTCTCGACCACGACGATGGCGTCGTCGACGAGCAGGCCGATGGCCAGCACCAGGCCAAACATGGTCAGGGTGTTGATGGAGTAGCCGAAGGCCGCGAGGATGCCGAAGGTGCCCAGCAGGACGACCGGCACGGCGATGGTCGGGATCAGGGTCGCGCGCCAGTTCTGCAGGAACAGGAACATGACGATGAAGACGAGGATGATGGCCTCGACCAGGGTCTTGATGACCTCGTGGATCGACAGCTCCACGAAGGGCGTGGAGTCGTAGGGTACGACGTAGCGGTAGCTGCTCGGGAAGCTCTTCTCGAGCTGGGCCATGCGCGTCTTGACCGCCTTGGCGGTGTCGAGCGCGTTGGCGCCGGGGGCCAGCTTGATGGCCAGGCCGGCGGCCGGCTTGCCGTTGAACTTCGAGGCCGAGACGTAGCTTTCGGCGCCCAGTTCGACACGGGCGACGTCGCGCAGGTGGACGATGGCGCCGCCGGTGCTGTTCTTGACGATGATGTTTTCGAACTCTTCCGGCGTCTGCAGGCGCGACTGGGCCGTGATCGTGGCGTTCAGCGCGGTGCCCGGCAGGTTGGGCGAGCCGCCCAGCTGGCCGGCCGAGACCTGGGCGTTCTGCGCCGTGATGGCGCTGGAGACGTCGGCCGGGGTCAGGCTGTAGGAGGCCAGCTTGTTCGGGTCGAGCCAGATGCGCATGGCGTACTGGGCGCCGAACAGCTGGACGTCGCCCACGCCGTCGACGCGGCTCAGCGGGTCCTGGATGTTGGAGGCGATGTAGTCGGCCAGGTCGGTGTTGGTGGTGCTGGCGTCCTCGGAATAGAGGCCGACCACCATCATGAAGTTACGGGCCGACTTTGCGACCGTCAGGCCTTGCTGCTGCACCTCTTGGGGAAGCAGGGCCTCGGCGCTCGACAGCTTGTTCTGCACCTGCACCTGGGCGATGTCGATGTCGGTGCCGGCCTTGAAGGTCAGGGTCGTGGTGGCCGAGCCGGAGCTGTCGCTGGTCGACGACATGTAGTCCAGCCCGTCCAGGCCCTTCATCTTCTGTTCGATGACCTGGGTGACGCTGTCTTCGACCGTCTTGGCCGAGGCGCCGGGATAGTTGGCGGAGACCGAGACCTGCGGCAGGGCGATCTCGGGATATTGGGCGATCGGCAGCGTGCGGATGGCCAGGGCCCCCGCCAGCATGATCACGATCGCGACGACCCACGCGAAGATGGGCCTGTCGATGAAGAAACGGGACAACATGACGGTCCGGCCTTAGCGTTGAGCGGTGATGACGGCGGCCTTCACGGGCGCGCCGGGACGGACCTTCTGCAGGCCTTCGACGATGACCTGGTCGCCGACCTTCAGGCCGGAGGTGACCAGCCACTTGTCGCCGACGGTCTGGCCGACGGTGATCGGACGGGTTTCCGCCAGGCCCTTGGCGTTGACCACGGTGACCGTGGCGTTGCCCTTCGGGTCGCGGCTGACGCCGGCCTGCGGGACCAGCACGGCGTTGGAGGCCACGCCCTTGCCCAGGGTGGCGCGCACGTACATGCCCGGCAGCAGGACGCCGTTCGGATTGTCGAAGGTGGCGCGCAGGCCGAACGAGCCGGTGGTCTGGTCGACGGTGACGTCGGCGAACTCCAGGCGGCCCGAGACCGGGTAGGTCGAGCCGTCTTCCAGCTTCAGGGTCACCTGGGCCGAGCCCGAACGACCGATCTGGCCGCCGGCCAGGTCGCGCTGCAGCTGCAGCAGTTCGGCCGACGACTGGGTCAGGTCGACATAGATCTTGTCGAGGTTCTGGATGGTGGCCAGGGCGGTGGTCTGGCTGGCCGTGACCAGGGCGCCGGGGGTCACCGAGCTCTTGCCGATGCGGCCCGAGATCGGGGCCACCACGCGGGTCCAGCCCAGGTTGATGCGGGCGCTGTCGACGGCGGCCTTCTGGGCGGCGACGTTGGCGGCGGCCTGCTGGGCGGCGGCCTGGGCGTCGTCGTTGTCCTGCTTGGAGACGGCGTTGACGGCGACCAGTTCCTTGTAGCGGTCGGCCTTCAGCTTGGCGGCGGTGTAGGTCGCCTGGGCCTGGGCCAGGCCCGCCTGGGCGCTGTTGACCGAGGCCTGGAAGGTGGCCGGATCGATCTGGTAGAGCGGCTGGCCGGCGCGGACGTAGCCGCCTTCCTGGAACAGGCGCGACTTGACGATGCCGCCGACCTGCGGGCGCACTTCCGAGACCAGATAGGCCGAGGTGCGGCCTTGCAGTTCGCTGATCAGGGTCACCGGCTCGGTCTTCACGACCACCACGCCCACGGGCGTCGGCCCGCCCGCGCCCATGCCGCCCGCGGCGCCGCCCTTGCCTTGCCCGCAGGCGGCGAGGGTGAGCGAGACAGCCGCCAGAAGAACCGCCGAAGCGGCGAGCGGACGTTTGATAGCCATGGATATCCCCGGAGCGTCAGAGCGCCGCAAGGAGGGAGGATCCCTTGACGACGCGCCTATGATGAACAATTTGAGAATGAACGTTCATTCTCAATTGCGCTGGACATAGGCCCGGGGTAAGGCGAAGTCAACACCCCGACAGGACGGCGCGGTTGACCTGACGGAAATGTAATGGAGAGCGAGACCCTCGATGGTCGACGTGAGTACAAGCGCCAAGCCGACGCCCGAGGCGCGGCGGCAGCAGATTTTGGATGCGGCCTGCGACATCGTGCGCCGCTCGGGCTTCCACGGGGCCAGCATGGCCGAGATCGCCAAGGCCGCGGGCCTGAGCGTGGGGCAGATCTACCGCTATTTCGAGAACAAGGAGGCCATGGTCGCGGCCATCGTCGCCCAGGACCTGGCCGAGATGCGCGAGAAGTTCGCCGAGCTGGAAAGCCGGCCGGGCACGCTGCTCGACGCCATGCTCGAGCACATCGATGACGCCGTCTGCAAGTGCTACGACCCGCGTCGCGCGCCGCTGGTGCTGGAGGTGATGGCCGAGGCCTCGCGCAATCCCAAGGTCGCCGCCATCGTCCGCGCCGCCGACGAGCAGGAGCGCCTGCTGGCCCGCAGCATGCTGGAGCGCAGCCGCAAGCCCGAATGGAGCGACGAGGAGTTCGCCGCCCGCACCGAGATGATCGGCGCGATGTTCGACGGCCTGGTCATGCGCAGCGTCAACCACCCCGACCAGGACCGCCAGGCCATCGCCCAGACGATGAAGGCCGTGCTGACCTGCCTGCTGGGGTAGGGCGCTAGGAGATCCAAAGGCCCATGCGGCCGGCGATCTTCCAGGCGCCGTCGGGCTTGCGACGCAACAGCACGAGATACCCGCCGCCCGCGAGCGGTCCGGAGACCGAGTCGGCGTAGGCCAGGGCCTCGGATCCGTCAGGGGACACTACCGGCACGGTCAGGGTGTGGGTGGTGACGTCGTAGAGACCGTCACGCCGCATGCGCGGCGACCCTTCCGACGCGACTATGCGCATGCCCCTGGCGGTGATCGACCGACGGACGTCCGCGCAGTCCGTGACGCTTGCCTGTCGGGCGGCGCCGAAGGTCCGGACGGTAGCGCGAGCGGGCGGGCGTACTGGCTCGGGAAGGCCGTCGGCCTTGACCTGGAACCAGCGTGAATCGTTTGGATCATCATCCAGGAGAAGGGCGCCGTCGGGCCCTCGGAACCTCGACAGGATGTCTTCGCCCGGAGCCGTCCGCACGGCGCCTGGCCGCGAGCCGCTCGGGGACAGGACGCCCTCGACCAGGACCTTGGCCGCCGCGCAGGCCGCTACGCGCCGAGCCGGCATCGGCTTGGCGGGCGCCGTGGATGGCAGGCCGATACAGAGGGCCAGGCTGAGGAACAGGGCGAGGCGGGGCGGGGACAGCATGTATTGAGATTACACGCGTAACCGATATGCGCCAGTTCTTTGGATCAGGGCACCAGCACCCGCCGCAAGGCCGGCACGGCGACAGCCAGTTCGTCGGTCACGATCTTCGAGAAGTAGTCCGCCCCGTCGCGGCCAAGGTGGGTGTAGTCGAACGACAGCTTGGCCTGGCCCATGGGCTCGACGGCGGCGTTGTTCTGGGCGGCGGGCGCGGGGGTCACGCCCGTCGCCGCGGGTTGGGCGCTGATCGTGGTGCCGGTCCTGGCGGCGGCCAGCACCTCGGGCGGGGGCGGCATCTGGGCGAAGCGGGTGGCTTCCGCCGCGCCCATGGCCTGGACGGCGGCGAAGCTCTTGGCGTGAAGATCCACGAGCGGCGTCTGGGTCTCGGTGGCGACCTTGCGGGTCGCTTGCGCCCAAGGGCCCAGGTCGTCGATCAGCTTGCCGTCCTTGAACTGCCGGCGGGTCAGGGGCGTGACCAACACCGGCTTGCCGCCGGCCGCCCGCACCTCTTCCACATAGCGCTTGAGGTTGACGGGGTATTCGGTGACCAGATCCGTCGAGCGCCCCGGCTTGCCCGGCTGGTCGTTGTGGCCGAACTGGATCAGCACATAGGTGTCGGAAAAGCCGCCCGAGCCGATCTCCTTCATCGCCAGCCGCCACGAGCCCTCGGTGCGATAGTTGCCGCTTGAGCGGCCGCCGCGCGCCAGGTTGATGCAGGCCGCGAACGAGGTGACGTGCTGCCCGCAGAAGCTGGGCCCCCAGCCGCCGATCACGGCGGTGGTGGAGTCGCCGACCAGCACGATCTTCACGGCGCGGAACATCGGGGGTTCGGGTTCGGCGGCTGGCGTCTGGGCGTGAGCGGTCATGGGGGCGGCCACGAGAGCGGCGGCGAGGAGGAGGGACTTCATCGGGTGTCAGCTCCAAATTGCTCGTCATCCCGGCCGCAGCGGAGCGGAGAGCCGGGACCCAGGGGCCGCCGCACTGCGCTTGGCCCCTGGGTCCCGGATAAGCGCTACGCGCTTTCCGGGATGACGATGAAGGGGATGGGGGAGGATCTGAAACTACGCCAGCGCCCGGTACTTGAAGTTCCGGAACCGCGCCGAGCCCTTGCCGGCGGCGTAGATCCCCGGCTTCAGCATCAGGAAGCCGCCGCGCACATTGTGGTGGTAGCCGCTGACCTCCATGCCGCGGTCGAACCGCTTCCAGGTCGCTCCGCCGTCGCCGCTGGTGTGGAAGGCGACGATGTGGCGGGTGTTGCGCAGGCGGATCAGCATCTTCGAGCCATGCGGGTTCGCGGGACGTCCGCGCTCGATGCCGTACTGGTGGGTGACGAAGTTCTTGGCGTCGAAGCCCAGGCCGCAATAGAGCTGGCGGTCGTAGAAGAGGATCAGGCCGGCGCGGGTGTCGGGGTCGATCTCGACCTCGCACTCGATCTCGTAGGCCTGGTCGCCGTTGACGAAGATCAGCGGCGAGCCTGTCGACGGCGCCTCGCCCGCGCCCTTGAGGGTCAGCACACCGCCGGCGCGGCTGATGCGGTCCTGCTCGCCCGGCTTGGGATCGAAGAAGTTCCACTGCACGCCGTACTTGTCGGCCCCGAAGTCGTCCGACAGCGCCATGCCGTGCGACCCGCTCTTGCCGCCCTTTGGTTTCTTGATCGGCTTGGCAAGGTCGCCGCCGCCGATGTCGAACCAGCCGTCCTTGGTCCAGGTGACGGGCGCCAGCAAGGTCTGGCGCCCCAGGGTCCAGAAGCCGTTCTCGTAGCCGTGATAGACGCTCCACCAGTCTCCGGGCGTCGGCCCCTCGACCAGGGTGGCGTGGCCGCGCGACCACCATTTCTCGGCGTTGTCGACGGTGCGGACCAGCGGGTTGCGCGGATGGTTCTCCCACGGGCCGGCCAGCGATTGGGCGCGGGCGGCGATGACCATGTGGCCGGTCGGCGGGCCGGCCGTGCCGCCGACGGCGGTGATCATGTAGAACCAGTCGCCGCGCTTCATCACCTTGGGGCCTTCGGGCGAGAAGCCCTCGACGTCCCAGTCGTCCGGATAGCGCCAGGGATCGTAGACGTGCTCGGGCTTGCCCACCGTCGACAGGCCGTCGGGCGCTAGCCTGATGCGGTCGCCGCCCGACAGGAACAGCCAGCGCTCGCCGTGCTCGTCGACCACGTGACCGGGGTCGATATAGCCGGGCAGCTTCAGGTCGATCGGCTCTGACCACGGGCCTTCGATCTTGTCGGCCCAGATCACGTAGCTGGTGTTGTTCTTGGGGAACTTGGCCGGGATGTAGAGGTAGTAGCGACCCTTGTGCTTGCACAGTTCCGGCGCCCAGACCGAGCCGATGTTGGTCTTCAGGGCCGGACCCACCGGCGACCAGTTCACCAGGTCCTTGCTGTGCCAGATCAGCAGGCCCGGATAGGCGTCGAACGACGAGTGGGTCATGTAGTAGTCGTCGCCGTCCTTGAGGATCGACGGGTCGGGCCGGTCGCCGGCCAGGATCGGATTGAGGAAGGTCCCGTCGCCCAGGTCGCCCTTGCGCTGGCCTTCGATGCCCTTGGTCCAGGTCGGTCCGGAGGTCGCCTTGGCGGGCAGGGAGCCTACACCTTCGGCCGCGGCGGGAAGGGCGGCGGCGGCCGCGGCTCCGGTCAGAAGCGAGCCTAAAGCGCCGCGTCGGCTGAGATCGGCCATGTGTTTCCTTCCCGAGGCGAGGGCCGCGCGTCCTGCGTCGCGTCGGCTTGTTACCGGTCACTTAAGCGGCGTGACGCGGCTTTGTCTACCGGTGTCATCGCCCATTTTCCGAGGATAACGCTGTCAGGGGCGCGGGCAAAAGAAAACGCCCGGGAGCGGGGCTCCCGGGCGTTTGCCGGTGTCGAAGGAACCTCCCCCACAGGGGGAGGTTCTCGAAAACTACCCCTGCATCGCCTCGAGTTCCTTGCCTCGGGTCTCGTGGATCAGCTTCTGAACCAGGAAGAACGAGACCACGGCGCTGGCCGCGTAGAAGCCGTAGGTGGCCGCCAGGCTCAGCTTGGCCATGGCCGGGAAGCTGAACGAGATCGCGAAGTTGGCGATCCACTGGGCGAAGCCGGCGACGGCCAGGGCCGAGCCGCGCATCTGGTTGGGGAACATCTCGCCCAGCATGACCCACATGACCGGGCCCCAGGAGAGGTTGAAGAAGATCACGTAGAGGTTGGCGGCGACCAGGGCGATCGGGCCGACGCTGCCGTCCAGGTGCAGGGCGCCGTTGACCGTGGTGGCGGTCGAGAAGCACCAGGTCAGCACGCCCAGGGTCACGGCCATGCCGACCGAGCCGATCAGCAGCAGCGGCTTGCGGCCGATCTTGTCGATCAGGGCGATGGCGGCCAGGCAGGCCACGATCGACAGCGCGCCCGACAGGATGTTGATCTTCAGGCTGTCGTCCTCGGTGAAGCCCACCGACTGCCACAGCACCGAGCCGTAGTAGAAGACGATGTTGATGCCGACGAACTGCTGGAAGACCGCCAGGACCAGGCCGGCCCACAGGATCGGACGGATCTTGCGGCTCACCGGGTCGAGCAGGTCCGAGAACTTCGGCTTGTGGTCGGCGCTCAGCGAGGCGCGGATCTCGGCGACCTTGGCCGCGCCCGTGCCTTCGCCGAACAGGCGCGACAGGATGGCTTCGGCCTGGGCGTCCTTGCCCTTGGCGACCAGGAAGCGCGGGCTTTCCGGAATGGTCAGCAGGGCCAGGAAGAACACGCCGGCCGGGATGACCTGCATCCAGAACATCCAGCGCCAGGCGGGCAGGCCCAGCCAGAACTCGGCGGTCGAGCTGCCGGCGGTGTGGGCCAGCACATAGTTGGCCAGGAACGCGCCGGTCAGGCCGGTGATGATCATGATCTGCTGCACCGACGACAGGCGGCCGCGGATGTTGGCGGGCGTGACTTCCGAGATGTAGACCGGGCACAGCACGCTGGCGGCGCCGACGCCCAGGCCGCCGATAAGGCGGAAGATCACGAAGATGGTCGAGGTGTGGGCCGCGCCGGTGCCCAGGGCGCTGATCACGAACAGCAGAGCCGAGATGATCATCACCGTACGGCGGCCCCAGACGTCGGCCAGGCGGCCGGCGGCGAAGGCGCCGACGGCGCAGCCGATCAGGATGGCGGCGACGTTCAGGCCGGTGCCGAAGGCGGTGAGCTTGAAGGCGCTGTTGAGGCCTTCCTGGGTGCCGTTGATGACGCCGCTGTCGTAGCCGAACATGAAGCCGCCGATGGTGGCGACGGCCACGATGGCGGCGACGAAGGCCATGTTGACCTTCCCGCCATCGGCGCTCATGCCGGCGCTGGGCCCGGCGCTGGAGACTGAAGCCACTGGTGTCCTCCCCGAACTGGCCCCTCTGCGGAGCCATGTTTGATCCCTAACAGGCCCCCGCGGGAACCCTTGTTGCCGGCGACCTTAGTGTTACCGGTATCAGCGCGCAAGCGGCCGTTTTTGCGGGATTCCCCCTCCGCCGCCGTCTTCGCGCCAAGCGATAGTGTCAGGTCCCGCGCCGGCCGCAAGAGGCCATGGCAACGTTGTCATTTACGTGTCCGCCCTAGAGGCCTCGCGGCAAGATTTTGCGAGATGTTCGCAAGTATCGTCGCGCCCGCGCAAGAACATTGCCGAAAAGAAATTTGCTCCGCGGGCCAAGCCGCGCTTTACGGCTGGAGGTCGAGACCAGCGCGGACCGTCCGCTCGCGGCGCCTCGACCGACTATTTCCGGGGGACGCGCCTTGCGCCTGAAGACCATCCTGCTGTCCGCCACCGCGATCCTCGCGACGCCTTGCCTGGCGCTGGCCCAGACGGCCGCCCCGGCGCCTGCGGCCAAGACCCCGGGCCCGCCGGCCGTCGAAGGCGTCACCGTCACCGGCGACTCGACCGCCATGCGCAGCTCGATCGACCGCCGCAGCTACAGCGTCGCCAACGACCTGACCGCCCGCACCGGCTCGATCGCCGACGCGCTGCGCAACATCCCCTCGGTCGAGGTCGACGTGCAGGGCAATGTCAGCCTGCGCGGCGACGCCAACGTCACCATCCTGATCGACGGCAAGCCCTCGGGCATGTTCAACGGCGACGGTCGCGGCGACGCCCTGCAGGCCATGCCGGCCGACCAGATCGACCGCGTCGAGGTGATGACCAATCCTTCGGCGGCCTTCCGTCCCGACGGCACGGCCGGGATCATCAACCTGGTCACCAAGAAGACCCGCAAGCCGGGCGGCACGGGCACGCTGCGCCTGAACGCCAGCCCCGACGGCCGCTACAACGGCGGCGTCAGCGGCAACTACGTCAATGGCAAGCTGACCCTGTCGGGCGACGTCGGCCTGCGCCACGAGCAGCAGGAGGCCTGGCAGACCATCGCGCGCCAGACGGCCGCCGGATCGAGCACCCAGGACGGCGCCTTCGAGAACAAGGGCGACATGGTCAATCTGCGCGGCGGCGTCGACTACGACGTCACGCCCAAGGACCGGCTGAGCGGCGAAGTCCGCTGGCGCAGCATGAAGTTCGACACCACCGGCGAGGAGACCTACCAGTCGTCCTCGGCCGCCTATGTGCGCGACACCGACGCGGCGATGAAGCGCGACAACGCCGGCGTCAGCGCCGACTGGCGCCACCAGTTCAAGGGCGCAGAGCACCAGCTGACCGCGCACCTGGAATACGAGGAGACCGACTTCTCGCGCAATTCCACCGCCTTCACCGACAACACGCCTTCGGCCGACGTCTATGAGGCGTTCGGCTTCGGCGCCGAGCAGGCGCGGACCAACTTCAAGACCGACTACGCCCAGCCCGATGTCGGCGGCGGCACGCTGAAGACCGGCCTCGATTTCGAGTGGACCAAGAACGACTACGACAACCACGGCGAAAAGGGCGCGGCCCCGAACGCCCTGGCGGTCGACGCCGCCCGCACCAACCGCTTCCTGTACGACCAGGACGTCTATGCCGGCTACGTGACCTACGAGAAGGCGTTCGGCGACTTCACGGCCCAGGGCGGCCTGCGGGCCGAGCAGGTGAACCTCGACGCCAACCAGGTGACCACCGGCCAGAAGATCGCCAACGACTACTTCAAGGTCTATCCCAGCCTGCACCTGGGCTACACGGTCAATGAGAACAGCACCTTCAAGGCCAGCTACAGCCGCCGGGTGCAGCGCCCGCAGGTGCAGGACCTGAACCCCTATCCGGTCTATCAGGACCCGCAGAACTACCGGGCCGGCAATCCCTATCTGAAGCCGCAGGTGACCGACTCGTTCGAGCTGGGCTGGCAATACCGCAAGGGGCCGGCCTACTATCTGGCGACGGCCTATTACCGCAGCAGCGACGGCGTGGTCACCGACGTGGTCCGCGACCTGGGCAACGGCGTGCTGCTGACGACCCGCGAGAACCTCAGCCAGAGCCGCAACGGCGGGCTGGAGCTGGTGGCCAACGGCCGGCTGACGCCGAAGATCACCTACAACGTCAGCGCCAACGCCTTCTGGAACGAGATCGACGCGAGCAACCTCGGCTTCACCGGCACGCGCTCGGCCACCACCCTGTCGGGCCGCGCCAACGTCAACTGGCAGGCCACGCCCAAGGATTTCTTCCAGATCAACGCCTTCACCTCGGGCAAGCGCTTGACACCGCAGGGCCATCGCGAGCCGTTCCAGATGGTCAATCTGGGCTACCGCCGGAAGGTCAACGACAAGCTGTCGCTGGTCGTGACCGTGCAGGACGCGCTGGATAGCTTCGAGGACAAGGCCGTCACCGATACCGCCGCCCTCAAGGACGTCACCGTGCGCACGGCCAACGTCCGGGCGGTGTTCTTCGGCTTCACCTGGGCCTTCGGCGGCGGCAAGCCCCGTCCCGAGCAGTTCGACTTCGGCTCGGGCGCGGTCGGCGGTTAATCGACCTGAGATCCTCCTCCTCTGGGGGGAGGTGGCCCGAAGGGCCGGAGGGGGGAAGTTTTCAGCTTTCGAGGCCTTGGCCGCTTCAGCAATGACTTCCCCCTCAGTCGCTCCGCGACAGCTCTCCCTTCAGGGGGAGCGTCTTGCCGCTACAGCCACCCCGCCGTCTTGAAGCGCCGGTAGAGCAGCGTACAGACGACCACGATCAGGCCGATCGTCGCCGGATAGCCGAACATCCACTTCAGCTCGGGCATGTGCTCGAAGTTCATGCCGTAGATCCCGGCCACCGCCGTCGGCACGGCCAGGATGGCGGCCCAGGCGGCCAGCTGGCGGGTGATCACGCCCTGCCGCTGCTGCTCCAGCAGCGAGCTGACCTCGAACACCGAGTTGAGCACGTCGCCCAGGCTGCCGATCAGCAGGTCGATCCGGGCGATGTGGTCGCGCACGTCGCGGAAATAGGGCTTCACGTCGGCGTCGATGCACGGCGTGTCGTGATGTTCCAGATAGCCGGCGACCTGGGTCATCGGACCCAGCAGCCGCAGGAACTTGGTCAGCTCGCGCCGCAGGGTGAAGAGGCGGGTGATCTCGGCGCGGCTTAGGAAGGCGTCCAGGGCCCGGTGCTCCATCTGCGCCAGCTCGTCTTCCACCGCATCCACCACCGGCAGGTAGCCGTCGACGATGAAGTCGAGGATGGCGTGCAGCACGTAGTCGCCGCCCTTGGCCAGCAGGGCGGGCGTGGCCTCCAGGTGGGCGCGCAGCTCCAGGTGCGCGCGGGCCGAGCCGTGGCGCACGCTGATCAGGTGGTGGTCGCCGACGAAGATCTCGGTCTCGCCGAACACGACCCGTCCGTTCTCCAGCTGGGCGGTCTTGGCGACCACGAACAGCTGGTTCCCATAGAGGTCGACCTTGGGCATCTGCCGGGCGTGCAGGGCGTCCTCGACGGCCAGCGGGTGCAGGTCGAACCGTTCCTGCAGTATTCGCAGCTCTTCTTCCGTCGGTTCGACAAGGCCGATCCAGACGAACTCGCCCTTGCGCGGCGTCAGGTCGCTGGGCTCGTCGAGCCGCAGCTCGCGTGCGCGCTTTCCATCGACATAGGCGTAGGCGGCGACGACGCTCATGCGGGCTCCGGGTGTCTCGGTACGGACATGGCGACAACGCGGAGCGCGGGCAAGAGCGCCGCTTGACGATATTCACAACATATGTAGAGTTTTGATCGAGCCTATCGCGAGGACGCATCCGATGACCGACCCTCGATCTGACCTGGCCGCGCGCCTGATGGCGCTGGCCGCTCGAAATCCGCCCGCCGACCGCATCGAATGGGCGGCGGCCATGCGCGGCGAGTTCGCGACGCTGGACCATGGTCGCCTGTCCTGGGCCACGGGTTGCCTGGCGGCCAGCCTCGTCTGGCGCGCGCCCGGCGAGGCGTCGTACGCGGCGCTGCTAGCCGGCGGCGTCTATGTCATCGGTTGGGGGATGTCGCGGTTGGGCTGGGCGCTGTTCGAGCGCGGCCTGCTATCGGTCGAGGCCGGACTGGTCCTGCCTTTGCCGACCCTGCTGATCGGGACCTTCGTCCTGGCCCTGCTCGCCGGTCTGGCGCGGCCCGGCCGCGCGGCGGCGACGGCGCTTGTGCTCGGCCTGGCGCCGTCCCTGATCGGCCTGGCCCTGGGCGCGGGGCCGTTGGGTACGCTGGAGGCGGCCGGTGCGCCCGCCGCCGTCGCCTTGGCGCTGCTGACCGGCCTGGCCGCCTTCGGCGCCGTCGCCGGCGCCTGGCTGGGCGCTCGCCCGCCGCAACACGCCTAGAGAGGAGCACGTCCATGCCCGCCGCCCCCCGCAAGCTTTCACCCCAGTCCCTGGCCGTGCTCGACGCGCTGCACGGACGCGAGTGGCTCTATGGCCTGGAGGTTTCGGCCGCTACGGGCCTCAAGTCCGGCAGCCTCTATCCGATCCTGATCCGCCTGGCCGACCGCGGCCTGCTGGAGAGCCGCTGGCTCGAGCCCGAGCGCCCCGGCCGTCCGGCCCGCCACGCCTATCGCATCACCGGCGCCGGCCGCTCGGCCCTGGCCGAAGCCCGCCGTCCGTCCGCATCCCTGGCCCTTGGAGGCATCTGATGACCGAACGCCGAAACGATCTGGCCGCCGCGATCATGGCGCTGGCCACCCGAAATCCGCCCGCCGCGCGCCAGGAGTGGGCGTACGCCATGCAGGCCGAGTTCGCCGCGCTCGCGACGGGGCGCCTGCCTTGGGCGCTCGGCTGCCTGGCGACGAGCCTGCGCTGGCGGGCCGCCGGCGAGGCTGGCTATGCCGCCGCCTTGGCGGCCGGACTGGTGGTCGTGATGGCCGCCCTGCCGCTGGTCATCGCCGCGTCTAGCGCCTTCAGGCCGGGCGAACCGAAGGTGGTGTTCAAGCTTCTGCCCATGGTCATCGTCGGCGCGCCGCTGCTGGCCGGCCTCGTCGTCGGGACCTGGCGCGCCGACCGTAAGCTGCTGTCGGCCCTGGTGCTGGGCATGGGGCCGCAGGTGATCAATCTGGTCGTGTTCGCCGTGCGGGGCTCGGCCATCGGATCGAGCATCGCCGACGCCCTCGTCGCCTATCTGGTCATCGGGACCATGATGACGCCGATGAGTTTTGTCGGCCTGCTGACCGCCGCCGGCCTGCGTCGGCTGCGGACGGTGAGGATCGCGCGATGAGCGGCCGACGCAGGGACATCGCCGGCGCGCTCATGGCTCTGGCGACGCGTGCTGCGCCCTCCGAGCGGCGTGACTGGGCCGGCGCCATGCAGGCCGAGTTCACGGCGCTGGAGCGTGGGCGCCTGTCCTGGGCGCTGGGCTGCCTGACGACGAGCCTGCGCTGGCGGGCGCCGGGAGAGGCGGTCTATGCGGCGGCGCTGGCGGGGAGCGTGTTCTTCGTCAGCACGATCGCCTCCTTCCTGCTGATCGAGGCGATGGTGTTCGGACTGATCTCGCTGGACGCCATGTTCGCCTTGCAGGCGCCGGTCGCCGTCGTCGCCCATCTGGGCCTTGGCGGCCTGCTGGGGTTCCAGCGTCCCGACCGCCGGCTGGTCACCGCCTTGGCCCTGGGCGTCGGCCCCCTGCTGGTCGGGCTCGCCAGCATCGACGGCTTCCATCATCTCGGCCGGGTCGATCCCGGCACGGCTCTGCAATGGGCCGGGGCGCTGACCATGCTGGCCCTGGGCTACGCCGCCGCGACACTGGGCGCGCGGCTGCGTCGGTTCGCGGCCTGAGATCCTCCCCCTTTGGGGGAGGTGGCCCGGAGGGCCGGAGGGGGGCGTTCTCAGCAGCCGCTAGGTCAGCAGTCACGTGCCCCGCCCTAGCGTGGCGGCCGCACCCCCGACAGGGGGGGGATCATGAGCCCAGCTGCCCCGTCACCCCCACCCCGTAGGTGTTGCGCGATGCGGCGTCGGGCGTGGGGACGC
>NZ_JADWOX010000003.1 GCF_016135805.1 Caulobacter hibisci
CCCCGGGGGTCTGCGCGGGCGCTGTGGGGGGGGGGGTTGGGGGGGGTGTTCTATCCCCCCCCGCGGGGGGGGGTGGGGGCGGGGGGGCGGGGGGCGCCCCGTTTTCAGCTTCCGCGGTATCGGCCGATTTCGCTGCCGCTTCCCCCTCAGTCGCTTCGCGACAGCTCCCCCTCCAGGGGGAGCATCTGAAAATGTCCCCCGGTGTCATCTTGTAATGTTAGCGCTCCCATGAGTTGATGCCCGCAAAGCGCCGGACACAGGCGCGCGCCTTTGGGAAGGGACTACGCCCCATGCAGCTGAACCGACGCCATGCCCTGCTGGGCGGCTCCGCGACCGCGATCCTGGCCAGCGAGGCTCTCGCCGCACCCTTGCCGCCCGCTCCCGCCGGCGACCTGAAATTGTGGTACCGCCAGCCGGCCAAGGAATGGGTCGAGGCCCTGCCGGTCGGGTCCGGAGGCCTGGGCGGCATGGTGTTCGGCGGCGTGGCCAGGGAGCGCATCCAGCTCAACGAAAACACCCTGTGGGGCGGCGGGCCCTATGACCCGGTCAATCCGGAGGCGGCCGGCGCCCTGCCCGAAATCCGGCGCCTGATTGAGGCCGGCGACTACGCGGCCGCCACGGACCTGGCCAACGCCAAGTTCATGGCCACGCCCGTGCGCCAGCAGCCCTACAACACGCTCGGCGACCTCGTTTTGACATTCCCTGGCCTGCCGGAGACGGCCGAGGCCTATCTGCGCGACCTCGATCTCGACGCCGCCACCGCCCGCACCCGCTTCGCCCACGACGGCGTCGCCTACGGCCGCGAGGTGATCGCCAGCGCGCCCGACCGGGTGATCGCCATTCGCCTGACCGCCGACAGGCGCGGCGCGATCGGGCTGGACCTATCCTTCGACAGCCCGCTGAAGCCCGCCGTCACCGTCGAGGGCGGCGACACCCTGGTTCTCAGCGGCCGCAACGGCACGCACTTCGGCATCCAGGGCGCGCTGAAGGTCGATTGCCGGGTCAAGGTGATCGCCAGGGGCGGCAAGGTCTCGGCGGCCGACAAGGCCGTGTCGGTGCGCGGGGCCGACGAGGTTCTGCTGCTGGTCGCCGCGGCCACCAGCTATCGCCGCTTCGACGACGTCTCGGGCGATCCGGTCGCCACCAACAAGGCGGTGCTGGCCAAGGCCGCCCGCAAGCCGTGGGCGGCGCTGCTGGCCGACCATCGCGCCGACCACCGCCGGCTGTTCCGCGCCGTGTCGGTCGATTTCGGGACCACGGCCGCCGCCGCACGACCGACCGACGAGCGCATCCGCCTCTCGCCGACCACGGACGATCCGGCCCTGGCGGCGCTCTATTACCAGTACGGCCGCTACCTGCTGATCGCCTGCTCGCGCCCCGGCGGCCAGCCGGCCAACCTGCAGGGCATCTGGAACGACAAGATGAGCCCGCCCTGGGGCGGCAAATACACGATCAACATCAATACCGAGATGAACTACTGGCCGGCCGAGCCCACGGCGCTATCGGAATGCGTCGCGCCCCTGGTGGCCATGGTGCAGGAGATGGCGATCACCGGCGCCCGCACGGCCAAGGGCATGTACGGCGCGCGTGGCTGGGTGGCCCACCACAACACCGATCTCTGGCGGGCGACGGCCCCGATCGACGGCGCCAAGTTCGGCGTCTGGCCCACCGGCGGCGCCTGGCTGTGCAAGCACCTGTGGGACCACTACGACTACGGCCGCGACGCCGCCTATCTGGCCCGCGTCTATCCGACGATGAAGGGCGCGGCGCTGTTCTTCGTCGATGCCCTGGTGGTCGATCCCAAGTCCGGAAAGCTGGTGACCAGCCCGTCGATCTCGCCGGAGAACGACCACGGCCACGGCTCGTCGATCGTCGCCGGGCCGACCATGGACCAGGCCATCGTCCGCGACCTGTTCAACGCCTGCATCGACGCGGCCAAGGTCCTGGGCGTCGACGCCGAGCAGGCCGCCGAGTTCGCCGCCGCCCGTGATCGCCTGGCGCCCTACAGGATCGGCAAGGACGGCCAGCTGCAGGAGTGGCAGGAGGACTGGGACGCCGACGCCAAGGACATCCACCACCGGCACGTCTCGCACCTCTACGGCCTGTTCCCGTCGGACCAGATCGGCCTCGACACCACGCCGGACCTGGCGGCCGCCTGCCGCCAGACGCTGGAGACGCGCGGCGACCTGTCGACCGGCTGGGCCATCGCCTGGCGGCTGAACCTGTGGGCGCGGCTGGGCCAGGGCGACCACGCCCACGGCATCCTCAAGCTGCTGCTGGGGCCTGAGCGCACCTATCCCAACCTGTTCGACGCCCACCCGCCGTTCCAGATCGACGGCAATTTCGGTGGGACCTCGGGCATGACCGAGATGGTCCTGCAAAGCCGCAACGGCGCCCTCCACCTGCTGCCCGCCCTGCCCTCGGCCTGGCCGACGGGGCACATCACCGGGCTGAAGGCGCGCGGCGCTGTGGGCGTGGACGTGCGCTGGCGCGAGGGTCGGCTGGAGAGCGCGCGGCTCACGGCGGCGAAAGCCGGCCGGCACGTGGTCAAGCTGGGTGGAGAGAGCGTGACGCTGTCACTGCGGGCCGGAGAGACGGCGACACTGGGGCTGAAGGATGGGCGGCTGGCGCGCACCTGATCCTTCTCCCAGAGGGAGAAGGTGGCGCGAAGCGCCGGATGAGGGGTTAGGGACCGAAGACAGCGTGCCGGCACGACGGTTGGCGGCGTAACCCCTCACCCTCCCAGGCTATCGCCTGGCCCCCCTCTCCCTTTGGGAGAGGGTAGGCAAGCTTAAAGCCAAGCTCAAACGCCTGTTCAGAATTTTTGACTCTTTTGTCGAAAATGGAAACCAGGGCCCAGATACACCAAGACCCGCCGCGGGGGATAATCGCGACGGGTCCGGCTATTTCTTGATCATTCGATCTAGGCGGGCGTTTCCTCCCCGAAACGCCGAAGAGAGGGGGTTCTCTGTGGACCCGTTTCTCTCTTGCCCAGTCAGAAAACGGCAAAACCGAGATCGTGTCAACGGCAACGATCTGGATTCTGTAAGGGGTTGGACGTTTTTTTGACGTCAACCGGGTAGTTTGGACGTTCCAGTCAAACTAAGCACCGTTCGGTTGGCCTATTTTTGACAGAACGGTCAAATGTCGGTGCGCAAACGCTTCGCAAGAGCTTCCAGCACCGCCGATCGGGATTCGAAAACGTAGTCGGGACGCGACACGGTTACCGGCTCGACTCCCGCTTGCGCGAGGGCCGCGGCGGCGGCGAACAGGTCGCCGGTCGCCAGCAGGGCCCCGTTGGCGCGGCGCGAACCGCCGGCCTCGACGAACGGCGCGACGGCGGCTTGGCCGGCGACGTCCTGCTCGGCGGGCCAGACCAGGGTGGCGAGCGTGCGCGCCCGGCCCTTCGCCTCGACCACCGACAGCAGGCGCGACAGCGAGTCGAGCTGGCTGTCCGTCCACGGCGTGACCAGGGAGGCGGTCAGCTGGGCCTGGCTCTTGAGAATGACGCCGTCGGACAGCACCTTCAGGCCATTGGCCGCCAGGGTGGCGCCGGTGGTGGTGATGTCGACCACCAGCTCGGCCGCGCCGGCGGCGGGCGCCCCCTCGGTGGCGCCGCTGCTCTCGACGATGCGGTAGTCGGCGACGCCGTGGCGGGCGAAGAAGGCCCGGGTCTGGGTGACGTACTTGGTGGCCACCCGCAGGCGGCGGCCGGTCTTGGCCAGGTGCAGGTGCCCGACCTCGTCGATGTCGGCCATGGTGTCGACGTCGAGCCAGCTCTTGGGCGCGGTCACCACCAGGTCGGCGCGGCCAAAGCCCAGGGCGCGCAGCAGCATCACCCGGCTATCCATGTCGTCGCCGCGCTCGCGCAGCAGGTCCTCGCCGGTTACCCCTAAGTGCAGGTCGCCGCTGTCGAGGCCGGCGGCGATGTCGCCCGCCGACAGCAGCCGCACCGAGACGCCGGGCAGGCCCGACAACTCGGCCGAATAGCCGCGCGCGCCGCCGGTCATCTCGACGCGGAAGCCGCAGTCGGCCAGCCAGGCCTCGACCTGTTCCTTCAGGCGGCCCTTGGAGGGGATGGCGAAGATCATCGGGGTGTCCGCGGTCATTCGCCGCCTCCGGCATAGGCGCGGGCCGGGCGCACCATGCAGCCCACGGCCCCGGTCTTGGTCTCGGCGCCCAAGCGAGCGGGCAAGCTGTCGTAGCGGCCGCCGGCGGCGACCGGGCGTTCCTCGCCGAGGGCGGCGCTGCGCACCTCGAACAGGTAGCCGTCGTAATAGCCGAAGGCCCGGCCGAAGGCGGCGTTCAGGCGGATGCGCTCGGCGGGCACGCCGCCGGCGACCATGCCGGCCAGGCGCTTGCGCCAGCCCTCGATGGCGGCGTCCAGGGGAGCGCGGTTCGGGCCGGCCAGGGCCGCGATGGCGTCGAGCGCGGCGTCCGGCGCATCGCTGACGGCCAGGAAGGCGCGGACCTTGTCGGCTTCCTTCGGCGACAGGCGGCCGGCCTTCACCACCTCGGCCTTCTCGACCAGGCGATGGGCGATCTCGGCGGGGCGGCGACCACCGACCGGCTCGATGCCGGCCAGGGACCACAGCTCCTGCAACACGGCGGCGGCCTCGGCTTCCGGCAGGCCGGCCAGCAGGGCGGCGATGCGGCTGCGCTCGCTGGCGGGCGCGGGAGCGGCCTCGCCCTCGAGCTCGGCCTTCAGCTGGCGCGGACGCGAGAAGGTGCGCTTCAGGCGCGCGCCCAGCGGCGGGGTCAGGTCCAGGCTGTCGACGAAGGCGGCGAACAGGCCGACGTCGCCCAGCAGCAGGGTCAGGTCGTCGCGACCGCCGGCCGCGGCGCCGGCCCAGGCCAGGGCGGCGATCTCGGCGTCGGCGGCTACCGGATCGGCGGCCTCGAAGGCCTCGACGCCGATCTGCAGGAATTCCTCGGCCCGGTCGCTGCCGCGCGGGGCGACGCGGAAGGCCTTGCCTTCATAGAGGTAGCGGCCGGCTTCGACGCCGGACGCCAGATGCTGGCGAGCCACGGCGACGGTGAAGTCCGGGCGCAGGCAGGCCTCGTCGCCGCCGTCGCCGGAGACGACGAACAGCCGCGAGCGCATGGCCTCGCCGGCCAGGTCCAGCAGCAGGCCCAGGGGCTGCAGCACCGGGGCGTCGGTCGGGACGGCGCCGGCCGACAGGAACGGAGCGCGGATGGCGTCGAGCGCCTCCGCCGGGATGGAACGCTCTAGCCTCAACGGATCAGCCCCCGATGATCTTGCGGACGGCGGCGATCAGGTCGCCGCGCGGAATGGTCTGCTGGCCGGGCCGCTCGGCCTTCCAGGCGGCGTTGTCGGCGACGCCCGAGGCCAGCTCGCGGCCCAGGTCCAGGTCCTTGATCGTCACCGTGCCGGCGGCGATCTCGTCGCCGCCCAGCATGATGGCGGCCGGCGACAGGCGGCGGTCGGCATATTTCATCTGCGGACGCATGCCCGAGGTCCCGAGATAGACCTCGGCCGGAATGCCCGCCGCGCGCAGCTGGCCGGCGACGGCGAAATACTCGCCCATGTGGGCCTGGTCGAAATTGATGATCACGACGGGACCGCGCGCCGCCGAGGCCGGCTCGCGACCGGCCGCCCGCAGGGCCGCCGCCAGACGCGAGACGCCGAACGAGAAGCCGGTGGCCGGCACCGACTTGCCGGTGAAGCGAGCCACCAGGTCGTCGTAGCGACCGCCGCCGCCGATCGAGCCGAACGAGATCTTGTTACCCTTCTCGTCGGTGGTGCTGAGCAGCAGCTCGGCCTCGAACACCGCGCCGGTGTAGTATTCCAGGCCGCGCACGATCGACGGGTCGATGATCGCCTGGTCGTCGGCGACGCCCAGGCTGGTCAGGGCCGCGTCGATCTTGGCCAGTTCTTCCAGACCCTCGTCGCCTTCGGCCGAGCCGGCGACGACCTTGGCGATGTTGTTCAGCGTCGCCGAACGGCCGCCGACGCCCGCCTGGACGAAGTCCAGCACCGAGTCGATGGCCTTGCCGGCCAGGCCCGCGCCCTTGGTGAAGTCGCCGCTGTCGTCCAGGCGGCCTTCGCCGAGCAGCAGGCGCACGCCCTCGACGCCCAAGCGGTCGAGCTTGTCGACCGCGCGCAGCACGGCCAGCTTCTGGCCTTCGCTGGTCGCGCCGGCGCCGGTCAGCAGGCCGTTGAGGAGCTTGCGGTTGTTGATCTTCAGAACCGCCGCGCCGCGCGGCAGGCCGGCGGCCTCCAGGCCCTCGACGGCCATGGCGATGATCTCGGCGTCAGCCTCGGGGCGGGCCGAGCCCACGGTGTCGGCGTCGCACTGGATGAACTGGCGGAAGCGGCCGGGACCCGGCTTCTCGTTGCGCCACACCGGACCGAAGGCGTAGCGGCGGAAGGGCTTGGGCAGGGTTTCCCAGTTCTGGGCGGCGAACCGGGCCAGCGGCGCGGTCAGGTCGTAGCGCAGCGCCATCCACTGGTCGTCGTCGTCCTGCAGGGCGAAGACGCCTTCGTTGGGACGGTCGCTGTCGGGCAGGAACTTGCCCAGGGCGTCGGCATATTCGAAGGCCCCGGTGTCGAGCGCCTCGAAGCCGTAGCGCTCATAGACGGCCGAGACGGCCTCGAGGATCGCCTTCTCGGCGCGCAGGTCGCGGGCGCGCTTGTCGGCGAAGCCGCGCGGGGCGCGGGCCTCGGGGCGGAAGTCTTGGTTCTTGGCGTCGTCGGAAGCGTCGGTCATCGTCGGTCCTTAGAAATCTCTAGGCTTCGACGGATGGCGCTTGCACTTAAGCCCCATCCGCTAGGCGGGGCTCTGGCAGGGCGTTCGCTTCAGAGCGAGCAGACCCGGCCGATCCCGCGAGGCGAGGTCGGATGGTGGTGGTGGCCGTGGTGGTGCGGCGTGCGGGTCATCGCGGCGGCGTATAGCGCAGGCTCGCGGCGGTGACCAGCGCGCATCGACTCAGTTCAAAAATCTCGAAATGTGGGATGAGGTTCGGAATTGTGAGATCGACTTGACACGCGAACGGCGGTCAAGCCACATCTGCACCCAACGATAAATTGGCCTGACCAATACTGATCGACTTGGGAGAGGTTCATGCGGCGCCCACTGACTCATTCGCTGGTCCCTCTGGGCCTCGTTGGCTTGCTGAGCACCGCGCAAGCCCTGGCCCAGCGGCTGGACGCCCCGTTCAACGACGGCTGGCGGATGGCGACCGGCGACGTTCAGGGCGCGCAAGCCCCGGCCTTCGACGACGCCGCCTGGAAGCCGGTCACCCTGCCCCGCGCCTTCAACGAGGACGAGGCCTTCGCCGGCGACATCCACGATCAGTCGACCGGGATCACCTGGTATCGCAAGCGCTTCGTGCTGCCGACCCACAAAGGTCCGGCGGCGGGCGGCCGGGCGATCCTCGACTTCGAGGGCGTGCGCCAGGCCGGCGACGTCTACGTCAACGGCGTGCTGGCCGGCGGACATGAGAACGGGGTCACCGCCTTCGGGGTCGACGCCACCAAGTTGCTAAAGCCCGCGCCGTTCGTGAACGTCATCGCCGTACGGGTCGACAACGACTGGAAGTACAAGGAACGCGCCACCGGCAGCGGCTTCCAGTGGAACAACAACAACTTCAATGTGAACTACGGCGGCATCCACCGGGCGGTGCGGCTGCACCTGACCGGCGACCTGCACCAGACCCTGCCGCTCTATTCCAGCCTGGGCACGACCGGCGTCTATGTCTGGGCCGACGGCTTCGACATCAAGGGCCGCGCCGCCACCGTCCACGCCGAGAGCCAAGTGCGCAACGACGGCGCCCGCCCCCGCACCTTCGCCTATCGCGTTACGCTGAAGGACGTCGACGGCAAGCCGGCCGGCCAGTTCACCGCCCCGGCCGTGACCATCGCGCCGGGCGAAACGAAGATGGTCTCGGCCAGCAAGCGGCTGTCGGACCTGCACTTCTGGAGCTGGGGCTACGGCTATCTCTACGCGGTGACCACCGAGCTGGTGGAGAACGGCAAGGTGGTGGACAGCGCCCTGACCCGCACCGGCTTCCGCAAGACCGAGTTCAGGAACGGAACCGTCTTCCTCAACGACCGCGCCCTCCAGGTGCACGGCTACGCCCAGCGCACCAGCAACGAGTGGCCGGCGCTCGGCACCGACATCCCGCCGTGGATCAGCGACTTCTCCAACGGCCTGATGGTGGAAAGCGGCGGCAATCTGGTGCGCTGGATGCACATCGCCCCGGCCCGCCAGGACGTGGAGTCGTCCGACCGCGTGGGCCTGCTGCAGGCCATGCCGGCCGGCGACGCCGAGAGCGATGTTTCCGGCCGCCGCTGGGAACAGCGGGTGGAGGCCATGCGCGACGCCATCATCGCCTTCCGCAACAACCCCTCGATCGTGTTCTACGAGGGCGGCAACGAGAACATCAGCGAAGACCACATGGCGCAGCTTAAGGTGGTGCGCGATCAGTTCGACCCGCACGGCGGCCGGGCCATCGGCTCGCGCGAGATGCAGGGCAGCAAGGTCGCCGAGTACGGCGGCGAGATGCTCTACATCAACAAGAGCGCCAAAAAGCCGGTGTGGGCGATGGAATATTCCCGCGACGAGTCCGCCCGGAAGTTCCAGGACGCCTTCACCCCGCCGTTCCACAAGGACAGCCCCGACTACAACCGCAACCAGGACAGCATGGTCGCCGAGACCGTGCGCCGCTGGTTCGACTACTGGCGCGAACGTCCGGGCGGCGGCGACCGGGTCAGCTCGGGCGGGGTCAACATCATCTTCTCCGACAGCAACACCCACTTCCGCGGCGACAACAACTACCGCCGCAGCGGCGAGGTGGACGCCATGCGGATCCCCAAGGAGGGCTTCTTCACCCATCAGGTGATGTGGGACGGCTGGGTCGATGTCGAAAAGCCCCGCGCCCATCTGGTCGGTCATTGGAACTACGCGGCCGGCGTCGTGAAGGACGTCACCGTCGTGTCCAGCGCCGACAGCGTCGAGCTGGTGCTGAACGGCAAGTCGCTGGGCCAGGGCGTGAAGTCGGACGGCTTCCTCTTCACCTTCAAGGGCGTGGCCTATGCGCCGGGCGCGCTGGTCGCGATCGCCCGCGACGCCAAGGGCCAGGAGACGGCGCGCGACGAGCGGGTCACGACGGGACCGGCAGTGGCCCTGCGCCTGACGCCGCGCACCGGCCCGGGCGGCTGGAAGGCCGACGCGGCCGACGTGGCGCTGGTCGATGTCGAGGCCGTGGACGCCGAAGGCCGCCGCGTGCCGACGGCGCTGGATCTGGTTTCCTTCGACGTCGCCGGCCCGGCCGAATGGCGCGGCGGCATCGCTCAGGGCGATTCCAAGGGCGGCGCCAAGCCGACCGAGGCGCCCGTCTCGGCCTCGGGCGAGCCGGTGACCAAGGGTCCGGCCGGCGTGGACGCCGTCACCCAATATGCCGGCGCCAACCGCAAGGACGACAACTACATCCTGGCCAAGACCCTGCCGGTCGAGGGCGGCGTCAATCGCGTGGCGCTGCGGTCGACCCTGGCGGCCGGCAAGGTGACGGTGACCGCCACGGCCGAGGGCCTGAAGCCCGCGACGATCACGCTGGACGCCGTCGCGCCGACGGCGGACGCGCAGCTGCTCCCCGTAAGCCTAGAGCGCGGCCCGACGCCGACGACGCCGGCGTTCAAGGTCCGCCGCGACACGCTGGGGCCGGCGAAGATCCTGGCCGGCTCCAACGCCGACACGGCCGGCGCGACCGCCGACGACGACGAGACCACCCACTGGGCCAGCGATGGCCAGCTGGCCAACGCCTGGATCGAGTACGACCTCGGCAAGCCCCAGGTCGCCGACGAGATGGTGCTGAAGCTGATCGGCTGGCGCCTGCGGTCCTATCCGCTGCGCATCACGATGGACGGCCAAGTGGTCTACGAGGGCGAGGCGCCCAAGAGCCTGGGCTACGTCACCCTGCCGCTGAAGCCGGTGAAGGGCCAACGCCTGCGCATCGCCCTGACCGGGGCCACGGCCGACCGCGACGGCTTCGGCAAGATCGTCGAGATCACCGGCGCCAAGGCCGGCTTCGACACCGGCGCCGAGAAGGTCAAGGCCGGCGGGGCCCTGGGGATCATCGAGGCGGAGATCTATCGGAAGCGGTGAGGATGCTGACCCTTCCCCTGCATCCCGTCATTCCCGCCCTTGTGGCGGGAAACCCTGGTTCCGCCGCACGTGAGGCGCCAGCGGACTGCTTGGCAGTCCGCCTCTTCCGCCCTTGCCGCTGACAGAGGGGTTCCCGCCACAAGGGCGGGAATGACGGGAGTTAGGGAGATACCCAACCTGTACTTCCCGTAATGATTTCCTATATTTAATCCACATTTCAGCCGTTTAATTTGAGATCGACGCCTCCAAGCGGCAAGACCTTCCCCGGGATTGAGGGGAAGTTAGATGTCCAAGTCCGCGTTGTTCGCCACCGCCGCCGCCCTGCTGTTCGCCGCCGGCGCGGCCCAGGCCGCCGATACGGCGCAGGCCGCCCAGGCGCCGGTTCCGACCGGCCCGGTCAGCCAGGCGCCGCTGGACGACGCCGCCCAGAAGGGCGTGCTGGTGTTCGTGCCGGACTTCTTCTCGACCCTTCGCCCCAACACCGCCCTCGACATGGTCGAGCGCCTGCCCGGCTTCGTGGTCAATGACGGGGCCGGCACGCGCGGCTTCGAGGGCTCGGTCGGCAACATCCTGATCAACAACAACCGTCCGGCCTCGAAGAACGACACCGGCTCCAACGTGCTGTCGCGCACCCCGGCCAACCAGGTCGAGCGCATCGAGCTGATCCGCGGCGGCGCCCCGGGCATCGACATGCAGGGCTATGGCGTCGTGGCCAACGTGATCCTCAAGAAGGGCGTCAGCCGCCAGTCGATCCTGACCCACAACAGCGCCATCTTCGACGGCGGCAAGGACCTCTACGGCGGCTCCTACCAGTTCACCGCCCGCGACGGCGAGAAGAGCTGGGGCGTCACCCTGTCGGACGGCATCAGCTCCAGCGACTCCAACGGCGACGGCCGCCTGACCCGCCGCAGCGCCGCCGGCGCCCTGCTGCGCGACGAGAGCTTCCTGAACGACGGCTACGGCGGCAGCACCGGCATCCGCGGCAACTATTCGGGCCCGGTCGCCGGCGGCAAGCTGGAGGCCACCGCCAAGTACGGGATCAGCAACTGGGACGAATGGCAGGAAACCGCCTCGCCCACCGCCTTCCGCCGCAGTGCCTACGAAGAGGACAACAAGTCCGGCGAGTTGGGTCTGACCTACACCCGCCCGCTGGCCCCGCGCTGGTCGCTGGAGACCCGGGCGATCCACGAGTTCAGCAGCTATGACGAGGTGGCGACCTACGGCCAGACCGTCGGCGGCGTGGCGGGCGGCGAGGAGCGCTTCACCGCCGAGGGCAAGACCCAGGAATCGATCCTGCGCGCCCTGGTGCGCCACGAGCGTTCGGCGGGCCTGACCCTCGAGGCCGGCGGCGAGGTCGCCTACAACATGCTCGACGTCGACCAGGCCTATTCGGTGGGCGGCACGCCGATCGTGCTGCCCTCGGCCTCGGTCAAGGTCGAGGAACTGCGCGGCGAACTGTTCACCAAGGGCACCTGGCGGGTGAACCCCAAGCTGACCCTGGAGGGCGGCCTGCGGCTGGAGACCTCGACCATCAGCCAGTCGGGCGACGCCGACCAGGAGAAGAGCTTCTTCTACGCCAAGCCCCGCTTCCAGGCGACCTGGACGCCCAAGGCCGGCCACCAGGTCCGCTTCCGCTTCGAGCGCGAACTGGGCCAGCTGGACTTCGGCGACTTCGCCGCCTCGGCCGAGTTCAGCGAGGGCAACGTCTATGCCGGCAACGTCGACCTGGTGCCCGAGCAGCGCTGGATCTCGGAACTGAGCTACGAGCGGCGCTTCTGGGGCCAGGGCGTGGTGGCCCTGACCCTGCGCCACGACGAGATCATCGGTGTCATCGACCGCCTGCCGATCGGCGCGAACCAGTCGGCGACCGGCAACATCGGCGACGGCACGCTGGACAAGCTGGCGCTCAACATCGTGGTGCCGACCGACAAGCTGGGGATCAAGGGCGGCCGCTTCACCTTCAAGAACGACTGGAACCAGACCAAGGTCGTCGATCCGACCACGGGCAAGGAACGGCCGATCTCGCAGGTCCGCCCGACCCAGGCCAATCTCGGCTTCGAGCAGGACATCGTCAGCTGGAAGACCCAGTGGGGGATCAACTGGCTGCCGCTGCTGGGTCAGGGCACCTACGGCCCCGACCAGACCAGCAAGTGGCGCGGCACGAACTATTACGAGGCCTTCGTCGAGTACAAGCCGACCACGACCCTGGCCATCCGCGCCCAGCTGAACCTGTGGGACGACTTCGTCATCACCCGCACGGTCTACGCCAGCCGCAGCCCGCGCACGATCGACTATGTCGAGGTCCGCGACATCGACCCGCGGACGTTCGTGCAGCTGAGGGTGCGGAAAACGTTTTAACGCTCTGGGTCCCTCTCCCCTTGCGGGAGAGGGTGGCCCGCGAAGCGGGTCGGGTGAGGGGTCGCACCAACAGCAACGCCGCGACGGCCGATCAGCTGTCGCGGCGTCTTGCTTTTGAGAGACCCCTCATCCGTCGCCTACGGCGACACCTTCTCCCGCAAGGGGAGAAGGATCGGGACCTTATTTCTTCAACCGCCCGATCAGCGCCGAGGTCGACGGATCGTGCGCGCCCACGGCGCCGGCTTCCAGTTCCGGCAGGATGCGGCCGGCCATCACCTTGCCGAGCTCCACGCCCCACTGGTCGAAGCTGTTGATCCCCCAGATCACGCCCTCGACGAAGGTCTTGTGCTCATAGAGGGCGATAAGGGCGCCGAAGGTTTGCGGCGTCAGGCGGTCGAGCAGGACGAGCGTCGATGGACGGTTGCCGGCGAAGGTGCGCTGCGGGGCCAGGGTGGCGATTTCGGCTTCCGGGACGCCCTTGGCCTGCAGCTCGGCGACCACGTCTTCCGTCGTGCGGCCGACCATGAAGGCCTCGGCCTGGGCCAGCAGGTTCGACAGCAGCTTCTCGTGCATGCCGGCCGGACCTTCATCCGACTTGGCCAGGCCGATCAGCTCCATCGGCGTGATGTCGGTCCCCTGGTGCATGCACTGGAAATAAGCGTGCTGGACGTTGGTGCCCTCGTCGCCGAACACGACGGTGGCCGTGCCGCGCGCGGCCGGCTGGCCGTTGGGGCCGACCGACTTGCCGTTGCTCTCCATCTCCAGCTGCTGGAGGAACGAGGCCAGGCGCCGCAGGCGGTGCGAGTACGGCACGACCGAGCGGGCGCGGCGGTCCAGGCCGTTGCGGTTGAAGATCTGGGCCAGGGCCACCAGCACCGGGGCGTTCTTCTCCAGCGGGGCCGAAGCGAAGTGGGCGTCCATCTCGGCCGCCCCGTCGAGGAAGCCCTGGAACACGTCCCAGCCGGCGGCGACGGCCACCGACAGGCTGACCGCCGACCACAGCGAATAGCGGCCGCCGACCCAGTCCCAGAAACCGAACACCCGCTCGTCGGCGACGCCGAAGGCCGAGGTCTTGTCGAGCGCGGTGGAAACGGCGGCCAGGTGGGCGTTGGCGCCCTGCTCGCCCACGGCTTCGACCAGCCAGGCGCGGGCGGCGGCGGCGTTGGACATGGTCTCCTGGGTGGTGAAGGTCTTGGAGACCACCACCACCAGGGTCTCTTCCGGATCCAGGTCGGCCGTGGTCAGCAGGAACTCGGCGCCGTCCACGTTGGCCACGAAGCGCAGGTCGATCTCCGGCTTCACCGGACGCAGGGCGTCCCACAGCAGGCGGGGACCCAGGTCGCTGCCGCCGATGCCGATGTGCAGGATCGCCTTGAACGGCTTGCCGGTGGCGCCCTTGATCGCGCCCGAGCGGACGGCCTCGGCGAAGGCCTTCATCCGGCCACGGACGGCCTCGACATCGGCCATCACCGAGACGCCCTGGGCCTTGATGTCGGCGTCGGCCTTGGCGCGCAGGGCCACGTGCAGCACGGCGCGGCCTTCGGACGAATTGATCGCCTCACCGCCCAGCATGCGGGCGCGGGCGCCTTCGACGTCGGCGGCGTGGGCCAGGTCGAGCGCGGCTTCCAGGCCGGCCTCGTCCCAGGCCTGCTTGGAGAGGTCGAGATGCAGGCCGGCGACGTCGAGGGTCAGGTTTTCCAGGCGCTGCGGCTCGGCGTCGAAGAACTCGACGATGCGCTTCTCCCCGGCGGCCTTGGCGGCGGTTTCCAGGCGGGTCCAGGCGGCGTCGAGATCGGCCACAAGCGTCTCCTAATGTAGTAAAACGGTGTTTACGGAAGCGGGCTTACCAAAGGTCCGTCTCGACGTCATGAAGACCAATGACGTTTTTCGCCCGGAGCGTGCGATGTCCTGCGATGCGATCGCCTTTTCCGCCATGCTTTGGCTGGCCTCGACCGGTTCGGCGGCGCCTGTCGACCAGGCTCCGGCCGTGGTGCAGCAGGGTCAGGCCCCGGCTTCGGTGGCGAGCGAGCCCCTCTTTGCCGATATCGTGAAAAGGGCTGGGGCGCTGAAGCACCAGGTCGAGGGCTATCGTGAGGCCCTGCCGAAGGATCCGGCCGCCGCCGCCGTGCCGCTGGCCGGCTTCACCGCCTTCAAGGCCGAGATCGAGGCCCTGTCGGCGCTCGACATGAAGGGCCACGTCACGCTGAAGGAGCGCGGCGCGGTCGACGACCTGAAATGCATCCTGCGCGGCATCAGCCAGGACCTGCCCGAGAAGCTGACGGCGATGGCCGAGGCCAAGACCGTCAAGACCCAGGACCAGGCCCTGCGCGACATGGTCTACCTGCTGAACGACAACGTCGAGGTCATCACGGCGCCGCCGCAGCCGGCGGCCTAATTTTCCCTCTCCCAGGGGGAGAGGGTCGCTGCTTAAGCATCCTTGTACTTCACCGCGCAGCCATACGGCTGGCTGGCCGGCACAGCGACCTTGCGGCCGGCCTTGAGGTCCGACAGCGCGGCGGCGACGTAGTTCTTGGCGCCGGCGATGTCCTCGACCTTGTTGCTGGGCCTGTCGTCGATGGCGCCCTGGTAGACGACCTGCCCGGCCGGATCGATGACGAACATGTGCGGGGTGGTCTTGGCCTTGTAGGCGGTGGCGACCACGCCTTCGGAGTCGAGCAGCAGGGTGGTCGGCTTGGCGCCCTTGGCGTTGATCCAGGTCCGGGCCTGGCCGCCGTCGGCGAAATAGCCCTGCTTGCCGGGGGCCGAGGAGGCGACGCTGAGCCAGACGACGCCGTCGGCGGTGGCGGCCTGCTGCAGGCCCTGCATGTTCCCCGAATAGTGCTTCTTCACATAGGGGCAGCCCTCGTTGACCCATTCGAGCACGACGGTCTTGCCCTTGAACTCGGCCAGCGAGCGGGTCTTGCCGTCGATGTCCTTGGCGGTGAAGGCCGGAGCCGGCCCGGCGAGCGCGAGGCTGGGAGCGAGCACAACCAGCGGGGCGCTGGCGACGATCAGGCGACGGGTGATCATGGGAAAATCTCCGAGGGGCGACAGTCGGCTTTGCGAGACATTCTCACAGATCGTCCTGCGGTGGAACAGCGCACCGGGCGCGCAATTCTTTGTAATCGACGGCCAAGCTTCACCATGACCGCTTGATCCGCCGCATTTCGGCCGCCAGAAGACGGCATCGCTCGCCCGTTCCTCCCAATCCCGCCAGACCATGACCCTGCGCTCCAAGCTTTCGCTCGCCGCCTCTATCGCTATGGGCCTGGCTCTCGCCGCCTGCACGACGACCACGAACACCACGGTGTTCGTGCCCGTGGTCGCGCCGACGCCGCCGAGCTCGCTGACGCCGCAGCCGGTGATGCTGTTCAACCAGTCGAAGGAGGGCCGCAAGCTCTTCACCCTGGAGGCGGAGTTCCCCTATTGCGACGTCGAGACCGGCAAGGTCATCGTCGTGCCGCGCTGGTACGTCACCGACTTCGCCAGCGTGCCCTGGTACGGCCAGGGCTTCATCGACCCGCAGGGGCCGACGGCGCGGGCCGCCATCGTCCATGACTGGCTCTACGCCGTGGGCGAGCCGGGCAAGCGGGGCGAGGCCGACCTGATCTTCCTGCGGGCGATGCTGAAATACGGGGTGAAGCCCTTCCAGGCCAACCTCGCCTACCAGGCCGTCAAGACCGGCGGCGAGAAGGGCTACGCCCTGCCCGGCGACTGGACCTTCATCGATCCGCGCCGCCAGGAGGTGCGCCAGCCGCCGCCCTTCGCCCGCCCCAGGACCGGCGCGGTGCGGATCCTGCCGCGCTGCCAGGGCTTCGAGGCCCTGATCCAGACCGGATGGCGGGCCTATCCCCTGCCCAAGCCGGTGATCGCCGCGCCGCCGCCGGTGACCGTGACCAAGACGCCGATGGACGGGGTCAAGGCGCGCCTGCCCTGGGGCGGCGACAAGAAGAAGTAGGGGAAAAGGCGACGTCAGCCGTCTGAACGAGCCGCTCCCCTTAGGAAGTCATCGCCCGCTTTATGCGGGCGACCCAAGCTGGCTTGGCCATATCCTGACGCCTCGCTTGGGTCGCCCGGACGAGCCGGGCGATGACTTCTGTGGGTAATTCCGCGCCTAGCCCTTCGCCGCCTTCTCCACCGCCTCGATGACCAGGCCCTCGGTCAGCAGCTGGGGCAGGATCACCGGCGCGCTGGAGCCCTTCGGATAGACCAGATACAGCGGCACGCCGGCCCGGCCGTGCTCGGCCAGGGCCGCGGCGATGGCCGCGTCGCGCTTGGTCCAGTCAGCCTTGAGCAGGACGGCGTTCTGGGCCTTGAAGGCTTCGGCGAGGCGGGCGCCGCCCAGGGCGGTCTTCTCATTGACCTTGCAGGTCACGCACCAGTCGGCGGTGAAGTCGACCATCACCACCTTGCCCTCGGCCTGGAGGGCGGCGACGCGCTCGGGGCTCCAGGGCTCGGAGGCCAGGCCCGAGCCGGCCTCGGCGGTCTGAGAGCCGGAGGCGGCGGGGGTCGGAACCTTCAGCGCGCCGACGGTCAGGGCCACGCCGCTGACCAGGCCCGCCAGGGCGAAGCCGAAGGCGACCAGCGGGGTCTTGCCGGCGAACCGGCGGGTCTCGCCCAGGCCGTAGGCCCAGGCGGCGAAGGCGACCAGCACGGCCGCCGCCAGCAGCAGGGCCAGGGCGACGCCGCCCGCCTGCTGGCTGAACACCCAGACCAGCCAGGCGGCCGCGCCGTACATCGGGAAGGCCAGGGCGTGCTTGAGCACGTCCATCCACGGGCCCGGCCGGGGCAGCTTGCGCAGCAGGCCGGGCACGAAGGCCAGGATGACGAAGGGCGCGGCGAAGCCCAGGGCCAGGGCCAGGAACACCGCCAGGGCGAAGACCGGCGGCTGGGTCAGGGCGAAACCCAAGGCGCCGGCCATGAACGGCGCGGTGCAGGGGGCGGCGACGATCACCGCCAGGGCCCCGGTCAGGAAGGCCCCGGCCAGGCCCGAGCCGCCCGAGACGCGGCCGGCCGCGCCTTGGGCGGCGGCGCCGACCTCGAACACGCCCGACAGATTCAGGGCCACCAGCAGCATCAGCAGCGACAGCACCGCCACCACGGCCGGCGATTGCAGCTGGAAGCCCCAGCCCACGGCCGCCCCGCCGGCCCGGACGGCGATCAGCAGGCCGGCCAGGGCCAGGAAGGTCGCCACCACCCCGACCAGGAAAGCCAGGCCCTGGACGCGGGTCTTGCCGGCGTCGTGGGCGTGGGCGGCCAGGCTCGCGGCCTTCATCGACAGCACCGGGAAGACGCAGGGCATCAGGTTGAGGATCAGGCCGCCGAGAAAGGCGAACAGCAGGGCCACCGGCAGGCCGCCCGCGAGGCCGGAAGCGGCCGCGCCGCCGCTCGACGACGAGGCGCCGCCGGTCGAACCGGCGCCGGCCGCGGGCAGCGAGCCTAGCCCTACGGAGCCCGGAAGGGGCGCTCCCTCGACGGCGGTGATCTCGTAGTCGCCGCCCTTGGTGGCCACGACGCCGACCAGTTCCTTCACCGGTTCGGTCGCTTCCGGTCCGAAAGCGAAGCCAGAGGTGAGGGTCAGGGTCAGGCCGTCGGGGCCGCGCTCGATGGCCTGAGGCGCGGCGTGGTCGATGACCTGGCCCGAGTAAGGGAAGAAATAGGCGCCCGCGAAATCGCCGCCCTTCAGGGCCGCGCCGGTCACCGACAGCTTCACGGCCTGGCCGTCGCGCGTCCACACGGCCTTGAGGCCGGCGGGCTTGGGGGCCTTGGCCAGGACGGTGGCGACGGTCTCGCCCCACTTCGGATCGGGCTTGGCCGGGCCGGCGACGATCGGCAGGGTCAGGGTGACCACCGCGTCCTCGGGAACGCAGATCTCCTCGCAGACCAGGAAGGCCGCGGCGGCCTTCAGGGTAACGCTTTCGCCCGGCCTGGCGGTGGCCGGCACGGTGATCGGCACGGGCAGCAGCACCTCGCCGTTGTAGGCGTAGTCCTGCAGCGGCCCGACCCGGACCCGTTCGGGCGTCGGCCAGACGATGTCGCCGGCGGTCCAGCCGGGCGGCAGGGTCCAGACGATCTTGGTGGCGTCGCCGGCGTCGCCGGGATTGCGCCAGTAGGTGTGCCAATGGGTCTGGATTTTCTGGCGCAGGGCCACGAACACCGTCGAGCCGGGAACGGCGGCGGCCTCCTGGGCGACCAGCTCGACCTCGATGTGGCCGGTCTTGACCACCTCGGCGCGGGCGGGCGCGCCGACGGCGAGAAGAGCCAGCGGGGCCAGGACGGCGGCGAACAACCTGCGCAACAGCATCGGCGACCTTGCTAAGAAAACTCGCGAAGACACATGGCCCGCCCGCGCGCTCTCGACAACCGTCAAGGCGGCGTGGTCAGGTCGGGGCCTGCTTCGAACCAGGAAATCCAATGCCCGCATCCTTCGACGACATCGAGATCGGCCAGGTGGTGACGCTGGGAACCACGGTGGTGGACGAGCGAGGCCTGACGGCCTTCATCGCCGCCTTCCAGCCGGGCTGGGACCCGTCGCTGGGCGCGCCCGACGCCATGGTCTTCGCTATCTGGAGCCGGCTCGACAGCGAGGCCACGGCCGACTGGCCGCAGACCAAGCGGGTGGGTGTCGACGCCCTGCGCTGGCTGCGCAACCCGCCCGCCGGCGAGCTGCTGCGCGGCCGCATGACCGTGATGGGCAAGGACCCGGTCGGCGAGGGCAAGGGCATCATCATCGCCCAGCAGGACCTGCTCGACGAGGCCGGCCGACTGGTGTTCTCGTGCCTGACGCGGAGCATCTTCGCCCGCTAGGGCGGTCAGGCCGCCGTCGAGGTCGCTTCGCGGGCCAGCAGCACGTGCACGGCGTCGGCCGAGCGGGCCTGGCGCAGCTGTTCGCGCAGGTCGGGCTGGCGCAGCAGGCGCGACACGCGGGCCAGGGCGCGCAGGTGCTGGGTGTTGGCCTCGGGCGGGGCGAACAGGGCCAGGAACAGGTCGACGGGCTTGTCGTCGAGGGCGTCGAAGGCGACGGGGGTTTCCAGGCGCACGAAGACGGCGCGCACGCGGTCCAGGCCCGGCAGGCGGGCGTGCGGCAGGGCCACGCCCTGGCCGACGCCGGTCGAGCCGGAGGCTTCGCGCTCGATCAGCCCATCCAGGGCCAAATCGGAATCGACACCCAGCACGCGGCCAGCGACGTCGGCGATGACGCCGAGCACCTGGCGCTTGTCCTTGGCGCTGACCCGCAGGGTCACGGCCCCCGGGTCAAGAAGATCGCCGATCGTCATGGACTTAACTAGCTCGCTCTATGCCGGCCGCCGAAGCATGGCCGCCGCGGTCCCGGAAACGCGCCGGGACCGCTTAGGCTCCAGCTAGCTCAAGGTCGAGCCATTTCCATTCAGCGGCTTGGTGCGCTCGGGGTCGATCCAGCCGATATTTCCGTCCGTTCGGCGGTAGACCACCGACAATCCGCCATGGGCGGCGTTCCTAAACACGATTGCCTGGGACTCGGTCAAGTCCAGTTCCATGACAGCCATCGAAACGGTCATCGTCTTGAGGGCGGCCTGGGTTTCGGCGATGACCATGGCCGACGGAGCGCCGGCGGGGTGGTCGTCCTCGGCCGCCCAGTCGTCGGTCTCGCCGTCTTCGACTTCGGGCGCGCGCAGCACGTAGAAGGCCGCGTTTTCCGCCTGCTTGGCGGTGGCGGCGATCGAGTGGCTCTTAAGGCGCTGCTTGTACCGCCTTATGCGCGTCTCGATCTTGGCCAGGGCCTGGTCGAACGCCATGTGGGCGTCGCCGCCGGAGCCGTGGCTCATGAGCTGCTGGCCCGAAGCCAGCTTGACCGAACAATCGACACGGAAGGCGTAACCCTCCTTGCTGATCACGACGTCGGCGTCACCGCCGCGGTCGAAATACTTGCCGATGCTCAGGGCGATTTCGTCGGAGACTCGCGCTCGCAGAGCCTCACCAACGTCGACATGCTTGCCGGAGATTTGGACTTGCATGCCCTATCAACGCGCCCGTCCGGGGGCGGTGTCAAGCGGGAGCAAAACCGCCTCAGAAGAGTCCCGAAAAGACCCCGATCAGCGTCTTGACGGCGGCCGTCACGACCCCTGCGCTGACGAACAGCAGGGCCGCGCTGCCGGCCGCCATCAGATAGCCGAGCAGGGCCAGCAGGCCGTCGCGTTGCAGCAGGGCCAGCGCCAGAACCGCGACCGTGGCTCCCGGCGCCAGGTTGCCCAGCGGGATCGGCAGGATCAGCACCAGGGCCAGCAGGGTGCAGACGACGCCGATGAAACGCTCGCCGCCAGCCACGAACAGGAAACCGAAGCGGGGCCTGGTCACCACCTCCAGCCGCCGCAGGACGGGGGTGATCTTGCGGAACAGGCCGCGCAGGTCGTCGCGCTTCAAGGGTTTTTCGACCAGTCCCTCGGGCAGCCACGGCGCATTGGCGCCCAGGGCGATCTGCGGCGCCAGCAGCAGGATCGGCAGCGACAGGATCGTCGAGGAGCCCGGCGGCAGCGGCAGGCAGTTGAGCAGGCCGAACACCAGCAGCGTCGCGCCGAAGGCCCGGCTGTCGAACGCTTCCAGCATCTGGCCGACCGTCAGGACGGGGCGGGGATCGTCGCCGAAGCCCGCGATCACGTCGGACAGTTTCTCTTGGTTCATGCGCGATCCTGTTTCGCCCCTTCCCTATAACGCGGGAACAGGCTCGTGCGCTTGCGCGAAAGCGTCGCAGATCGTCACTCGTGCGTTCACGACGAAAAAGCTTTCACATGGCCTTGATCGGGCCACCTTATTAAATCTTATTGCAGTAAGATTTAATTGAAAGCTCGATCTATCCTGCCCGTTGAATCATGGACCGCACCGCTCTCAGCCACCGTATCCGCGAAACCCTGGTGCGGCTGCCGCCGCCCCACGAGCACGCCTATGCGGTCAGACCTCCGGCGCCGCCGCGCGGCCACGTGCCGCTGGTGACGATCAGCCAGCGCGTACGCCGCGCCGACCAGGCCCTGGCCGAGGTGGCGGCCTATGCGCTGACGCTGAAGGACCCGTTCGTGGTCAGCCGCATTCTCACCCGCCAGGAGGCCGTGAGCAGCTCGGCCATTGAAGGCACGCAGAGCACGCTCGACGAAATCCTGGCTTCGGAAGAAACGCAGGACGGCGAGACCCGCGCCGCGGTGAAATCGGTCCGCCGATACGCCCGGGCCCTGGACTACTACGTCAAGCGCGCGGGCAAGATCGGCCCCGCCGTGTTCGAGGCCAAGACCCTTCGCCACCTTCACATGCAGGTGATGCGCGAGGAGGAAAACTATCGCGACCCGCCGGGCGAGCCGCGCACGGTGACGGTCTGGATCGGCCAGGGCGACATCAACTACTCGGTCTTCAACCCGCCTCCGGCGGCCCTGGTCGCCGAGCATCTGGCCGACACCCTGGCCTATATGCGCGACAGCGAGGTGGTCGGCCTGGGACAGAGCCTGGTCGCGCGCATGGCCATCGCCCACGCCCACTTCGAGGCCGTTCATCCCTTTCGCGACGGCAACGGCCGGGTGGGCCGCCTGCTCCTGCCGATGATGATGGCGGCCGACGGGGCGACGCCGCTCTATCTCTCGTCCTATATCGAGGCCAACAAGGCCGACTACTACGAGGCCCTGAAGGCCGCCCAGCAGCGCGAAGACTGGCCTGCGATCATCGGCTTCATGGCCGACGCCGTGACCGGGTCGGCGGCCGAGGTGATGCGCACCCGCGACGCCCTGCTGGCGCTACGCGCCCTGTGGTCGGGCCGGCGGAAATTCCGGAAGGGCTCTTCGGCCCTGCGGGCGATAGAGATCTTGGCGACCCATCCGGTGGTCACCATCGGACGCCTGGCGGGCCTGCTCGACGTCAGCTTTCCCGCCGCTAGCAAGGCGGTGGGCCAGTTGGTCGACGCCGGCGTGCTGCATGAGCGCACCGGCTACGAGCGCAACCGCATCTTCGCGGCCAGCGAAGCCCTGGCGATCATGAACCGTCCATTCGGACGCGATCCGATCCTGCCCGAGGCCCAGGGCGCTCTAGGGTAGGCTTACGCGGCCGACCGGCTCGGGCGCTCCGGGCGTTCTGTTTCCAGGGCCTCAGCAGGCTTCCTTGATCAGCCGGCGGCGCTCGACCGACGACGGGATGCGCATGGCCTCGCGGTACTTGGCGACGGTGCGGCGGGCGATGTCGACGCCGGCGGCCTTGAGGATCTCGACGATGCGGTCGTCGGAGTGGACCTCGGCCTCGCTGCGTTCGGCCTCGACCAGGCCCTTGATCTTGTGGCGGACGCTGGCGGCGGAGTGGGCCTCGCCGCCTTCCGACGACTGGATGGCCGAGGTGAAGAAGAACTTCAGCTCGAACACCCCGCGCGGGGTGGCGACGTACTTGTTGGAGGTCACCCGGCTGACCGTGCTCTCGTGCATGCCGATGGCGTCGGCGACGGTCTTTAGGTTCAGCGGCCGCAGGTGCTCGACGCCATAGGCCAGGAAGCCGTCCTGCTGGCGCACGATCTCGCTGGCCACCTTGAGGATGGTCTTGGCCCGCTGGTCGAGGCTTTTGACCAGCCAGTTGGCGCTGGCGAAGCTGTCGGAGACGAAGGTCTTTTCCTGGTCGCTGCGCGCGCCCTTGGAGACGCGGGCGTGGTAGCGCTGGTCGACCAGCACGCGCGGCAGGGTGTCGGTGTTCAGCTCGACATGCCACATGCCGCCCAGGCCTTCGCGCACATGCACGTCGGGCACCAGGGTCTGGGGCGGATCGCTGTGGAAGGCCGCGCCGGGACGCGGAGTCAGGCCGCGGACCTCGGCGATCATCTCGCGCAGGTCCTCGTCGTCGACGCCGCAGATCTTGCGCAGCGCGACCAGGTCGCGGCGGGCCAGCAGGTCGAGATTGTCGAGCAGGGCGGCGATGGCCGGGTCGTAGCGGTTGGCGTCGCGCAGTTGCAATTCCAGGCATTCGCGCACGTCGCGGGCGGCCACGCCGCTGGGCTCGAAGCCCTGCACGACCTTCAGCACGCGCTCGATGCGCTCCAGCTCGCAGCCCAGGCGCTCGGCGATCTCCCACAGATCGGCGCGCAGGTAGCCGGCGGCGTCGACGCCGTCGATCAGGATGGCGGCGATGGCCTCGTCGGCCGGCGACAGGCCGGCCAGGACCAACTGGCCGTTCAGATATTCGGAAAGGGTCTCGGGGCGGTTCAGGGCGCCTTCGAAATTGTCGTCGCCCTCGAAGCTGCCGCCGCCGCCGGCGCGGGACCAGTCGATCTGGCCGCCGGCGTGCTCGGCGCCGAAGCTCTCGCCGTCGCCGGTGGCGCGCTCGCCGGGGGAGACGTCGTCGCCGGGCGTGTCCATCTCGCGGTTGGCCGCGGAGTCGGAGACGCTTTCCATGCCGAGGTTCTCGACGGCGCGCTCGGGCTCGCCGTCGCGTTCGACCTCGCGCTCGCTGTCGTCGCGTTGCAGCAGGGGATTACGCTCGAGCTCGGCCTCGACGAAGGCGTCGAGCTCGATGTTCGACAGTTGCAGAAGCTTGATGGCCTGCTGCAGCTGCGGCGTGATGACAAGGCCTTGGCCCTGCCGGATGTCGAGTCTTGGGCTGAGCGCCAACGCGCCCTCCTGGCAAATCGAACGGAACTTACGATCGCCATTGAAGGGCAGTCTGGTTAACGGGCCGCGAACACCAGCAAATATCGGGCCAGTGCGACCATCCGTCCGCAGAAAAGAAAAAAGGCCTTGCTGGGCAAGGCCTTTTTGAAGGTCGATGCGGCAGGTCGCCCCGCCTCAATCGCGTCCGAACCCTTAAGCCCGGTCGGCGAAGCTGTCGCCCAGGTAAACCCGACGCACTTCCGGATTGTCGACGATCTCCTTCGGAGAGCCCTCGAACAGCACCTCGCCGGCGGCGATGATCGAGGCCCGATCGACCATGTCCAGCGTCTCGCGGACGTTGTGGTCGGTGATCAGGATGCCGATGCCGCGGTTCTTGAGGTAGTTCACCACCTCGCGGATGTCGGAGATCGCTAGCGGGTCGATGCCGGCGAACGGCTCGTCGAGCAGCATGAACGACGGCTCGCTGGCCAGGGCCCGGGCGATTTCCACGCGGCGACGCTCGCCGCCCGACAGGGCCACGGCCGGCGACTTGCGGATATGGGTGATCCGCAGTTCCTCGAGGATGTTGGTCACAGTCTCGCGCGCCTTGCGGGCGTTCTTCTCGCGCATCTCGACCACGGCCATGACGTTCTGCTCGACCGTCATGCCGCGGAAGATCGAGGCTTCCTGCGGCAGGTAGCCGACGCCGAGGCGGGCGCGCTGGAACATCGGCTGGGCGGTGATGTCCTCGCCGTCGAGATAGATCGAGCCGTAGTCGGCGGCGATCAGGCCGGTGACCATGTAGAAGGTCGTGGTCTTGCCCGCGCCGTTGGGGCCCAGCAGGCCGACGACTTCGCCGCGCTTCAGGCGCAGCGAGACGTTCTTGACCACCGGCCGGTCGCCGAAGGTCTTGCCGACGCCGTCGACATAGAGACCGTCCTCGGTCGCGCCGCCGCCCAGGGTTTGAAACTGCATCAGGGCTCTCAGGGCTTGCTGGCGGCGGGCTTCTTGGAATCGTCCGACGTGCTCGGATAGACCACGGCGCGCACGCGGTTCTTCTTGCCCGCGCCCTTGACGCTGGATTCCATGCGCACGTCGTTGGTCTTGGTGTTGACCACCATGCGGTCGCCCCGGGCCACGTCCTGGCCCTGGATGGCGATGACGTTGCCGGTCACCACGATGGTGTCGCTGGCATAGTCGTAGGTCGCCCGGTCGCCGCGCACGGTCTGCTTGGGGGTGACGTAGAACACCTCGCCCTCGGCCTCGACGCGATCGACGTTGCCGCAGCCGTTGCCGCCGCCGCCCGGCTTCTTCTGATTGTAGAGGGTCATCTTGGCCGCGCGCAGACGCGAGGTCTCCTGCAGCACCTCGACGGCGCCGCGGAAGATGGTCTTGCACTGGCTGGAGATGGTCTCCTGCTCGTCGGCCGAGATGTCGACCGGCGCGCTGGAGCCGGTCTGCGCCAGGGCCGCGCCGGCCATCGGCCCGCCCAGCAGGCTCGCGGCGACGCCAGCGACCGCCATTGCTCGTTTCATCGACCTCGCCCTCATCTGTCGCATCGTCCTCATGGTCCCGTCAGTTTTCGTCGCCGCCGACGCGATCGAGACGCGTGCGGACTCCACCGCGGAAAACGATGCGGTCGCCCTTGTCATATACGGAATAGGCGTTGGATTTCACCTGTCCTGTGGGGCCTTCGCCCTGCAGCACGGATTCGCCGGTGATCACGCCGGTCTTGGTGTCGACGAAAGCCTCGTCCGACGCGAAGCGATAGCCGCCGCCGTCGTCCATGCGCACGTCGCCGCGCAGCACGAGCTTGAGGTTGTCCTCGCGATAGACGCCGCTCTTGGACGTCACCCGGCTGGGCTTGGGCTCGTCGATGCCCAGGGTCATGGTCGGGTCGTCCAGCAGCACGCGCTTGAGGTCGGCGTCGTCGCGCACTGCCGACCGCGCCGTGATCAGGAAGGCGCGCCCGTCGTTCGACTGGCCGTAGAAGCGCGGATTGAGCATGCGGATCTGGGACTGGGGCTTTTCGGGCCCGCGCTCGGCCGCCGTCATCGTGCGCCAGACCACCTGGCCGATGGCCGAGCCCAGCAGGGCGACCACGGCGACGGGCAGGGCCAGGCGCGCGGCGCGAACCAGGCGCGAGCGTCGACGCCAGCGCCGCAGATCGCGCTTGAAGCCCCCCCTCATCGCCACATCGGCCACGTCCGTCGTCCCTCTTAAGCGTGCGCGAAGATGTCGACGTCTTCCCAACCGGCCAGGTCGAGCGCGGCGCGGTGGGGCAGATAGTCGAAGGCCGCCTGAGCCAGGGCCATGCGGCCCTCGCGCACCAGCATGGTGTTCAAACGCTCGCGCAGGCCATGCAGGTGCAGCACGTCCGAGGCGGCGTAGGCCACCTGCTCGGGGGTCAGCGCCGCCGCGCCCCAATCCGAGCTCTGCTGGGCCTTGGACAGCTCCACGCCCATCAGTTCGCGCGTCACGTCCTTGAGGCCGTGGCGGTCGGTATAGGTGCGGGCCAGCTTGGAGGCGATCTTCGTGCAGTACACGGGAGCCGTCATGACGCCCAGATGCAGCAGGAACATGGCGATGTCGAAACGACCGAAGTGGAAAAGCTTCAGCACGCCGGGATCGGTCAGCAGCGCCTTCAGGTTCGGCGCGTGATAGGTCGAGCGGTCCAGGCGCACCACGTGGGCGTCGCCGTCGCCGGACGACAGCTGCACCACGCACAGCGGATCGCGCCCCAGGCGCAGGCCCATGGTTTCCGAATCGATGGCGATCGCCGTCGCCCCGGCGAACACGCCGTCGGGCAGGTCGCCTTCATGAACAAAGCTGGCCAAGTGTCTTTCGTCTCCACGCGTCGGCGTCGTCGCGACCGGCGCCGCTCCGACGCCTTATAGTGGAGCGTCGGCGATGCACGCCAGATGAACCGAATATCTATTGCATGGAAAGCTTGGAACCACCCCGCACCTCGCATCCGCGAGGGTTGGTAAGGGGTGGTGCCCAGGAGAGGACTCGAACCTCCACGACCTTTCGGTCACTGGCACCTGAAGCCAGCGCGTCTACCAATTCCGCCACCTGGGCCCGCGGCGCAACCCGTTGGGCCGCTGCGAGGGCCGGACGTTTATGCAAAGGTTCTGACGGCGTCAATCGCATTTCTCACTTTTCTTGCGAACATCCCCAGGCTCGTCTAATCCCCCATTCATCGCAGCGACGAGGAATGAAGATGCAGGGTCTGGTCACGGTGTTCGGCGGCTCCGGCTTCGTAGGAAGCCAGGTGGTGCGCGCCCTCGCCAAGGCGGGCTATCGCGTACGCGTAGCCGTGCGTCAGCCCAATCTCGCCTACCGCATGCGGATGCTGGGCGATGTCGGTCAGATCGAGGTCTTCCAGGCCAATGTGCGCAATGAGGCCTCGGTGGCCCGCGCGCTGGACGGCGCCGAGGCGGCCGTCAACCTGGTGGGCGTGCTGTGGGAAAGCGGCCGCCAGCAGTTCCAGTCGCTGCACGCCATGGGCGCCAAGATCGTGGCCGAACAGGCCGCCGCCGCCGGCCTCAAGCGCCTGGTGCAGGTCTCGGCCATCGGCGCGAACGCCGAGTCGGACAGCAAGTACGCGCGCACCAAGGCCGAGGGCGAAGCCGCCGTCCGCGCCGCCTTCCCGACCGCCACGATCGTGCGTCCCTCGATCGTGTTCGGCCAGGACGACAAGTTCTTCAACAAGTTCGGCCAGATGGCCGCGCTCGCCCCGGCCCTGCCGCTGGTCGGCGGCGGCCACACCAAGTTCCAGCCGGTGTTCGTCGGCGACGTCGCCGCGGCGATCGCCAAGATCGTCGTCGATCCGGCCACCGCGGGCGAGACCTTCGAGCTGGGCGGCCCGACCGTCTACAGCTTCAAGGAGCTGCTGCAGTTTGTGCTGACCGAAACCGGCCGCGCCCGCGTGCTGGCGCCCCTGCCCTGGCCGCTCGCCGGCCTGGTGGGCAAGCTGGGCGACCTGCAGGCCGCGGTCTTGCCGCTGGCCCCGCCGATCACCACCGACCAGGTGGCCCTGCTGAAGGCCGGCGACAATGTCGTCACGCCGGGCGCCAAGGGCCTGGCCGACCTCGGCGTGATCCCCACCGCCGTCGAGGCCGTGGTTCCGTCCTACCTCTACCGCTACCGCAAGGGCGGCCAGTACGCCCCGACCCCGGCCGGCGCGTTCTAACCCTTATCCCTCTCCCCTTGCGGGAGAGGGTGGCCTCCCGGAGGGAGGTCGGGTGAGGGGGCGCACCTACAGAAACGCCGCGACAGCTGATCGGCTGTCGCGGCGTTTTGCGTCTGAAAGACCCCTCATCCGTCGGCTATCGCCGACACCTTCTCCCGCAAGGGGAGAAGGACGATGAATCAGCGCGGGAAGTAGATCAGCGCCAGGCCGGCGACCCCGGCGACGATGCGCCACCAGGCGAACGGGGCGAAGCCGCGCTTGCCGATGAAGTCGATCATGTACTTCACCACCACCAGGCCCGACAGGAACGAGACCACGAAGCCGATGGCGATGATGCCGAACTGGCTGGCGTCGATGTCCTTGTAGCTCTTGATCAGGTCCAGGCCGAAGGCGCCGACCATGATCGGGATGGCCATGAAGAACGAGAACTCGGCGGCCGCCTTGCGCTCGACGCCCAGCAGCATCGAGCCGACGATGGTCGAGCCCGAGCGCGATACGCCCGGCAGCAGCGACAGGCACTGGAAGAGACCGATGAGGAAGGCGGTCTTGAGAGACAGCTTCATGCCGTCGTGCTCGCGGGCCGGCGGGGCCTTCTTGTCGACGATCAGCAGCAGGATCCCGCCGATGATCAGCGAGACGCAGATCACCTGCGGCAGGAACGGGTTCTCGAAGAAGTGCTTGATGACGCCGTGCAGGGCCAGGCCCGCGGCGAAGGCCGGGATGCAGCCGATGACGACGCTGAGCGCGAAGCGGCGCGCCTCGGGCTTGGTCGGCAGGCCGACGACGACGCCCCACAGGCGCTGGAAGTAGAGCGCGACCACGGCCAGCACGGCGCCCAGCTGGATCAGCACGACGAAGGTGTCCCACGGCGTCGCCGGAAGGCTCATGGCCTTGGCCGCCAGCAGCAGATGCCCGGTCGACGAGACGGGAATGAACTCCGTCAGCCCCTCGATCAGGCCCAGCACGATCGCGATCAGCCACTCCGGCATGTCATTCCCTTGTGAAACAAGCTCTTGCGAGCGGAAACGGGCGTGCGCCCGACACGGTAAAAAAAGGGTTTATCCACAAAGTGGACCATTTGACGGTATAGATGAGAGTCGCTCGCAATGACCCTGTCGTCATCACGGATATATTTGTCCAAATATTTGACCACCGCATTCTTATTGCCCGGGAGAGTCCGTATGAGGCCCTCGAAAGCAAATTTTTCCCCGGCTTCGGGGGCGAGGGAAGCGCATGGCCGAGCGCATGTTGAAATTCACGACCGTCGCGCGTCGCACGCCTGAAAAGCGGGCGGCCGAAGAGCGTAACGGCGACTTTCACGAGATCTACGCCGACTTCATCGACGCGAAAGCCAACGAGCAGGCCTCGCGCTGCTCGCAATGCGGCGTGCCCTACTGCCAGACCCACTGCCCGCTGCACAACAACATCCCCGACTGGCTGCGGATGACCGCCGAGGGCCGGCTGGAGGAAGCCTACGCCCTGTCGCAGGCCACCAATTCCATGCCCGAGGTCTGCGGACGGATCTGCCCGCAGGACCGCCTCTGCGAAGGCAACTGCGTCATAGAGCAGTCGGGTCACGGCACCGTGACGATCGGCTCGGTCGAACGCTACCTGACCGACAAGGCCTGGGAGATGGGCTGGGTCAAGCCGCTGGCCGCCAAGGCCGACCGCGGCCAGTCGGTCGGCATCGTCGGCGCCGGCCCCGCGGGCCTGGCCGCCGCCGAGAAGCTGCGCGAGGAAGGCTACGCCGTCACCGTCTACGATCGCCACGACCGGGCCGGCGGCCTGCTGATCTACGGCATCCCCGGCTTCAAGCTGGAGAAGGACGTCGTCGAGCGCCGCACGAAGCGCCTGGCCGACGGCGGCGTGACCTTCAAGCTCGGCTTCGAGGTCGGCAAGGACGCCAGCCTGGAAGACCTGCGCGCCGAGCATGACGCGGTGCTGATCGCGGTGGGCGTCTACGCCGCCCGCGACCTGACCGTGCCCGGCGGCGGCGACAAGGGCGTGGTGCCCGCGCTCGACTATCTGATCGCCTCCAACAAGAAGACCCTCGGCGACGAGGTTCCGGCCTATGACAGCGGCGAGCTGAACGCCGACGGCAAGGACGTGGTCGTGGTCGGCGGCGGCGACACCGCCATGGACTGCGTGCGCACGGCCATCCGCCAGGGCGCCACCTCGGTCACCTGCCTCTATCGCCGCGACAAGGCCAACATGCCCGGCTCGCTGCGCGAAGTGGCCAATGCCGAGGAGGAAGGCGTGACCTTCGAATGGCTGGCCGCCCCGCGCGCCCTGTCGGGCGACGCACAAGCCGTGACCGGCGTGCGCGCCATCCGCATGCGCCTGGGCGCGCCCGACGCCTCGGGCCGCCGCAGCCCCGAGGAGATCCCCGGCGGCGACTTCGACCGTCCGGCCCAGCTGGTGGTCAAGGCCCTGGGCTTCGAGCCCGAGAACCTGCCGGAACTGTGGGACGCCCCCGACCTGAAGACCACCCGCTGGGGCACGGTCAAGGCGGACGTGCGCCACCAGATGACCAATCTCGACGGCGTGTTCGCCGCCGGCGACATCGTTCGCGGCGCCTCGCTGGTGGTGTGGGCGATCAAGGACGGCCGCGACGCCGCCGCCGCCATGCACCGCTACCTGAAGGCCAAGGCGGCCGCGACTTTGATCGCGGCTGAGTAAGAGGAAAGAGATCAGACCATGAGCCAGATCGACCTCTATCTGAAGAACCGCCAGGCCCTCATCGACGGCCACGCCTATGACCCGACCACCGAGCGTGACGCCTGCGGCGTCGGCCTGGTCTGCGCCATCGACGGCAAGCCGCGCCGCGAAGTCGTCGAGCTGGCGATCAAGGCCCTCAAGGCCCTGTGGCACCGCGGGGCGGTGGACGCCGACGGCAAGACCGGCGACGGCGCCGGCGTGCTGGTCTCGGTCCCGCAGGACTTCTTCATCGACCAGGTGCGCCGCACCGGCCACGCCCTGCGTCCGGGCCCGATCGGCGTCGGCCAAGTGTTCCTGCCGCGCACGGATCTCGGCGCCCAGGAAGCCTGCCGCACGATCGTCGAGGCCGAAGCCCTGCGTTTCGGCTTCTACATCTACGGCTGGCGCCAGGTGCCGGTGAACACCGCCGTGATCGGCGAGAAGGCCAACGCCACCCGCCCGGAAATCGAGCAGATCATGCTGGCCCCGCCGGCCGGCCTCGAAGGCGAGGCGCTGGAGCGCGCCCTGTTCCTGTGCCGCAAGCGCATCGAAAAGCGCGTCCACGCCCAGAACATCACCGACTTCTACATCTGCTCGTTCTCGGCCCGCTCGCTGATCTACAAGGGCATGTTCCTGGCCGAGTCGATAGACGAGTTCTATCCGGACCTTAAGGACGAGCGCTTCGCCGCCGCCGTGGCGATCTTCCACCAGCGCTACTCGACCAACACCTTCCCGCAGTGGCGCCTGGCCCAGCCCTTCCGGATGCTCGCCCACAACGGCGAGATCAACACGATCAAGGGCAACATCAACTGGATGAAGTCCCACGAGATCAAGATGGCGGCCGACGCCTTCGGTGAGTTCGGGGACGACGTCAAACCGGTGATCCAGCCGGGCGGTTCGGACTCGGCCAGCCTGGACAACACCTTCGAGGTGCTGGTCCGCGCCGGCCGCGACGCGCCGATGGCCAAGGCCCTGCTGGTGCCGGAAGCCAGCAACCCCAACCAGAGCGACGAGCACAAGGCGCTCTATTCCTACTGCAACGCCGTGATGGAGCCCTGGGACGGCCCGGCCGCCCTGTGCGCCACCGACGGCCGCTGGGTCGTGGCCGGCAAGGACCGCTCGGGCCTGCGCCCGCTGCGCGTGGCCTATACCGACGACGGCCTGGTGATCATGGGCTCGGAAGCCGGCATGTGCGGCGTCGAGGAGTCGCGCATCACCCGCAAGCTGGCCATCTCGCCCGGCCGGATGATCGCCATCGACCTGGGCGAGGGCAAGCTCTACGGCGAGGACGAGATCGTCGACGAACTAGCCGGCCGCCACCCCTACACCGAGTGGCTGGGCAACATGGTCGATCTCGAAAAGGAGATCGCGCCCGGTCCCGAGCCGCGCAAGTTCGGCCGCGAGGAGCTGACCCGTCGCCAGGCCGCCGCCGGCTTCAGCCTGGAAGACCTGGAGATGATCCTCGCCCCCATGGTCGAGGACGGCAAGGAAGCCGTCGGCTCGATGGGCGACGACACCCCGCTCGCGGTGCTGTCGGAGAAGTACCGGCCGCTGAGCCACTACTTCCGCCAGAACTTCAGCCAGGTGACCAACCCGCCGATCGACCCCCTGCGGGAGACCGGCGTCATGAGCCTGAAGACCCGCTTCAAGAACCTCGGCAACATCCTGGCCCAGGACGCGGCCCAGGCGGACGTCTACGTGCTGGAGAGCCCCGTGCTCACCACCGGCATGTACATCCGCATCCACGAGCTGCTGGGTGAGAAGAACGTCGCGGTCATCGACTGCACCATGCCGCTGCCGGCGCAAGAAGCCCGCGCCGGCGACGCCCTGCGCGCCAACCTCGACCGCATCCGGGCCGAGGCCGAGGACGCCGTGCTGCGCGGCTGCGGCGCCATCGTCCTGACCGACGAGGCCAGCGACGCCGGCCGCGTCGGCCTGCCGATGATCCTGGCCACCGGCGGGGTGCACGCCCATCTCGTGGCCAAGGGCCTGCGCAGCTACGTCTCGCTGGTCGTCCGCTCGGCCGAGTGCCTCGACACCCACTATTTCGCGGTGCTGGTCGGCGTCGGCGCCACGGCGGTCAACGCTTACCTCGCCCAGGAAAGCTTCCAGGACCGCCTGGAGCGCGGCCTGCTCGGCGACAAGTCGCTGCGCGACGTCTGCATCAACTTCAAGACGTCCATCGAGGGCGGCCTGCTGAAGATCATCTCCAAGATGGGCATCAGCGTCATCAGCTCGTACCGCGGCGGCTACAACTTCGAAGCCGTCGGCCTGTCGCGCGCCCTGGCCGCCGAGTTCTTCCCCGGCATGCCCTCGCGGATCTCGGGCATCGGCCTGGGCGGCATCGAGACCAAGTCGGTCGAGCTGCACCGCAAGGCCTGGGAGACGGCGGCGATCACCCTGCCGGTCGGCGGCCTCTACAAGTCGCGCCGCTCTGGCGAGGCCCACGCTTTCGAAGCGCGCCTGATGCACACCCTGCAGACGGCCTGCGAGACCGGCGACTACGAGCTCTATCGCCGCTGGTCCTCGGGCCTGCGCACCCAGAAGCCGATCCAGCTGCGTGACCTGCTCGACTGGCGCTCGGACCGCAACCCGATCGCCACCGACGACGTCGAGAGCGTCAACGAGATCCGCAAGCGCTTCGTCACCCCGGGCATGAGCCTGGGCGCCCTGAGCCCCGAGGCCCACGGCGCGCTGAACATCGCCATGAACCGCATCGGGGCCAAGTCGGTCTCGGGCGAGGGCGGCGAGGATTCGGCCCGTTACAAGCCCCTGCCCAACGGCGACAACCCCAACAGCGCCATCAAGCAGGTCGCCTCGGGCCGGTTCGGCGTCACCGCCGAATATCTGAACCAGTGCGTCGAGCTGGAGATCAAGGTCGCCCAGGGCGCCAAGCCGGGTGAAGGCGGGCAGCTGCCCGGCTTCAAGGTGACCGAGATGATCGCACGCCTGCGTCACTCCACCCCTGGAGTCATGCTGATCAGCCCGCCGCCGCACCACGACATCTATTCGATCGAGGACCTGGCCCAGCTCATCTACGACCTGAAGCAGATCAACCCGATAGCCCGGGTGACGGTGAAGCTGGTCGCGGCCACCGGCATCGGCGCCATCGCCGCCGGCGTTGCGAAAGCGAAGGCGGACGTGATCCTGGTCGCCGGCGGCGTCGGCGGCACCGGCGCCTCGCCCCAGACCTCGGTGAAGTACGCCGGCGGTCCGTGGGAGATGGGCCTGTCGGAAGCCAATCAGGTGCTGACGCTGAACAACCTGCGCCACTCCGTCGTCCTGCGGGCCGACGGCGGCATGCGCACCGGCCGCGACGTCGTCATCGCCGCGATGATGGGCGCCGAGGAGTTCGGCATCGGCACCGCCTCGCTGGTGGCGATGGGCTGCATCATGGTGCGCCAGTGCCACTCCAACACCTGTCCCGTGGGCGTCTGCACCCAGGACGAGGCCCTGCGCGCCAAGTTCACCGGCACGCCGGACAAGGTCGTCAACCTCTTCACCTTCGTGGCGGAAGAAGTGCGCGAGATCCTGGCCGGCCTGGGCTTCAAGAGCCTGCGGGAAATCGTCGGCCGCACCGACCTGCTGGCCCAGGTCAGCCGCGGCGGCGAGCACCTCGACGACCTCGACCTGAACCCCCTGCTGGTTCGCGCCGATCCGGGGAACAACAAGCCCTATTGCACCGTCGAGGGCGGCCGCAACGCCGTGCCCGACACCCTGGACGCCCAGATCGTCCGCGACGCCGCCCCCCTGCTGGAGCGCGGCGAAAAGATGCAGCTGACCTATACGGTCCGCAGCACCGCGCGCACCATCGGCACCCGCACCTCGAGCCACATCGTCCGCAAGTTCGGCATGAAGGGCCTGCCCGCCGGCCACCTGACCGTCCAGCTCAAGGGCTCGGCCGGCCAGAGCCTGGGCGCCTTCGCGGTGCAGGGTCTGCGCATCGAGCTGACCGGCGAGGCCAACGACTATGTCGGCAAGGGCCTGTCGGGCGCGACGATCGTCATCAAGCCGCCGCGCGGCCTGGCGGCGCCGGAGACCAACACCCTGATCGGCAACACCGTGCTGTTCGGGGCCACCGCCGGCCGGCTGTTCGCGGCCGGCCAGGCCGGCGAGCGCTTCGCCGTCCGCAACTCGGGCGCCACCACCGTGGTCGAGGGCTGCGGCGCCAACGGCTGCGAATACATGACCGGCGGCCAGGTGGTGATCCTGGGTCCGACGGGCGGCAACTTCGGGGCCGGCATGACCGGCGGCATGGCCTTCGTGTTCGACCAGCACGACCGCTTCCAGGCCAACATCAACCCCGACAGCATCGTCGTGCAGCGTCTGGCCTCGCCCTATTGGGAAGGCGTGCTGCGCTCGCTGATCGCCGAGCACGCCCGCGAGACGGACTCGGCCTTCGCCGAGAGCCTGCTGCGCGACTGGGACCGTGTCCGCGACCTCTTCTGGCAGGTCTGCCCGAAGGAAATGATCAACCGCCTGCCCCAGCCGCTGGCGGCCGAGCAGGCGGTGCACGAGCGGGCCTAAGGCCCGCTCCCCAGCCCACGAGATCCGTCGCCTTCTTCCGAGGCGACGGCGGGCGGCGCGCCTCCCAGCCCGCCGCACGACGAGGGGAACGCTCCGGCCCGAGCGTTCCCCTTTGTTGTTTTTGCCAATGCTCCCTTCCCCCTTGATGGGGGAAGGGCCGGGGATGGGGGTGACAACAGCGCCGGCCGACGAACGCTGACGCCCGTCATCTTCCTCAGCAACCACCCCCACCCCTGCCCCTCCCCCATCAAGGGGGAGGGAAAGCGTCACCCACGTATCGCGCCCTCGGCCGGATCAGCCGGCCCGTCTTCGACTGCTCCAGGGCGTGGGCCAGCCACCCAGCGGTGCGGCCGACGGCGAACAGGGCGAAGGGGGCGTCGTCGGGCAGGGCGAGGGTCCGCGCCAGCGCGACCAGGGCAAAATCGATGTTGGGCGCCTGGCCGGTCGCGCTGACCACCGCCTCATAAAGCGCCGCCATGTCGGGCGCGGGAGCGAAGGCCGCCAGCAGCGCCGCCGCGCGGGGATCGCCGTCAGGATAGAGCGGATGGCCGAAGCCCGGCAGGGGCGCGCCCTGGTCGAGGCGGACGGCGACCGCCCGTTCCGCGCCGTCACGCTTGGCCTCGCGCGCCAGGGCCTCGACCCGGGCGGCCATGCCGCCGTGCAGCGGCCCCGACAGGGCCGAAAGTCCAGCAAGGGTCGACGCCGCCAGCGACGCGCCGGTCGAGGCCGCCACCCGGGCGGCGAAGGTCGAGGCGTTCAGTTCGTGGTCGGCCAGCAGCACCAGCGCGCGCCGCACCAGATCGCCGCCGGCCGCGTCGAGCCCCCAGGCGGCGGCCAGTCGCTGGTGGATCAGGCCGTCGCCGCGCTCACCGGCCACGGCGTCGGCGACGAGGTCGAGCAGGCCCGCCGCCTCCTGGGCCAGCATCAGCGGCGCGCGGCCCCGGGCCGGACGGTCCTCGCCGGCCCGGGCGGCCAGATCGGCGAACAGGCGGGCGCGGAGGGTGGGGGCCTGGCTTGGCGCATGGGTCGAGACGGCGGCCTCGGCCGCGTCGTCGCGCAACAGCCGGCCGACGGCCTCGAAGCTTTCGGTTTTGGCCAGTTCGGCGGCGTCGCGGCCGCGATACCACAGGCGCCCCGCCCGTACGGTGGTGATGGCCGAGGCCAGCACCGGCTCGCCCCAGGCGATGGCTTCGGCGGCGACGTCGGCGGCCTTCCGGCCTCGGGCCTTCCGCTTGGCCAGGGCCGCGACGTCGGAGGCGCGATAGAGGCTGCGGCGCGGGTCGCTCGGATGGGCGTGGGCCTCGATCCGTCCCCGGCTGACATAGGCGTAGAGCGTCTGGGCCCGCACGCCGAGCCGCGCCATCGCCTGGTCTGCATCGAGCCAATCGTCCGCCATATATATTGATTACATTGATCAAGATTGACGATCAAGCGACCTGGATGATCATCAGCGGCGAAAGGAGACCTCAGTCATGGTCCAAGTTTCCGCTGGCCTCGAAGGCGTCATCGCCGCCGCCACCGTGCTTTCCGACGTCGACGGCCAGGCCGGCCGCCTGACCCTGCGCGGCTGGGCCGTCGAGGACCTAGCCGGCCGCGCCCGATTCGAGGACGCCGCCCACCTGCTGTTCGACGGCTTCTTCGACGACCTGCCGACCGATCTGGCCCCGGCCCTGGGCGCGGCGCGCGTGCGGGCCTTCGCTGAGGTCGTCGCCCTCGATACGGCCCTGGCCGCCCGCGATCCCTACGACGCCATGCGCGCCCTGCTGGCCCGCCTGCCCGACGGCGAGACCCTGCACGACGCCCTGGTGCTGGCCGCCGCCCCGGCCGTGTTCACCGCCGCGACCTTGCGCTGCCGGGACGGGCAGGCGCCGGTCGCGCCCGATCCCGCCCTGCCCCACGCGGCGGACTTCCTGCGGATGATCCGAGGCGCGGCGCCGACCGAAGGCGAGGCCCGGGCGCTCGACGCCTATCTGGTCACGGTCTGCGACCACGGCCTCAACGCCTCGACCTTCGCCGCCCGGGTGGCGGCCTCGACCCGCGCGGGCCTGGGCTCGGCGGTGCTGGCCGGGCTCTCGACCCTGAAAGGCCCGCTGCACGGCGGCGCGCCGGGGCCGGTGATCGACATGCTCGACACCATCGGAACGGCCGACAACGCCGTCCCCTGGCTGGAAGCGGCGCTGGACGCCGGCGAGCGGTTGATGGGCTTTGGCCATCGGATCTACCGCGTCCGCGACCCGCGCGCCGACGCCCTGAAGGCGGCGCTGGCCCGCCTGTCGCGCACCGCCGGCGCCCTGCCCGGCCGCCTGGCTCTGGCCGAGGCGGTGGAACGGGCGGCGCTCGACATCCTGCGCCGGCGCAAGCCCGACCGGCCGCTGGAGACCAATGTCGAGTTCTATACCGCGCTGCTGCTCGAGGCGCTGGGCTTCCCGCCGCAGGCCTTCACCTGCGTGTTCGCCGCCGGTCGCACCGTGGGCTGGATCGCCCACGCCCGCGAGCAGCAGGCCGGCGGCAAGTTGATCCGCCCCCAATCTGTCTATGTCGGACCCCGCCCCAGGGCGGCGGCCTGACTGCACAGCCAAGGTGCGCATGATTGTTGCGAAAGACACACAGCACCGCGAAACGACATATCGCCGTTCAGCGAACTTGACACATTTTTGACCGCCGATTCACCTTCTGCGCGAGCGAACCCACGACTCAACCTTGACCGTGGGGATATCGCAGCTGGAAGGGCACGGCATGAACCGCATCGGCCAAGGACTTCTCTCGCTATTTCTGACGACCGTCGCGGCCGCCCCGATGGCGGCCGCGGCCCAGACGCCCGAGGACAACAGCGTTGAGGCCGTGGTCGTCACCGGCTCGCGCATCCGGGTCAGCCCGCTCGACAAGAGCCAGGCGGTCTTCCAGATCGGCCAGGACGACATCGCCAAGACCGGCCTGACCTCGATCGTCGACGTGCTGCAGCGCGTGCCCTCGGCCGGCGGCGGTCTCAATTCAAAGTTCAACAACTCCGGCAACTTCGGCAATCCGCCCGACGGCGGCGGGGTGGGGGCCGGCTCGGCCGAGCTCGACCTGCGCTATCTGGGCTCGCGGCGGACGCTGGTGCTGGTCGACGGCCAGCGCTGGGTCGGCGGGGCCGCGGCCTCGGGCGTGCCGGGGGTCGTGGACCTCAACACCATCCCCAGCGCCATGATCCGCAATGTCGAGATCCTGCAGGAAGGCGCCTCGCCGATCTACGGCTCGGACGCCATCGCCGGGGTGGTCAACATCATCACCCGCGACCGGCAGCAGGGGCTGGAGCTGTCGGCCCAGGTCGGCGGCTATGGCGAGGGCGACGGCTTCGCCCAGGACTACAACATCTCGTGGGGGGCCACCGAGGACAAGACCAGCATCGTGGTCGGCGGCGGCTACTTCAAGCAGAAGAGCGTCCTGTCGGCCGACCGCGACATCTCGCTGTTCCCCAGCCCCTTCTCGACCTCGTGCCTCGACGGCGGCTGTTCGTCCGGCACCCCGCTGGGCCGGTTCATCGTCAGCGATCCCAATACCGGCCGCGACCTCGACGTGACGCTGAAGGCCGCCCTCGCCGCCGGCGTGCGGCCGACCTACAACCCGCTGGACCCGACCGGCGCGTCGAGCAGCTTCAAGAACTTCACCACCGCCGACCGCTTCAACTTCCAGCCCTACAACTACATCGTCACCCCGTCCGAGCGGGTCAGCCTGTTCGGAACCGTGACCCACGACTTCACCGACAGCATCAAGCTGAAGGTCCGCGGCAGCTACGTGCAGCGCAAGTCGGCCAACCAGGCCGCGCCCCTGCCGCTGTTCGTCGGCCCCGACGCCGGCAACGGCAACCTGCTGGACACGGTCTCGGTCGACGCCACCAATCCCTACAACCCGTTCGGCTTCACCTTGACCACCGGCACCTACGCCTTCGTCGGCCGCCGGCTGATCGAGGCCGGGCCGCGCCACTACGCCCAGACGGTCGACACCTGGAACGTCAACGCCAGCCTGTCGGGCGATCTGAAGCTGGCCGACAAGACCTGGTACTGGGACGTCAACGCGACGGCCTCGCGCAACCACGCCGAACAGAGCTTCACCGGCAACGTCAACGCCGCCCGCGTGCAGCAGGCGCTGGGCCCGTTGTCGGGCTGCACCGGCTCGTGCGTGCCGCTGAACATCTTCGGCGGGGTCGGCTCGATCACCCCGGCGATGCTGGGCTTCATCGGCTTCACCCAGCAGGACGTCTCGCAGCAGGAACTGCACGACTTCACCGCCAACCTGACCGGCGACCTGTTCGCCCTGCCGGCCGGGCCGCTGGCCTTCGCCGCCGGCTACGAGCACCGCCAGACCAAGGGCTATTTCCAGCCCGACGCCGTGGTCGCCGCCGGCCTGTCGGCCGACATCCCTGCCCAACCCGCCAAGGGCGAGATCAAGGTCGACGAGGCCTATCTCGAACTGCGCGCCCCGCTGCTGGCCGACCTGCCGCTGGTCCACCGGCTGGAGGTCTCGGCCGCCGGCCGCTGGTTCGACTATTCCACCTCGGGCCGGGACTCGATCTACAAGGCCGGCGTCAACTGGCGGCCCGCCGAGGACCTGCTGGTCCGCGCCTCGTGGGGCCAGGGCTTCCGGGCCCCTTCGATCGGCGAGTTGTTCGGCGCCGCCTCGCGCTTCGACCAGGAGATCGTCGACCCCTGCTCGGACATGCTGGGCCTGTCGGGCGGGACCCCCGCCAGCGCCACCGTCCGCGCCAACTGTATCGCCGCCGGCGTGCCGGCCAGCGGCAGCTACGTGCAGCTCAATCCGCAGCTGTCGGTGATCACCAGCGGCAATGACACGCTCAAGCCCGAGACCAGCGAAAGCACCAATTTCAGCATCGTCTGGGAGCCCAAGGCGCTGAAGGACGCCAGCTGGGCCAGCAACGGCTCGATCGAGCTGGCCTATTCCGACATCGAGCTCGACTCGGCGATCCAGGCGCTTTCCGGCGAAAGCCTGCTGGCCCGCTGCGCCGAGCTGGCCGACAGCCTGGCCTGCTCGACCATCACCCGCACCGCGTCGGGCCAGGTGGCGGCCATCACCAACCCGCTGATCAACATCGGCGGCATCCAGACCCGGGCCATCGACCTGAACCTGCTGTGGTCCTCGCCGACCTACGACTTCGGGCGCCTGTCGCTGCGCTCCTATTCGACCTTCCTGCTCGAATATACCGAGATCGTACCCACCGCGACGGGCTTCACCGAGATCCCGCGCGAAGGCACCGAGCGCGGCAGCCCCGACCAGGCCTATCCCAAGACCAAGACCTCGCTCACCGTCGACTGGGACTGGAAGGCCTGGGGCGCCAGCGCCTCGGCCCGCTACCTGTCGTCGGTCAAGGAGACCGCCGCGGCCGACAACAAGCTGGCCTCGCGGACCTATATCGACGCCCAGCTGCGCTGGAAGCCCGACTTCCTGGGCGACACCACCGCCCTGGCCTTCGGGGTCAATAACCTGTTCGACAAGGACCCGCCGGGCTGCATCAGCTGCGGCCTCAACAACTACGACCCCAACGCCTATGACGCGCCGGGGCGCTACTTCTACTTCCGCCTGAGCTACAAGCAGTAGGGCTTCACGCGGGCGCGGTCGTGTTGCAGCTTGGGGCATGACCGCGCCCGCCGCCTCTCCCGCCGATCTCGCCGCCCTGACCCGTCGGGTGACCGCCCTGTCGGTGGGGACGGCGGCGATCCTGATCGTCATCAAGGGCGGCGCGTGGGCCGCCAGCGGCTCGCTGGCCATGCTGGCCTCGCTGGCGGACTCGGGCCTCGACCTGGTGGCCTCGCTGATCACCTTCTTCGCCGTGCGCTACGCCGCCGTCCCGCCGGACGCCGAGCACCGCTTCGGCCACGGCAAGGCCGAGGCCTTTTCCAGCCTGATCCAGGGCGGTCTGGTCTTCGCCTCGGCGGCCCTGATCGGGCGCGAGGCGATCGGCGGGCTGCTGCATCCCAAGCCGGTCGAGCACGGGCTTTGGGGAGTCGGCGTCATGGTCGTCTCGATCGGCCTGACCCTGGCCCTGATCCGCGCCCAGGCCGCGGTGATGGCCAAGACCCGCTCGGTGGCCGTGGCCGGCGACCACGCCCACTACGCCGCGGACCTGGCCTCCAACGCCGTGACGCTGATCGGCCTGGCCGCCGTTTCCCTGCTGGGCTGGACCTGGGTGGACGCCGTCGCCGGCCTGATCGTCGCCGCCTGGCTGCTGTGGGGCGCGGTCGGCGTGTTCCGCCAGTCGGCCGACCAGCTGATGGACCACGAACTGCCCGTAGAGGAGCGCGAGCAGATCCTCGCCCTGCTGACCGACGATCCGCACATCGGCGGCGTGCACCAGCTGCGCACCCGCGCCGCCGGCCCGCACATCCACGTCCAGGGCCACATGGACCTCGCCGCCGGCCAGAGCCTGGCCGAAGCCCACGCGGTGATGACCGCCGCCGAGGAGCGGGTGAAAGCCGCGTTCCCCAGCGCCGACGTGCTGCTGCATCCCGATCCGCGCCACTAGATCCTCCCCCTGTGGGGGGTGTCGGCGAAGCCGACGGAGGGGGAAGTCGCTGCGAAGACGACCAACGCTCCGAAAGCTGAAAACGTCCCCGCTCCGGCCCTTCGGGCCACCTCCCCCAGAGGGGGAGGATCTTGGCGCCCTCTTGCCCTCCCGCCGCGATGCGCCCAATTAGCGGCCTTCTCCCTACCGACGAGCCCGCTTCCATGGACGACACCCTGGCCCGCCTGCCCGACGCCTTCGCCGGCAAGACCGTGCTGGTGCTGGGCGACGTCATGCTCGACCGGTTCGTCTATGGCGCGGTGGACCGCATCTCGCCCGAGGCCCCGGTGGCGGTGATCGCCATCGAGCGCGAGACCACCATGCTGGGCGGGGCCGGCAACGTCGCCCGCAACGTCGCCGCCCTAGGCGGCAAGGCCGTGCTGGCCGGGCTGGTCGGCGACGACGACGCCGGCCGCGCCGTGGCCGCCCTGGTGGCGCGCGAGCCGGGCCTGGACAGCGCCCTGGCCGTCGATCCCAGCCGCCGCACCACCGAGAAGACCCGCTACGTCGCCGCCTCGCACCAGATGCTGCGCGCCGACCGCGAGGACCGTCATCCCGCCGATGCCGCCCTGGTCCTGGCCGCCTTCGAAAAGGCGCTGCCCTCCGCCGACGTCGTGGTGCTGTCGGACTACGCCAAGGGCGTGCTGACCCCCGAGGTTCTGAAGGCCGCCATCGCCGCCGCCCGCGCCGCCGGCAAGCCGGTGATCGTCGACCCCAAGAGCCGGGATCTGGCCCGCTATGACGGCGCGACGGTGATCAAGCCCAACCGCCGCGAGGCCGCCGAGGCCACGGGCGTGACCGGCGCCGACGACGAGGCCGCCGAGGCCGCCGGTGAGGCGATCCTGACCGCCGCTCCCAATCTCGCCGCCGCCCTGGTCACCCGGGGCTCGGCCGGCATGACCCTGTCGCAGCGCGGCGCCGCCCCCGTGCACCTGCCGGCCAGCGCCCTGGAAGTGTTCGACGTCTCGGGCGCCGGCGACACCGTGGCCGCCACCCTGGCCCTGTCGCTGGCCTCCGGCGCCGACCTGACCGCCGCCGCCCACCTGGCCAACGCCGCCGCCGGCCTGGTCGTGGCCAAGCTGGGCACCGACGTGGTCACGGCCGGCGAGCTGAAGGCCGTGCTGTCCGGCGCCCATGGCGATCCGGGCCAGGAGAAGATCGCCGCCCGCGACCGGATGCTCGAGATCGTCGCCGGCTGGCGGGCGCGGGGCCTGAAGGTGGGCTTCACCAATGGCTGCTTCGATCTGCTCCACCCCGGCCACGTCTCGCTTCTGGCGCAAGCCAAGGCCGCCTGCGACCGCCTGGTGCTGGGCCTCAACACCGACGCCTCGGTCCAGCGCCTGAAGGGTCCGACCCGTCCGGTGCAGAAGGAAGACGCCCGCGCCGCCGTCCTGGCCTCGCTGTCGGCCGTCGACCTGGTCACCCTGTTCGACGAGGAGACGCCGCTGGACCTGATCAAGGCCATCAAGCCCGACGTGCTGGTCAAGGGCGCCGACTACACGGTCGAGACCGTGGTCGGATCGGACGTGGTGCTGGCCAACGGCGGCCGCGTGGTGCTGGCCGACCTCAAGGCGGGCCAGAGCACGACGGCCCTGATCGCGCGGGCGAATACGCCTTGAGGAACCTCCCCCTGTGGGGGAGGTGATCGCGCAGCGATCGGAGGGGGGGAGCGCCTGCTAGCCCGGCCAGCACGGTGGAAGCTGAGAACAGCCCCCACCGGCCTTCGGCCGCCTCCCCCACAGGGGGAGGTTTCGGCGAACCGCCTCAAAAACGCTCATTCCGGGGAATAGTCCCGCCCTGGCAATATCTTGTTAAGCAAAACGGCGCATCGATCAGACGATGCAGCCTGAACGCATGTGGGCATGAGCGTCGAACGCACCCTTCACCACTTCCCCCTCGACCCGGCGTCGCGCCAGGTTCGCCTCGCGCTGGGCGAAAAGCGGCTGCCGTTCGCCGAGGTGCAGGTGCGCTACTGGGAGTCGCCGCCGGAGTTCAGCAAGCTGAACCCGTCGGGCCTGACGCCGGTGCTGGTGGAAACGCGTCACCAGCGCACCACCGTGGTCTGCGAGAGCCGCGCGATCCTGGAGCACATCGAGGAGCAGGAGCCCGAACCGGCGCTGCTGGGCCGCGAGGCCGGCGAACGCGCCGAGGCCCGCCGCCTGATGCAGTGGTTCGACCGCAAGTTCGACAACGAGGTCAACGGCTTCCTGCTGCACGAGAAGATGGAGAAGCGGCTCCTGCGGATGGGCGCGCCGGACCTGTCGTCGCTGCGCCGCGGCCGCGACGCCCTGCGCGAGCACCTGGGCTACATGGAAACCCTGCTGCAGCAGCGCGACTGGCTGGCCGGCCGCCGCATGAGTCTCGGCGATTTCGCCGGCGCCGCGCACCTGTCGGTCATCGACTATTTCGGCGACGTGCCCTGGAAGGACTTCCCGGCGGTGCGCACCTGGTACATGAAGCTGAAATCGAGGCCGTGCTTCAGGCCCATCCTGGCCGATCGCTGGCCCGGCCTCGCGCCGGCCGCGCATTATGACGACCTCGACTTCTGACCTGACCCCCGAGACGATCAAGGACGAGATCCGCCGCGAGGCCCTGGCTCTGGGCTTCGACGCCTGCGGCTTCGCCTCGGCCGCCGACGCCTGGCCCAATGGCGACTGGCTGCGCCAGTTCGTGGCCGAGGGCCTGCACGGGGCCATGGGCTGGATGGAGGACACCCTCGACCGGCGCAGCCACCCCACCGCCATGTGGACGGATGCGAAGAGCGCCGTCGTGCTGGGCGTCAACTACGGCCCCGACATCGACCCGCTGACCCAGCTGGAGCACCCCGATCGCGCCGCCATCAGCGTCTACGCCCAGGGCGACGACTATCACGAGGTGGTCAAGAAGCGGCTCAAGCTGCTGGCCGGCTGGATGCACCGGCGCTGGGGCAACGAGGTCAAGGTGTTCGTCGACACCGCCCCGCTGATGGAAAAGCCCCTGGCCCAGCGCGCCGGCCTGGGCTGGCAGGGCAAGCACACCAACCTCGTCTCGCGGCAGTTCGGCTCGTGGCTGTTCCTGGGCAGCGTGCTGACCACGCTGGACCTGCCGCCCGACGCCGCCGAGATCGACCGCTGCGGCTCGTGCCAGGCCTGCCTGGACATCTGCCCGACCGGCGCCTTCCCGGCCCCGCATCGGCTCGATGCGCGGCGTTGCATCTCCTACCTGACCATCGAGCTGGCGGGGCCGATCCCCGATGAATTCAGGCCGATGCTGGGCAACCGCATCTATGGCTGCGACGACTGCCTGGCCGCCTGCCCGTGGAACAAGTTCGCCAGCCTGTCGGCCGAGGCCAAGTTCCACGCTCGCGAGACGCTGAAGAGCCCGCCCCTGGCGGAACTGGCGGCGCTGGACGATCCGTCCTTCCGCGCTCTCTTTTCCAAGAGCCCGATCAAGCGCATCGGCCGCGATCGGTTCGTGCGCAACGTGCTCTACGCCATCGGCAACAGCGGCGAGGCGGGCCTGGCGGCCGTGGTCGAGCCGCTGCGCGCCGACCCCGACGAGGCGGTGCGCGACGCCGCCGACTGGGCGGCGTCGCGACTGGCTCAGCCGGCCAGCGAGATCAGATAGCGGCCGTACTCGGTCTTGCTCATCGCCTCGCCGAGCGCGCGCAGTTGCTCAGGGGAGATCCAGGCCTTGGTGAAGGCCACCTCCTCGGGGCAGCCGACCTTCTGGCCCTGGCGCTTTTCGATGGCGCGGATGAACTCGGTGGCTTCAACCAGGCTGTCGTGGGTTCCGGTGTCCAGCCACGCGTAGCCCCGGCCAAGCTTGGCCACCGACAACTCGCCCTTCTCCAGGTAGAGGCGGTTAATATCGGTGATCTCGATCTCGCCGCGCGGCGAGGGCGGCAGGTCGCGGGCCATCTCGACGACCTGGTTGTCGTAGAAGTAGAGGCCGGTGACCGCCCAGTTCGAACGCGGGTTCTCGGGCTTTTCCTCCAGCGAGATCGCGCGGCCGTCGGCGTCGAAATCGACCACGCCGTAGCGCTCGGGGTCATGGACGTGATAGGCGAACACGGTGGCGCCGGCGCCCGAGTTGGAGGCGTTGACCAGCTGCTCGGACAGGCCGTGACCGAAATAAAGGTTGTCGCCCAGGATCAGCGCGACGTGGTCGTCGCCGATGAAGTCCCGCCCCACGATGAAGGCGTCGGCCAGGCCGCGCGGGGTGTCCTGCACGGCGTATTCGAACCTGACGCCCCAGGCCGAGCCGTCGCCCAGCATGTCCTTGAACAACGGCGTGTCCTTGGGCGTGGAGATGATCAGGATTTCACGGATGCCGGCCAGCATCAGGGTGCTGATCGGATAGTAGATCATCGGCTTGTCGTAGATCGGAAGCAGCTGCTTGCAGACCGCACGGGTCAGGGGGTGCAGGCGCGTGCCTGACCCGCCGGCGAGAACGATGCCCTTCATAGAACGTCTACAGCTCCATCTCATTCAAGCAGACTGCCAGGCTGTCGCGCCAGGGACGGGTGCGCCAGTTCAGCGCCGCTTCGAATTTCCCACAGTCCAGCCGTGAATTGGCCGGTCGTCGCGCGGGCGTGGGATAGTCCGCGGTGGTGATGCGTCGGACCTCGGCGGCGGGGCCGCCCCGCCCGCGCGAAATCTCGAATACCGCCTCGGCGAGATCCGCCCAGCTGGCGTCTCCGGCGCCGGAAAGATGGTAGACGCCGGCCAGCGCGCGATCGCCCGCCAGGCCGTCGACGGTCGCCAGGGCCGCCTCGGCGCAGTCGCGCGCCCAGGTAGGGCGGCCGATCTGATCGGCGACGACGCCGACCTCGTCGCGGCCGGCCGCCAGGCGCAGCATCGTCTTGATGAAGTTGGCCCCGTGTCGGCTGTAGACCCATGAGGTGCGCAGGATCGCCGCCGCTCCGCCCGCCGCCGCGACCGCCTGCTCGCCGGCCAGCTTGCTGGCGCCGTAGACGCCGGTGGGTCCGGCGGGATCGGTCTCGACATACGGTCGCTCCAACGTCCCGTCGAACACGTAGTCGGTGGAGAAGTGCACGAACGGCAGGTCGCGCGCGACACAGGCGGCCGCCATCGCGGCGGGCGCGTCCCGGTTCAAGGCGTAGGCCGCCTCGACCTCGCTCTCGGCCTTGTCCACAGCGGTATGAGCCGCCGCGTTGATCACCGCCGAGGGACCGATCCTGTCGACCAGCCCCTCGATCGACGTGTGATCGGCCAGATCCAGGGTCTCACGACCGGCGAAAACCATGGCGCGGCCGGTCCGCTCCGATAGCAGGGCGAGCTCCTGCGCGACCTGGCCATTGCGACCGAAAACCAGGATGGGACCGGTCATGCGGCCTCAGCCGGCCTTGGCCAGAAGACCCAGGCGACGGCCGTCATAGGCCTCGCGCAGGGGCCCCCACCAATCGGCGCGGGCCAGATACCACTCGACCGTCTTGCGGATGCCGGTTTCGAAGGTCTCGCGAGCACGCCAGCCGAGCTCGGTTTCCAGCTTGGTGGCGTCGATGGCGTAGCGCCGGTCGTGGCCCGGACGGTCGGCGACGAAGGTGATCAGGTCGCGATGCGACCCCTCCGCGCTGGGCGCCAGCTCGTCCAGCAGATCGCAGATGGTATGGACCACCTGCAGGTTGCTGCGCTCGTTGCGGCCGCCCACGTTGTACTTCTCGCCCGGACGGCCGGACTCGAGAATGGTGCGCAGCGCCCGCGCGTGATCCTCGACGAACAACCAGTCACGGATGTTGGCGCCGTCGCCGTAGACCGGCAGCGCCTTACGATCCAGGCCGTTGAGGATCATCAGCGGGATCAGCTTCTCGGGGAAGTGATAGGGCCCGTAGTTGTTGGAGCAGTTTGAGACCAGCACCGGCAGGCCGTAGGTGTGGAACCAGGCCAGGGCCAGGTGGTCGGCCGCCGCCTTCGACGACGAATAGGGCGAGGTCGGCGCGTAGGGCGTGGTCTCGTGGAAGAGGCCTTCGGCGCCGAGGCTGCCATAGACTTCGTCGGTCGAAACGTGGACGAAGCGGAACGCGTCCTTGGCCTCGCCCGACAGGCCGCGCCAGTAGTCCAGCGCGCTGTCGAGCATCACGTAGGTGCCGACGATGTTGGTGTCGATGAAGGGGCCGGCGCCGACGATCGAGCGGTCGACGTGCGATTCCGCGGCGAGGTGCAGCACGGCGTCGGGCTTGTGGGTCTCGAAGATCGCCTGGATCGCGGCGCGATCGGTGATGTCGGCCTGCACGAAGACGTAGTCCGGGGAGTCCGAAACCTCGGCCACCGAAGTCAGGGTGCCGGCGTAGGTCAGCTTGTCCACATTGACGACCTGGTCGCCCGTTTCGCCGACCAGGAGACGGCAGACCGCCGAGCCAATGAAGCCGGCGCCGCCCGTCACAAGTATCTTCACAACCTACTCCTTCGGGCCGTCATCAGGCCGCCGGAACCACCAGCAGAAACAAGGAATATACCCCCGCGCGAGGTCATAGCATCGGTCGCGGCGGCTCGATAGTGCCGTCGGCGCGCGTCACGCGCCGAACTTGCGGACGCTCAGAACCGCTCGCCATAGACGAAACCGCTGTCCAGGTCGGCGAGCAGCGAAGCTGTGGCATCGCGCTCGTTTGTCGAGATTTCCTCGGGCGACAGACCCCAGTCGACGCCGACCGCCGGATCGTTCCAGCGCAACGCGCCCTCGGCCTGCGGCGCGTAATAGCCGGTCACCTTGTAGAGCACCTCGCACTCCTCGGTCAGGGTGCAGTAGGCGTGGGCGAAGCCGCGCGGCACCAACAGCTGCTGGGCGTTTTCGGCCGACAGTTCCGCGCCCACCCAGCGGCCGTAGGTCGGCGAGCCCACGCGGATGTCGACGGCGACGTCCATGATCGCGCCGCGCACGCAGCGCAGCAGCTTGTCCTGCGCATGCGGCGGCTTCTGGAAGTGGAGGCCGCGCAGGATGCCCTTGCGTGTCGAGCGGACGTGGTTGTCCTGCACGAAGGCGCCGCCCGCAAAACCCGCTTCCTCGAGCGCCGACTGGCGGAAGGTCTCGGAGAACCAGCCTCTCTCGTCGCCATGCCGCGCCGGCGTGATAAGCAGCACTTCGGGAATCGCCGTCGGCGTGATCTTCATGGACGCTACCTTTTGAACACGAGTGCGCCACGCATGGCCCGCCAGACCGACGATGGCAAGAGCGAGACGCCGCCGGTCGTGTCTGTCGTCGTGGTCGCCTACCAAAGCGGCCCGACCCTGGCGCGATGCCTGGCCGGCCTGGCCGCTCAGACCTTCCGCGACGTCGAGGTGCTGCTGGTCGACAACGCCTCGAGCGACGGCGCGCCGCAGGCGGCCGCGGCCGCCGATCCGGCGATCCAGCTGATCGAACCCGGCGCCAATCTCGGCTTCGCCGCCGGCAACAACCTGGCCGCCCGGCAGGCCCGCGGCCGCTGGCTGGTGCTGCTCAACCCCGACGCCTTCCCGCATCCGGACTGGCTGGAGCGTCTGGCGGCGGCAATCGACCGCCATCCGGACGTGCGCAGCTTCGCCTCGCTGCAGCTGGCCGCCGAGGAGCCCGGCCTGATGGACGGCGCCGGCGATGTCATGACCTCGGCCGGCATCCCCTTCCGCGGCGGCTATCACCGCAAGCTTTCGCCCAAGGTGTTCGAAGGCGAGGTGTTCTCGGCCTGCGGTGCGGCGATGATGGTCGAGCGCGATCTGTTCCTGGCGCTCGGCGGCTTCGACGAGCGGTACTTCTGCTATTGCGAGGACGTCGACCTGGGCTACCGGCTGCGGCTGGCCGGCGAGCCGACCCTGCTGATCCCCGACGCCCGGGTCGAGCATGTGGGTTCGGCCACCCTGGGTGTGCGCTCCGACTTCGCCCTGTTCCACGGCACCCGCAACCGGGTCTGGACCTTCCTGAAGAACACGCCGGGCCCGATGCTGTGGTGGAGCGCGCCGCTGCACTTCGCCGTCACCGCCGGCCTCTTCCTGCTGCACCTGCGCCGGCGCGACGCCGGGCCGGTGTGGAAGGGCTTCAAGGCGGCGTTCGTCAAAGCCGATCTCGACCCGATCCTGGCCTCGCGGCGCGAGATTCAGGCCGCTCGCAAGGCGCCGTGGACGCAGATCCTGCGGGTCATGGCCTGGGACCCGGCGGCCTTCTTCGGCCGCCGGATCATCATCAGGCGCTGGCGAGGTCGTCGATCAGCCGGCGCATGAACTGGGCTCCGCGCTCGATCTGGGCGATCTCGACATATTCATCGGGCTGGTGGGCCTGGTCGATCGAACCGGGACCGCAGATGACGGTCGAGAAGCCCGCTCCCTGGAACTGCCCCGCCTCGGCGGCATAGGGCGCGACCCGGGCCGGGCCGTTGTCGCCGGCCATGCGGCGGGCGAAGGCCTCGGCCGCGCCGTCCTTTTCCGGCGCGAAGGACGGCGTCAGCGACCGCGCCTCGACCTTGACCCCGCCTTCCGGCGCCCGCGCCTTGACCTCGGCGTCCAGCGACGCGGCCAGGGCGAAGAAGTCGGCCAGGATGGCTTCGGGATCCAGCCCCGGCGGCGTGCGCAGATCGAAGACGAAGACGCACTGGCGGGCCAGGATGTTGACCGCCGTGCCGCCGTTGACCTGGCCGATGGTCAGGGTCGCCCCCTTGGGCAGGAACGGCGAAGCCGGATCGGCCTCGCGCTCCAGCCGCTCGGAAAGCGCCACCAGATGGCTCATCAGCTTCACGGCCACCATGTTGGCCGAGACGCCCAGGTGGGTGAGGCTGGAATGGGCCTCGCGGCCGGTGACCGTCACCCAATAGCTGGCGATGCCCTTGTGGGCCTGGACGGCCACCATGTCGGTGGGCTCGCCGACCACGACGAGGCCGGGCCTCGGTAGATCGCGGGCGATAACCTCGATCATATCCGGCGCGCCCAGGCAGCCGATCTCCTCGTCATAGGAAAAAGCCAGGTGCACGGGACGCTTGAGGTCGCTGGCGACCAGGTCCGGCGCGGACGCCAAGGCCAGGGCCAGGAACCCCTTCATGTCGCAGGTTCCGCGGCCGTAGAGGCGGCCGTCGCGCTCGGTCAGGGTCCAGGGATCGCTCGACCAGGGCTGGCCGTCGACCGGCACCACGTCGGTATGGCCCGACAGCACGACCCCGCCCGGGGTCGCCGGGCCGATGCTGGCCATCAGGTTGGACTTGGTCCCGTCGGCGTTGGGCACACGCCGCGAGGCTACACCGAGATCGGACAGATAGGCCTCGACCCATTCGATCAGGGCCAGGTTGGAGCCGCGCGAGGTGGTGTCGAAGGCGACCAGCTTGGCCAGGATGTCGACGGCGCGGACGGAAAGCGCTTCAGCGGAGGAAACCATGCGTCGAGCCTAGGCCGCGCCGCGCCGGTGCGCCAATCCCAAGTCGACGATCGGGCAGGATCGTGCGGCCTTGTGGAAAAACCTCGCGCGCGACGCAAGAAACGTCCCCACCTGCGGCTTTCCTTCGTCCTGGCTAGGCTTTAGAGGAAGCGGACCATGATCCTAACCCTCTCCTGCCCCGACCAGCCCGGCATCGTCGCCAAGGTCTCGACCTTCCTGTTCGAGCGCGGCTGCAACATCCTCGACGCCCAGCAGTTCGACGACCAGGAGACGGGCGTCTTCTTCATGCGCGTGGTCTTCGATCCGAGCGACGCCGACCGTGACGTCCTGCGCGGCGAGTTCGAAGCCCTGGCCAAAGGCTTCTCGATGCGCTGGACCCTGCGCGATCCGGCCGAGCGCTATCGCGTCATGATCCTGGCCAGCAAGTTCGATCACTGCCTGGCCGACCTGGTCTATCGCTGGCGGATCGGCGAGCTGCCGATGGACGTCACCGCCATCGTCGCCAACCATGCGGCCGAGACCTACACCCACGTCGACCTGTCGGGCCTGCCCTTCCATCACCTGCCGGTGACCAAGGAGACCAAGTTCGAGCAGGAGGCCGCGCTCTGGAAGCTGATCCAGGAGACCAACACCGACATCGTCGTGCTCGCGCGCTACATGCAGGTGCTGTCGGACGGCCTGGCGACCAAGCTGGCCGGCCGCTGCATCAACATCCACCACTCGTTCCTGCCCGGTTTCAAGGGCGCCAAGCCCTACCACCAGGCCCACGCCCGCGGCGTGAAGGTGATCGGCGCCAGCGCCCACTACGTGACCGGCGACCTGGACGAGGGCCCGATCATCGAGCAGGACGTCGAGCGCATCAGCCACCGCGACACCCCCGAAGACCTGGTCCGCAAGGGCCGCGACATCGAACGCCGCGTCCTGGCCCGCGCCCTGCGCTGGCGCCTGGAGGACCGGGTGCTGCTGAACGGCCGCAAGACGGTGGTGTTCACCGACTGATCGACCGCGACGAAACCTCGTCCTTCGACAGGCTCAGGATGAGGTTTTCCAGCGCCGAGGGCGGTATCTGGTCCTCACCCTGAGCCCGTCGAAGGGCGAGGACCACGCACCGCTTTTAGAAGTCCACCTGCACCGAAACCCACAGCCGGCGGGGCTCCTGGTTGTTGGTGTATTCCGGGGCGTAGGCGACCGGCGTCCCGTAGGGCAGCTGGCGCACGAAGTCCTTGTTGAACAGGTTGTAGATCGTGGCGTTCAGCGTGACCTTGTCGGTCGCCTCGAACGATCCGCCCAGGTGGAACAGGCTGTAGGCCTTGTAGTCGCCCAGGGCGACGCGGGCCGGTCCTTCGCCGCGGTAGCGCTCGCCGCGATATTCGCCGCGCACCCAGGCGTTAAGGCGATCGCTGACCCGCCAGCGCAGATTGCCGTTGAGCATGTGCTCGGGGGTGTCGGTCAGCTTGCGACCGGCCTCGGCGCCGCTCTTCTGCTCGCTGTCGGTGAAGGTGTAGTTCAGGCCCAGGGTCCAGGCTTGCGCGAAGCGCAGCCGCATGGCCGCTTCCAGGCCCTGCGTCGTCGCCTCGTCGATATTGATGCTCTGGCCGAAGGTGGCGGCGTTGGGGAAGAAGCCGACGTCGGTGCAGCCCGCCGGACGACCCGTGCCGGCGTTGTATTGCGCCAGGGTCAAGCCGAAGGCGCAGTTGGTCACCGGCGGGCCGGCGGCGATCTTGTCCTCGAACTGGTTGTGGAAGACCGTGACGTTGGCGGTGAAGCCCGCGCCGTTGTCGTAATAGGCGCCGGCCTCGGTGCTGGTGCTGGTTTCGGGCTGCAGGCCCGGCGAGCCCAGCAGCGGCAGGCGGCCCTGCTGGCCGAAGCCGTTGATGCCGGGGGCCAACTGCTCCAGGCGCGGGGTCTTGAAGCCCTGGCTGACGCCGCCCTTGAAGGTCCAGGCCTGGCTGGCGTTCCAGACGAGGTAGGCGCGCGGGCTGAAGTGGCCGCCGAACACGCTGTGGTCGTCGTGACGGGCGCCGACCGTCAGGGCCAGGGCCTGCGCGAAGCGCCACTCGTCCTCGGCGAACACGGCCCACTGCTGGTGCTCGAAGGGCCGGGGCGCGACGCCATCGACCATCTCGGCGTCCCAGTACTGGCCGCCGACGGTGAAGGTGTGGGTCTTCCAGCGCAAATGCAGCTTGGTGTCGAAGATGGTGTTGGTCGACTGAAGGTCCCGCGCGCCGCCGGCTCCGGCCACGCCGTTGGGGATGATCCGGCCGATGGTCTCGGTCTTGGCCTGCGAGAGGTTGCTCTCCAGCTGGCCGAACGGCAGGCGCCAGTTGTGGGCCAGGGCGACCTGGCGGCGGTTGAACTCCAGGGCGTTGGCGTAGCCGCCGGCCGTGGTGTTGGTGCCCATCTGGCCCTGGGCGTTGTCGTACCACTGGGTGGACTCGTCGATGTCGAGCCACAGGTCGTGGTCGGCATGCGGCGTCAGGGTCAGGCGCGCGCCCAGGGTGCGTAGCTCGCTCTTGGTGGCGCTGCGGCCAAAGCCGGTGATCGGGGCATCGACCCCGCCGACGTTCTCGAAGGTCAGGGCCGAGGCCTCCCGGTTCAGGAAGCTGCCGCGCACGGCCAGGCCCAGCAGGTCGCGGACGATCGGACCGTTGGCGTAGAGGTTGCCGCCGTAGAGATTGCCGAACTCGTCGTCGCCCTGGAGCGTGGCGTCGAGGCTGGCCGTACCCGTCCACTTCGTGCCGACCTTGCGGGTGATGATGTTGACCACCCCGCCCATGGCGTCGGAGCCATAGAGGGTCGAGACCGGGCCGCGCACCACCTCGATGCGGTCGATGGCCGCCACCGGCGGCAGGAAGCTGGTCGAGGTTTCGCCAAAGCCGTTGGGCGTGACGCTGCCGGCGGTGTTCTGGCGGCGGCCGTCGATCAGGATCAGCGTGTAGTCGCTGCCCATGCCGCGGATGTTGATGTTGAGACCGCCGGTCTTGCCCACGGCCGAGCCGACATCGACGCCTTCGACATTGGTCAGCACCTCGGCCAGGCTGGCCGCGCGCATCTCCTCCAGCTCCTGGCGGGGCAGGACGGTGACGCTGGCCGGGGCGTTGACCAGCTTCTGCTCGAAGCCGGCGGCGGTGACGACCACCCCGTCCAGGTCCGCCGCATCGGGCGCCACGTCGGCGGCGTGGGCCGCGCCAACCATGGCCAGGGCGGCGGCCGACCCCATCAGAACGGAAGCAAACGTGAGGCGCGACATCCCAACTCCAGCCAAGCTTTTTGCGAGTGAGTGTCGCTATCAGCCACTGAAATCGGGAAGCCAAGCGCTTTGGCAAGCCGGCAATGATTTGAAATCTACTGGCAATGCGGGCGCAAGACAGCGCCCGCCGCCAGGCTCAGGATCAGGATCAGCCCTTCGGCTGCTGCAGCTTGCTCCGCAGCACGTCGATCAGCTCGATCTTGAACACCAGGGTGCTGCCCGCCGGGATATCGGCGCCGGCCTGCATGTCGCCATAGGCCAGGTCGGCCGGCACATAGAGCATCCACTCGTCGCCCGGGCGCATCAGCTGCATGGCCTCGACCCAGCCGGCGATCAGGCCGCGCAGCTGGAACGAGGCCGGCACGCCGCGCTCATAGGAGCTGTCGAACACGAAGCCGTCGAGGCGCTTGCCCTCGTAGTGCACCTTGACCTCGTCGATCGGGCGCGGATGGACGCCGGTCGCCGGCCCCGAGCGCACGATCTTGTACTGCAGGCCGCTGGGCAGGGTGACCACGCCCGGCGCCTTGGCGTTCTTGGCCAGGAAGTCGGCGCCGCTGGTCTTGTTGGCCGAGATCGCCGCCTGCTGGGCGGCCAGATCCTCCTTGGACGGTCCGCATCCGGCCAGGGACAGACCGGCCAGAGCGGCGAGAAGCAGGAACCGAGCACGCATGAGAGTGTTTCCGATGGCCAAATCCGTGCCCTGAGCTAGCAGGCTCGGCCAGAACATCAATCATTCCGTGTTTGGAACATCCTTCCGTCGCCTATGTCACGCAACGGTGGTGGCGCGACCCGCGCCCACGCTCTAGAACCCTGTCATCCGAGACACAGACCCGAGGTGCTCATGAAACCCGTCCGCAAGGCCGTCCTTCCCGTCGCCGGCCTGGGCACCCGCGTGCTGCCCGGCACCAAGTCGACGCCGAAGGAGCTTCTCAACGTCGTGGACCGGCCGATCCTGTCCTATATCGTCGAGGAAGGCCGCGCCGCCGGCATCGAGCACTTCGTCTTCATCACCGGCCGCGGCAAGGGCGCGATCGAGGACTATTTCGATCACCAGATCGAACTCGAGATGCAGCTCGAGGCCAAGGGCAAGCTCGACATCCTCAAGCAGCTGCGCGACGAGCTGCCCAGGCCGGGCGAGATGAGCTTCGTGCGCCAGATGGCCCCGCTGGGCCTGGGCCACGCGGTGTGGTGCGCCCGCGACATCATCGGCGACGAGCCGTTCGCCGTGCTGCTGCCCGACGTCATCGTCGACGCCCCGCAATCGGCGCTCAGCCAGCTGATCGAGGTCTATGACAAGGTCGGCGGCGGCAACATCGTCGGCGTGGAAGAGGTCCCCGAGACCGAGACCCACAAGTACGGCGTCGTCGCCCCCAGCAAGGTCGAGGGCCGCCTGGCCACGATGAGCGGCATGGTCGAGAAGCCGGCCAAGGGCACGGCCCCGTCGAACTGGGCCATCGCCGGCCGCTACATCCTGCAGCCGGAAATCTTCGACCTGCTGGCCAGCCAGGAAAAGGGCGCCGGCAACGAGATCCAGCTGACCGACTCGATGGCCAAGCTGATGCAGGACCAGGCCTTCCACGCCTATGTCTACGAAGGCGACACCCATGACTGCGGCGACAAGATCGGCCTGCTGAAGGCCAATGTCGCCCTGGCCCTGAAGCGCCCCGACCTGGGCGAAGCGGCCCGCAAGGCGATCACGGCGCTGCTGTAGGCGGCGCGCACCGCGAAAAACGAAAGGCCCCTCATCACGCGATGAGGGGCCTTTTCTTTTTGCATGTTCTAGGGGCCGTCATCCCGGCCGCAGCGAAGCGGAGAGCCGGGACCCAGGGGACTAGGCTCGGTGGCCGGATCCGAACACCCGGCGGCGGCCATCGCATCGCGGCGGCCCCTGCGTCCCGGGTCTGCGGTCCGCTGCGCGGCCCTTCGCCCGGGATGACGATCTAAGGGAAAGCCCTCAGACCGTGCGCGGCGGGTAGCCGTGCTCGCGCAGGGCGTTCATCACGTCCTGGGTGTGCTGGGCGTCGCGGGTCTCGATGGTGATGTCGAACTCCGCGCCCTTGGCCGGAACATCCAGCGCCAGGCGGTTGTGGTTCACCTCGATGATGTTGGCGCCCATGGTTCCGATCACGCTGGCCACGGTCGACAGCAGGCCCGGGCGATCGTCGCCGACGATGCGCAGGCTGACCAGGCGCTGGGCGCGCACCAGCTCGCGGGTCAGCACCGAGGCCAGCAGGCGGGTGTCGATATTGCCGCCGCACAGGATCAGGCCGCACTTCTTGCCGCGGAAGCGCTCGGGATAGGCCAGCAGCGCCGCCAGCGAGGCCGCGCCGGCGCCCTCGGCGATGGTCTTCTCGACATTGCAGTAGAGCGAGACGGCCTGCTCCAGGTGCGGCTCTTCCAGCAGCAGCACGTCGTCGATCAGCGGCCGGGCGACGGCGTAGGTCAGTTCGCCGACCTGCTTGACGGCCACGCCCTCGGCGATCGTCTGTCCGCCGCAGTGGGCCTGGACGCCTCGCATTTTGGCCGTGAACGACGGGTACATGGCCGGCTCGCAGCCGACGATGCGGATGTCGGGCTTCAGGGCCTTGGCGGCCGTGGCCACGCCGCTGATCAGGCCGCCGCCGCCGATCGGCACCGGCAGGACCTCGAGGTCGGGCACGTCTTCCAGCATCTCCAGGGCGATGGTGCCCTGGCCGGCCATGATGTCGTAGTCGTCGAACGGATGGACGAAGGTCAGGCCCTGTTCCTCGCGCAGCTTGCGCGCATGGGCGTTGGCGTCGTCATAGGTCTCGCCCTCGATGACCACGGTCGCGCCGAAGTCGCGGGTGTGCTGCACCTTCACGAACGGCGTGGTCTTGGGCATGACGATGGTGGCCGGCACGCCCAGGCGGGCGGCGTGATAGGCCAGCCCCTGGGCATGGTTGCCGGCGCTGGCGGCGATGACGCCCAGAGCCTTCTCGGCGTCCGACAGCAGCAATAGCTTGTTGAGCGCGCCGCGCTCCTTGTAGGCGGCCGTGAACTGCAGGTTCTCGAACTTCACCCACACCTCTGCGCCGGTGATCTTCGACAGCGTGCGCGAGTAGCGGCACGGCGTGCGCTCGATGTGGCCGGCCAGGCGGTCGGCAGCGGCGCGGATGGCGGTGATGTCGAGGGACATGAAAGGTCTACTGCTCTCTCTCTCAAACTTCCGTGCAGCGCGGCCGCCGTCAATCGACCGCATCGCGCCCGTTGCGAGCCCTTGCGTCCGAAGCCGCGAGCAGGTCCTCGACTCTTGCGAGCCAGCGATCCTGATCGAACACCTCTTTAGCCCGTCGCCGGCCCCGCGCTGCTAGAGAATCTCTTAGGTCGGCCCGTGAAATCAGCTCTTTCAACCTGACGGCGGCGACGGAGACGTCCGGCGCGGCCCATTCGGAACGGCGATACATGCCCTGCGCGTCGCTGACCGCTTCGAGCCGGTAGGGCACCAGAACCGAGGATTCCTCGTCCATGAAATCCATATTGCCCGACCAAGCCGTGGCGACGACGCATTTTCCCAGCCACATGGCCTCGGCCAGCACCAAGCCGAAGCCCTCGGCCCGATGCAGCGACAGGACGATATCGATGCTAGCCAGCAGGGCGCTCATGCCTTCGGCGTCGAGGGCCTCTTCTATCAGAACGACGTCCGGCCGCCCCTGAAGTTCGGCCCGCAGAGCCGCCGCGGCCTCACCGTCGGCGTCCAGGTTCGAGGCCTTGCAGACCAGGCACGCCTGGCCGGGCGCTTCGGAGGCCGCGGCAAAGAACGCGCGCGCGCCGTCCAGGGGGTTCTTGCGCGCGATCGTAGAACGCAGGTCCAGCGCCATGAAAATCAGCACTCGGTCTTCCGGCAGGCCGAAGCGCGCTCGATCCGGCGCCGCGCAGGGCATAACGAACACCGGATGTCCCACAACCCTGACCGGTACGTCGGCCGGAGCGATGGCCGCGATGGCGTCGGCGGTGAACCTGGACGGCGCCCAGACCTCGTCGACATAGGCGAAGGCCTCGCGCCACTGCGGCGGAGCGACCATCAGTTCCCAGGCCCAATAGCCGATGTGCCGCCGCCCCCGCAGCTGCGCTGCGCCGCCGGCCTGCAGCCATCGCAGCAGCTCCGGCGGATTGAGATGGGTCAGCACGGTGGCCGCTTCCGCTGGCGGCTGTTCCGGCGGGAGCCAGTCGAAATTGTCCTTCACGCCCAGCCGTCGGGTCACGTCGACGGGCCGACCGGCCAGCGGGCCCAGCGCGCCGAGGAAGAGGCGCGCCCCCTGGCCAATGCCTGATGTCGATCGCAGCAGCCCCACGACTGACACGGGCGCACCCCCGGCGGCGCCGCGCTTCCAATTCAGGGCGACCCGCAACGGGATCGACCGCCTTGAAAGCCAGTGCGCCGACAGATGAGCCTTACGGCGGACCGCCTGGGGCAATCGGCGCCAACAGCCGAGCAGGAAGAAACGAATGCCGGCCAAGCGCGAACTCCGGGCCTGAGGGACCGGGAGCTTTCGCTCCCTAGGCCGACTTGCTCGGCTTGCCCTTGACGAGTTCGGCCCAGGCATTGACCTCTTCGGCCGAGCCTTCGTTGGGCGAGCGCATCTCGTAGACGCCGCGCTCGACGAAGTGCTGCCGGGGATCGCGGATCGCCTGGGTGCGGAAAGCCGCGGCGACGTCGGGGTTGGACCGCAGATAGTACGAGCTGTCGAAGCGCGCATACGGAAACTGCCGGCCCTCGAAATATCCGATGTGGCTGAAGTGGCGCTTCAACTCGATGGGATCGGAATCGAACGCCTTTGCCAGGTCCGGATTGGTCTGGCCGTAGACGATCGGGTCGGTGGCCACGCTGTTGAGCGCCAGCTGGATCAGGTAGCGCAGCGCGTCGGAGTGCACCTCGACCTTCTTCTGGCCTTCCAGCTTGGCGAGCTCGACGCCCAGCGCGGTCTCAAGCAACGAAGGCGGCGGGAAAAACGGTGTCATGATGGCCCCCTGGCCGTCTGCGAAGTTCAAATGTCAGGCGTGATATCCGCCGCGTCCCCTAGCGATGCAGACCACGTTCCCGAAGGTATATAGCCGACTTTTCGCCTATACCGAAAGCTTGCCGCCGGCCGTCGCCTTCTTCTCCTGCTCTTGCAGCACCGCGGCGCGGTAGAAATACTCGTCCACCGAGCCGAGGAACTCTGGAACACCGTGGTTCAGGATCAGAACCTTGTTGCAGAGCGCTCGGACGAGGTCGGGAGAGTGCGTGGCGGTGACGACGACCCGCGTCGAGCCCAGGACGTCCGACATCCGGGCGGTCGCCTTCTTGACGAAGTTCTCGTCGCCGGCGCTCAGCCACTCCTCCAGCAGCAGGATGTCGTGGTCGAACGCTGTGGCCACGGAGAACAGCAGGCGCGCCAGCATGCCCGACGAATAGGTGCGGACGGGCATGTTGATGAAGGCGCCGAGGTCGGAGAAGTCGACGATCCGCTCGACATGGTCCTTCAGACGCCACGGCGAATAACCGCGCATGGCCGCGAGCAGGCGCACGTTCTGAAGACCCGTGGCCTCCATGTCCAGGCCATGGCCGATGTCGAGCATCGAGGAGACCCGGCCGTTGACTTCCATCCGCCCCTGGGTGGGCTCGTAGACGCCGGCGATCACCTTGAGCAGCGACGACTTGCCCGAGCCGTTGGAGCCGACGATGGCCAGGCGGTCGCCGTCCTCCAGCCGGAAGGAAAGATCGCGCAGGGCCTGCACGTAGACCGAGCTGCCGCCGTCCTTCATCAGGCGGCCGCCCACGGCGAGATTGGCAGCGGCGTAGCGAAGCGACCGGGCCCTCGCCGAGGGCACGTGATAGCTCAGGGAAACGCGAAACGCCTCGACCAGCGCTCGGGTCATAACGACAGCCTTTTCGAACCTGGGATCAGACCCAGTGAGGAATTTTCGAGCGGAACGGCACGAAGGCCGCAGCCGCCAACACCACGCCGACCGCGAAGATGCAGCCCAGCATCACCCAGTCCGCCGTCGAAGCGTACTGGTTCAGCAACGGCTTGCGGACGAAGTCGACCATGTAGGACAGAGGGTTGTAGACGACCAGCATGGACCGTCCGCCGCCGCCGCCGGCCGCCTGAGCCGGGTTCCAGAACACCGGGGTCAGGAAGAACAGCACGGGGCTGAAGTTCTGCAGCAGCATCTGAACGTCGCGGAACCGCGCGCAGAGCATGCCCACCAGCAGCATGTAGGGCAGGCAAGCCAGGATCAGCAGCGGGATGGCCAGAACGATCGTCCAGTGCAGGATCGGCATCTGCCCGAAAAGCGGAAAGATCACCACCAGGGCGACAAGGTTGTGCAGGAAGATCAGCAGGTTGCGCAGGGCGACCCGGAACAGCTGCATCAGATAGGGCAGGCTTTGGGTCTTGATCGTTCCCGCCACGCTGAGGAACAGGCCGGAGGAATCCAGGATGGCGGCGGGACCCAGGAACCACGCCAGCATGCCCGACAGGATGTAGGGCATGGTCTGGCTGATCGGCGCCTTGAACACCGCGCCGAACACCACCGACAGCGCCAGCGCCTGGCCGACGATGAACGAGGCGTTCCACAGCGGCCCCAGCAGGGTCTGCCGATAGCGTGACATGACGTCTTCCAGGCCCAGATACGCCCAGACCTCGGTCAGCTTCAGGGACGAAACCAGGTCGTCGACGGCCTTGCGCAGCTTGCCGGCCCCATCGCCGTAGACGCCGCGACCAGCGGACGCCGGCGGATGAGCGGAACGAGTCATCTAAACGACCTTCTTCATAGAAACTCGACCTAGGCCCGCGCTCGCAGCGCGGACTCGCCCTTCATCAGGTCGAGACCCTTCTCGACCAGAGCCGTGACGACCTGCGGATCGATCGTATAGTTCGAGTAGATGCCGCTGGGGTGATCGTCACCCTCAAGGTCGCGGATCGACTCGCGCGGCACCAGCAGCAGGGGCTGGTCACTGGGCCGCACACGGCGCCAGAACAGATCGATGTGTTCCCAGTGGTTGTAGTTGGCGTGACAGACCCCGGGCTTGTCCGAAAACGATGTCACCGGCACGAGGCCCCCGCCCACCGAGGCGACGTAGAAATCGGCCACGAACGACCAGATCACGGTCTCGGCGAACGAGACGTTCACCCCGGCCACGATGGTGGCCGCCTCGCCTCGGGCGGCGATGATCTGATCGACCACGCCCTGGCAGTCGGGCGTGCCGTCGAGATAGACGAGCAGGTTCTCGTAGCGCGACTTTAGCAGGTCGATGACCGCGACCACGCCCTCGACCTGTTCGACCCACACCTTGTTGTGCGCCCGGATGGGCACCAGCAGGCAGAAATCCTTCTCCGCCGCCAGGCGCTCGATCTCGGCGAACCGCGCCGGGTCGCTTGCGGCCAGCTGGTCACGCGAACGAGCCAGCAGGCGATCGGCCATCGGCGCATCGACGGCGCTGGCCGAGGCGCGCACCACGAACCGCCCTTCGCGCAGCACCCGGGTCAGGACGTCCGGCGAGGGCACGGTTTCCACGTCGGCGGCGATTTCGGGGTAGAGCACTTCGGGCGGCAGCCAAAGGCGAGCCTGGGCGAACACCGGCTTGCCCTGCAGACGACCGGCGCGGAATTCGCGCTCGAGGCCCGAGACGTCGTTCCAGAAGTAGTGGCCCATGTTCGGGATGTAGCCCGAAAGGATGGTCAGCACCTTGGACTTGGCGCGATAGGCCGCGACCTCGTCGCGGCGATTGAGACAGATGCTGAAATAATGCCGCATCAGATCGGCGAAGGCGAAGCCGATGCACCAGTTGCGGTTGTCGTGCAGAATGATGTTCTGGCGGATGAACCAGACGTAGGAGATGCCGCCGCCCCAGCCGGCGTTGCCGACCAGGATCATGGGGGCTTCGTCGTCGAACACCTCGTAGACCACCGGCATGAAGCCGCCCGCCGCGAGCGGGATGGACGCCTGCGCGGTGACCTTGCGACCGGTCACCGGCGAGATGAACGAGAGTTCGCCATCGCGGATGATCATGGTCTGGAACAGGTGCTGGGTCTTGGGATAACCCATCAGGCCGGTTTCGACGTGACGATCACGCTCGAAGGCGAAGTCGTATCCGGAATCCTCCAGCAGCGCGCGGGCCAGAACCGGGTCGACCCCGGCCCCGATCAGCTGGTCGCGCTGATAATAGATTTCGTCCTGGCTGACATAGATCGCGTGCTCCCGCACCGCCGCGGCCAGGTCGTCGCCCGGAACGACGGGAGACGGCAGCTCCGGACGCGAACCGTGAACCGGTCGCGCGCCGAGGATATGGCCGAAGACGAACTCGCCGAGATCCGCCCCGACATTGCGGCCGGCGTTCTGCGCGTAGGCCACGGTGTCAATGCGCCGGTAGCTGAGACCCGACACCACCACCGAGCCGGCCTTGCAATAGAGACGCACCTCCAGCGGGCTGTCGAAAGACAGCGCGACCGGCAGTTCGCCGGCCTCGGCCGACGGGTCGAGCTCGACCGAATTGAGGTGGTGCTGGACCAGCCCCGCCTCGAATTGCAGGACCGAGCCGGGGGAGGCCGAATAGGCGAGGTCGAAAACGTAGAACCCGGGCTCGAGGTCGAGCTTCTCGGTGTAGAACACCCAGCCTTCGCCTGAGTGCTCGATACCCGCCGCCCCGAGCTTGCCCCGCACGGTCGGCACGACCACCGCCTCAAGGGCTATGGCGGATCCATTTTTCACGACCAAAGTCTCCTTGCGCGAAGGGCGCGCCCCGTTCAGGAGCGCGCCGATCTTGCGCTGCAATCCGCTCAGCATCGACCGTTACTGATTGCGCTTAACCTGCGCTTCGATCCACTCGTAAGTCTTCTCGAGCCCCTCGCGCAGCGAATGGCTCGGAGCCCAGCCCAGGGCGCTTTGGATGAGTCGATTGTCCGAATTGCGACCACGAACGCCGACCGGACCCGGAATGTGGTTCTTGGTGATCGACTTGCCGGCGATGTCGGAAACCAGGTCGACCAACTGGTCGATCGTCACCATCTCCTCCGACCCGATGTTGACCGGGCTGGTGAAGTCCGAACGCGCCAGTCGCAGGGTGCCCTCGACGCATTCGTCGACGAACAGGAACGAGCGAGTCTGCTTGCCGTCGCCCCAGATGTCGATGGTGTCGCCCGACTTGGCCATCGCGATCTTGCGGCAGATCGCGGCCGGAGCCTTCTCGCGACCACCCGTCCAGGTGCCTTGCGGGCCGAAGATGTTGTGGTAGCGCGCGACGCGGGCCTGGATGCGGCGGTTGCGGTTGTACGTCAGGAAGAGACGCTCGCTGAACAACTTTTCCCAGCCGTATTCGCTGTCCGGCGCGGCCGGATAGGCCGAGTCCTCGGCGCAGTTGGGATTGTCCGGGTCTTCCTGGTTGTAGGCCGGGTACATGCAGGCCGACGACGAATAGAATATCCGCGGGCAGGCGCGCTTGTACGCCGCGTCGAGGACATTGAGGTTGATCGTCGCCGAATTGTGCATGATGTCGGCGTCGTTCTCACCCGTGAAGATGAACCCGGCGCCGCCCATGTCGGCCGCCAGCTGGTAAATCTCGTCGAACGGGCGGTCGATCACCGAGCGGGTCAGTTGCTGATCGCGCAGATCGCCGACGACAAAGTCATCAGCTTCATTGTCGAAGTACTCGTGAAACTTCAGATCGACGCCGCGAACCCAGAAGCCCTCAGACTTCAGACGTCGAACCAAATGTCCACCGATAAAACCGCCGGCTCCGCACACCAATGCCGTCTTCATAATGTTCCCAATCGACACTTAGTGGAAATTCACACGTTTGGTTGGCCTTGTAGAGCGCGTCCGATCGCATTGCAACAAGGTTGTCCCGCGCTCCGCACTCGCCTCGAAACCCCTCCGAGACGAGCGCCGATCACGTCATTTCAGGCGAAAAGATGGGCGTAGCGCAGCCGGTTTTCACGGTACCAGGCGACGATCTCGCCGATGGTGTCGCCGAGGCTGCGCGTCTGCCGCCAGCCCAGCGCCGACAGCTTGTCGGCGTTCACGGCGTAGCGGAAATCGTTGAACGGACGATCCTCGACGAACCGAGTCGCGCTGGCCGCGTCGATGCCCAGAGCCTTGGCGATCATGTCGAGCACCTGGAGGTTGGTGTACTCCTCCTCGGAGCCGACGTTGTAGATCTCGCCCAGCTCGCCCTTCTCCAGCACGGTCACGATGGCTTCGGCGAAATCCTGGGCCGCGAGATAGCGGCGGCGGTTCTGGCCGGTGCCGTGGATCGTGAACTCCTTGCCCAGGATGCCCAGCATGCTGAACTTGGGGATGATCTTCTCGGGAAACTGGCGGATCCCGAAGATGTTGTTCGCCCGCATGATGATGATGGGCATGTTGAACGAGTGGATGTAGCCGTTGGCGATCATGTCCGCGGCCGCCTTCGAGGCCGAGTACGGATTGGTCGGGTTCAGCGCATCGGTCTCGGTGTGGCGGCCTTCGCGCGTTTCGCCATACACCTCGTCGGTCGAGATGTGGATGAAGCGCTTGACCTTGTTCACGCGGCTGGCCTCGAGCAGCGAGTGGGTGCCCAGAGCGTTGGAGCGGGTGAACGGCAGGGAATTGCCGAACGAATTGTCGACGTGGCTTTCGGCCGCCAGGTGGATCACGCAGTCGACGCCGCGGGTCAGCTTGGTGCAGATGTCGAAGTCGCACAGATCCGCCACGTGCAGGGTCCGCAGGCCCGGCTCAAGGATCGGCGCGATATTGTTGAAGTCAGCCGCATAGGTCATCTTGTCGATGATATCGATGCGCGCCGTCGGATATTCACGCGCGATGCGCTCGGCAACGTGAGAGCCAATGAAGCCGGCCCCACCCGTCACGACTATGCTTTGCACTTCAAGTTCCTTCCAATTTCCAAGCAGCGCGAACGCACGTCCCCGACGTGCGCGCTGGTCCAGGCTTTCAACTTTTGGCTATCCAGGAGAAACGCGTCCCGTTCCTCCCAGCTGTCGCAAATCAATCGACCGGAACCAAACCCCTCGATCAACCACAGAGCCACTCTTCCCAGCTCGACGGACGATCCGCTGCCAAGATTCACAACGCCCGTGAACTTCTTTGCGGTCAGCTCGGCCAGAACGCACGCGAAATCGTCCACGTGGATGAAATCGCGCCGGGTGAACGGACTGATGTCCAGACGGACGAACCCCTCCTGCACGAGCGTGCGGCTGGCCGCGCCGAAGAACGATCCCCGTCCGACTTCGTCGCCGTAGACGTTGGCGATCCGGAGGACAGCCAGGCCGGCCAGCGGCAGCGCCGACAGCGCCGCCTCGGTCAGCGCCTTGTTGACGCCATAGACGTCGGTCGGCGCGATGGGGGCGGTCTCGGTCGCCGGGAAGGGCGCGTGCGCGCCATATACCTTCCGGCTGCTGAGCATGTAGTAGGTCGCCGGGGCTCCCGAGGCGGCCAGGGCGCGCGCCAGCCGCAGATCGACGTCGAGCGCCTCGTCATAGGCGCTGACCCGGTAGCGCGGATCGCAGGCGGCGTTGACCACCGCGTCGAAGCCCGAGAAGTCAACCGCGCCGAAGTCGGCGCCGTAGTGCAGGTCGACGACCCCGTCCCCGCGCCCGACCGCGGCCAGGCGGTAGGCTGCGCCGATGAAGCCACTGGTGCCGACCAGAAGAACCCGAACCATCCGTGACCTCAAGCGCTGGCCGCGGCGGCCAGCTTCTCCGACACGTAGGCGTCGAGGTCGAAGCCCTCGTCGCTGGGAACGTAGGTCATGAACCGCTCGGCCAGTTCGGTGACCAGGATGTGCGGCGCGACGTTCTCGACGTACTTCCAATCCACCTGGGACGACCAGACGAAATGCACCTCGGCGAAGGTCTCGGCCAGCAGGCCCGTCAGCATGTGCGGCCGGTATTCGGAAAAGGAGTCGCCGAACAGGATGACCCGCCGCGGATCGACGTCGGGCTTGTCGTTCCTGAACACCACGCTGGAGCCGATGTGCATGCCCACGTGATTTTCCTGGCCGGACGCCTCCTTGAAGGCGACCAGGTCGTTCACCGAATGGCGGACGCTGTCCTTCTGCACGTCGCGCATGGAGAACAGTTCGCTGATCGGCGGGTCGAACTTTCCGCCCAGGTCGAGAACGAGGCTGGCCTCACTGACCGGCCGCTGCAGGAGATCGAGCCGGGCCTCGGCGTTGAGGTGGTGGCAGAGCAGCTGGTAGGCCGCGAAGGCGCCCTCGAAGGTCCAGTGCGTATCGGTCTTGAAGTAGAGCTTGTGCGCGAACTGCTTCTGCAGCTCGAAATAAGGCAGCAGGTTGATGAACGACAGCCGCCACCAGTGATGGTGCGGTTCGTTGGCCAGGGCGGCCGCAAGCCGCGCCCCCGGCGCGCCGTCCGGAATGGACAGCGGCTTGGGGAAGAACTCCGGATAGACCGACAGCTTCTCGGGCGGCGCCAGGTGATGGTAGCGGATGCCCAGCCCCGCGGCGCGTTCGGCGCGCGAGCGGATCAGGTCCACCCACGCCCGAACCTTTTCGTGCGGGAAGTGCTCGGGATCCTCGAAATAGCGCATGACGCTGTTGGACCCGCCGGTCAGGAACAGCCAACCGTCTTCGCCCTGCGTGACGTCGTCGCTCATTGGCGCCCCTCCCCCGAACCGATGCTCGCGATCACGACATCAGCTCCTTGAACTTGGCGTCGTCGACGATGCGGGCCTGCGGACCTTCGCCGAGCCCGAACTGGGTGTACAGCTCCTGAGCATAGCCGCGGGCGCGCTCGGCGACCTCGGCCGGAACCTCGTGGCCGCGCAGCACCATGTTCTGCATGGACACGATCTCGCGCAGCTGCGCCTCGCCGAACGAGCCCAGCGTCACGCTGCCGGCGTGACGGCGATGCAGGTTGAGCGAACGCGAGGTGAAGGCCACCTTGCCGCGCTCGAGCAGCTTCACGTAGACGAACCAATCGCCGGCCACCTTGAACTGCTTGATCTCGTCGAAGTGCTTGTCGAGCACGTCCAGCAGGACGTCGCGGCGGAAGACCACGCCGCTGACGTTGGGAATGACGTTCTTGATGGCCATGCCGGCGCGAATCTCGTCCAGGCCTTCGGCGACGTAGGACTGAGTCCAGCGGCCCTGATCCAGGTCGGCGACATAGCCCAGATAATCGTCGGCGAGAATGGAGCCGTCCTGCGCCATTTGCTTGGACTGGGCGTAGCTCATCACGACGCCCGGGTCGCGGAACGCCTCGATAGTGGCCTCCAGGAATTCCGGATCGGACAGGTCGTCGGCCTCGGCGATCCAGACGAGATCACCCTTGGCCTGCGCCACGCCCTTGCGCCACTGGGCGAACACCGAGCCGGAGTTCTGCTCGTTCACCGACAGACGCGCGGCGCTGCGCAGACCCGGCAGGATGCGCCGGATCTCGGCGACGCTGCCGTCGGTCGACTTGTCGTCCAGAACGATGATCTCGTAGGGCGCAGCCGTCTGGCGATCCACGCTTTCCAGGCGCTCGACCATGAAGCGCTCGTAGTTGTAGTTCGGCACGACCACCGACACGCGCCCGCGCCCCGGCTGCATCATGTGCAGCAAGTCCTGCACGTAGGGACCGAAAGCGTAGTCCGACAGCGCCAGCTCCTCGCCGCGCAGACCGATCGCGCGGCGCTGCTCGTCGTCGGCCAGCAGGCTCGTCACCTTGCCGGCGAAATCGGCGGCCGAGAAGGCCTCGGCCAGCAGGCCGCCGCCCGAGCGCAGGAGATCGACGAAGCCGCCGGCCCCCTCGAAGCCCACGGCCGGCGTACCGGCCTCCAGCGACTCCAGCAGCACCATCGGGAAGGGATCCTCCCGCGAGGTCAGGGCGAAGACGTCGGCGCCGGCGTAGAAATCGTCGGTGTCCGACTGGAAGCCGACGAACATCACCTGACGTTCCAGGCCCGCTTCGGCGACCAGGGCCCGCGCCTCGGCTTCCATCTTCGCCTCGAGCAGCCCCAGCCAGGCGAAAACCGCCTTCGGCCGCGCCGCGATCACGTCGATGGCCGCCTTGACGAACAGGTCGACGCCCTTGCGGCGATCACCATAGCCCACGCCAATGACCACCTCGGCGTCGGCCGCCAGGCCGAGCCGCTTGCGCAGGCGGAGGGCCGCCTCGGCCCGCTCCGCGGGCGTGCGGGACGCATTGCGCTTGAAGTTGCCCTGCGGCCGGATCACGGCCTTTTTGGCGGGCAGTTCAGCAAAGCTTTCGAAGCTGGCCTTGACCGTCTCCGACGGGAAGACCACGACCTCGGCCTCGGCGGCGATCGTCGCGACATGGCGCTCGAGCTTGTAGTCGCTGATGATGCCGGCCAGTTCGTGGATCAGCGCAACGGTGCGCATGCCCGCCCGCGAGGCCACGCCCAGGAACAGGCCCGCGACGCTGGTGCTGGTCAGCGCGGCGTGCACGCCGTCGGCCTTCAGGCGCGCACACAGGGCCTGGGCCTCCATGCCTTCCGGATTCAGGCCCGAGAAGTCGTGCAGCACGCCGTAGCGGGCGAACTCCGTCTTCAAAGGCCCGTCGCCCAGGGTGACGATATCGAGGTGGCAGCCCAGTTCGGTGGCCAGGGTCTTGATGATGTTCAGCGTCAGGAACTGCGCGCCGTGCAGGTAGCAGTCGTGCGTGACGACCATCAGGCGCTGGCCCAGCAGTTCGCCCTGCACGGTTTCCATGGCCTCGCGGGTGGCCTGCAGCCAGGCGTAGCCATAGCGCTCGTCCGGCTCCAGGTGGGCGCCTTCGGCCCACTCGTTCCAGGCGTTGACGAACACCAGGCGCTGGCTCGGCTCGCTGAAGCGCTCGACGGTGTCGCGGACCGCGTTGGTCAGCCAGTCCTTGTAGAGCGCCGGCGTCGAGCCGGCGAAGACCGCGCCCTTGCCCTTGCGGCGCGCTTCATTGTCCCAGCTGGGGAACACGCCGCGATACAGCGGATAGCTGGGCTCGGCGTAGGTCTGGCTGCGCTCGGGATAGACCGTGTAGTCGTACACCACTCCGGAGAAGTCCGGATTGATGCGCTCGATGTGGTCGGTGATGTTCGGCGGGGCGGTGTTGTTGGGCGGGAACTCGATCGCCGCGTCGAAGTCGTAGACGCCCGGATCGACGGCCTCGAACGACTGCACGTAGGCCAGGTGAATCTCGCCGACGCCGTTCTTACGGCACCAGTCGCGCCAGCGCCCCGCCGTCGCCACGGGATCGGGCAGCAGGTTGGGCCGATAAACGATCAGCATCGGCTTGCCGTTCACCCGAATGTATTTCGGATTGCGCAGGTACTGGGCCGCATGGGCGATGAACGCCAGGTCGTCCTCGGGCGAATGGTCCTGGGCGATCAGAAGTTCCTGGTCCAGCCCGTCCCAGCGACGGCTCCAGTTCTCGTTCGCCCAACAGATGACGAACGGCTTGGAGATATCTTCGTTCTCCGCGTACTGGATCAGCGGCGTTTCGAGCAACGTCTTGCCGGCGAACCAGTAGAAATAGAAGCAGAAGCCGGAAACGCCGTAGAGATCGGCCAGCTCGGCCTGGCGCTTCTGAACCTGGGGATCACGCAGATCGTAATAGCCCAGCTCGCCGGGAACGTGCGGCTGGTAGTGGCCGACGAACTGCGACTTGGCGGGCGCCACGTTGGTCCATTCCGTGAAGCCTTCGCCCCACCAGGCGTTGTTTTCGGGAATGGGATGGAACTGCGGAAGGTAGAAAGCCAGCAGGCGAACCGGCGGCGCCTCGAGCGGAGCGGCCTGGGTCAGCGCCACGACTTGCGGCGCGACGGGCTCAAGGGCCGTGATCGGGCGACCGCCGTTTTCCGTCGTCGTGTCGCCGAAGCGGTTGTGCTTGGCGGGCGCGGGAGCCGGCGCGGCCGCGGGCTCCTCGGGGGCCGGCAGGACTGGCGCGGCCTCGCCCTTGACCAGACGCTTGATCGCGCGAACCGGGGCGCTGATGCGCCACGAGGTGCTGGAAAGCAGCGCCTGAACCTGGTTGTCCCGATGCAGCAGCTGGGTGCGCAGGCGCGCGATCTCCATGACCAGCTCGCCGTCGGAGGCGTTCGGCAGACCCATGGCGCGCCGGACGCGCTCGTCGACGCCGCGCAGACGGTCGAACTCGGCCCGCATGTCGTTCTGCGCCATCACGGCGCTGGTCAGCGCATCGAGGCGGCCCAGCAGGGCGTCCTGCGAAGCTCGAAGCGCCTGGGCCTCCGCGGCCGCCTCCGCGGCCTTGCGCGAGACGCTCTCGAGCCGGCGGGCTAGGTCCGAGGCGCGATATTCGGCGTCGCGCTGCAGGTCGACACCGATGGCGGCGATGTTGAGGCTGACCTCGTCGCGGACCTCGGCGATGCCGCCCTGAACGTCCTTGTGCGCGCGATCCACCGCGTCCCGCAGCGAGGCGATCTGTTCGTTCGGCGCGACGGCCTGTTCGGCCACCTGCTCGACGACCCTGTCGATCCCGCCCTCGATCCGCTGGGCGAGGCTGGTCTCGATCGCCTCGCCGAAGCGGCGCAGGGCCCGCTCCTGGCTGGCGCTCATGTAGGAGACCGCATCGATCGAACGGGTCGTGGCCGCGTCGAGCGCTTCCTGGTTCTCGCGGCGGAGCTTTTCCAGGTCCACAGGCGGCGCCGGCGGCGGCGCGGCCGCCTGCTCGGCGATGCTGGAGGCGATGCCGGAAACGACCTTGGCGAGATCCGCCTGCCCTTCGGCGATCTCGGCGACCTGGCCTTCGATCGAGTCGCTGCCCGAGCCGGCCCGCGTGACCGCGAAGGTGACGACGACGGCCGAAGGCTTGTCTCCCCCCGTCTCAAGCGGGATCGGCAGTTGCGGATCCTCGCCGCAGGCCACCTCGATCTCGCCGCGCGCGTTGACCGACGCCTCCATGCGCAGGCCGCCGTTGATGAAGTCAGGTGAGCCGTCCCACTGGAACAGCAGCTCGCCGTTCAGGCGGCGCGCCTCCAGGCGGTGCAGGATGAAGCGCCGGGCGTCCTCGGAGATATCGAGGCGGACCTCCTCGATGCCGCGCTCGTAGAGCGGCGTGCGCAGCTCGCACACCGACTCGACCAGCCCCAGCAGCACCGGCTTATGGTCGGCGGTCTCCTCGCGATAAACATCGACGTCGGAGCGGCTGTAGAGACAGGCGCTGAGGAACCGCGGATCGGGCTTGATGGCCTGGAAGGCCCAGGTCGCCCATTCCTGCGCGCGCTCGTTGGACGTCTGCACGTGGCGGAGGAAGTCGGCCTCGTCGAGCATGCTCCACTGGATGGGCGGCAACTCGCTGTCCGAAGCGACGGCGACGACGTAGGGCGCCAGCTTGAGGGCGGGCGCCGAGACGATCGCGTCGCCCCGCTCGCGGTGGAAAATCTGCGCCGCCGCCGGCGCGGCGTTGTGCGGCACGATGACGGAACCGGCCGTGGCCTTCTGGTCGGCGAATACGGCCTTGGCGAAGCGGGCCTGGATGAAGTCGACGAACTCTTCCCGGGTCAGCTCGAGGAGGTGGTAGTGGTTCTCCTCGTCGTGCATGTAGACGGTCTTGTTGGGCGTCGACATCACCAGCACGCCGCCCGGCTTCAGCACGCGGCGGGCTTCGTCCAGGAACTCCTTGTGCTCGACGACGTGTTCGAGCGTCTCGAAGCTGACCACCACGTCAAAGGTGGCGTTCTCCGCGGGGATCTTGGCGACGCTGCCGACCCTGTAGGACAGGTTGTCGCTCGCATAGGTCTTCGAGGCGTGGGCCACGGCCTGCGGATCGATATCGACGCCGATCACCAGAGCGGCGACCTGCGACAACATGTAGGTGCCGTAGCCCTCGCCCGAAGCGATGTCGAGAACCGTCATCCCCTCGCAGAATTGCGAAGCAAACAGGTAGCGGTGCAGATGTTCGAACTCGATCTCGCCGCCCAGACCAGGAATAAAGCGCTCTCCCGTCCAGTCCAGGTCACGCGAGCCACGAGGAAGAGTAAAATCGACCATCTATAAAAGTCCCCGTTACCTTCCGCGGCGAAAACTATGCTTTCGCAAAGCGGAGCGTAAACACCACTTTGGAATGGCCTTCGCATGCGTAGCGCGAAGCAGCCTAGCCCCCTGGGTCACCGCAATATCCTCGACGCTAGCGATCATCAATCCCGCGCACACAATTTGCGGTCACTCCGGGAAAGTAGCAGCTTTCTTGCGCCCCGATACGACGCGGGGGCGCGCGTTCGAGCCCGCCCCCGAGCGATATGATCGAAAGCGAGCCGCTTCGCGGACGCGCTGCCGACGCGGGAAGAATGCGCTCGCACCGACCGTGGGACGCTCCTAAAGAGAGCGCGAAGCAAACAGCAGTGCGATAGATGAGCCGTCCCCTCGTATCCGTTCACTTTCCCAAGGCCGCCGGCAGTTCGCTGGCCAAGCAGCTGCGTGACTTCTACCAGGACGCGCTGTCCCTCGACTACGATCACGACCCCCTGGGCCCAAACGCGGCGGAGCAGGCCGACACCCTCTATCCGGGCGCCCGGGCCGTCCACGGCCACTTCGCCGCGCGCCGCTACGAGGCGCTGCCGGACGCCATGTTCATCACCGTCCTGCGCGAGCCCCTGGACAACCTGATGTCCATCTACTTCTTCTGGAAGGGCTATCCGGCGCACGGCAACCCCATCCACGACCGCTTCGTCGCCGAGGCCCCGTCCTTCGAAGACTTCTCGCGCTATCCCGAAATGTCGCGGCTGATGTCGGAGCGCTATTTCGGCGGCTTCGACATGGACCGCTTCGACATGGTCGGCTTCCACGAGACCCGCGACCAGGACATTCCGCGCCTGGGCGCTCTGCTCGGCGCGCCCCTCAAGGCCGAGATCTACGAGAACCGCACCAGCGGCGAACACGAGCAGGCCCGCCAGGAGATCCTCGCCGATCTCGCCCAATGCGCGCGGGTTCGCGGCAATCTGCGCCACGACATCGCCTTCTACGAGGCCCAGCGCGCCAAGCGCGCGTGAGGCTGACGGGGAGCGCTGTCGACGCTCCCCGTCCGATCCGTCAGGCCGCGCGCACGAAGACGCGGCTACGGGTCAGATGGGCCTGGTAGAACTCCTCGGGCACCACGAACAGGGTGCCGCGGCGCGCCCCACTCTCGTTTTCCACGCCCAGGGCGGGAAACAGGTAGGCCAGCTTGCGCTTGGTGGTCAGGCGCGGCAGCACCCAATCCAGGGTCAGCTGGTTGCCGTTGGAATAGACGTCATAGCCATAGCCCGCGTCGAAGGGCGACTTGAAGTCATCGACGATGACGACAAAGTCCTCCTGGCTCTCGGCGATGATATCGATCTCCTCGGGCAAGGGCAGGTCGTCCTGCCAGTGCGCGTCGAGATAGAACATCGGCCGATGATAGGCTGCGGCGTAGTTCTGGAAATAGCGCCGCAGGAAGGCCCGCGAGTCCTCCAGAAACAGGTTGACGCCGCTGGAGCCGATCAGGCGCGAAGCGGCGAAATAGAAGTTCTCGTCGATCACCTCGCACGAGAACACCGGCAGGTCGAAGCCCGCGAAATACTCGGTGGTGGTGCCGCGGAACGCTCCGGTCTCGATCAGCGCGTCGAAGCCGAGCATGTCGTGCAGGTACAGGAAGGCCGACTGCCGCACCGATTGGCCGTTTAGAGGGCCGCTGAAGCCGATCCGCAGCTGTGGATTGCGCTGGTCCTTTCGGGTCGCCTCGGCCAGGCCGTGCGCCATCGCCTGAATCTCTGCCGGCGAGAAACCGGCGTTGAGAGCGCTTCGGACAATCGGCGCCAGCGCCTGGGCCACGCCGAAAATCTTGCCGGGGACATCACGGCCGGCGCGGGGCGTCAGGCTGCTCTGCGCCGCCTCGTCGATCGAGGCCATGGGCTGGGGCTTGTCGCCGGCGGCGCACAGGAACACCGACCGGACGTGCGGGATGGCCCCGGGGGCCTGTAGGGCGATGGTGCTCTGGCGCCCGCTCAGCAGGACGCGCCCCTGATACCTCGGCGTCTGGTGCTGACTCCACCAGCCGCCGGTGGATTCGATGGCGGCGTTGGCGATCACCGCGGCCCCGTCGACCAGCACCGTCAGCGGGCGTGCTTCGAGGGCGGCGTATTCCAGCCACAGGTCGTACTCGCCGGGCGGCGCTTCGACCACCCACTCCATGCGCGTGCCGCTGTTGTCGCCGGAGTCGCAATAATACATCGCGCCTTCGCCGTAGGCGCCGGTGGTCACGCGGTTCGTATTACTGAGGTTACTGTGGTTCAGAGAAAAATCGGGCTCGAGAACATCACGGTCATTAAGCTTTACGACGGCCATCCAATCCCCTCTGAAGCCTGCAAAAGCGCTCCTAGAAAGCGCGCTGGAGAAACGCCTAGCGACGCCGGTAAGCCTCACTAGACGGTCACCTCTGAGACAATGCAAGGCCAGCGTGCGCGCAAACGCGACTTTCGCGCGATCTTCACAAATCGGTGGTGATCACGGCAGAAGGGATCGCGGGCGGGCGTCGGATCGCCCCGCATCGCCAACCGCCGCCCTTCGAGAGTCGAGTTCCCGGTCCATGCATACCGTCTTCACGATCGTCTCCCGCAACTACGCCGCCATGGCCCGGGCCCTGATGGAAAGCGTCGCGGCCGCCGATCCGGCGGTGCGCCGTGTCGTGGTCGTCACCGATGCGCCCCCCGGAGGCGAGGCGGTGAAGGTCGAGGCGGACGCCGAGTTGATCGACGTCTGGTCCGTTCCCGGCGTCACGCCCGACATGGCGCTCTACTACGACGCCCTGGAATTCAACACGTCGGTCAAGCCGTTCGTCTTCAAGGCGCTGCTGAGCCGGCCCGGCGCGAAGAGCGTGGTCTATCTCGATCCGGACATCCTGCTGCTGGCGCCGCTCACCGAGGTGCGCGAAGCCCTGGCGCACACCTCCCTGGCCTTGACCCCGCACCTGACGCGACCGCTCGACGAGGGGTTCTCCCCCGATGACCAGGCGATACTCCAGTCCGGATCGTTCAATCTGGGCTTCCTAGGCGCCCGTCCCAGCGCCGACACGTTGGCGCTGATGGACTGGTGGGCCGCGCGCTGCCGCTTCGACTGCCGCGTCGATTTCGCCGCTGGCCTGTTCACCGATCAGCGCTGGATGGACCTCGCGCCCGGCATGGTCGATTCCTTCACGATCCTGCGGCAGCCGGACCTCAATCTCGCCTACTGGAACCTGCCCTCTCGCCAGCTCGCGCAGACGCCGGACGGCTGGACGGTCGACGGACGCCCGCTGACCTTCTTCCATTTCTCCGGGTTCGATCCCGCACGCCCCACGCGCCTGAGCCGCTATCAGGACCGCATCGACGCCGAGAGCCATCCGGCCCTGCGCGCGCTCTTGGAGCACTATGCGGCCATCCTGGTCCGGCACGGCCACCTCGACAGCCGGCGGATCGCCTACGGCCACGGCTTTTGGGCGAACGGCGCGGCGGCGACCACGCGGCAGAGGCGGACCGCGCTCGATGCGGCGCGGCGAGGCGAGCCGCTCGGCCTGCCCGCGCGACACGACGCCCGGTGGTTCGAGGGCCTCGACCCCCATACGCGGTCGGTTCAGGTGTCGCGCCTGGCGGGAACCTGGCTGCGCGAAAGCGGCGCGGGTTCGGATCCGGCGCGTATCCAGGCGCGGCTGGCCTCGGCGCCGGAGGACATTCGCGCCAGCCAGGATCGCCTGGCCCTGCGCGCGGTCTCGGGCCAAGCGCGGGCCGAGCCGCCCCAGGAGACGCTGATGCTGGCGGATCCCGCCGGCCTCGCCGGCTCCGCGCGTCTCGACGCCGTCCTGACCTCCTCGGCGTCCGACCCGTCGGGCGCTGGCGCAGCGCTACGCGCCTTCTGGCTAGGCCGACCGGATCTGCGCGCCCGCTTCGAAAGCCCCGACGCGCGCTTCATGGCCTGGTGCCTGGGCCCCGAGTCGGCCGGCCGCCGCTTCCCGCCGCGCCTGCTTCCCGCGCCCCTGGCCGAAACTCTGGATCCGACGCGCGAAGGCCTCGCCCGCGAGGCGGCGATCCTGGTCTATGGCCTGCCCGCCCAGGAGCGGCGCTTTGACGTCAAGGCGCTGTTCGACCTGTCATGGCGCGCCGGCTGGCCGGTCGGTCCGGCGCTCGCGGCGCAACGCCAGGCCTGGGGGCTGATCGACGAAGCGACCCGGCTGCCCGCCCTGCCGACCGCCCTGTGGAAGCAGCGCGACGACCTGCAGGCCGCCTTCCCCCTGCGGACGCTGCGCGGCCGCCTGCGCTTCATGCGCTGGTTCGCCCGGGTCGGCGTGATCGAGACGGCGCTCAGCCTCGACGCCATGCCGGCGACCATCAAGTATCACCCCGTCGTCCTGCTCGAACGCCTGCGCGGGCGCCTGCACACCCCACCCGCGCCGCAAGCGCCCGAGATCTGGGTGCGCGAAACCCTATCGTCCGCCTCGGCGGCGCCGGATCACGCGGTGATCTACGTGGCGGCGAGCGGCGTGTTCGTGCGCGACGACGTCGAGATCGCACCGCCGGGCCACGCCGCGCGGGTGATCGTGGAGACCGCGCCGGGGTTCGCCCTGGCCGATCTGATGGCCCTGCGCGCCCGCGCGATCGGCTTCGACCGCACGACCGCCCGTTGGTCGCAGGCCGAGCGCGACGGCCTCCTGGGCCAGAGCGTGGCCATCGCCTTCGACGCGGTGGAGATCGTCGACTGACCGCCGCCGAACCGCTCCCGGCGAGACCTCAGTCCGGCCAGTCCCGGGTTTCCTCGTCGAGCCAGGCGACCTGAGGTCCTACGAGCCCCGCGACCACGGCGGCGTCGCCCAGCATCGCCACGAGGGCGCAGGCGGCCGCGACGTCGAGATGCGGCGCTGGAGACCCGCCCAGCAGGGTGTAGTCCTCCACATCCTGCCCCCGCACGATCAGGCCGGGAACGCCAAGGCGGATGCCTTCGATCAGCGCGCTGGAGCCATGGTCGACCGAGACGAACAGGGTGTTCGGAGCCGCCAGGGCCATCGCGTTCAGATCCAGGATCTCGGCGCCGTCGCCGGCTACGCCCCGGAACCACTCCGCCGAGCACCAGAAGCCCTTGGGCTTGAAGATCACCCTGGGCGGCGGCTCGATGGCCAGCAGTCCCTGCACGAGCGTCCGCAAGGTTTCCTCGTGCCGCCGTATCCGAAAGACCGGATAGGCCACATGGAACCGCGCCCCGCCGAACAGCACGATCGTCAGGCGATCGGGGGCCGGGGCAGGCGGGCCGCCTGGCCCGGGGGGCAACATGACGTCCGACCGGACATGGATCGCTGCTTCGGGGAACCTGGTCCGCCATTGCTCGCCGCCGGCCCGCAGCACCGTGCTGATGGCGCGGACGCCTTCGGGATTGCGCGCCTTGACGCCGACCGGGTTGGCGGAGTGGGGCCAGAGGTGGATGACGCCGCCCCGCGCCCGCGCCTCCGCGGCCAGCAGGCAGGAAACCGGCGTCAGAACATCAGAGACGTGAAGCTCGCGCACGTCGCGCGCGGCGAAGATCTCCCGGATCCTCGCCGCGATTGCGCGAAGCGAGACGCCCAGCATCTCGTCCAGGCATCGGCGCGAAAGATCGCGGCCCAGGTCCACGGTCCGCGCGCCGTCGACACCCTCCACTTGCGCGATGTTGATCGAGCAGGGCTCGGCCTCGATCTCGGCGCGACCGGAGTCGGCGGGCCAGAACCTGGGGTCGTAAAGCAGCAGGCCGGCCCGATTGCGCAGATCGTCGGGGATCTGGCGGACGGTTTCGGGGCCCAGCACGGCGTCCGACGGGCCGGGACCGTCGAGGGCCCACAGCGCTGGCGGCGCGCAAGTCAGCCGCAGCGCCCGCGCCGTATCGCCGATCAGTATGACGGACACGCCGCGCCGCCGCAGTTCCTGGGCGAATACGAGCGGCAGGGCCTGATTTTCACGCCAGTAGTCGAACAGCGCAACGTCGCCGGACGGCGCCGCGATCAGAACGACGTCGCCGCCCGCGAACCGGCGCGCCAGTCGTCGCAGCGGGACGATGGCGCACAGCTGCGTCCAGACGGGAAAATAGAGGGCGTCGGCGATCGTCTCGTGCGCCAAGCCCCACTCGGCCTCGAACGCGCGGCCCAGGCGGTGGGAGGCGCGCCGCGCCAACCGCTGCATGCGGTCGTGGTTGTTTCGACGGTGGAAGTAGGGATCGCTTTCCGAAAGGTCGGCGAGCAGATCGGCGAGGCCGGAGGCCGTCAGCGGCTCTTCATCCTCCGGTCTCGGCCGGCGGAACGCTATGTCCGTCGGCAAAGGCGGGACCGGGCTCCCGGCGGGCGCGGCGTCCATCGCGCCGACGCTCGCCGAGTTCCTCTTCCTCAGGAAGCCCAACCACGCTTTCCATCGCATCGGAACTTCAACCCTATAGCCTTTTCAACGGTTCGCGGCGGCGCCCGCCCCGCGCTACGCGCGTGTAGCGAGGGGCGGGCGTGCGATCAGGCGGGATACGCGCAACAGACGCGTGATCCCCTGGCGATCAGCCCGCGGCCTGGGCCACGGCTTCGGCGGTGATGCCGAACTCCTTGTAGAGGCGCTCGAACGGAGCCGAGGCGCCGAAGCCCGTCATGCCGACGAACTTGCCGTCCTCGCCGATGAAGCGCTCCCAGCCCTGGCGGATGCCGGCCTCGACGGCCACGCGCACCGGAGCCGAACCGATGGTCGCCTTGCGGTACGCGGCCGGCTGCTGGTCGAACAGCTCCCAGCACGGAACCGAGACCACGCGGGTCGGCTTGCCTTGCGACTGCAGGATCTCGCGGGCGGCGACGGCCAGGCCGACCTCGGTGCCGGTGGCGAAGATCGTCACAGCGGCCTCGCCGTCGGCGGCGATCAGCTCATAGGCGCCCTTGGCGACCTGGTTCTCGCCGGCGCTGGTGCGCACGTGCGGGGTCTTCTGGCGCGACAGGCACATCACCGACGGGGTGGTGTTCTGCTGCAGGGCCACCTGCCAGGCCTCGGCGGCTTCCACCGCGTCGGCCGGGCGGAAGACCAGGAGGTTGGGGATGGCGCGCAGGGAGGCCACGTGCTCGACCGGCTGGTGGGTCGGGCCGTCCTCGCCCAGGCCGATGGAGTCGTGGGTCATGACGTGCACGACCTTGGCGCCCATCAGCGCGCCCAGGCGGATCGCCGCGCGGCTGTAGTCGGCGAAGGCCAGGAAGGTGCCCGAATAGGGGATCACGCCGCCGTGCAGGGCCATGCCGTTCATGGCCGCGGCCATGCCGAACTCGCGCACGCCGTAGTGGACGTAGCGGCCGGCGTAGTCGGGCGCGTCATAGGCGCCCATGCCCTTGACCAGGGTGTTGTTCGAGCCCGTCAGGTCGGCCGAGCCGCCGATCATTTCCGGGATCGACGGGATCAGGTTGTCCAGGGCCGAGCCCGAGTGGACGCGGGTGGCGTTGACCGGCTTGTTCTCGACGGCCGAGGCGATGTGGGCCTCAAGCTTCTCGAAGGCGCCGGCGGGCAGCTGGCCCTTCATGGCGCGGGTCAGTTCGGCGCCCTTGTCCGACGCGGCGACGGCGGCTTCCCAGGCCTTGCGGACGCGGGCGCCGCGGCGGCCGACGCTCTTCCAGGCCTTGGCGATGTCGTCCGGCACGGTGAACGGCGCGGCGTCCCAGCCCATGGCGGCGCGCGAGGCGACGATCTCGCTGTCGAACAGGGTGTAGCCGTGGCTGTGGGGGTCGCCTTCCTTCGGGCCGGCGCCCTTCGAGATCAGCGTCTTGCACGCGATCATGGTCGGGCGGTCCTGCTTGGTCGCCCAGCGCAGGGCGGCGGCGATCTTGCCGTGGTCGTGGCCATCGACGACCTTCACGGCCCAGCCGGCGGCCTTGAAGCGGGCGACCTGATCGCCGGTCTCGGCGATGGTGGCCACACCGTCAATGGTGGTGTTGTTGTCGTCGAACAGCACGGTCAGCTTCGACAGCTTCAGGCGACCGGCCAGGCTGATGGCCTCATGGCTGACGCCTTCCATCAGGCAGCCGTCGCCGGCGATCACCCAGGTGCGGTGATCGACGAGGTCGGCGCCGAAGCGCGAGGCCAAGTGGGCTTCGGCCATCGCCATGCCGACCGAGGTGGCCAGGCCCTGGCCGAGCGGGCCGGTGGTGGTCTCCACGCCCGGGGTGTGGTGCACCTCGGGGTGGCCCGGGGTCAGCGAGCCCCACTGACGGAAGTTCTCGATCTCCTTCATCGTCACGGCCTTGTAGCCGGTCAGGTGAAGCAGGCTGTAGAGCAGCATCGAGCCGTGGCCGGCCGACAGCACGAAGCGGTCGCGGTCGGCCCAGTCGGGCTTGCTGGCGTCGAACTTCAGGAACTTGCTGAACAGCACCGTGGCGACGTCGGCCATGCCCATCGGCATGCCTTGGTGACCCGACTTGGCCTTGTGCACGGCTTCCATGGAAAGGACGCGGATGGCGTCGGCCATCTTGATCGGCGAGACGGGCATGGGGCTCTGGCTCTTCGGCTTTATATGTCTGTGGACGGCGGGGGCGCCTGCGCGGCCCGCACGTGACATGTGGGGACCTCAGGGTCAAGCAACCGGGGCGTAACGCTTCACGGTGCGGCCGCTATGCAACGGCCGACGGACCGGTTATAGCAAGGCAAAGACTTATGCTCATTTTTAGCATAACCCGGAAAGGTCGGTCTCTTGGGTAGCCCGTCGTTTTTCTCGCCCTATCGCCACGGTTTCGTCCGCGTGGCCGCCGCCGTTCCGAAGGTCAAGCTGGCCGATCCGGCCGTGAATGCGCAGAGCGTGCTCGACCTCGTTCGCCAGGCCCACGACCAGGGCGTGGCCACGCTGGTGTTCCCCGAGCTGGGCCTGACCGGCTATTCGATCGACGACCTGCTGCAGCAGGATGTGCTGCTGGACGCCGCAGAGGCGGCGATCGCGACCCTGGCCGAGGAGAGCGAGAAACTCTCGCCGCTGTTCGTGGTCGGGGCGCCGCTGCGCGATGCGGGCCGACTCTACAACACCGCCGTGGCGATCCAGGGCGGGCGCGTGCTGGGGGTCGTGCCCAAGAGCTTCCTGCCCAACTACCGCGAATTCTACGAGCGCCGCTGGTTCACGCCCGGGACCGGCGTGACGGGCAAGACCCTGCGTCTCGCCGGCCAGGACGCGCCGTTCGGGACCGACATTCTGTTCAGGGCTGGCGGCGAAGCGCCTTTCACGATCGGCGTCGAGATCTGCGAAGACGTCTGGACGCCTACCCCGCCCAGCACCGCCCAGGCCCTGGCCGGGGCCGAGATCCTGCTGAACCTGTCGGCCAGCAACATCACCATCGGCAAGTCCGAGACCCGCCGCCTGCTGTGCGCCAGCCAGTCGGCCCGGGCGATCGCGGCCTATGTCTATTCCGCCGCCGGGGCGGGCGAGAGCTCGACCGACGTCGCCTGGGACGGCCACCTCGACATCCACGAGATGGGGGCCCTGCTGGCCGAGACCGAGCGGTTTTCGACCGGCCCGACCTGGACCTTCGCCGACGTGGACGTCGCGCGTATCCGCCAGGAGCGCATGCGCGTGGGCAGCTTCGGCGACGCCATGATGCTGGCCCCGCCGGTGGTTCCGTTCCGCATCGTCCCGTTCGACTTCTCGCCCCCGCCCGGCGACCTGGCCCTGGCTCGGGCGGTCGAGCGCTTTCCGTTCACGCCGTCGGACCCGGCCAAACTGCGCGAGAACTGCTACGAGGCCCACAACATCCAGGTCCAGGGCCTGGCCCGGCGCCTCGAGGCCTCGGGCCTCAGGAAGCTGGTCATCGGCATCTCGGGCGGCCTCGACTCCACCCAGGCCCTCCTGGTGGCGGCCAAGGCCATGGATCAGCTCGGCCTGCCGCGCGCCAACATCCTGGCCTACACCCTGCCCGGCTTCGCCACCTCGGATCGCACCAAGGACAACGCCTGGAGCCTGATGCGCGCCATCGGAACCACCGCGGCCGAGCTCGACATCCGTCCCGCCGCGACCCAGATGCTCAAGGACCTGGGCCACCCGTTCGGGCGCGGCGAACCGGTCTACGACGTCACCTTCGAGAACGTGCAGGCGGGGCTGCGCACCGACTATCTGTTCCGCCTGGCCAACCACAACGGCGCGCTGGTCGTGGGCACGGGCGACCTTTCGGAGCTGGCCCTGGGCTGGTGCACCTACGGCGTCGGCGACCACATGAGCCACTACAACCCCAATTGCGGGGCGCCCAAGACGCTGATCCAGCACCTGATCCGCTTCGTGGCCCATTCGGGCGACGTCGACGCGGCCACCACCGCCCTCCTCGACGACATCCTGGCCACCGAGATCTCGCCCGAACTGGTGCCGGGTGAGCAGACCCAGGCCACCGAAAGCTTCGTGGGTCCCTACGCCCTGCAGGACTTCAACCTCTACTATTTCAGCCGCTACGGCATGCCCCCTTCCAAGATCGCCTTCCTGGCCTGGAGCGCCTGGCGCGACGCGGCCGAAGGGGCCTGGCCCGCCGGCCTGCCCGACAGCGGCCGGCGCGCCTACGACCTGGCCGAGATCCGCAAGTGGCTGGAACTGTTTCTCAAGCGCTTCTTCGCTAACCAGTTCAAGCGTTCGGCCGTGCCCAATGGGCCCAAGATCTCGTCGGGCGGGGCGCTGTCCCCGCGCGGCGACTGGCGCATGCCTTCGGACGCGTCCGCCGGGGTCTGGCTGGCCGAGCTCACCGCCAACACGCCGACCTGATCTTGACCCGCGAGATCAACTCGTCGCCATTGTTTATTGAAGTGGCGGTGCGCGGTTGACTGCAACCTCGAAATGCGCCCAAAGACGCTCATAGGATAGTTGGGGATAGTTGACCTATCGATCGACTTTCCGACGTCTGATGGGGGATCGAGTGAAAGTATGAGCGGCTTGGCCTGAGAAGCGCACCCTGAACTTTGTGTATCTAAAGCCTGTGAACCGAACCCGGACGATTGCTGCGGGCGGGGCGAACAGGCGCGTGACGCAGACGAGAGAACCAAGTGGCGAAGCTTTTTCCGGTTATTCTTTGCGGCGGCTCGGGCACCCGCCTCTGGCCCGCCTCGCGCCTCGACCGTCCCAAGCAGTTTCTGAAGCTTCTCGGACGCTATTCGAGCTTTCAGGAAACCCTGCTGCGGGTCGCCGACCTCGCCACCGAGCAGCAGATCATCATCGTCACCGGCGCATCGATGATCGAGTTCGTCCGCGAGCAGGCGCGTGAGATCGACGTCCCGATCGTCATACTGGTGGAACCCGAAGCCCGGGACTCGGCCCCGGCCGTCGCCGCCGCCGCCGCCTATATCGAAGCCGTCGATCCCGATGCGGTCGCGCTGATGCTCGCCGCCGACCACCATATTGGCGAGGTGGAGCTGTTCAGGGACGCCGCGCGCCTCGCCGCCCAGGCCGCCGCCAAGGGCTTCATCGTGACTTTCGGGGTTCGCCCCTCCGGCCCGGCGACTGGCTTCGGCTACATCCGGCCCGGCGCCGCCATCGACGCCGAAGGCGTGTTCAAGGTCGCCGCCTTCGTCGAGAAGCCGGACCTGGAGCTGGCCAAGACCTACGTGGCCGACGGTTATCTCTGGAACAGCGGCAATTTCGCCTTCAAGGCCTCGACCATGCTGTCGGAACTGGAAGCCTTCGAGCCCAGCATCGCCGACGCCGCGCGCGCGACGGTCGCCAAGGCGCAGGACGCCGGCGCCTATCTGCAGCTGGACGCGGAGAGCTTCGCCCAGGCCGCCAAGAAGTCGCTCGACTACGCCGTCATGGAACGCACCCAGCTAGCGGCCGTGGTGCCGGCGATCTTCAGCTGGTCCGACCTGGGCGCCTGGGACGCCATCTGGGGCGCCTCGCCGCAAGATGGTCACGGCAACGCCGCTCAGGGCGACGTGACCCTCATCAACTGCCGCGGCGTGCTGGCGCGCTCGACCGCGCCGTTCATCGGCGCCATCGGCGTGTCGGACCTGATGATCGTGGCCGAGCCCGACGCCGTGCTGGTTTGCCGACGCGACGACGCCCAGGCGGTCAAGACCCTGGTCGATCACCTGAAGGCCAACGGCCGCGATCTGGCCCAGCGCCACCCGGTTTCGGAAGCCGGCGGCGTGGAGCGGCGCACGCTGTCGCGGTCGGCGGAAAATAAAGTCGAGCTCTGGCGCTTCACGGCGGGCGCCAGCATCGAGGTCAGCCGCGGACAGATTCAGGTGCTGAGCGGCCGCCTGACGTCGGAAGGCGGCGAGCTAGGTCAGGGCGACTTCATCGCCCTGACGGCCTCGAAGACACTGTCGGCGCAGGAGCCCTCGACGCTTCTCGTCACCACCTTTTCGTAACGGCGCGATCCAGCTCCAGGATCGCGCAGACGATGTGGTAGAACGAGCTGGCGGGCGCGGGCTCGTCCACAAAGGTTCCGTCGGCCGCCAGCTTGTCCCGCCACAGGCCCGGCGGATCGACGTCGAGATACTTCAGAAGCGCTTCTGCGCCGTCGGCGGCCGTTTCGAAGTAGGCGTCGTCGCCCGTCACCTGCGCCGCGAGCGCGCCGGCCTTGATCCATTCGGTCTGCGCCCACAGCCTGGCGACGTCGTCGTGGACGCTCATGTCGTCCAGCAAGGAGAAGATCGCCACGCCCCGCGCGGGATCAACGCCCGGCCCCTTGCCGATCTCGATCATCCGAATGGCGGCCGCGCGCGCGTCCTCACGGCCGGCCAGCGCGCCCCAGCGCAGCAGCAGCCAAGCCCATTCGAACTGGTGGCCCGGCTCGATGATGCGGCCGGCCACACCCGCGGCCGGATTCCAGTCGCCGTCATAATATTCGCGCAGGCCCCCGCTCTTGGGATCGATGAACTTGGCCAGGGCCAGTTCGGCGATCTCGTCCGCCATGGCCCGCCAGCCCGCATCGCCGCCGGCCTCGACCCAGGCCAGGCTGGCCTCGAACATGTGCATGTGGGGGTTGGACAGCAGCGGCAGGGTGCGCGGAACGCTTTCCTCGAAGCCCGCGACCGGATGCTTCAGCGTCGCCCGCAGGGCCTCGCGCAGTTCGACGGCGATGCGCGGCAGGTCCTCGCGCTCGGGCAGGGCCTGGCTGGCCATGGCCAGGCCGAACAGGCCGAAAGCCTGGTCGTAGAGGTCGACCTTGTCGTCGAGCGGCGAACCGTCCGAGGCCACCAGGGTGCGGAAGAAGCCGTCCGGCCGGCGATAGCGCTGCAGGTAGAATTCCAGGCCGTGGGCCAGGGCCTCGCGCCAGGGGCCGTCCCAGCCGAGCACGCCGGCGGCGGCGAATGAATAGATCTGACGCGGCTGCACCCGGGCGCGGCGCGGCGCCTCGACCGGCGCGCCGTCCAGCGCGATCTTCTCGAAGAAGCCGCCGTTCTTCTGGTCGGCCCCGACCGTCCACCACAGGGGGAAGGCGTCGCTCAGCGCCCAGGCCTTGAGCTGGTCGCGAAGGCGGACAATGCGGGCCGGAGCGGTCATGCGGTTCTCCAATGGGATGGAGCGTTTCTAGCGGCCGCCCCGCCCGGCGCAACCCTCGGCTTGTGACAGGCCGGGCCGTCGCGTAATGGCGTGATCCGATGCTTGATCCGAGACCACTGAAGGCCGTCTTTTTCGATCGCGACGGCGTGCTCAACGTCGATCACGGCTATGTCCACGACGCCGCCGGCCTGGAATGGGTCACCGGCGCCCGGGAGCTCATCTCGGCCCTGACCACCGCGGGCGTGCGCTGCATCGTGGTGACCAACCAGTCGGGCGTGGCGCGCGGCTATTACGGCGAGGACGCGGTCCACGCCCTGCACGCCCACATGCAGGCGCAGCTGGCGACGACGGGCGGCACGATCGCCGCCTTCTATCACTGCCCGTTCCACCACGACGCCGTGGTCGAGGCCTATCGCTGCGACGACCATCCCGACCGCAAGCCCAATCCCGGCATGATCCTGCGCGGCCTGACCGAGGCCGGCCTGGACCCGGCCGACTGCGTGCTGGTGGGCGACAACGACAGCGACGTCGAGGCCGCGCGGCGGGCCGGCATGGAGGGCTTCCTGTTCCCCGGCGGCGACCTGCTGGACTTCATGAAGGCCAAGCTGGGTCCGCGCTTCCCGACATGACCCGAATCCTGCAGTTCGGCGTCACCGGCCAAGTGGCCCAGGCGATGGTTGCGGCCGCCGCCAGTTCTGCCCCGGGCCGCGTCGCCCTGACGGCCCTGTCGCGCCAGGACGTCGATCTGCAAGACCTGGCCGCCGTCGAGGCGGCGATCGCCGCCGCCGACTGCGACCTCGTGCTGAACTGCGCCGGCTTCACCCTGGTGGACAAGGCCGAGGCCGAGCCGGAAGCCGCCCGGGCCGCCAACGCCCTGGCGCCGGCGGCGATGGCGCGGGCGTGCGCCGCGCGCGGCCTGCCGCTAGTGCACCTGAGCACCGACTGCGTTTTCGACGGAGCGCTCGACCGCCCCTATCGCGAAGACGACGCGCCTCATCCCCTGTCGGTCTATGGCGCCACGAAGCTGGACGGCGAGACGGCGGTCCTGGCCTGGGAGATGGGCGTGGTTCTGCGGATCTCCTGGGTGTTCTCGCCCTACGGCCGCAACTTCCTGCGCGCCATGCTGAACCTGGGACGCACGCGCGAGACGCTGCATGTGGTGGCAGACCAGTACGGCTGTCCGACAGACGCCGAGGCCCTGGCCGCCTTCGTCCTGGCCGCCGCGCCGCGCTGGACCGCCGCCGAGGCCGGCGACCCGGCCTGCGGCCTCTTCCACTTCAACAACGGCGCGGCGACCTCGCGCCACGACATGGCCGCCGCCGCCCTGGCGCGCGACCCGCAAACCCGGGCGCGGCTGCTGCCGATCGCCAAGAAGGACTTCCCCGAACCCGCCGGCCGGCCGCTGAACGGCGCCCTCGACAACGGCAAGCTCGCGGCGGTGTTCGGCTGGCGATCAGAACCGTGGGCGCCGGCCGTGGCGCGCGCGACCGACGCGATTTTGGCTCAGGGCCTTGACCTCTGAACCGTGCGAAATCCTGGCGCCGTCGCGTCCGAGGGGCTAAACCGACCGCCAACCTTTTCACGAAAAGACCCGCGCAGAGCCATGCAGATCTTCCTCGACAGCACCGACACCAAGGTCATCGCCGAACTCGCCGCGACCGGCTTGGTGGACGGCGTCACCACCAACCCCACCCTGATCGCCAAGGCCGGCCGCCCGATGCTCGAGGTGATCGCCGAGATCTGCGACCTCGTGCCGGGTCCCGTCAGCGCCGAGGTCGCCGCCACGACCGCCGACGCCATGATCGCCGAGGGCGGCAAGCTCGCCCAGATCGCGCCCAACGTGGTCATCAAGCTGCCGCTGACCCGCGATGGCCTGATCGCCTGCAGCCACTTCGCCAACGAAGGCGTCAAGACCAACGTCACCCTGTGCTTCTCGCCGACCCAGGCCCTGCTGGCCGCCAAGGCCGGCGCGACCTACGTCTCGCCGTTCATCGGCCGCCTGGACGACTACGGCTTCGACGGCATGGACCTCATCCGCGACATCCGCACGATCTACGACAACTACGGCTACGAGACCGAAATCCTGGCCGCGTCGGTGCGCAACACCGTCCACGTCAAGGAAGCCGCGATCGTCGGCGCCGACGTCGTCACCATCCCGCCGGCCGTGCTGGCCGACATGTTCAAGCATCCGCTGACCGACAAGGGTCTCGAACAATTCCTGAAGGACTGGGCCGGCACGGGCCAATCGATCCTCTGATCCCCTATTCCAAAAGCCGAAAGAGAGTTCTGCCGCGATGACGAGAAGCCTTTCCCTGGTGCTGGCCCTCTCGGCGCTCACCCTTTCGGCATGCGGAGACGGCGGCGGCGAGGGCGGCGTCGCGCGGATCGCCACGGCGCGCCCCCCGCTGCCGGCGTGGTCGGAGCCCCTGGTGGGAAAACGCCTCTCGGCGGTCACCCGCCAGCGGATCGACTGCCAGGGCGTAACGGACGTCGTCACCAAGCGCTTCACCGTCCAGCCCGTCGGGGCGATCATCGAGGGCTGGGGCTGGGACAAGGGAACCGGGACACCGCTTCCGCGCGTCCTGCTGGTCGAGGGCGGGCTGATCGTCGGAGCGGGCGATGGCGGCCGCGAGCGTGTCGATGTTCCCAAGGCCCTGCCGCAGATCACCTCGTCGATGGTGGGGTGGCAGGCCGTGTCGACCACCGGATCGGGACATGTGACGGCCTACGGCTTCACCGATCAGGGCGTCTGCTCCATCGGCGAAATCGCGTTCTGAGACCGGGCGCGCCTTTCAGCGCCCGAAACCAGAGTCTTCCGGGTTCATGCATTTTTGCAACTGCGAAGGTGGTTCGCAAACGCGAACTCGTGCGTTAGGGTCGGGAAACCTCCTTTGTGGAGTGGCCCATGAAAGCCGCCGCCGACATCGCCGTCGACATCTGCCTGGCCTCCGCCGAGGAGGCCGTGCGGTTCTCGCGTTTCGTGCAGAGCTTCCTGGCCAGCAACGGCTTTCCGTTCGTGATGATCCACGACGCGCCCCAGCTCGAGGGCGAGCGCCGCCAGGTGGTGTTCGAGGACGCAGGCGTGGGCCGCAAGTTCGCGCAGGAATGGCGGACGGATCGATCGGCCGCCGCCGGGGCCTGACCCCAAGGTCAAGCTTGAAGAACGGCGTTCCCGTTTCTGATTTCGAGCGTTAGACAGGAGAACCTTTCTTCCTGTCGCGGAGTCGCGCCATGAACGACCCCAAATCCGCCCTTCCTCCGGTCGCCGGTTCCGCGCTCGACCTGATCGGCCGCACGCCGATGCTGGAGGTGCGCAATCTCGACACCGGCCCCTGCCGCCTGTTTCTCAAGCTGGAGAACCAGAACCCCGGCGGCTCGATCAAGGACCGCGTCGCCCGCTCGATGATCGAGGCGGCCGAGGCAGACGGCAGCCTCAAGCCCGGCGGCACGATCATCGAGGCCACGGCCGGCAATACCGGCCTGGGCCTGGCCCAGGTCGCGGCGCTGAAGGGCTATAAGCTGATCCTGATCGTCCCCGACAAGATGGCGCGCGAGAAGATCCTGCACCTGCGGGCCATGGGCGTGGACGTGCGCCTGACCCGCAGCGACGTCGGCAAGGGCCATCCCGAATACTACCAGGACATGGCCCAGGCCCTGGCCCAGTCGATCCCCGGCGCGATCTACGCCAACCAGTTCGAGAACCCGGCCAACCCGCGCGCCCACTACACCGGCACCGGTCCGGAGATCCTCGCGCAGATGGACGGCGACCTCGACGCCGTGGTCGTCGGCGTCGGCTCGGGCGGCACGCTGACGGGCGTGGGCCGCTACATGGCCGAACACTCGCCCAAGACGAAGATGGTGCTGGCCGACCCGGTCGGCTCGATCCTCTGCGACTACGTGGCGACGGGAACCCATGGCGAGGCCGGCTCGTGGATCGTCGAGGGCATCGGCGAGGACTTCATCCCCGACAACGCCCAGATGGACCTGGTCTCCAAGGCCTATTCGATCAGCGACCGCGAGAGCGTCGACACCGCGCGCCTCCTGTTGCGCAAAGAGGGGATCCTGGCCGGATCGTCCTCGGGCACCCTGCTGGCTGCGGCCCTGCGCTATTGCCGCGAGCAGACCGAGCCCAAGCGGGTGGTCACCCTCGTCTGCGACACCGGCGCCAAGTACCTGACCAAGATGTTCAACGACCTGTGGCTGGCCGCGCACGGCTTCGACCAGCGCGAACTGCATGGCGACCTGCGCGACCTGATCGCCAAGCGCTACGCCGAGGGCGGCGTGATCGCCATCGGGCCGGAGGACACCCTGCTGACCGCCTACAACCGCATGCGCTCCAGCGACATCAGCCAGTTGCCTGTGGTCGATCACGGCAGGCTGGTCGGCATTCTCGACGAGAGCGACATCCTGGCCGCCGTCGAAGGCGGCGACGACCATCGCGGGGCTCGCTTCAAGACCTCTGTCAGCGACGCCATGACCCGCGAGATCCGGACGCTTCAGGCCCACCAGGGCGTCGAGGCCCTGCCCGACGTCTTCGACCGCGACGAGGTGGCCTTGGTGGTCGATGGCGACGAGTTTCTTGGCGTTATCACCCGCGTCGACCTCCTCAACCACCTGCGCCTCGAGGCGTGAGGGCGTTGCGGAAATGTTCCGGCAGAGTCATGTTGGCGTCCAAGCGTAGGGTCTCGTCATGGAAGTCACTCTGAAGCCCGATCTTGAGCAGTTCGCCCGCGATTGCGTCGCCGACGGCCGCTACGAGGATGTCGGAGCCGTGATCAAGGCGGCGCTTGTTCTCCTGCAAGAGCAGGAAGAACGGCGGAAGCAGCTGAGCGACTCGCTGGACGAGGCGATGGCGGAGGCTGATCGCGACGGCTGTTTCACCGCAGCCGAAGTCGCGGCGGAAATGAGGGCCGCGATAGAAACGGCCGCCAGGGAAGCTGTGAAATAGATGCCGCCGGCGACGATCGCGCCTCAGGCCAGACGTGAACTTCTCGCCGCTTCGAAATGGATTTCCGCCGATAGTCCACGCGCGGCGCTAAGGCTGACCGAGACCATGCTGGCCGCCGCCGACGCACTGGGCCGCAATCCTTATCTCGGCCAAGAGCAGCCGGACCTTGTTCGACCACCCTTTCGTCTGTTCAGGCTGAAAGGATTTCCCTACGTCCTGGCCTACAATCCGTCTCGAAAGCCGCCGGGTGATCGCACGCTTGCTGCACGAGGCCCGCGACTTGGCCGACGCCCTTAAATCCCTCTGACGTCGAGATCCCATGACCGACATCCCCGGCAAGAACCGCCTGGCCTTCGCCACCCGCACGATCCACGGCGGCCAGTTTCCCGATCCCAGCACCGGCGCGGTGATGGTGCCGATCTACGCCACCTCGACCTACGTCCAGTCGAGCCCCGGCGAGCACAAGGGTTTCGAGTACAGCCGCAGCCAGAATCCCACCCGCTTCGCCTTCGAGCGCTCGATCGCCGACCTGGAAAGCGGAACTACCGGCTTCGCCTTCGCCTCGGGCCTGGCGGCGGCCTCGACGATCCTGGAGATCCTCGACAGCGGCGCCCACGTGATCGCCAGCGACGACCTCTACGGCGGCTCGTTCCGGCTGTTCGACAAGGTGCGCAAGCGCTCGGCCGGCCTGGCCTTCAGCTTCGTCGACATGGGCGACGTCTCGGCCATCGAGGCGGCGATCCGGCCCGAGACCAAGATGATCTGGGTGGAGACCCCGACCAATCCGATGCTGCGCCTGGCCGACCTGGAGGCCATCGCAGCCCTGGCCAAGCGCCGCGGCCTGATCACCGTGGCCGACAACACCTTCGCCAGCCCCTACGTCCAGCGGCCGCTGGAGCTGGGCTTCGACATCGTCATGCACTCGGCCACCAAGTATCTGAACGGCCACTCCGACGTGGTCGCGGGCGTGGCCGTGGTCGGCGACAACGCCGAGATCGCCGACAAGCTGAAGTTCCTGCAGAACGCCGTCGGCGCCGTGCTCGGCCCGTTCGACAGTTTCCTGGCCCTGCGCGGCGTCAAGACCCTGGCCCTGCGCATGCAGCGGGCCTGCGACAGCGCCCAGGAGATCGCCCAGTGGCTCTCCACCCGCAAGGACGTCGAGCGGGTGATCTATCCGGGTCTGGCCAGCCATTCCCAGCACGCCCTGGCCCGCCGGCAGATGCACGGCGGCTTCGGCGGCATCATCTCGGTGGAGCTGAAGGGCGACGAGAGCACGGCACGCCGGATGCTGGAGCGCACGCGCCTGTTCACGCTGGCCGAAAGCCTGGGCGGGGTCGAGAGCCTGATCGAGCATCCGGCGATCATGACCCACGCCTCAATCCCGGCCGATCAGCGCAAGGCGCTGGGCATCAGCGACACCCTCATCCGGCTTTCGGTGGGGAGCGAGGACTGCTCGGATCTGATTTCCGACCTCTCCTCGGCGCTTTCAGCCTGAACAGGTGATGGTCCTTGTCGCCGGGCATGGCCGGCGACGGGTCCGGGGCCTTGGACTTGCGCGGCGGCGGCAGCTCCCGCGTCGGGTCCTCGGCCCACAGGTGGGCGGCCAGCATCAGGTCGGTCTTGACCGGGCCGAAGTCCTCCTTGGCCGTCCACACCCGGATCGCGGCCTGGGCGTAGGCTTCCGACAGGTCGGTGACCTCGATCATCGGGGCAGGATCCTTGCGCACCCGCGGATCGCTCTCGGCCCGCTCGCGCATCTTCTGCAAGACGGCCACCAGGTCGGTCTTCAGCGGCACCTTGAACAGCACGTCGGCCCGGCGGTTGCGATGGGTCGAGTAGTTGAGGATGACGTCGCCGAACACCTTGCTGTTGGGGATCATCACCTTGACGTTGTCGGGGGTGGCGATCTCGGTGAACAGCAGGTCCAGCGACTTGACGGTGCCCTGGCGGGTGGCGGTCTCGATGACGTCGCCGACGCGATACGGGCGGAACAGCAGGATCATCACCCCGGCCGCCACGTTCGACAGCGCGCCCTGCAAGGCCAGGCCGATGGCCAGCGAGGCCGCGCCGAGCACGGCGATGATCGAGGTGGCCTGCACGCCCAGCTGCTGAAGCACCGCCACCAGGCCGACGGCGACGACGGCGTAGCGCACCAGCGACGAGCCGAAGCTGGCCAGGGTGGGGTCGGGATTGGTGCGATGCACGCGGGTCAGGGCCCGGCGAACCGCGCCGGCCACCCATCCGGCCACCCAGAAGGTGACCACCAGGATGATGCCGGCCACCACCAGGTTGACGGCGATCTTGCCCAGCCAGTCGAGGAAGTGGCCGAACATGGTCTCGTCGGCCTTGAGGTTGGCGATCGAGGGAAGGGACAGGTCTGCCGGTACGGTACTGGGCTTGGTCATGGCTCTCTCGATGGCGCCCCCGCGCCGGCCGGTCAACGAAACGCGGTGAAGGTTCGTTCCAAACACCCCTCTGCCCTTGCGGGAGAGGGTGGCCTCGCGCAGCGAGGCCGGGTGAGGGGTCGAAGGCGCTCTGAGCTGCGCAAGGCCGCTCGACCGGGCGCCGAGTTGACGGTTTTGAGAGACCCCTCATCCGCCGGCCTTCGGCCGCCACCTTCTCCCGCAAGGGGAGAAGGATCCTGGGACAGACAGCCGAGAAACAGTCGGTTACATCAATTGGCTCGAAACCGAGCCGCCCCGCCTCTAAGAGCCCGCTCATGAGCATGCCCTTCATCGACCTCGCCGCGCAGCAGCGCCGGATCCGCGACAAGATCGACGCGGCGATCGCCGCCGTGCTGGACAGCGGCGCCTATGTCATGGGCCCGCAGGTCCGCGAGTTCGAGGCCAAGCTGGCCGCCTTCGGCCAGGCCAAGCTGGCGCTATCCTGCGCCAACGGCACCGACGCCATCGCCCTGCCGCTGATGGCCTGGGGCGTGGGTCCGGGCGATGCGGTGTTCTGCCCATCCTTCACCTTCGCCGCGACGCCCGAAGTCGTGCCGTGGGTCGGCGCCACGCCGGTGTTCGTCGATGTTCTGGCCGACACCTTCAACCTCGATCCGGCCAAGCTGGAAGCCGCCATCGCCGGGGTGAAGGCCAAGGGCGAGCTGACGCCGAAGGTGGTCATCGCCGTCGACCTGTTCGGCCAGCCGGCCGACTATCCGGCCATCAAGGCCATATGCGACCGCGAAGGCCTGAAGCTGATCTCCGATAGCGCCCAGGGCTTCGGCTGCACCCTGGACGGCAAGCACCCGCTGCACTGGGCGGACGTGGCCACCACCAGCTTCTTTCCGGCCAAACCCCTGGGCTGCTACGGCGACGGCGGGGCGGTGCTGACAAACGATCCGGTTCTGTGGGACCTGATGGACAGCTACCGCGTCCACGGCAAGGCCGTCGGCCCGGACCTGGCCGGCAAGACCTTCGACCACGATCCCAAGTACCTCAACACCCGCATCGGCATGAACTCGCGGCTGGACACCATCCAGGCGGCGATCCTGATCGAGAAGCTGGCCCTGTTCCAGGAAGAGATCGACCTGCGCCAGGTCGTGGCCAACCGCTACGCCGAGGGCCTGAAGGGCGCGGTGCTGGCGACGCCGGCGGTGATCGAAGGCGGCGTCTCGGTCTGGGCCCAGTACGTCATCGAGCACGAGAACCGCGACGGCCTGGCCGCCCACCTGAAGACCAAGGGCGTGCCGACCGCCGTCTACTATCCCGTCCCGATGCACGTGCAGGCTCCCTATGCGAGCTTCCCGCGCGGCGAAGGCGGCCTGCCGGTGACCGAAGCCAAGGCCGAGACCGTGCTGGCCCTGCCGATGCACCCCTATCTGGCCGAGGCAGACCAGGCGGTGGTCATCGAGGCGATCCGCGGCTTCAACGGCTGAGCCGCGCCTCATTTAGGCCTCAACTTCTGGCATTGCTCGCGCCGCGCGTAACTGCCAGAAGGCCCGTATGCACGATCCGGTCACAAGCTTCGTCGTCTCGGTCTTCAGCGCGCCCAGCGCGGCCTTGATCATGGCCGGCGCCATCCTGGCGCTGGCTATCGGCCTGATCTTCCAGTCCGGCCATTTCGAGTACGCGCCATTGCGCCACGACCTGCGGCGACGCGCCGACGTGCTATCGGAGCTGCGCGGCCCCGACCTTCAAAAGGCCTTCGCCGAGGCCTTCCCGCAGCTCGACAAACGACTGGGCGGCGAGGCCTATCCGACCCTTGAACTGGGTTGGGCCGCCTATCGCGGCCAGCTTGCCGAGACCAGCGACGGGCGACTGGCCTCGTCGATCCACGCCGTCGACGCCTTCGAGCACGCCGACGGCCCGGCCCGCACCCTGGAATGGTGGGCCAACCTGATGGTCGCCATCGGCCTGGTCATCACCTTCATGGGTATCGTCGCGGCCCTGACCGAAGCGGTCGACGCCATGCAGCGCCAGGGCGGCGCCGCCATGCAGACCGCCCTGATGGGCCTGCTGGCCGTGGCCGCCACCAAGTTCTGGACCTCGATCGCCGGCGTGCTCGGCTCGATCGTGCTGCGTCTGGTGGCCCGCCGCCGGCGCCAGGCGATCGAAAGCCTCGAAGCTCACTTCTTCGCTCTGCTCGACGGCTGCGTCCGCTTCGCCCCGCCGGAGAAGGTGATGCTGGAGCAACTGGCCGTGCTGACGCGGATCGAGACCGCCCTGGCCGGCGCCGCCGCGCGCACCCCGGCCCAGAGCCCGGCCTGATGGCGGTCCTGGCCCGCGGCCGTCGCCGCCGCACGCCCGACCTTGAGGAAGGCGAAAGCTACTACGTGTCGATGACCGATATGATGGTGGGGGTGATCTTCATCTTCATCATCATGCTCAGCTACTTCGCGCTGCAGTTCCGGCAGACGACCAAGGCCCTGACCGAGGCCAAGCATCCCGAGACGGCGGCGCTGCTGCAGACCGCCACCGCCCTGACGCCGCGCGACGTCACCGTCGAGATCGACGAAAAGGCCCGGGTGCTGTGCGTGCCCGAGACCGTCGTCGGCGGCGAGGGAAGCGATCGCCGCTGCTTCTCCTACGCCCCGCCCAGCAAGACGCAGGCCGCCACGGCGAGCGCCATCGACGCCCAGCGCAACCTGATGGGCTTCCTCGACGCTGACCTGCGCGACGCCGGTGCGCCCCTGACCGGCGACACCTCCGGCGGGACGCTGTCGTTCAAGGCCGAGCAGTTGTTCGAGCCAGGCTCGGCCACCCTGTCGACCGGCGGCCGCAAGATCGCCGGCGACGTCGCAACGTCCCTGGCCAAGCGCCTGCCGTGCCTGGCCTATGGCGGACCCTCTTCGGCCGCCTGCCCCCAGGGCGAGGCCAAGCTGGGCCTGGTCAATGTGGTCAGCGTGACCAATCTCGACGCCTTCACGCCGGAAGGCCAGCGGGCCGCGGCCCTGGCCCTGGCGCGCTCTGCGGCTTTCCACCAGGCCCTGACCGGCGCCCAGCCGGTGCTCGGCGCATTGCGCAACGCCCCGGCCGGCCAGGCCGGCTCGCAGCCGCTGCTGCGGGTGGCCAGCGTCGGCCAATCGCAGGAAGGCGCGTCGCAGGTGGGGGCGGACCAGACGGTCAGCATCCAGTTCCAGATGGCGCAATAACCGCCTACGCGGTTGGCGCGCATCGCCGCGCCGCCTATATCCCGCCCGTTGCGTTTCGCGCCGGCCGGCGCCTCGCGCGTCCACGGCCGAAAGAAAGCACCCGCCATGCCCCGGGACACCACCGCTCCGACGGCGCCCGCCGTCTCACCCCACAAGGGAATGGGCTTCGCGCAGTTCGTGGCCCTGATCGCGGCCCTGATGGCGACCAACGCCCTGGCCATCGACTCCATGCTGCCGGCCCTGCCGCAGATCAGCGCCAGCCTGGGCCTGACCGCCGACAACGAGCGCCAGTGGGTGATCACCGCCTATCTGCTCGGTTTCGGCGTCGCCCAGATCGCCTATGGCTCGCTAGCCGACCGCTATGGCCGCAAGCCCGTGCTGCTGGCCGGCCTGTCGCTCTACGTGCTGTTCAGCCTGGCCTGCGCCCTGACCACCTCGTTCGAGATGCTGCTGGTCGCCCGCGCTCTGACCGGGGTCGGGGCGGCCGCCACGCGGGTGCTGACCATCTCCATCGTCCGCGACTGCTATTCGGGCCGCCGCATGGCCCAGGTGATGTCGCTGTCGTTCATCGTCTTCCTGGCCGTGCCGATCATCGCCCCTTCGGTCGGCCAGGCCATCGTGCTGGTCGCGCCCTGGCGCTGGATCTTCGGGGTCATGGCCGTGTTCGGGGCGGCGGTGATCGCCTGGACCGCCATCAAGCTGCCCGAGACCCTGCATCCGGAAGACCGCACGCCGATCTCGGCCAAGGCCATCATGGGCGCCTTCCGCACGGCCCTGACCAACCGCGTCGCCATCGGCTACACCATCGCCGCCACCCTGGTGCTGGCCGGATTGTTCGGCTTCATAAACTCCGCCCAGCAGGTGTTCGTCGACGCCCTGGGCGCGGGCGAGTGGTTCACCCTGATCTTCGCCGGGATCGCGGGAGGCATCGCCATCGCCTCGCTGGTCAACGCCCGCATCGTCGAGCGGCTGGGCATGCGCAAGGTCTCGCACGGCGCGCTGCTGGGCTTCATCGCCTTCGCCGGGATCCACGCCATCGTCGCCCACACCGGCCACGAGACGGTCTGGACCTTCGCCCTGCTGCAAGGGTCGATGATGTTCTGCTTTGGCCTCGTCATGTCGAACTTCGGCGCCGTGGCCATGGAGCCCCTGGGCCACATCGCCGGCGCGGCGGCCTCGATCCAGGGCTTCATCACCACCATCGGCGGGGCCCTGGGCGGCTTCCTGATCGGCCAGCTGTTCGACGGCACGGTCGGGCCGCTGACCCTGGGCTTCTTCGGCTTTGGCCTGGCCGGGCTGATCGTCGTGCTGGTCACCGAGAAGGGCCGGCTGTTCCAGAGCGGCCAGGGCGGGACGCCGGAGCTGGCGCACTGAGGCTCCAAGCTCCTCCCCCGTGAAGCGGGGGAGGAGTTTCAGTCCAGCATCCGCTCCAAGGTCGAAAGCTCGTCGGCCTCGCGGGCCGGCTTGTCCCAGCGGATACGGTTGATGCGGGGAAAGCGCATGGCTACGCCCGACTTGTGGCGGGTCGAGCGCTGCAGACCCTCAAACGCCACCTCGAAGACCAAGCCAAACTCCAGGTCGGCGCGCACCGAGCGCACCGGCCCGAAACGCTCGACCGTGTGGTCGCGGACGAACTTGTCGATCAGCTTCAGTTCCTCGTCGGTGAAGCCGAAATAGGCCTTGCCCACGGGGGTCAGCTTGCGATCGCCGGTCTCGTCCTCGCGCCAGACTCCGAAGGTGTAGTCGGAATAGAAGCTCGACCGCTTGCCGTGGCCGCGCTGGGCGTACATCAGCACCGCATCGACCAGGTGGGGATCGCGCTTCCACTTGAACCACGGCCCCTTGGGGCGGCCCGGCTCGTAGACGCTGTCCCAGCGCTTGAGCATCAGCCCCTCGGCGATGGCGGGATCCCCGGCCGGCGGCTCGGCGCGCAAGGCGGCCAGGCCCTCCCAGGTCTCGAACGGCTGAAGCGGCGACAGGTCGATCCGCGTCGTCTTCAGCCGGCCGATGAAGGCCTCCAGTCGCTTTCGGCGCTCGGCGAACGGCAAGCTGCGCAGATCCGCCTCGCCGTCGAGCAGCAGGTCGTAGGCGCGGATGCCGGCCGGATGCGCGGCCAGCATCTTGGCGTCCACGGTCTTGCGGTTCAGCCGCTGCTGGAGGTCGCCGAAGCTGGCGACCCCGCCGTCGCGCATGACCAGCAGCTCGCCGTCCAGCGCCCCTTCGAAGTCCAGGGCCTCCAGCACGTCGGGGAAGGTCGCCGAGATGTCGTCGCCGGTGCGGGTGTAGAGCCGCCGCTCGCCGCGCTCGCTGACCGCCTGAACGCGGATGCCGTCCCACTTCCATTCGGCGGCGTAGTCGGCGGGGTCGAGCTTGGCGAAGTCCACGGCCTCGTCGATCGCCTGGGCCAGCATCACCGGGCGGAAGCGGCCGGGCGCGTCGGGCGAAGGCCGTTCCGATCGCCCCTCCAGCCAGGCGAAGAGGTCGCCATAGGGCGGTTCGATCGCGTGCCAGACCTCCTCGATCTCGCCGATCGGCACGCCGCCCAGATTGGCGCAGGCCTGCTTGGCCAGACGCGAGGACACGCCTACCCGCAGGCCGCCGGTCATCAGCTTGAGCAGCGCCCAGCGGCCGTCGGCGTCGAGCGCATCGAGCCAGCCCTCGATCAGCTGCCGGGCCTGGGCGCGCGAGGTCGTCCTCAGCGCCTCGACCACTTCGGACAGCTCCGGTTCTCGGTTGGCGCCCGGCCGCGCGGGCCAGACCAGGGCGACGGTCTCGGCCAAGTCCCCGACATAGTCGTAGGACCAGGCGAACAGCTGGGCGTCCATCCGCGCTTCGACCGCCTTGCGGATGAAGGCCGGCTTGGCGGCGTCGAACGACAGGGCGCCGGTCAGGGCCGCCAGGGCATAGCCGCGGTCGGGATCGGCCGTGCCCCGCAGGAAGTCCTCGATCAAGGTCAGCTTGGCGTTGCGCGAGGCCGTCAGCGACAGGCGGTCGAGAAGATGGGCGAAGGCGCGCATGGAAGGAGAATGTCGCGCCCGGGCGCAGGTTCAAGCCATGGTCCACCTTGCACGCAATTCAAACATGCGTTTAACTTCAATGGAGAGCCTGGCCCCGGAGACGACCATGACGTTCCAGCCGCCCGATCCCTTCGTCCCCCATACCCGCACCAGTCCCCTGACCGCGCCGTGGGAGCCGATCTATGCCGACATCCGCGATGATCGCTGGGTGCTGGGGCTGGAGGCGCGCGAGGCGCACGCCAATTCGCGCGGCGGACCGCACGGCGGCCTGATCGCCGCCCTGGCCGACAACGCCATGGGCCTGTCGTGCGGCGTGCGGATGCGCCGCGAGGGCCTGGCCTTCAACGGCTTCGTCACCGTCTCGCTGGGGGTCGACTATCTGGCCGCGCCGAGCCTGGGCCAATGGCTGGACTTCGACACCGACTTCATCAAGCCCGGCAAGAGCCTCTGCTACGCCGAGGCCACGGTCCGCGCCGACGGCAAGCCGGTGGCCCGGGCGCGCGGTACCTTCAAGGTCGTCTGAACGTCAGCCCCCTCGTCCAGCTGGCCCAGGATCATGATCTTCTGCCAGATCTTGCGGCCGAGGTCGGAGGTCAGGGTCTCGATGTCATTGACGGCGGCGACGATCGCCGGGTCGTCGTTCTCGCCGGCATAGAGAGCGGCGAGCTTGGCGGTCAGGGCCAGCATCTCGGCGCAGTAGTCGAGATAGCGGGCCAGTTCGAAGCGGCTCATCTCGCGGGCCGGCGAGGAAGCCGTGCGCGGCCCCAGCACCAGGGTCGGGTCCTTGGTCAGCTGGTGCATGTCGACCACGTGGGCGAAGGAGCGCAGCTCGTGCAGGGCCTTGTGCACCCGGGCGCGCTTCCAGCGGGCCTCCAGCGACAGCAGGAACCACACCGCGCCGGCCGACAGCAGGGTGAGATTGACCGCCGGCTCCAGACCGTCGGCGATGCGCAGCAGGTCGCGGTCGCGCACCACGGCCAGCCAGTCCATATGGATCGCCAGCCAGACCGGCAGGGCCACGGCCCCGGCGACGATCAGCGCCACCGCCAGGTTGGGTCGCGACAGCCGCCGGGCGCGGCGGGCCGTTTCCCGCGCCGTCGCCGTCAGCTGGGCGCAGACCCTGGCGAGGCCCGAGTCCGGAAACCGTTCGGCGATCCGCGCCTGCAGATGATCGAGCGTCTCGACCACCTTGCCGGCCTCGAGCTTCAGGGCCACGCCCCGTCCCGCACGCTTGCCCATCCGTCGAACCGCCCCCGCGTTCCCAGCGGCGGGACGCTAGCACGGCGTTCCGGCGCGCCCTACTCCCCGTCGTCCTCGTCATAGCCGACCAGCCGCAGGGCGCGGGCGGGGATGCCTTCCAGGGCGCACCAGCGCTCCAGCGCCTCCTCGCGGCCGTGGGTGATCCACACCTCGCCGGGGCGCAGCTCCGACAGGGTGTCGGTCAGCTCGTCCCAGTCGGCATGGTCGGAGATGATCAGCGGCAGCTCCACCCCGCGCTGGCGAGCGCGGGCACGCACCCGCATCCAGCCGCTGGCGAAGCAGTCTACGGGATCGGGAAAGCGACGACTCCAGCGGTCGGCCAGGGCCGAGGGCGGGGCGACGATGATGCTTCCCGCGAAGTCGCCGGTCTTGCCGCGCTCGACGGTGGCCGGGGCCAGCGGCCCCAGATCGACGCCGTGCGCCTGATAGAGCCGGTTCAGCCGCTCCATGGCGCCGTGTACGTGGATCGTCCTGTCCCAGCCGGCCTCGCGCAGCAGGCTGATGACCCGCTGGGCCTTGCCCAGGGCGTAGGCGCCGACGATGTGGGCGCGCTCGGGAAACTGCTCGACCGATTTGAGCAAGGCGGCGATCTCGCCCTTGTCGTCGGGATGGCGGAAGACCGGCAGGCCGAAAGTCGCCTCGGTGACGAAGACGTCGCAGGGAACGGGCTCGAACCGCGCGCAGGTCGGATCGCGGCGGCGCTTGTAGTCGCCCGAGACGACCATGGTCAGCCCCTTCCAGCGCACCACCGCCTGGGCCGAGCCCAGCACGTGTCCGGCCGGCACGAGGGTCACCTCGACGCCGTTGTGGGTGATGGTTTCGCCATAGGGGACGGGCTGGCGGCTGACAGTGGCGAAGTCCTCGCCGTAGCGCTCGGCCATGATCGCCAGGGTTTCGGGCGTCGCCGCCACGCTGCCGTGGCCGGCGCGGGCGTGATCGGAATGGCCATGAGTGATCACAGCCCGGTCCACGGGACGGACCGGGTCGATGTAGAAATCGCCGGCCGGGCAATAGAGCCCGTCGGGTTTCGGACAGAGAAGATCCTGGGGCTTGATCACGGCTGGATAAGACAACGCGCGATCCTGTAAGCCTATCCCCCAGAAAACGAGAGCGGCATGAGCGATACGGATCTGAACGAGCAGCACCGCCTGATCGCCAAGGCGATGAACGAAGGCAGCCCCCAGGCCAAGGCCCTGGGCTTCACCACCCTGGACATCGGCGACGGCGTCGCGGTGCTGAAGGTTCCCTATCGCACCGAACTGGTGGGCGATCCCGAGACCGGGGTGATCGCGGGCGGGGTGGTCACCACCCTGCTCGACCACGCTTCGGGGCAAGCGGTGCACGCGGCCATGAGCACCTGGACCTCGATCGCCACCCTGGACCTGCGCATCGACTACATGCGCCCGGCCGAGCCGGGGAAAGACATCCTGGCCCGCGCCCATTGCTACAAGCTGACCCGCTCGGTCGCCTTCGTGCGGGCTGTGGCCTATGAGACCGATCCGGAAGACCCCGTGGCCGCCGCCCAGGCCGCCTTCATGCTCGACTCCAGCGCCGGCAAGAAGGCGGGCGCCAATCTCAAGCCGCCCGGCTCCAGTAAAAAGGAGGGCGGCCAATGAGCGAAGCCCACGTCAGCGAGGCCCAGAGCCGCCTGGTCGCCGTGATCAGCGCCATTCCGTATGCGAAGTTCATCGGCATGACCGCCGAGCTGGCCGGCGACGAGATGACCGCCATCCTGCCGTTCTCGCCCGAGATCGTCGGCAACCCGATGCTGCCGGCCATCCACGGCGGGGTGCTGGGCGCGTTCATGGAGATGACCGCCCTGGCCCAGCTATCGATCGCCGAGACCCTCAAGCGCCAGCCGCGCACGATCGACGTTTCCATCGAGTACCTGCGCTCGGGCCGTCCGCTGACGACCTATGCCCGAGCCCAGATCAAGAAGGTCGGGCGGCGCATCGCCAACGTCCATGTCGAGGCCTGGCAGGAGCAGCGCGCGGCCCCGATCGCGGCCCTGCGCGGCCACTTCCTGCTGACCGGCGCCGAGGACTGATCTTTCTCGCTCCCGGCGGCCCGGCGCACGACGTCGCCGGGCTGTCAGCGGCTCAGAAAGGAATATTTTGCCGATATTGAGCGATAAGCACTTACATTAACCCCGTGTAATGCACATTACGCGCCAGATAGTTTCTTAAAACAGCGTCATGACGCAAAGGTAACGGGTGTTCATCCCTCGCCCGGCCTATACCCCTTTTCACCGGACGCGGACGTCGCGCCGGGGAACAGAAACTCAGGGATCAGATCAATGACCTTCTCCAACAACGCCATCGCTTCGCTGGCCAGCCTGGTGCTCGCCGTCCTGCCGCTCGTCATCGTCGCCGGCTCGCTGTCGCCGAGCTTCTAAGTGACCGCCGCGTAGCTCCGCCGGCCGATCCCGGCGGAGCATGGCGTTGCGATTTAATTCAATACAGAATTTCTTCCCAAGAAGTCGAAACTTACTTGTTTCTGTAAATATCAGAACGTTGCTCTTGCAGCATTCTTGCAGCGATATCGTCGATTTTTGACCCCATAATCGCTCCATTACCGTCATCAAACATTGAATTACAGCCTCTAAAAACCCTGCTTCCGCATGGATTTACTTCGCACCTCGCCGAAGTTGTTGCGGACAAGGGGATAATCTTAGAGATGAACAGAACCAAGCTGGCCTGCCTGGCCACCACGGCGCTGTTCGGCGGTCTGCGCTCGGCCGCCGGCGCCTACGCCCAATCCACGGCGACGACCGAACTCGACGCCGTCGTCGTCACCGCCGCGACCGGCCCCAAGACCATCGACGGCGCCATGGTCGCCGAGACGGCGCCGAAGTCGAAGTACACGATCACCAACGAGTACCTGTCGCGTCAGGCCGACGGCCAGACGATCCTGCAGTCACTGAACCTGGTGCCCGGCGTCGTGTTCTCGAACAGCGACCCGTACGGCTCGTCGGGCGGCACGATCCGCCTGCACGGCCAGGACGGCGCCCACATCGGCTTCCTGCTGGACGGCGTACCGCTGAACGACGGCGGCAACTACGCCATCTACTCGAACCAGCAGATGGATCCCGAGGTCATCTCGCAGGCCAACGTCAACACCGGCTCGACCGACGCCGACTCCGTGACGGCCTCGTCGACCGCCGGCGTCATCAACTACACCACCCTGAAGGCGACCAAGGACGCCGGCGTGGTTATGAAGGCCGGCCTGGGCACCGACAACTACCGCCGCGTGTTCGCCCTGGTGCAGACCGGCGAGTTCGGTCCGCTGGGCACCCGCGCCTGGGTGTCGGGCAGCTACCAGAAGTACGACAAGTTCAAGGGTCCGGGCGACCTCGAGAAGAAGCAGTTCAACGCCCGCATCGAGCAGGACCTGGTCAAGCCGGGCGACTTCGTGGCCCTGTCGCTGAACTACAACGAGAACCGCAACGCCAGCTACTACGGCGCCTACCTGCCGTCGACCCTGGGCTCGACCTCGACGGCCAGCTACGCCGGCGACGTCGACACCTATGGCGCGGACTACGACTATCCGACCACCTACGTGGCCGGCACGGCGACCGCCGGCTCGACCGACACCGCCAACAGCGGCAACACCAACTACTACGGCATCAAGATCAACCCATCGAACACGGGCACGATCCGCGGCCAGTCGCGCTACACCATCCTGCCGAACCTGAAGCTGACGGTCGATCCGTCGTTCAACTACACCCTGGCCAACGGTGGCGGCGCGACCAACCTGTCGGAGACCAACATCGTCCTGAAGAGCGACGCCTCGGCCGGCGTCGACCTGAACGGCGACGGCGACACCAAGGACACGGTCACCGTCTATTCGCCCAGCAACACCAACACCCGCCGCTACGACCTGAACACCTCGCTGGTGTGGGACATCAACGACCACCACCGCGTGCGCATCTCATACGCCTATGACGAAGCCCACACCCGCCAGACCGGCGAGTACAGCCTGCTCAACAGCGACGGCTCTCCCGGCGACGTGTTCGGCGGCAAGGACGGCTACGGCAACGCGATCCTGAACGGCGACGGCGAAGTGGTCCAGAAGCGCAACCGCGCCTCGGTCGCCACCTTCAAGCAGCTCAGCGTCGAATACCGCGGCGAATTCCTGGACGAGCGCCTGATCGCCAACATCGGCGTACGGGCCCCGACCCTCGACCGCGAGCTGAACCAGTACTGCTACTCGTTCGCCGGCTCGTCTTCGACCGCCTACTGCACCTCGCTGAACCCGACCTCGACCGCGGCCAAGGCCGACGGCGCGGTGGCCTCGAAGGTGGTGGTCAACGGCACGACCTACTTCTCGCCGTTCTCGGCGACGAAGAGCTATGACGCGGTGCTGCCGAACGTCGGCCTGTCGTACAAGCTGGCCAATGCCCACACCGTCTACGCCAGCTACTCCGAGCAGATGTCGGCGCCGAAGGTCGACAACCTCTACGCCCTGACCGCCACCGGCGCCCTGGGCGATGCGGATCCGGAAACCGGACAGACCTTCGAACTGGGCTACCGCTTCCGCATCCCGGCGGTGATGGCCAGCGCCAGCATCTACCACACGGCGATCCAGAACCGCATCGTCTCGACCGTGAACCCGGACGACACCTCGACCTACATCGACCGCAACGTCGGCGACGTCGAGATCCAGGGCTTCGACGGCCAGGTGCAGTGGAAGGTCGACGACAAGATGACGGCCTACGCCTCGGTGGCCTACACCGACGCGCAGCTGCAGGATAACCTCTACACCTGCAGCACCATCGTCACCGGCACGACCAGCGCCAAGACCTGCGCCAACATCGCGACCGCCGGCAAGCAGGTGGTCGAGACCCCGAAGTGGACCTTCGGCGGCCGTCTGACCTACGACTTCGGCAAGTTCCAGGTCGGCCTGCAAGGCAAGTTCGTCGGCGACCGTTACATGACGGACGTCAACGACCAGAAGGTCGACAGCTACACCGTGTTCGACGCCGACATCCGCTACGATCTCGGCGGCGACGGCTGGAAGAAGTCGTACATCCAGCTCAACGTGAACAACATCTTCGACGAGTTCTACTACGGCAACCTGGCCGGCACCCAGACCAGCGCCATGCAGAACACCATCGGCTACGCCCGGACCTACGCCTATATCGGCGCCCCGCGCTCGGCCATCCTCAGCCTCAAGACGGCTTTCTAAGCCGTCTGCAGGTCAGTACGCGTAAGGAAGGGGCGGCTCGGCGACGAGCCGCCCTTTTTCTTTTGAGGTCAGGGCCGCGGCCGTGCGGTGCAGGATGGCGTGGCGGTCGGCCAGACGGTCGATGTCGGGGTCGTAGCCGCCGCCGATCACGCCGACGACCGGGATCTCTCGGCCCAAGCACGCGCCCAGCACCCGCGCCTCGCGGGCGGCGATGCCGGCGTTGGTCAGGGCCAGCCGGCCCAGCTTGTCGTCCGCATGCGGATCGACGCCGGCGTTGAAGAAGACGATGTCGGGCGCGACCCGCGCCAGCAGGTCGGGCAGCACCGCGTCGAGGCGGGCAAGATAGGCCTCATCGCCCGTCCCGTCGGGCAGCTCGATGTCGAGATCGCTGGCCGCCTTGCGGTGCGGAAAGTTCTTCTCGGCGTGCATCGAGACGGTGAAGACGCTGGTATCGCCTTCGAAGATCCGCGCCGTGCCGTCGCCCTGGTGGACGTCCAGATCGACGACCAGCACCTGGCTCACCCGGCCCTCGGCCTGCAGCAGGCGGGCCGCTACGGCCACATCGTTGAACACGCAGAAGCCCGCGCCGGAGCCGGCCTCGGCATGGTGGCTGCCGCCGGCGGTATTGCAGGCGACCCCATGCTCCAGCGCCAGCCGCGCGGCCAGGATGGTGCCGCCGGTGGCGGCGCGAGCGCGGATCGCCACGCTGTCGCTGTTGGGCATGCCGATACGGCGCACGACGTCAGGCGGGAGGGAAAGCTCGACCACCCCGCGCACGTAGTCTTCGGTGTGCGCCAGGGCCAGCACCTCCAGCGGTGCGAACTCCGGCCGATGGAAACCGCCCGGCCCCGCTAGGCCCTCCGCCTCCAGCAGGCTGGCCAGCTTCGAGAACTTGTCCATCGGGAAGCGGTGCCCGGGCGGCATTTCTGCCCGGAAGGCGGGGTGATGGACGATCGGCGGCATGCCGCAAGGATGGGCGCCGCGACCATGGGGCGCAAGCTTGACCCTAGCGTTAGCCTTGCCCTGACGCTTCGTGGGGCCTATCGCAGCGCACCATGCAGACGCCCGAGAACCTCGCCGACATCCTCAGCCTCGAAGCCATCGAGGTGAACCTGTTCCGCGGGATCAGCCCCAACGACGGCTTTCCGCGCATCTTCGGCGGCCTGGTCATCGCCCAGGCCCTGACCGCGGCCTACAAGACCGTGCCCGACCGGGTCTGCCACTCGCTGCACGCCTATTTCATCCGCCCGGGCGACGTGAACGCCCCCGTGCTCTACGAGGTCGAGCGGGCTCGTGACGGCGGCACCTTCACCACCCGCCGGGTGGCCGCCATCCAGCACGGCGAGCAGATCTTCAACCTGGCCGCCTCGTTCCAGACGCCGGAAGTCGGGCTGGAGCACCAGTTCGAGGCGCCGAACGTCCCCGCGCCGGAGACCCTGCCGACCGAGGCCGAGTATCTGCGCAGCCTGGGCGACCAGATCCATCCCAAGATGCTGGCCTTCATGGAGCGCCCGCGCCCCGTGGACCTGCGCTGGATCGATCCGCAGAACCCGGTGAAGCCCGAGAAGAAGTCCGGCGAAAAGCAGGTGTGGATGCGCGCCGTCGCCCCGCTGGGCGAGGACATCCGCATGCAGCAGGCCGCCCTCGCCTACGCCTCCGACATGGCTTTCATGGAAAGCGCCCTGCGCCCCCACGGCCTGGTCTGGACGACGCCGGGCCTGCAGGCCGCCAGCCTCGACCACGCCATGTGGTTCCACCATCCCTTCGACTTCAACGACTGGACCCTGTTCTCGCAGGACAGCCCCAGCGCCTCGCAGGGCCGGGGCCTGGTGCGCGGCCAGATGTTCGGCCGCGACGGCCGGCTGGTGGCGTCCGTGGCGCAGGAATGCCTGATGCGGATCCGGAAGTAGGCGCTTCGCGCCTCACCCCCGCCCGGTCACCGACGCCAAAGCCCGGGCGATCTGGTGGACATTGTAGGGCTTGCGGACGATCGGGGCGTCGAAGCCCATGGGCGCGGCCTTGTCGGCATAGCCGGTGGCGAACACGAACGGCCGGCCTTCCTTGCGCAGCACCTCGGCCACCGGGGCGACCGACTGGCCATTGAGGTCGGCGTCGAGCACGGCCGCGTCGAAATCCTGCTCCAGCATCGCCAGGGCCTCGCTGAGCTCGGCCGCGCAGCCGACCACTTGGACGCCGCTGTCCTCCAGGCCCGCCTCCAGCTCCATGGCCAGCAACAGCGAATCCTCGACGATCAGCACCTTGAGGCCTGCGATGGCCCCGGCGCGGAAGTTCTCGTCGCCGCCGCCGATGGTCTCGACGATGCGCTCGGGCTCGACCTCGGCCGGCTCGGGCTCGGGGCCGTCGGCCAGGGCGGCCGGCGCGGCGTGGATCATCGCCGAGACGCCGCTGCGGCGGTAGTCGATCTTGGCCTCGCCGCCCAGCTCGCGCCCGACCACGTCCTCGACCAGGGTCGTTCCGAAGCCGCGGTTGGTCGGCGGGCTGGTGGTGGGGCCGCCGGTCTCCAGCCATTCCAGGCTGAAACCGCCATCGGGCGAGCGACGCCAGACGATCTCGACCCGCCCGGCCTCGGTCGACAGCGAGCCGTATTTGACAGCGTTGACCGCCAGCTCGTGCAGCGCCAGCGACAGGGCGGCCGCCGCGCGCGGGGTCAGGAACAGCTCGGGTCCGTCCCACCGGGTCTGGTTCGGCGCCAGGCCGCCCAGCTCGGCGGCGGCTATGCGGCCCAGGGTGGCCCCGCGCCAGCGGGCGGCGCTGATCAGGTCGTGGGCCGAGCTCATCGACTTCAGCCGCGCGGCGAAGGTCTTGAGGAAGGCGTCGAGGGAAGAGCTCTTGCGGGCCGACTGGGCGGCGACCGACTGCACCACCGCCAGCAGGTTCTTGATCCGGTGGTCCAGCTCGGCCACCAGGTTGTCGCGCCGCTCGTCGGCCTCGCGCTGGTCGGTGATGTCCTGCACAACGCCGATCAGCAGGTCGGGCTGGCTCTCGCCGTCCAGCACCATGACGCCGCAGCCGCGGCTCCACTGCTCGCGACCGCCGGGGCTGAGCGCGCGACGATATTCCACCTCGTAGCGGCCGCTCTCGCGCAGCTGGGCGCGCAGGTCCTCGCGGGTGATCTCCCGGTCCTCGGGATGGACGTAGGGCCAGATCGCCTTGCCCTCTTCGGCGGGGATGTCGCCGGCGGGGATGCCGCTGATCCGCGCCATGCGCTCGCTGATGCGGATGCGGTCGGTCTTGATGTTCCACTCGAATTCGCCGAGCCGCGCCGCGCCCAAGGCCAGGGCCAAGCGCTCGCCGTCGAGCAGGCGCTCGGCCTCGGCCCGCGCCTGATCGGCGCCGCGGATCAGCTCCTCAATGGCCAGGTCGGCCAGTTCGGCCAGCGAATCGAGCCGGCCGGGATCATCGGCGCGCGGGGCGTCGTCCTCGACCGCCAACACCCCGACCACCAGGCCGCGCGGATCGCGTAGCGGGGCGCAGGCCAGGAAGGCGGTTCCGGCAACCGCGGCGTGCTGGGACGACCGGCTGCAGCGCAGGACGATGTCGGCCAGCGGCGTTTCGCGGGAAATGCTGTTGGCGGCGTGGCCGACCCGGCCAGCCAGGCGGATATGGTCGGCTTCGATCAGCAACAGAGCGGCGCGCGGGGCCTCGAACAGGCGCGCGGCCAGTCGGGTCAGGCGCGAAAGACGAGGATCGTCGGCGTCCTTCCACGCGTCGGCCAGAGCCGTCGCCGCCCGTAATCTACGGGCCTCCTGATCCGATGCTCGTTCTGCATCCGCGTCCGCCATGATTCGAACATAGACCGGCTTCCCGCCACGCGCGAGCGGCGATCACCCCAGATCGGGGCGTTCGCACGCGATCTTCTGTGGTGAAGCTTTCGCGGTGACGCTAAGATGGGAACTGGCCGCACGGGCTCCGCGTTGTCGGGGCGCAGCTTGACGCTGCATTCCCGTAAAGCCTGCCGCGAACCGGAGACCAGATCATGCCCGCGAACGCCTTGAATCCTGCTCTCAAAGAAGCCGACAAGGCGCAGGCCGCCGCCGGCGTGGCCGCAGAGCACGCCGAACGCAGCTTCGCCGAGGCCGCCACGGCCGCCAAGGCCAGCTTCGCCGACGCCGCCAAGCGCCTGGAAAAGAACCTGCTCGAAGGCTTCGACACCCTGCGCGCCCAGAGCCGCACCTACACCGACACCGCCGGCGCCCAGCTGGAAGACGCCCAGAAGTACGTCTCCGAGCGCGTGCGCGAACGTCCGATCACCGCCACCCTGGCCGGTCTCGGCGTCGGCGTTCTCCTGGGCCTCCTGCTTGCGGGCGGCCGCAGCCACAACAAGTGATCTTCGAAAAAACCCTGATGACGCTGGCAGCGGCCGCGGCGATCGCCGCGGCCGCTGCCGTGAGCGTATTCGCCGCCGCCTTCGCGCTGTTCGCGGTGCTGGCCCCGTTCCTGACCCCCGCCGGCGCGGCCGCCGTGGTCGCCGCGGTGACCGCCTTGATCGTTGCCGTGGCCGGCCTGATCGCCGCCAACCGGGCCGAGTCCAAGCGAACGCGCCATGCGCCGCCGCCGGAAATCAATGGCTTTGCCGAGCGTATCGTGGACATCGTCAAGGACCGCCCGATCCTGTCGATCGGCGCGGCCCTGGCCGCCGGTGTCTTCGCGCTCAGGAACCCGACCTTCACGGCGGCCGTCGCCCAGGCCTTCATGGCTTCGAGACAACCACCGCCCAGACGCTGAAGTTTTTGGCGCTGATTTTCTGGCGCTGAGTTTTTTCCGCGTCAGTGTCTAGCTTTCAACCGCCCCCGGCCCATTTCCCGGGGGCGTTTCGCCATGGAGCAACCATGTTCAAGCTGCCCGACCTGCCCTACGCCTACGAGGCGCTTCAGCCGACGATCTCGGCGGAGACCCTGCACTTCCACCACGACAAGCACCACGCCGCCTATGTGAACGTGCTGAACACCCTGCTGCCGGAAGGCGACACCCGCTCGCTGGAAGCCGTCATCGCCGACGCCGGCCCGGGCAAGGTGTTCAACAACGCCGCCCAGGCCTGGAACCACGCGTTCTTCTGGGATTGCATGAGCGCCGAGACGGCCGGTCCGGGCGAAGCCCTGGCCAAGGCCATCGACGAGACCTTCGGCGGCCTGGCCGGCCTGAAGGAAAAGTTCGTCGCCGAGGGCGTCGGCCACTTCGGTTCGGGCTGGGCCTGGCTGGTCGCCGAAGGCGCCAAGCTGTCGCTGATCTCGACCCACGACGCCGACGGCGCCATGACCAAGCCGGGCGTCACCCCGCTGCTGGTCTGCGACGTGTGGGAGCACGCCTACTATCTCGACCACCAGAACAACCGTAAGGGCTTCCTGGAAGCCTGGTTCGACGCCCTGCCCAACTGGGCGTTCGCCGACGCCCAGTACGCCGCGGCCCAAGGCCAGGGCGAAGCCTGGAAGTACCCCGAGCAAGTCTAAGACGACCGCTTGAAGGGCCGACCTTCGGAAGGGCGCGATCGCAAGGTCGCGCCCTTCCTGCGTTCTGGATCCTTTCAGGCGGCCGGCGCGCAGTTGGGCCGGCGGTTCACCGCCCAGCTGCGCCAGACCACGAAGCCGGTCCGCTCGAAGGCCATGGCGGTGATCCGCATCTCCTTCGCGTCGGTCTCGATGATGTTGAAGCTGGGCGGCACGCCGCGCTCGCGCACCGACAGGGTGCCCGAGCCCACCGCCTGGGTGCAGCCGCCGGCATAGGGGTAGGCGTGGACGAACGGGGCGTGGATGTGCCCGGTGAGCACCAGGTCGGCCCCGGCGCTGGCGAAGGCCTGGGCCGCGGCCTCGCCGCCGCGCACCTTGGCGGTCATCGGCCCGCCCAGCATCTCGACCAGGGGGTGGTGGCAGACCACCACCTTCAGCCGGTCGGCCGGCTCGGCCGCCAACCGCTTGGCCACGGCCCTGGTCTGGGCGTGAGAGACCGCCCCCTTCGACCAGTTCCAGCGGATCTGGGCGCCGCGCGCCGAGTTCAGCGTGAACACCGCCGCCCGCTCGTCGCGGAAGGCCAAGCCGTCGGGCGCGCCGAACCGCGCCTCATAACGTCGCCAGGGCACGGTCAGCCGCTCGGCGATCTCCAGTGGCCCCTTGAACGGCGTGTCGTGATTGCCCGGCGCCAGCAGCTGCGGCGTCGGCAGGCGCGCGAACCAGGCGCGGGCGGCGTCGAACTCGACCTGGGCGCCGTCCTTGGTCAGGTCGCCCGCCCCGATCACCAGGTCGGGCCGGGCGGCATGGATGCATTCGACCGCCGCCTCGACGGCCTCGACATGCTCGCCGCCGAAATGGACGTCGGAAACCTGGACGATCTTGAAGGTCGTCCCCTTGGACTCCGGCCCACTCACGGGGCGTCGTCCTTCAGGGCCAGGGCGCGGAAGGCCTTGGGCCGAAAGCGGATCGAGACGTGGTCGTCCAGCCGCGTCGGCTCGCCGTCGAGAATGGCGGGTATACGGCCGCCGGCCCAGGCTCGGCCAATGCGGCAGCGCTGGACGCTGACCGACGGATCGTCTCGCCAGTCGCCAGTGACCGTCTTGACGCCCAGGCGGAAGATGTCGAGGGCGTTGGTCGGGTCGAGGGCCGCCGCTTCCAGAGCCCGCTCGTCGGCCGCCAGGCCGGTGGAGACCAGGGGGCACATCAGCGTCAGGGCCTCGGCCTTCTCCTTGGGCCGGCCGTCCAGCACGTAGCGCAAACGGCTGGAGAAGGCCCGGCGCAGGGCGCGTTGGGCGCGCATGATCGCCAGGTCCGCCCTCCCCTGCCGCGCGGCCTCGCGGGCCTCGGCCCAGAGGGCGGGACTGCCGAGGATGGCGGCGACGAAGAACAGCTTGCCGGCCACCTCGCCGCCGGAGATCATCCTTTCCTCGCCGTGGGTCAGGCAGGCGGCCAGGGCCTGAGGCCAGGCGCGCTCGCCATAGAGGGCGCGGGGCAGCATGTTCATGGTGCCGCCCGGCAGCGGGGCGATCATCGGGCCGTCGGGACCGGCCATCTCGGCCGCCGCGCGGGCGGTGCCGTCGCCGGCCAGGACGAACAGCACGTCGGGCTTTCGGGCCAGGGCCTCGGTCAGGCAGGTCTCCAGCTCGCCGGAGGCCGGAGCGCAGACCGTGCCATCGACGCCATGCTCGGCCAGGATCGCCTTGGCGCGTTCGGGCGCGTCGCGGCCCACCGATCCCGAAGCGACGTTGGCGATCAGTTCGGCGCGCATGAAGGCTCCCCTCGGCGCGGCCCATGACGGCCGCCGTCCGGAGCTAACGGCGGCGCTTGGCGCGAGTTCCCGGCCAGTTCCCCTGACGACCGCCAGGCCGGTCGCCGGAACTTCCAGCGGTCGTGCTCCGTTTGACTGGCCGGGACACGCTCGAACGGAGAGCCACGATGAAAACCACAATGATCGCCTTGGTCGGCGTCGGCCTGCTCGCCAGCGCCTGCACCGCCACCGGCAACACCGAACGCAACGCCGCCGGCGGCGCCGCCCTGGGCGCCCTCGCCGGCGCCGTGATCGGCAACAATGTCGGCGCGGGCGACGCCGGAACGGGCGCGGCCATCGGCGCGGCCATCGGCGGCACCGCCGGCGCCGTGAAGGGCTGCCGCGAGGACGGCGGCTGCGGCGCCACCAACGTCAATCGCCGTCAGTACTATGACGAGCGCGCTGGACGGTATTACTACTACGACTCGCGCAGCGGTCGTTACTTCTGGGAAGACGGCAGCCCCCGCTAAGGCGGCCACGTCGAAACAGAATTTCGAAGGCGGTCGACGCGCGTCGGCCGCCTTTCGCGTGCCCGCGCTCCTGGAACATGGGGCGGGACGCGGGGGCGGTGTGGTTTTGTGCAGCGAGAGGGCTACGAATGAGCAAGGCGGGCGTTTGGATCGCTGCGGCGGCGATCGGGGTGGCGATGACCGGCTGCGCGACCGGGCCATGGCCCAAGTCGCGAGCGCAGATCGAGGCCCTGCCGGCCGCCTGCGACGACTTCTCGGTCTCGATCTATTTCGACCGCGACTCCGCGGCCATCACCCGCGAGGCCCGGCAGGTGCTGCGCGGCGCGGCCGACATCGCCAAGGGCTGCGTGGCCAAGAACGTCCACGTGGTGGGCCTGGCCGACGCGGTCGGCGCGCCCGACGCCAACTTGGCCTTGTCCGAGCGTCGCGCCGCGGCCGTGACCGGCGCCCTGGCCAAGGTCGGCTTCCGGCAGGTATCGTTCGAGGTCAGCGCGGCCGGTGACGCCGGCGCCATCACCCAAGACGGCGAGGCCCGGCCGCTGCGCCGTCGCGCCGACGTGCGCATCGACCTCGAACTCCCGCCCAGGACCTGAAGAAGCCCAGACAGAAGAAAGGCGGGCCGGTCGACCGGTCCGCCTGAGGCATGACAGAAAGAGGGGGTGCGGAGGCGACAGGCCAGCTTTCGCCAGCCTCAAGTCGGGGGGGCGTCGCCGCCTCCGCAAAGAGTAAACGACCTCCCCCTGAGGGCGTTCCCGAGAATCTCAAAAAATTTTTCGCGTCTCCGGCGAGCGGAGATTCTCGACGCCGCGAGCTTGTAGCCGAGCGGAACATGACCGTGCGCGGAACGTTGTTTCTCCGACCCCGCGATTTCGCGGGCGAATGGGGAGCGATGCGATGATCCGCGCCTATCAAGCCGCGCACGGTGGACTGGTCTTCGAAACCCAGCATCGTCGAAGGCAGGCCCGGAGTTCGCGTCTGCTTGCCCTGGCGACTGTGCTGGGCATGGCGCTGGCGGTCGGCACCGTCCAGCATTTCGCCGCCGCCCGGCTCGACGCCGACCGCGCCGCCGCGTCGCAGGATGCGGCATGGGGCGCGGCCTGGACCGCGAACTAGACCGAGGAGGTCTCCATGGCGACCGACATCAATACCGACCACAGCCCCACCCTGAAGGCCACGCGCGCCCGCCAGGGGCGCTATGGACGCCACATCTTCTGGATCCTGGTGATCTCGACCGTGCTGGCGGCCATCGCCCTGTTCGGGGCCTGGGGCATGCGCTCAGGCGACCTGGCCTCGGTGGAGAACACCAAGGGCGCCACGACGACGGCCGAGGCCCAGCAGGGCACGACCGAGTTGACCGCGCCCAAGCAGGCTCCGGGCGAACAGACCGCGCCGGCCCACTAGGCCAAGCTGGACAGGGAAGGGCCCGCAGAGGCTGCAAGGAAACCGCCCAATGAAAAGCCCCCGGCGATCGCTCGCCGGGGGCTTTGTCGTTTCGAACCGTCCAGAACCGTCAGGCGGCCTGGCGGGCGCGGCGCGGGTGGAAGAACAGCGCCTGGCCGATGGCCGCCTTCACCGTTTCCGGCTGGAACGGCTTAGTGATCAGGAAGGTCGGCTCCGGACGCTCGCCGGTCAGCAGGCGTTCGGGGAAGGCGGTGATGAAGATCACCGGCACGTCGAGGCGGGCCAGGATGTCCTTGACCGCGTCGATGCCCGACGAACCGTCGGCCAGCTGGATGTCGGCCAGCACCAGGCCCGGCGTCTTGCGGGCGACGGCTTCGACGGCCTCGCCGCGGGTGGCGGCGATGTCGATGACGTCGTGGCCCAGTTCACGCACCAGCGCCTCGATGTCGGCGGCGATGACCGGCTCGTCCTCGATGATCAGGACTTCCGTGGCCAGTTCGGCGTCGATCTCGCTCTGGGCGTCGGCGATCAGTCGTTCGACCTCGCCGAAGTCGCAGTCGAGAATCTGGGCGGCCTCGGTCGGCGTGAAGCCTTCCAGGGCGGTCAGAAGGAACGCCTGGCGCGACCGCGGCGCGATGCGCAGCAGGCGTTGCGAGGCGTCGTCCGACAGATCGTCGCGACGGGCTTCGAGCTGGGCGCCCGAAGACAGCCAGATGGCGTGGAACACGCGGTACAGCGCCACGCGGGGCGACAGGGCCGCATCCAGAGAGCGCTCGCCGGCGGCCAGGGCCTCCAGCGCGACGCGGACATAGTGGTCACCGGTGGTCTGGTCCCCGGTCAGCGCGCGGGCGTATCGGCGAACGTAGGGCAGGTGCGGCGCCAGTCGGGCAAGAAGACTCATGACCCCTCCCGTAGAGTGTCTTCGAAACAAAAAAGTCCGTCCATCACGGCAAAGCTATGCCGTTCAGTCGGATGCATAACGTGCCCTGCGCGACGACGGTTCCGTAGGTCTTCGATTTTTGCCACTCTACGCTCAAGCTTATGGAACCCGATGCGGAATCTGGCGTTGACCTCCAGCATTTATAAATTCGGCCGCAGGGGGCGGACGCTGCGCACAACCGGCGTCGAGGACATGATCGAACACGTACCCATGGAAGATCAACGCAAGGGAGCCGCCTCGCTGGACGAGGCGCGGCTTCGTCAGCAGGCCATCGGCGTCAAGCTTCGCCAGATGTTCGACGAGGTGGTCAACGAGCCGATCCCGGACGAATTCCTCGACATTCTGCGAAAGGCTGAAAAGCCTTCGGGAGAGCGTTGAGCATGAGCGAAGCTCAAGTCGGCCGGTCGCCCATCGATCCGGTCCGTGACGAGGTGTTCCGCAAGGAACTCGTCACCCTCATCCCGCACCTGCGGGCCTTCGCGCGCACCCTGACCGGTGACCCGACGGCCGCTGACGACCTGGCCCAGGACGCCATGATGAAGGCGTGGGACGCCCGGGTCAGCTTCCAGCTGGGCACGAACATGAAGGCCTGGACCTTCATGATCCTGCGCAACCAGTTCTATTCGGAAAAGCGTCGCTCCTGGCGCCAGAGCCAGCTCGACCAGGAAGCCGCCGAGCGGACCCTGGTGGCGGTGGACGATCCCGAAGCGCCGGTGGCGCTGGACGAGCTGCGGATGAGCCTGGCCATGCTGCCGCCCGAACAGCGCGAAGCGCTGATCCTGGTCGGGGCCGGCGGCTTCGCCTACGAGGAAGCGGCCGACATCTGCGGCTGCGCGGTCGGCACGGTGAAGAGCCGGGTCAGCCGGGCCCGCCGGGCCCTGCAGGCCATCCTCGAGTCGGGAGGCTACGAACGCGACGGCGGCGCCGCGGGTGACGCGATGCACGCCATCCTGGCCGATGCGGAGCGCCTGAGCACCCAGCGGTGAAGCCCTTGTCCGGCCGCGCGGCGGAGGTCGTCGGCACCATCCGTGTCCGGCTCGGCCTCGCGCTGGCGCTGGCGCTGTTGCCCGTACTGCTGTTCGGCGTGCTGCAATCGATCCTGGCCTTCCGGGCCGAGGACGACGCGCGTCGGCAGAGCCTCGAGCTCGCCGCCGGGCGCAGCGCGGCGATCGCTCGCGCCCGTATCGAAGCGGCCGGCGTGCTGCTCCAGACCCTGGGCCCCGGCTCGGTGGGTCTGGAGTGCGCCCGGCGGCTCGACGCGGTGAAGGATCGCCTGCCCGGCTACGCCAACCTGATCCGCTTCGACACCTATGGCCGCGTCTCCTGCGCCGCCGGCACGACGCCGCGCGACCCGGAACGCTCGCAACGGCCCTGGTTCCTCGACCTGGCCGCCGGCGCCCACCTGGCCGTCGCCCCGACGCCGGGCGCGGTCTATGCCGGCGAGCCCTCGGTGCTGACCGCCGTGCGTTCCGAAGACGCGGCAGGGGTGTTCGACGGCGCCATGGCCGCGGTGCTGACCCTCTCCAGCCTCAAGCCCGAGACCGCGACCCGCTTCCTGCCGGACGGCGCCGAGATCGGCCTGGCCGACACCCGTGGCGCGGTGTTCTCGGCCACCGCGCCGAACGCCTTCAGCACGACGCCGCCGGACCTGCGCGAACGGGCGGGCGATGATCGCACCATCCTGTGGTCGGGCAAGGACGCCCAGGGCCGCCGCCGGCTGTTCTCGGCCGCGCCGCTGGTCGACGACGACGTCTTCGTGGTGCTGTCGGCCCCGGCCCCCGGAATCCTGTCCTGGGCCTCGCTGAGCCCGATCTCGCGGATGCTGCTGCCGATCCTGGCCTTCGCCCTGGCGCTGATCTCGGTGCTGTGGACGACCGAGCGCGCGGTGGTCCGCTGGATCGTCTATCTGCGCCGCGTGGCCTCGATCTACGCCCGGGGCCGCTTCACGGTGCGCCCCCTGCAGGCCGAACGCGCCCCGCCCGAGATCCGCGAACTGGCCGACGCCCTGGACCACATGGCCTCCGGCATCGTCCAGCGCGACGCCTCGCTGCGCGACAGCCTGGCCGAGAAGGACGCGCTGATGCGCGAAATCCATCACCGGGTGAAGAACAACCTGCAGATCATCACCTCGCTGCTGAACATGCAGCAGCGGGCCCTGACCGATCCGGCGGCGCGCACGGCGATGAACGACACCCGCCAGCGGATCACCGCCCTGGCCCAGATCTACCGCGCCCTCTACCAGGGTCCGGACCTCAAGCGCGTCGACCTGCGGCCATTCCTCGAGGAGCTTACCGCCCTGCTGCTGGCCGGCGACATCAACGGGCCGGGCGCGGTGCGCACCGAGGTCCACGCCGACCCCCTGGTCATCGATCCCGACCGCCTGGCCCCGCTGGCCCTGTTCGCCGTCGAGGCCATCACCAACGCCCAGAAGCACGCCCTTCACGACCGGGGCGGGGTGCTGACGGTCGACTTCTTCGTGCGCGGCGAAGAGGCCGAACTGGCCATCGGCGACGATGGTCCCGGCGCCCCGACGGGCCCCGGCGAGGGCGTCGGCCGCACCCTGATGACAGCCTTCGCCCGCCAGCTGCGCGGCACGGTGAAGTTCGATTCCAGCCCGATGGGCGGGCTGCTCGTGCGGCTCGTGTTCCCGACGCCGCAAGCCCTTCCGCCCCCACAATCCCAAGCCGGAACCTAGACCGGTCGGCCACGTTTGCTCTGGGCAATCATCGACGCCCGACAGGGCGAACAGTGGAGAACCTCCCCATGCGCAAGCTCGTCATCCTGGCCGCCCTGGCCGCCAGCCTCAGCGTCGCCGCCTGCAACACCGTCGAAGGCGCCGGCAAGGACGTCTCGTCGGCCGGCAAGGCGGTCACCGACACCGCCAAGGACGCCAAGAACTGATCCTGTCCCACCGGACTGGAAAATGAGGGACCCGCTTCAACCCTGGAGCGGGTCCCTTTCCATTTCGGATCGCCGCGTTACGCCGACGACGTCCAAAACCGGACGCGGCGCTCACCCAAGCCTCAAGCTTTGCAGCGCTGAAACGAAACAGCCCAGCTTTCTGTCCGCCGCGAGATAAGGCGGCCAAGTCCGCAAGCGACGCTGTGGGCCATGATGGTCCCGGTCGCCCCCCACGATCCCTCCCTGGCTCCCGTCTTCGTGCACAGCGGCTGGCGCTGCTCGAGCACCTATGTCTGGAGCCGGTTTCGCGCCCTGCCCGGCGTGCGCGCCTATTACGAGCCCTGGCACGAGCACCTGCAGACGATGACCCACGAGATCATCGCCCGCGAGACGCCCGAGCACACGCGGCTGCGCCACCCGGGCGGCGACCGTCCCTACCTGGCCGAGTTCTCCGAGCTGATCGCGCCGAACGGCGGCGTCGCGGGCTATCAAGAGCGTTTCGCGCTGGACGGCTATCGGCTCGACGCCGAACAGGACGACGCCGAACAGCAGGCCTATGTCGCCGGCCTCGTCGGCCACGCCCAGGCCCAGGGCGAGGTCCCCGTGCTGGCCTGCTGCCGCACCCTGGGCAAGATCGGCTGGTTGAAGCGCCGGGCCGGCGGCTTCCACATCGTGCTGATCCGCGACCCGCTGCAGCAGTGGCTGTCGTTCTATTCCCTGCGCAAGCGGCCCCGGCCGACCTATTTCGAGATCTGCCAGTACGTGCTGATGTCGGAATTCGCCGAGGCCGACGGCCTGCGCGCCGAGCTGCGCGTGCCCGAGTCCCGCGGCCGCGGCTTCGCCGGACGGCTGGCGGCGGTGCGCGAGCGGCTGAAGCGCGCGCCGGCGGCGGTGTCGTTCGCGGCCTTCCTGGCCGTCTATATCCTGTCCTACCTGAAGGCCCTGCCGGAAGCCGACCTGGTCATCGACGTCGACCGCCTGGGCCGCGACGCCGACTATACGGCCACCGTGTCGAAGGCCGTCGCGGCCGGCTGCGGCCTGGCGCCGGACTTTTCGGACTGCCGCACGCCCGAACCGCGCGACACCGCGCCGGCCGTCGCCTATCGGCGGATCTCGCGGCGCGTGGTCGAACGTCTGGACGTCCGGGCGGCCCTGGCCGCGCCGGGGGCCACGGCGCTGCTGTTCGGCAAGCTGGCGCGGGCCATGGTCGACGCGCCCGAACCGGCGCCGTCGTCATGGAAAATGCTGGGATCGTGGCTGCGCGGCCGTCGCGACGTCCTGGCCACGGCCATCGCCCGACGAGCCGCCGCCTAGCTAGGCTGCCGCCGCGCGGAAGGCAGGGTCGCGGGCGAAGACGCCCGGACGGCCCGCGACCGGATGCAGGGCGTCGGCGCCGCCGGCCAGGCTTTCGCCCTCGCCCAGCACCAGCAAGCCGTCGTCGGTAAGACGGGCGGCCAGGCTTTCGACCACGCGGCCGCGCACCGACGGGTCCAGGCCCGGCAGCACGTTGCGCAGCATGATCAGGTCGAAGGCGCCCATCCCCGACAGGTCGGCCATCAGGTTGATCCGCCGCCAGCGCACGGCCTGGCGGATGCGGGGCGAGATCGCCCAGGTCTCGTCCTGGTTCTCGAAATGCTCGATCAGCAGCCGGATCGGCAGGCCGCGCTGCACCTCGAACTGGGTGTAGAGGCCGCTCTGGGCCTTCTCCAGGCAGCGCTCGGACAGGTCGGAGGCGAAGAACTCGAAGCGGACGCCCGGCTCCAGGTCGCGCGCCGCGTCGGCGGCGATGGCCAGGGAATAGATCTCCTGGCCGGTCGAGCAGGCCGCGCTCCAGATACGCACCGAGCCGTCCTTGCGGCGCCGCGACAGCTCCGGCAGCGCCGTCTCGCGCAGATAGGCGAAGGTGGCCCGGTCGCGGAAGAAGGCCGTGTCGTTGACGGTCAGGGCCTCGACCACCGCCCAGATCAGCCGCTCCTCGCGCTTGGCGCGCAGGGCCGCGACCAGGGCCTCGATCGAGGGATAGCCCTCGCGCCGGGCCAGCGGGGCCAGGCGGCTTTCGACCACGTAGTGCTTGTCGATCTCGACCTTCAGGCCGGCGCGGGTGCGGCCCAGGGCCGCCAGCAGGTCCATGTCCTCGGGGGTCATATCAGGCCCGCCTCGGCGAACTTGGCGGCGATGATCTCGCCGTCGAAGGGCTTCATGATGTATTCGTCGGCGCCGTGATCGAGGGCCAGGCGGATGTTCTCGACCTTGTTCTCGACGGTGCAGAACACCACGACCGGCGTGGCGCCGCCCGGTTCCTGACGCAGGCGCTGAAGGAATTCCAGGCCGTTCATCACCGGCATGTTCCAGTCGAGAAGGACGGCGTCGGGCATGGCCGCGCGACACCAGGCCAGCGCCTCCATGCCGTCGGCGGCCTCGGCGATATCGAAGCCGATGTCCTCCAACGCACGGCGGGCCACCTTGCGTATCACCCGGCTGTCGTCGACGACGAGGCAGGTCTTCACGGCGCGCTCCAAATCCTAGACCGCCGAGAGTGGCCGATCCGGGTTAAGGAGCGGTGACGGTCGGGAAAAACGCCGACTTCAGTCCGCGGTTCAGTCGGCGGGCGTCCAGGCGGCGATGCTGACCCGCTCCTCGGCGATCTCGACGCCGATCTGGCCGCCGGCGGCGCGGACCACCGCGAACAGATAGGCCGCCTGCACCCACGGACCGCCCAGGCCTTCGCCCAGCGGCTCGCCCTTCAGGCCCGCCAGGACCTCGGGACGCAGGCGGGCGCGGGGACCGACGGCGTCGGCGGTGATGGCCGTGCGGCCGTCGGCGACGACGGCGCGCAGGGTGGCCGTGCCGCCGGCCGGCAGGGCGCTGGCGGCGATCTGGGCGATGTTGAGCAGGGCGCGCGAGGCGGCCTTGTTCAGCGACTGCGGCGCGATGTCCCAGGTCAGGTTAGGGCGCACATGGGCGAACACGCCTTGCTGAGCGAGTTTTTCCAGCTCGCGGGAATCGAAGTTCTCGGCCGAGGCCGAGGCGCCGAAGGCCACGCGGGTGAACTGCAGCAGCTCGGCCAGCTTGCGGGCCGAGCTGGTGATCAGGCTCATGGCGTCTTCGCGCATGTCCTGGGCGCTGGGATCCTCCAGCAGGTCCAGGCCCGAGACGATGGCGCTGGCCGGGCTGATGAAGTCGTGACACAGGCGCGCGGCCACCAGGGCGGCGAAATCCGGACCATTGACGTCGAGCGCGGCCGGCGGCGGGGCGGCGGGCGCGGGCGAGGCGGGGGCGTCTGCGTCGGTCATGGCCCGATCTTTGGCGTGATTTGGAACTTTGGCAAACGGGACCGCCAAATCGCCCCACCGACTTTTCAGGCGTCGCAGCGTCTAAAACCTCTCACGCTTTGCCCCGCCAGCCTCTATCAGGTGCGGGTGATGGATCCCTTTCTCGAACCCGGCGTCCTTGTGCGCCATCCGGGCCAACCCGACTGGGGGCTGGGCCAGGTGCAGTCGGTGACCGGCCATCGCGTGACCGTGAATTTCGAAGAGGCCGGCAAGCAGACGATCGACGCCCGCGTCGTGACCCTGGACTTCGTCGGCGACGACCCCCGAGGACAAGCATGACCGCCGCGCCCCTTCCCACCGACATTGGTCGCGACCTGGCCCGGATCGTCGAGGCCGCCGCCGAGGTGATCCTGCCATTCTGGCGCACCGAGCTGGACGTCGTGCGCAAGGCCGACGAGAGCCCGGTGACCGAGGCCGACCGGGCCGGTGAGAAGGTGATCCTGGCCCTGCTGGCCGAGCAGTTCCCCGACATTCCCGCCATCTCCGAAGAGCACGCCTGCGAATACGGCACGCCCGACGAGATCGGCCCGCGCTTCTTCCTGGTCGACCCGGTGGACGGCACCAAGGCCTTCGTGCGCGGCGACCCCAACTTCACCGTCAATATCGGCCTGGTCGACAACGGCCTGCCGGTGGCCGGCGCGGTCTGCGCCCCGGCGACGGGCGAGGTCTGGTTCACGGCCGACGGCGGCGTGGTCAAGCGCGAGGGGCCGAACGCCGCCGAGACGCCGGTGCGGGTCCGCGCCTGGCCGCAGGGCGAGGCCCTGGCCCTGGTCAGCCACACCATGAAGGAAGACAAGGCCACGGCCCTGGCCGACCAGTACGGCTTTTCCCTGCGCGCGCCGATGGACTCGTCGATCAAGCTGGCCCGCATCGCCGAGGGCGCGGCCGACATCTATCCGCGCCACGGGCCGACCATGGAGTGGGACACCGCCGCGGGCCACGCCCTGATCGTCGCCGCCGGCGGCCGCTTCACCACCCCGGAAGGCGAGCCCTTCATCTACGGCAAGGCCGACCAGGGCTTCCGAAACGGCTGGTTCGTCGCCCGCGGCGCCTGATCCTCTCCTCCTAGAGGCCTCCTGGCCCTTTCCGAGCATTCAGCGCCCGCCGGCTCCCACCGGCGGGCGTTTTCTTCGAAATGTTTCCGAAATATTGCGCCTAAGAATCATTCTTATTGCCTGGCTATGGCGATGTAGATAAGAACCGCTCGCAAATTCAACGGAGCCGCACAACGGCTCGAGCGGGGGTCTCGAAAAGACATGCGCAAGCCTTCCTCCCCGGCCGCCGTCGGCGTCCGCAGCCACGCCCGTCGCGCCCTCGGCGCCGCCGCCGTCGCCGGTCTGGCCGGCCTGGCGATCGCTCCGACCGCCCTGGCCGCCGAAGCCGACGCTCCGGTCGCCACAGCCCCGGCCACTGCCGACGCCGATGTCAGCGAAGTCTCGGGCGTGAAGGTCGACGCCCGCAAGCCGGCGCCGGAGTCGCCGAAATACACCGCCAAGCCGCTGGACACGCCCCAGACCATCACCGTCGTGTCGCAAGGCGTGATCGAGGCCCAGAACCTGCTGTCGCTGCGCGACATCCTCTCGACCGTGCCGGGCATCACCTTCGGCGCCGGCGAAGGCGGCGGCGGCTTCGGCGACAGCATCAATCTGCGCGGCTATTCGGCCAACAACGACCTGACGATCGACGGCGTGCGCGACAGCGCCCAGTACAGCCGCTCGGACCCCTTCAACCTCGAACAGCTGGAAGTCGTGAACGGCGCCAACGGCGTCTATTCGGGTTCGGGCTCGGTCGGCGGCACGATCAACATGGTCACCAAGCGCCCTGGCCGCCGCGACTCCATAGGCGTCAGCGCCGGCGTGGGCACCGAGGGCTATCTGCGCGCCACGGTCGACGCCAACCAGCGCATCGGCGAGACGATCGCCGTCCGCCTGAACGCCATGGCCCACAAGAACGACGTGCCCGGTCGCGACGTGGAAAAGTTCGAGCGCTGGGGCGTGGCGCCGTCGATCGTCTTCGGCCTGGAGGGCCCGACCCAGTTCACGATCCTCTACAGCCACCAGGAAGACACCAACACGCCGCAGTATGGGGTGCCGTTCTATAACGGCCGCGCTCTGCCGGGAGTCGATCCCTCGAACTACTACGGCTACAGCAACGTCGACACCCAGGAGCAGACGGTCGACGTCCTCACCGGCATCATCGAACATCGCTTCAGCGACAATTTCTCGATCCGCAACCTGGCGCGCTTCCAGAAGGTCACCCAGCTGACCATCGTCGATCCGCCGCAGGGGACCTTCTGCCTGGCCAACGGAACCAAGGCCGCCGCCTGGAGCCAGACCAACCTCACCGGCTTCACCGCCTGCCTGGCCACCGACCCCGCCCCCGGCTTCTACCAGCCCAGCGGTCCGCGCGGAAACCTGCGGGATTCCGAGAACACCCTGCTCTACAACCAGACCGACGCGACCCTGAGCTTCACGACGGGCGCCCTGAAGCATCGTCTGGTGGTCGGCGCGGCCTTCCTCAGCGAGGACTTCCACCTCGACACCGGCAACGTCCTGCGTACCGCGACCGGCGGCGCGGTGACCCTGCCGACGATGAACATCGCCAACCCGAACACGGTCTATGCCGGCCCGCGCAACTACTTCCGGTCCAGCATCCAGGACGGCGAGCGTCGCAACCAGTCGAGCTATGCGTTCGACAACGTCGAGCTCAGCGAGCAGTTCGCCTTCAACTTCGGCGTCCGTTACGAGTACAACGAAGGCGAGAACCGCACCGACAACTACGCGACCACCGGCGTGGTGACCCCGGGCACGGTGTTCGGCAACGACGAGCATCTGGTCTCGTATCGCTTCGGCCTGGTCTACAAGCCGATCCCCAACGCCAGCCTCTACCTGGCCTACGGCAACGCGCAGACCCCGTCGCAGGCGACGGTCAACGGCGCCGGCGCCTGCTCGGTCGCCACCTGCACGGTCGATCCCGAAGAGGCCGAGAACTTCGAGCTGGGCGGCAAGTGGGACCTGCACGGCGGCCGCCTGTCGCTGACCGCCTCGGTGTTCCGCAACGACCGCAGCAACTACAAGGTCGCCTCAGGCGATCCCACCGTGCCCGACCAGCAACTGGACGGCAGCGCGCGGGTCGACGGCGTGGCCCTGGGCGCTTCGGGTCGCCTCACCGACAAGTGGTCGGTGTTCGCCAACTACACCTATCTCGACAGCAAGGTGCTGCAGGGCGTGTCGGACTACAACGCGGCTCTGGGCCTGGACTTCACCAGGGGCGACCCGCTGACCAGCGTGCCCGATCACGCCTTCAGCCTGTTCACCACCTACGACCTGCCCCGCGACATCCAGGTCGGCTATGGCCTCACCTACCAAGGCGAATACTACCTGACCCAGCACGGCCAGGTGACCGCCGTCCCGCCGGTGCGCACCAGCTTCCCGCTGGTCACGGCCGAGGACTACTGGGTGCATCGCGCCACGGTGTCGTGGCGGGTGAACCGGTCGCTGGACCTGCGCCTGAACGTCAACAACCTGTTCGACGAGGTCTATTACAACCGCGGCCGCAACAACGGCTGGGCCACGCCGGGCGAACGCCGCAGCGCGCGCCTGACCCTGAACTACCGCTTCTAAGGTCGACGTCTCCACACGTCGATCAAGACCCCGCCCGGAGCGATCCGGGCGGGGTTTTTCGTTCCTGGACGCGGGGGTGCGAAATTCTTCGCCCTGCACGGTCGAACGCCAACCTAAAGTTTACCCTTGCACGCGACGATCCGCCTCACCTTCCGCCGGGAGTTGGGATTGTCCTCGCCGCCCTCGCCAGACACGCCGCCCGCGCCTCTGAGCCAGGCCGAGAGCGCCCAATGGTTCTTCGAGAACGCCCACGACCTGTTCGCCGTCGTGGTCGAGGGCCGCTTCGTCACCGTCAATCCGGCCTGGACCCGACTGACCGGCTGGGCGACCGCCGAGCTGATCGGCCAGCCGGCCTTCGACTTCGTCGATCGCGAGCACCACGCCGAGCTGGCCGAGGCCAGCAAGGTGATCCGCGCCATGGGCGGAACCGTGCTACGCGTGCAGATGGTCTGCAAGGACGGCCGCCGCGTCTGGCTGGAGGCGCACGTGCGCCTGGGTCCGGCCGGCGAGATGGTCGGCACCCTGCGCGACATTTCGGTCGAGGTGGCGCGCAAGGCCGAGCAGGCCGTCTCGCGCCGCACCCGCGACATGCTGGCCTCGGCGGCCGGCGTGGGCGTCTGGAGCTTCGATCCCGTCACCCAGCGCATAGACTGGTCGAGCGACATCCTCAGCCTGACGGGACTGCGTCCCGAGCAGGTCTCGACCCCGGACACGTTCTACGCCCAGCTCGACGAGCCCGAGCGCAGCCGCGTGCGGGCGACCTTCACCCGCGCCGTGCGCACCGGCCAAGGCGGCACGATCGAGCATCACATGCGCGGCGCCACAGGCCAGAAGTTCTCGTTTCGCGCCACCTTCCAGACCGAGCCGCGGCCGGGCGGCGTGTTCGCCCTGCGCGGCATCTCGCAGAACATCACCGAGGTCGCCCGCGACCGGGACCTGGCCCGCTGGGGCGAGCAGAAGTCGCGCCGGCTGGTCGAGAGCGCGCCCTTCGCCGTGGCCCTCTACGACCGCGACCTGCGCCTGAAGGTGGTCAGCCCGCGCTTCCTGGAGATCTTCCAGGCGACCGAGGCCGAGGTCGTCGGCAAGTCGCTGCAGGAACTGACCTACGGCGCCCGCAAGCGCTTCGTCGCCGCCGTCGAGCGCGCCCTCACCGGCCAGACCGTGGTCCGCCGCGAGGACAGCCTGACCGACGGCCAGGGCCGCGAGCATCGCCTGCGCTGGGAGGCTCGCCCGTGGCGCGACGCCACCGGGGCCATCGCTGGCGTCATCACCTACATGGACGACGTCACCGCCCTGGCCGACGCCCGCCGCGAGGCCCGCGCCAACGCCCGGCGGCTGAAGACCGCCCTCGGCGCGGCCCAGGCCGGGGTCTACGAGATCGACCACGTCGAGAAGTCGTTCTGGGCCTCGCCCGAGTTCCATCGCATCCTGGGCGGCCGCATCACCTTCGACGACGTGCGCCAGGCCATCTGGCCGATGATCCGCTCCGAGGACGTGGCCGCCGTCTACGCCGCCGGCGCGGTCGGCCGCTGGGGCGAGCGGGCCTTCGACGCCCGGGTCGTGCGCCCCAACGGCGAGGAGCGCTGGATCCGGCTGTTCCACGAGGTGCGCCGCGACGCCTCCGGTCGGGTGCGCAAGGCCTACGGCCTGGTGCTGGACATCGACGAGCAGAAGCGCGCCGAGCTGGCCCTGGTCGAGGCCGAACGCGCCGCCCAGGCCGCCAACGAAGCCAAGGCCCAGTTCCTGGCCAATATGAGCCACGAGATCCGCACGCCGATGAACGGGGTGCTGGGGATCATCCACCTGCTCAAGCGCCAGGGACTGTCGGCGGAGGCCGATCACCTGCTGGGCGAGGCCCTGGCCTGCGGCCGCATGCTCTCGACCCTGCTCGACGACATCATCGACTTCTCGCGGATCGAGGCCGGCCGGCTGGACGTGACGCCCGAGCCGATCGATCCGGCCGAACTGGTGCGCGGCGTCGCGCGGCTGCTGCGCGCCCAGGCCGAGCACAAGGGCCTGGCCCTGATCGTCGAGGCTCCGGACGTCGGCATCGTGCTGGCCGACCCCACCCGGCTGCGACAGGCCCTGTTCAACCTGGTCGGCAACGCCGTGAAGTTCACCCTGTCGGGCTCGGTGGCCCTGCGCCTGCGCCGGCTGCCCGATGATCGCCTGGTCTTCGAGGTGGCCGACACCGGCGTCGGCATCGCGGCCGAGGCTCAGGCGCGGCTGTTCCAGCGCTTCCAGCAGGCCGACGCCAGCACCACCCGCCGCTTCGGCGGCTCGGGCCTGGGCCTGGCCATCACCCGTCGCCTGGCCCAGATGATGGGCGGCGAAGTCGACTTCACCTCGGCAGAGGGCGAGGGCTCGACCTTCCGCCTGACCATCGCCGCCCCGCCGGTCGCCCAAGCCCCGCAGGACGACGCCGCCGGCGAGCGCATGCTGGAAGGCCTGAAGATCCTGGTGGTCGAGGACAACGCCACCAACCGCATGGTCGCGCGCCGGATCCTGGAGATGCTCGGCGCGGCGGTCGAGACCGCCGAGGACGGCCTGTCGGGGGTCGAGGCGGCCGAGCGCGGCTTCGACCTGATCTTGATGGACGTGCAGATGCCCGGCGTCGACGGGCTGGAGGCCTCGCGCCGCATCCGCGCCCTGCCCGGCCCGGTCGGCGCCACGCCGATCGTCGCCCTGACCGCCAACGTCCTGGCCCACCAGCGCGCCACCTACCTGGCCGCCGGCATGAACGGCGTGGCCGCCAAGCCGATCTCGCCCACGGCCCTGCTGGCCGAGATCGTCCGCGTGGCCGAGACCGCGGCGACGACGGCGAAGGCGGCCATCGCCTGACGCCAGGCGAGCAGACAGCGTTCGTCGACCATCGCTCCCAAGGCTTTCCACGACGCGGCGTTCCAGGCTAATCCTCCAGGCAATTAGGGGGATTTCCGAATGACGGAAACGACGGGCGGCCAAGGTCGCGGAGACGGCGCCTCGATGCGCACCGTGGTGGCGGCCTCGTCGGCCGGCACGGCCTTCGAGTGGTACGACTTCTTCATCTTCGGCAGCCTGGCCCAGGTCATCTCCAAGACCTTCTTCACGGGCCTGTCCGACACCGCCGGCTATGTCGCCGCCCTGGCGCTGTTCGGGGTCGGCTTCGCGTTCCGGCCGCTCGGCGCGCTCGTCTTCGGCAAGATCGGCGACCAGGCCGGCCGCAAGGGCGCGTTTCTGGCCACCGTGCTGCTGATGGGCGGCGCGACCTTCGCCATCGCCCTGCTGCCCACCTTCAAGCAGGCGGGGATCATCGCCCCGATCCTGCTGATCATCCTGCGCTGCGTGCAGGGCTTCGCCCTGGGCGGCGAGTACGGCGGGGCGGCGATCTACGTCGCCGAGCACTCGCCGGCCGGCCAGCGCGGCCGGGCGACCTCGTGGGTGCAGAGTTCGGCGTCCCTGGGCCTGTTCGCGGCGCTGCTCGTCATCCTGGCGACCCGCTGGCTGCTGGGCGCCCTCGTCGGCCCCGAAGCCTTCGACGCCTGGGGCTGGCGCATCCCGTTCGCCGTTTCGATCGGCCTGCTGGCGGTCTCGGTCTGGATGCGCCTCAAGCTCAGCGAAAGCCCGACCTTCGCCCGCATGAAGGAAGAGGGCGCCGCGTCCAAGGCGCCCTACGCCGAAGCCTTCGGCCAATGGAAGAACCTTAAGCTCGTGCTGCTGGCCTTCTTCGCCGTCATGTCGGCCCAAGGGGCGGTCTGGTACACGACCTTCTTCTACATCCAGACCTTCATGGAAAAGTTCCTGAAGGTCGCGCCCGCCACCATCAACGGCCTGATGATGGCGGCCGCGGCGGTCAGCGCGGTGCTCTACGTGGTGTTCGGCGCCCTGTCGGACCGGATCGGCCGCAAGCCGGTGATGCTGGGCGGCATGACCCTGGCCCTGGTCTTCTATTTCCCCGGCTTCCATCTGCTGGAGCGCGCCGCCAACCCGGCCCTGGCCGAGGCCTCGGCCCGGGCACCGGTCAGCGTCACGGCCGATCCCGGCGACTGCGCCCTGCAGTTCGACCCCATCGGCAAGGCCGCCTTCGTCTCGTCCTGCGACATCGCCAAGAGCAGCCTGGCCAACGCCGGCGTCTCCTACGCCAACCAGGCCGGCCCGGTGGGTTCGCCGGCCGTCGTCCAGATCGGCGAGACGCGCATCGTCTCGAAAAGCGCCAAGGGCCTGCCCCCGCAGGAGGCCAAGGCCGTAAAGGCCGCCGGCGAAGCGGCGATCAAGGCGGCGCTGGCCAAGGCCGGCTATCCGACCGTCGCGGACCGGGCCCGCATCAACCTCTGGGGCGTGTTCGGCGTCCTGCTGGTGTTCGTGATCGGAGCCACGGCCCTCTATGGCCCGCTGGCCGCGGCGCTCGTGGAGCTGTTCCCGACGAAGGTGCGCTACACGGCCCTGTCGCTGCCCTACCACATCGGCACGGGCTGGATCGGCGGCTTCGTGCCGTTCAGCGCCTTCGCCATCGTCGCGGCGGTGGGGGATATCTATGCGGGGCTCTGGTACCCGGTGGTCTTCACCCTGATCAGCGTGCTGACGACGCTGTTCCTGCTGCCGGAGACGAAGGGGCGGTCGCTGGATTGAAGCAGCCTTAGGAAAACCTCTCCCGTGGGGAGAGGGGCAGTTTAGTGATCCGCCGCGCGCGCCAGCTTCCAGCGGATCTTGGCGCCCTTCTCGGCGCGGACCTGGCTCTTGAGCACGATCACCCCGGCCTGCCGGGCATGGCCGTGGTCGAAATGGGGAGCCGCCAGCACCGACACGTCGGGAGCATCGTTGCGCAGCCACCAGCCGATGTTGGACGGGCCCTTGATCAGCACGCTCTTGCCGTCGCGCGCCAGGGAGGCGCGGGCGTCGGGATGCAGGTGGAAGCTGATCTTGAAGGGGTGGTAGCGACGCGGGCCGTCGGCCTTGGCCTCGGCCATCGGGATCAGGCTGTCCTCGCCCCGCAGTTCGTCGGCGGCGAGGTCGAGGAACAGGCGGCGGGCGTGCTTGAGGCCCAGACGCCGCCAGCCGTCATGGACGATGTCGAGCCAGACGCCCTGCTCGCCGTCGTGGCGGCGGGATTCGACGCTGGTCGCGCCGTCCACCAGCCAAGGGCCGAGGGCCGTCGCTCGGAAGCCCGACAAAGGCCGGCCGGCCGAGCCGTCGCCCACCGACACGGTCGAGGCGGCGTCGGACAGCCGGAACGCCTGGGCGTTGGCGGCCTCGGGGCTCCAGCCGCTGGAGGTGATCAGCCGGTCCTTGCCGCAGATGATCTCCAGGGCCGCCGGCTGGGCGCAGGCCGAGCGGCTCAGCGCGCCGACGGGCGGTGCGCCGGCGTCGGCCATCACCTGGATCGTGCCGCCCTGCATCTTCTGGAAGCCGGCGTGGGGCATGTCCATCGGCGGCTGCGGGCCGTGGTCGTCATGGGCGAGGGCTGCGGCGATGCGGGGCTGCTCGATCGCCTCGCCGCCATGGAAGGCCGCCAGCCGGCCGTCGGCGAGGGTGAAGAAGCGCGCGCCCGACGACAGCCGGTCGATGGCCCGGCTCATCGCCTCGGGCGTCGGCCGGCCGCGCTGGCCCAGGGCGTCATCGAGGGTCAGCAGGTCGAACAGAAGTTCCAGCCCGGCCTCGGGCGAGCGCGACGCGTGGCCGCCGTCGGCCAGGACGATCGTGTCGAGCTCGCGCTGCACGCGTCGCAGCCCCTCGCCCATCAGCCGGTCGCTGGCCTTGCCGACCAGGGCCGTGCCGGCGATCGTCACCACCACCGCCCGTTCGAGCACGCGGTCGGGGGCGTCCGAGGCCTTCAGCAGCTGGCGGGCGCCGCGGGCGATGTCGAGGGCCAGGGCGGTCGCCTCGGCGTCCGACGCGCCCGGCGAAAGCGTCTTTGCGGCGCAGGCCAGGTGAAAGGTGCGTCGCTCCAGGCATTCGCCCGACCACGAAAACTGGTTCCAGGTTCCAAACACCCGCCGCCAGTCCTGGATCAGGCGCAGAGCCCGGCGCGCGCCCTCGGGCCCCTGGGCCAGCAGGTTCGGCAACCAATCGAAGCGGTGCAGGGCGATGGCGAAGGCGCGCGAGGGGCTGGGGGTGTCGAAGGGATCGCCTTCGGCCCCGACCCGCAGGCTCTCGTCATGCAGCGTGAGGACCCCGTCGAGCAGCTGGCGGCCGCGATGGGCGTCGACCGGACGGGGATCGTGCGGCCGGGCCGCAAGACCGACCGGCTTGGGATTGGAGATCAGCGCCCGATGCGGCGGCGAGCCGAACCACTCGCGCTCGAACCCGGCGCGGGCCGAGGCGGCGATCGATCGCGCCAGCACCACGCCGCGCCGCAAAGGACGCCCCGGGGAACGTCCGTTCGGACGCCCGGCGGCCTTGGAAGCGGAGGGCGTGTCGGGCGCGCCGTTCATGCGGTGGCGTCAGTCCCCTTTGAGGGCGCGGATATTGGCGGCGTAGGCGTCCGGACCGCCCTTGAACACCGCCGAGCCGGCCACCAGGGCCGTGGCGCCGGCGGCGACGCACTGGGGCGCGGTGACCGGGGTCACCCCGCCGTCGACCTCGACGATGACGTCCAGGCCCTGGGCGTCGATCAGCTTGCGCAGGGCTTCGACCTTGCGCAGCTGGCCGGGAATGAAGCTCTGGCCGCCGAAGCCGGGGTTGACCGACATGACCAGCACCAGGTCGACGTCCTCCAGGATCCATTCAACGTGGTCGAGGCTGGTCGAGGGGTTGAACACCACCCCGGCCTTGGCGCCCAGCTGGCGGATGCGCTTGAGCGAGCGGTGCAGGTGCGGGCCGGCTTCCGGGTGGATGCTGATGATGTCGGCGCCGGCCTCGCGGAAGGCTTCCAGATACGGATCGGCCGGGCTGATCATCAGGTGCACGTCGAACGGGATCTTGGCGTGCGGCCGGATGGCTTTGACGATGTCGGGGCCGAGCGTGATGTTCGGCACGAAATGGCCGTCCATGACGTCGACATGCACCCAGTCGGCGCCGGCCGCCTCGATGGCGGCGACTTCGGCGCCCAACTTGGCGAAGTCGGAGGCGAGGATCGACGGAGCGATGATCGGCGCGGTCATGGTGTTCCTGGCTTACCGGGCAAAGGCTCGCGCCACAAGCGAGCGGTTGAGTTGCAGCCTTATGCGGCCTTGACGAAGCGGGCCGCGAAGAAGCCGTCCTGGCCGCCTTCGCGATGGTGCGGCAGCAGGCGCAGGGTTCCGCGCGGGGTCAGGCTGGCCTCGGGGGCGCCGCCCTCGCCGGCCGCGATCGGCGACAGCGAGAACTCCGGATGGCGGGTCAGGAAGGCCTCGACCTGGGCCTCCCCCTCCTCCGGCTCCAGCGAGCAGACGCAATAGACCATGCGGCCGCCGGGGGCGGTGCGCTGGGCGGCGCTGTCGAGCAGGGCCGACTGCACGGTCGCCAGGCTGGCGATGTCGCCAGGCCGGGCGGCCCACAGCACGTCGGGGTGACGGCGGAAGGTGCCGGTGGCCGAGCACGGGGCGTCCAGCAGCACGGCGTCGAAGGTCCGCTCGTCGGCCCAGGTCGCGGCGTCGGCGGCGACCACCTCGGCGGTCAGGCCGATCCGCGCCAGGTTCTCGCTGACCCGCTTGAGGCGCGAGGCCGAGCGGTCGACGGCGACGACGGCGGCGCCGGTTCCGGCCAGTTGCAGAGTCTTGCCGCCAGGGGCGGCGCAGAGGTCGACGGCGGTTTCGCCCGGCTTGGCGTCCAGCAGGCGGGCCGGGATGGCGGCGGCGGCGTCCTGCACCCACCAGGTCCCGTCCTCGAAGGCGGGCCAGGCGGCCACGTCGCCGCGACGGCGGGTGCGCAGGGTGTCGCCCGGCAGGACGTCGGCCTCGATCAGTTCGGCCAGGGCCGCGACGTCGGTTCCAGGCTTCAGCGACAGGTCGGTGGCCGGCTCCTCGGCGACCACGGCGGCAAGGGCGCGGGCGTCGTCCTGGCCCCAGGCGCCGGTCCAGCGGGCGTAGAGCCACGGCGGCACCAGGGCGGCCGGATCGTCGGCGGGCGGGCCGTCGCGCAGCAGGCCGCGCAGCACCGCATTGACCAGGCCCTTGAACGGACGGCTGGTCTTGTTGGCGCCGGCCAGCTCGACGGTCGTTGCGACGGCGGCGAAGGCCGGCACGTCGAGGAAGAAGGCCTGGGTCGCGCCCAGCCGCAGCAGGTTGCGCACGCGCGGCGGCGGCTCCTTGCTGAGCTTGGCGGCGAGCACGCGGTCCACGGGTCCCAGACGGCGCAGGGCGGCCATGGCCAAGGCGCGCGCGAAGGCGCGCTCTCGCGGCTCCAGGGCGCGGAAAGCGTTGGTCGTCGCGGCCTCGTCGAGGCCGCCGCGGCGCGAAAGGGCCGCGTCGAGTAGGGCGAGGGCCGCTTCCCGAGCGGGAAGGCCGTCGTTCAATTCCTGAGTCACCGCCCCGCCGTGCCCCGCAATGAGCCCGAGCGCAAGCCCCTTGGATGTTTGATCGACGCTCACGTGCTATGAAAGCGCATGTCCGACGACCTTTCATCCCCCGTTTCCGCGCCTGAAGACCCCGAACTGGCCCGTCTCGGCGCCGCGCCCGGCAAGGATCTCAGCCCCGCCGCCCGCCGCGCCCTGGAAGAAGCCGCCGCCCGCCGCGAGGCTGAGGCGGCCGCAGCGCTGCCGCCCGAACAAGGCGGCCGCCAAGGCCTCGAGCCCACGCGCTTCGGCGACTGGGAGCGCAAGGGCGTCGCGGTGGATTTCTGATTTCCCCTTCTCCCCTTGCGGGAGAAGGTGGCGCGACGCGCCGGATGAGGGGTCGCACCGACGAAAAACGCCGCGACGGCGGCCAGGCTGTCGCGGCGTCTGATTTTTGAGAGACCCCTCACCCGACCTCCCTTCGGGAGGCCACCCTCTCCCGCAAGGGGAGAGGGCTCAGGCCTTCGGCTTGCGCGGGGCCGCAGGCTTCTTGGCCGCGGTCGTCTTCGGCGCGGCGGGCGCCTTCGCGGCCGGCGCGGGCTTCTCGACCGCCTGAGCCACTGCCGCCACCGCCGGCGTGGCCAGCAGGTCGCGGATCTCGGTCAGCAGCTTTTCTTCCGGGGTCGGGGCCGGCGGAGCGGCGGGAGCCGGGTCGGCAGCGTCGGCGCGGCGGATCTGGTTGACCAGCTTGACCAGCAGGAAGACCACGGCCGCGACGATGAAGAACTGGATCAGGGTGTTGATGAAGGCGCCGTACTGGATCGCGACCTTCTCGACCGCCTCGGTGGCCGGATCCTCGGCCCGCAGCACCCATTCCAGCTTCGAGAAGTCGAGACCGCCGGTCAGCAGGCCAATCGGCGGCATGATCACCTGGTCGACCAGGCTTTTCACGATGCCGTTGAAGGCCGCGCCGATGATCACGCCGACGGCTAGGTCGATGACGTTGCCGCGGGCGATGAACTCGCGGAATTCCTTGACGATGCTCATACGCTCTTCCTCGCGCCTGCTCCCGGGGCTTACCGGAACGCCGAAAGGCTGAGCCGGTTCGCCGCCCTGGGCAAGCGATAGGCGGGCAAGAGAGTCGGGAAGCCGACTACTCGGCGTTCAGGCGCGCGCGCAGTTCCTTGCCGCTCTTGAAGAACGGAACGTGCTTGGCGCGGACGTCGACGGTCTCGCCGGTGCGCGGGTTACGGCCGGCGCGGGCCGGGCGCGAACGGACCGACAGGGCCCCGAAGCCGCGCAGTTCCACGCGGCCGCCGCTTTCGAGCGCGCCGATCATGCGCTCGAGGATCACGCCCACGACGCGCTCGACATCCTTCTGCGTCAGGTGCGGGTTTTCGTTCGCGAGCCTGGCGATAAGTTCAGACTTGATCATCGATATCCCCTGCGCCGAGGGAGCGGCGCGCCGCGACCTTTGCCCAAGCCCACCGCAATCTTCAAGGAAAAGGTTGCGATCAATTCCTAGAGACCCTTCGGCGCCCGGACGATCCGCGTTTCGGCGGCGGCCTTGCGAATGGCGGCGTTGGCGGCCTCGACAGAGGCGAGCGGCAGTTCACGCGCCTCGACGCGGGTGACGATCTCGAACCGCGCCACACCATCGACGATGCGGCTCGACTTCGTCACCCGGGCGCCGGTGGCGGTGTCGTCGCCGGCCCCGCCCTTGACGCTGAAGCCCTCGCCCTTGGCCGGCAGCACCACCTCGACCAGCGAGCGGCTGTAGAAGGGATAGCGCAGGGCGTAGGGCGCGTCGTCGTTGGGACCTTTCTCGCGGCGGGGAAAGGCGGACTGGAGCTCGGGCGGATCGAGACGGAACTCCCGAACGCCAAGGTCGTCGTTCAGCCGCCATTCGGGCGTGGCGGTTCCCGTCATGGTCACGCGCAGAACCCCGTCGTCGTCGCGCGCCCACTGGACGGTATCGAGGGTGATCCAGCTACGGGTCTTGGTGACGCCCTCCTTCAACATCGTTTCGGCCTCGGCGCGGGGCGCGGCCTCCAGAATGCGACTGAAGCCGCGCGCCGTTTCATCGCGCATCACCAGGTCGAAACGCACCGGCGCCGGCTTGTCGAGGCCGCCGGACACATCCAGGCGGAAGAGGGTTTCGTTCGACGCCTCGGCAAGCGGCGGCAGGTCGATCGGCTCCAGATCCGCGCCCGCGGTCCTCAGCGGCAAAGCCCACTGGAACGACGGCGGGCGCAGCCGGTCGAGGCCGCCCCGGTCGCCCGAACGCACGCCGTCGAGCCAGTAGCTCTTGCCGCCGATGCGGGCGCGCACGATGACGTGGTTGAACTGCGCCGCGGCGGGCACGCGCTCGTCCAGGCCGTCGCCGCCGCTCGCGTGGACCAGGGTCGGCTCGGCCTCGACGCCCAGCTCCCGCAGCAGGGCCAGCAGCAGGACGGTCTTGGCCTTGCAGTCGCCAAAGCGCCGGGTCCAGGTCTCGTCGGCCGGGGCGGGCTGGTAGCCGCCGTCGCCCATGCTGAGCGCCAGGTAGCGGATCTTGTCCTCGACCAACTGAAGGGCGGCGAACGCCCGAACCTTGGGATCCTGGCTCTGGCCGGCGATGCGGGCGGCCTCGGCGCGCACCGGCGAGGCCGGCGCCAGCTCGGCGGCCTTGGCGTAGAGCGGGGCCATTCGCCGCGACAGCTCCGCCCAGTCGGCATAGGTGGAGGCCTGCAGCTCGCCCACCCGCTGGAAGCGGATCGGAGCGCCGGCGGGGCGCCTCGGCGTCTCGATATCGGTCACATCGACGCTCAGGCGCGTAACGTCGCCGACCTTGGCGACGACGGGCTGGGGAAAGCCCGCTGAGGCCTTCCAGGTCACCGGCGTGTCCCGCGACCATTCCAGGCGCACGCGATAGCGACCGACCTTGCCGGCCCAGCCCATGCGCTCGAAATCGTGGACGCGATTGTCGAGCAGCGGCTCGCTGCGTTCGATGGTGTAGGCCCAGTCGATCACGTCGCCGACCCGCAGGTCCTTGACCTGGATGCTGGCGGTCAGCCGCCCGTCGAGCGCGGCCCGTTCCAGATTGGTTTCGCGGCGGATCACCAGCACGTCCTTGCCGCCCTGCAGCAGGTCGATGACCTGGTCGCCCCGGTGGATGGCCAGGGTGTGCAGCGTGACGCGCTCGTGGGTCGGGCTCCAGGCCAGAGAGAACGACCCGGCAGCGGACAGACCCTCGGGCTTCACGATACGCGAGACCCGACGGTTGTAGTAGGTCGCGCCAGAGCGATCGAGCCGGCTCTGGTTGTCGTCGAGCAGCCGCTGGACAATGGGCGCTTCGGGCCCGGGCGCGACCGCGGGGATCGGCGCGATATCGACCCACTTGGCGGGAGGCGCGTAAAGCGGGGCGTCGGCCGCCGCGGCCTGACCGACCAACGGACCCGCCCACAGGGCGGCCGCGACCAGCGCGGACGCCGCAAACGCCGTAATCCTGAACATGACGCCCCCGCACCGCTACGCCTACAAGCGCGACCATACAATCTCAGGGCGCATAGCCAAGTCTGCACGCAAAAGAAAAACGGCGGCCGGATCACTCCGGCCGCCGCCTGTCTTTCAGCTAAAGCCGTGAGGCTGAAGCCTATTCCTTCGGGGTGGCCCGCTCGCGCAGGGCGGCGCCGAGGATGTCGCCCAGCGAAGCGCCGGAGTCCGACGAGCCGAACTGCTCGATGGCTTCCTTTTCTTCGGCCATTTCCAGCGACTTGATCGACAGCGAGACGCGGCGCGCGGCCTTGTCCACGTTGGTGATCTGAGCGTCGACGCGGTCACCCACGGCGAAGCGCTCGGGGCGCTGTTCCTGACGATCGCGCGACAGGTCCGACTTGCGGATGAAGGCGGTCATCGGGGCGTCGTCTTCACCGAAGCGGACTTCGATGCCGCCCGAGGTGACTTCCGTGACGGTGACGGTCACGGTCTGGCTCTTGCGGAAGGTGTCGCCCGACATCGGGTCGCCGGCCAGCTGCTTGATGCCCAGCGAGATGCGTTCCTTCTCGATGTCAACGTCGAGCACCTTGGCCTTGACCAGGTCGCCCTTCTTGAAGCGCGCCATGGCTTCTTCGCCAGCGACGCTCCAGTCGATGTCCGACAGGTGCACCATGCCGTCGATGTCGTTATCGAGGCCGACGAACAGACCGAATTCGGTCGCGTTCTTGACTTCGCCTTCGACGGTCGAACCGATCGGGTGAGCCTCGACGAAGGCTTCCCACGGGTTGGCCAGGGCTTGCTTCAGGCCCAGCGAGACGCGGCGCTTGGACGGATCGACGTCCAGGACCACGACGTCGACTTCCTGCGAGGTCGAGACGATCTTGCCGGGGTGGACGTTCTTCTTGGTCCACGACATTTCCGACACGTGCACCAGGCCTTCAACGCCGGCTTCCAGCTCCACGAAGGCGCCGTAGTCGGTGATGTTGGTGATGCGGCCGGTGAACTTGGCGCCGACCGGGTACTTGGCTTCGACGCCGTCCCACGGATCCGACTGCAGCTGCTTCATGCCGAGCGAGATGCGCTGGGTGTCCGGGTTGATCTTGACGATCTGGACCTTCACGGTGTCGCCCACGGCGAGCACTTGGCTCGGGTGGTTGACGCGCTTCCAGCTCATGTCGGTGACGTGCAGCAGGCCGTCGATGCCGCCCAGGTCGACGAACGCACCGTAGTCGGTGATGTTCTTGACGACGCCTTCGCGGATTTCACCCTCTTGCAGCTGCGACACCAGTTCGGTGCGCTGCTCGGCGCGGGCTTCTTCCAGGATGGCGCGACGCGAGACGACGATGTTGCCGCGCGGACGGTCCATCTTGAGGATGGCGAAGGGCTGTTCCTTGCCCATGAGCGGGCCGACGTCGCGCACCGGACGGATGTCGACTTGCGAGCCCGGCAGGAAGGCCGAGGCGCCGCCGAGGTCGACGGTGAAGCCGCCCTTAACGCGACCGACGATCGCGCCCATGACGGGTTCGTTCTTGGCGTAGACACCTTCCAGGCGGGTCCAGGCTTCTTCGCGCTTGGCCTTTTCGCGGCTGATGACCGCTTCGCCCATGGCGTTCTCGAGGCGCTCGAGGAAGACTTCGACGGTATCGCCGGTCTTGATGGTCGCCTTGCCGTTCTCGTCGACGCCGAATTCCTTCAGCTGGACGCGGCCTTCGGTCTTCAGACCGACGTCGATGATCGCGAAGTCCTTCTCGATCCCAACGACGATACCCTTGACCACGGAGCCTTCCGCGAAGTCGCGGCCGCCCATGGAGTCGTTGAGGAGCGCTTCGAAATCGTCGCGCGTGGGGTTGAAGCTCATGTCGTCAGCCATGCTGATCTTTGGTCTCTGGGTTGTGGGAAGCCCTTGGGTGAGCGCCGTCCAGACGACGGTTCTCGGGATTCCGGGTGAAATGATTTTTGATGCGATCCGGCGCTTCCAAAGCGGCGGCGAGGCGGGCGTTAGATTAGCCCTTGGGGTTTCCCCACCGGGCGCGCGCCGTCTCGACGATGCGGAGAGCCGCATCGAAGGCCAGGGGTATAGTCATTTCCGACGTATCAAGCAAGGTCGCGTCCTCGGCCTGGGCCATGGGCGCGTCCTTGCGGCCGCCGTCGCGCTCGTCGCGCTTGCGGATGTCGGCCAGGATCTCTTCGAACGAGACGGTTTCGCCCTGGCCGGTCAGCTGTTTCCAGCGGCGATCGGCGCGGACTTCGGGGCTGGCCGTGACGTAGAGCTTGGCCGGCGCTTCGGGGGCGATCACCGTGCCGATGTCGCGCCCGTCCAGCACCGCCCCACCCTCTTGGCCGGCGAAAGCCCGCTGCAGGTCGAACAGGGCCGCGCGCACGCCGGGGTGGACGGCCACGCGGCTGGCGGCCTCGCCGGCGGCGCGGGTGCGCACCTCGGGGCGTTCCAGTTCGGCCAGATCCAGACCCCGGGCCGAGACCTCGGCGGCCGCGGCGTCGTCGAGATCGCCGCCGGCGTCCAGCAGCCTCACCCCGACCGCCCGATACAGCAGGCCGGTGTCCAGCATCGGCAGGCCATAATGGGCGGCCAGGCGCGAGGCGATGGTGCCCTTGCCGGACGCGGCGGGGCCGTCGACGGCGATCACGAAGCCCATGGGATCAGGCCTCGACGATCGAGCCGCCCAGGCCCGTCATCAGCGACACGAAGCCGGGGAAGCTGGTGGCGATCATGCCCGGCTCGTCGATCTCGACCGGCTCCTGGGCCGCCATGCCGAGGATCAGGTGGCTCATGGCGATGCGGTGATCGCCGTGGGTGATCACCTTGCCGCCGCCGCGCACCGGGTGGTTGCCGCCCTTGGTCCCAACCACGGTCATGCCCTCGGGCTCTTCCTCGACGGTGACGCCGCAGGCCGTCAGGCCCGCCGCGGTCAGGGCGATGCGGTCGCTTTCCTTGACCCGCATCTCGCCGATGCCGCGCATGACGGTCGGCCCGTCGGCGAAGGCAGCGGCCACGGCCAGGATCGGATATTCGTCGATCATCGCCGGAGCGCGTTCGGGCGGCACGACCACGCCCTTCAGCTGCGAGTGGCGGGCGGTGATGTCGCCGACCTCCTCGCCGCTCTCGACGCGGACGTTCGAGATCACCAGGTCCGCGCCCATCTCCTGCAGCGTCGTGAAGAGGCCCGTGCGCAGCACGTTGAGCATCACGCCCTCGACGGTCACTTCCGAGCCTGGGACGATCAGGGCCGCGACCAGCGGGAAGGCGGCTGAGGACGGATCGCCCGGCACCTGCACGTGCGTGCCCTTCAGCTTCTGCCCTTCCGGCAGACGCACGTGGCGGACGTTGTTTTTATCCTCGACGATCACTTCGGCGCCGAAGGCGCGCAGCATGCGCTCGGTGTGGTCGCGGGTGGCTTCCGGCTCGATCACCTCGACGCCGCCCTCGGCGTGCAGGCCGGCCAGCAGCACGGCCGACTTCACCTGGGCCGAGGCCATGGGCAGGGTGTAGACGAGGCCGCGCAGGCTCCCGCCCTTCAGGGTCAGGGGCAGGCGGCCCTTGTCGCGGCCGAGCCAGGTCGCGCCCATGCGGGCCAGCGGATCCAGCACCCGGCCCATGGGGCGGCCACGCAGGCTGCTGTCGCCGGTGAAGGTTGCGCACATCGCAAAGCCCGCCGCCGCGCCCATGATCAGGCGCACGCCGGTGCCGGCGTTGCCGCAGTCGACCACGTCGGAAGGCTCGGCGAAGCCGCCCTTGCCCTCGACGCGCCAGCGGCCGACGCCTTCCTGTTCGACGCGCGCGCCAAAGGCCTGCATCGCCCGGGCCGTGGCCAGGACGTCGTCGCCTTCCAGCAGCCCTTCGATCGTGGTGGTCCCTGTCGCCAGGGCCCCGAGGATCATCGAACGGTGCGAAATGGACTTGTCGCCAGGCGCCCGAACCGTACCGCGAAGGGCTCCGCCGGGGGTGCTCTTCAATCCAGCCGTCGTCATGCCGAAACCGGCTCCTTGCAACATAGGTGTTTCGCGAAGGGGTTTGCTTTTGACAGCGGCCCTTCGTCATGGCAAGTCAGCCGCCGCTTTTCCCATCAGGATCAAAGGGTCGCCACCTTGGCAAATCCCGACTTGGGCGCAAAACAAATCTGCCCCAGCTGCCAGTCGAAGTTCTACGACCTCAACCGCCGTCCGGCCGTCTGCCCCAAATGTGGTGAGCAGTTCGATCCGGAAGAGGCGCTGAAGTCCCGCCGTGTGCGCGCCCGCGCCATCACGCCGGACTATGACGCCGAGGACGAGAAGGAAGTCGTCGCGCCCAAGGAGCCGGACGGCTTCGAGGACGAGGTCGACGAGACCCCGGAAATCGACGAGGCCGTCGAGGCCGACGTCGTCGAGACCGATGACGAGGACGGCGATCCGACGGCGGCTCCGGCCCCGGGCGGCGACGACCTGGGCGTCGACTTCGCCGAGGACGAAGACCTGGCCGAAGACGAAGCCGACGACGTTCCGTTCCTGGAGGACGAGGACGACGACGACGATCTCGGCGACGAGATCGAAGGTCTCCCGGACGGCGACGACGACGACCGGTAAGATCGAATGCGCCGGGGTCGGAGCGATCCGACCCCGGGTTTTCGGGTTCTCCACAGCGTTTCGTCGCACCCCGAAAAAAAGTGCGCCGAGGGGGTTGATCCCGGAAAATCCTCGGCATAGGTTCCGCGCCTCTTCGGGGGACAGGCACTCGGAACCGTCGAAGAGACTAAGGAATTCAAGAGACAGTCTTCGCGACTTTCTTTCGAACCTTGGGGCTATAGCTCAGCTGGTAGAGCGCTTGAATGGCATTCAAGAGGTCAGCGGTTCGACTCCGCTTAGCTCCACCAAGACGGCCGCTTCCCTAAAGGGAGCGGCCGTTTCCATTTCCGGACCCTTCCTGAAAACTTGCGCCCAGCCTGTTGGATGGGGGTTGATCCGCAAGATCGACCGTCATAGGTTCCGCGCCTTCCCGGGGCGACCACCCGGGAGACCAAGGCCTTTTCGAAGCGCCTCGGGGCTATAGCTCAGCTGGTAGAGCGCTTGAATGGCATTCAAGAGGTCAGCGGTTCGACTCCGCTTAGCTCCACCAAGACGGCCGCTTCCCTAAAGGGAGCGGCCGTTTCCATTTCCGCAGGGGCCCTTCTCCCCTTGCGGGAGAAGGTGTCATCCGCAGGATGACGGATGAGGGGTCTCTCAGATCTGAGCCGCCTCACCCAAGCCGATCCGCCTTCGCGGCGGACAAGCCTTTCGACCCCTCATCCGACCGCCTTCGGCGGCCACCTTCTCCCGTAAGGGGAGAAGGACGGCAAATCTCAGCCCTCGATCAGCGCGGCCAAGCGCCGCACGCCTTCTTCGATCTGCTCCGGCGGCAGCAGCGAATAGCTGAGGCGCAGGGTGTTCTGCGCCGGAGCCTCGGCGAAGAACGGCGCGCCGGGCACGAAGGCCACGCGGGCCTCGACCAGGGCCCGCTCCAGCAGGGTCTTGCCGTCGATCCCCTCGGGCAGGGTCAGCCAGACGAACATGCCGCCCTCGGGCGAGATCCAGGAGACGCTCTTGGGCATGTGGCGCTCCAGCGCCGCCAGCATGGCGCGCGCCTGGCCGCCATAGGCCGCCCGCAGGCGTCCCAGGTGCTGGTCGTAGCCTTCGGAGACCACGCGGTGGGCGACTATCTGGTTGATGGTCGAGACGTGCAGGTCGCCGCCCTGCTTGAGCAGGACCAGCTTCTCGATCGCCGCCTTGGGGCCGCAGATCCACCCGATGCGCAGGGCCGGCGACAGGGTCTTGGACAGGGTGCCGCAGAACAGGGTGCGCGCCGCCTCTATCGAACCGTTGCGGGCGATGTCGAGGGCCAGCAGCGAGGGGATGGCCTCGCCGCCGAAGCGCAGCTCGCGATAGGCCGCGTCCTCGATGAGCGGGAAGTCCTGAGCCTGCGCCAGATCCAGCAGGGCCTCGCGCTCGGCCAGGGTCAGGCTGACGCCGGTGGGATTGGCGAAGTCGGGGACGAAGTAGCCCAGGCGCGGCGCGCGGGCCTCCACGACCTCCTGAGCCGCCGCATCGCCGCTCAGCGCGCCGTCGGGCAGGTCGAGATAGGCCGGCTGATAGGCGTTGAAGGCCTGCAGGGCGCCCAGATAGGTCGGCCGGGCCACCATCACCGTCGCGCCAGGATCGAGGAACAGCTTGCCCAGCAGGTCCAGCGCCTGCTGCGAGCCGGCGGTCAGCAGCACGTTGTCGGGCTCGCACGGCATGCCGTCGCGGGTCATGCGCTCGGCGATCCAGCGGCGCAGCGGGCCATGGCCCTCGCTGACGGTGTATTGCAGCGCCTGGGCGGCCTGGGCGCCGTCGGCGAGGATCTCGCCATAGGCCTGGCGAATCGTCTCGGCCGGGAACAGGGCCGGGTCAGGAATGCCGCCGGCGAAGGACAGGATGTCGGGCTGCTCCAGAAGCTTCAGCAGCTCGCGGATCTCGCTGGCGCGGATGCCGGCCATGCGCGCGGAAAAGCGCCCGGCCCAGTCTTGGCCAGCCGGGTCTTGGGTGTCGATGGTCATGAGGTCGGATTTTCTTGATCGAGTATCGGGTCGAGTAGTGCGGTCGAAGCGGCGTGGCCGCGATGGGGCGCAAGGGCGCCCGGCCTGATCCCTAGCGGTCAGGCGCGTCGTACGAGGCAGGTCGGTCCCAGGGAGCGGCGGCGCCAGAAGCGCCGCGGCCCGCGTTCGATCTCGAGCATGGCGGCAACCTAGCCGCCCGGCGGCCGCAAGGGAACCCGCCTTCGGGCCTAGAGGCGCGGACTGCTCAGGCTGTCGGTCCATTCCTCGTTGGGGTCCGGCGGGCCGCCGCTCGGCAGCCGCCATTCGCCGCGATAGGAGAAGTCCAGCGTGCCGCACAACCGCGCCTGGTCCGGCGCCTTGGGATCGTCGCCAAAGGCCTGGATGCGCAGGTCGCGGCGCACGGCGATGCGGCTGAAGCTCAGCCACAGCCGCTTGGAGCCGGGGCAGAAGGCCCGGACATAGACCTTGCCCTGCTCGGCCTGGCCGTTGACCTCGAACAGGGCCGCGTCGGTGTCGACGCCGCTCATGGCCGAAAGCCCGCCCTTGCCGAGGTCTTTCTCGGCGCCCTTGCGCAACAGGGCCTGGGCCGGCACGCCGGTGGCCAGCACCTTGATCGGCCGCGCACCCAGCAGGCTCTGCTCGAACAGCACGGTCAGCCCCGCCCCGGTCAGCCGCTTGGCGTCGGGCGAGATCGGGTCGTAGGAGAACATCCGGCGGTCGGCGGCCTCTGCGGGCCCCGCCAGGGCGCCCAGAAGCGCCGTGGAGGCCAGGAGGGCGTAAAGCGCGGCCCTCATCGCTTGAGCTGCAGGTTCACGGCCTGGGCGTCGAAACCCGACAGTCGCCAGGTCGCGCCCTCGCGGGTGAAGGTCAGCATGCACGGGCCGTCCTTCTTGGCGGCGCAGACACGGCCGTCGCCGGCCGGTCGCAGGGCCGAGGCGATGGCGATGCGGCCCGGGATCGGCTTGTCGGGGGTGTAGCCGTAGTAGTTGGCGGCGGCGCGGAACACTTCCGGGCGGATCAGGGCCGAGCCGGCGAAGTCGGCGGCCGGACCGGCCAGGGCGATGGCGGCGGCCTGCCAGCCGCCCTTCAGGCCCGACTTGCGGGCCTCCTCGACCATGCGGGTCTCCAGCGCGCCCTTCAGCGCCTGGTGGTCGACCAGGCTGTCGAAGGCGGCTCGATCGTTGTTGCGGATCGAGGTCAGCAGCGCGTGCACGTCGCCGGCCGCGTCATAGCGGTCGGCGGTGGCGCAGGCGCTCAAGGACGCGGCGGCCGCGGTCAGGGCGAGGAGGGCTCGTATACGCATGACACAGGGCTAGCGCCCAATTTCGGCGAATTCCAGTCCGGCGCGTATCGCCGGCCTCTCGGCACCGGCGAAGAGGCCAAGCAAAAGGGCGCGGCCCTCGCGGACCGCGCCCTCTGCATTTTCGATCTGGCGAAAGCTCCTAGTCGAGCTGGCGCTTGATCTCCTCGACGGTGAAGCACTCGATGGTGTCGCCGACCTTGATGTCCTGGAAGCCGGCGAACATCATGCCGCACTCCTGGCCGACCGGAACCTCGTTGACCTCGTCCTTGAAGCGCTTGAGCGTCTGCAGGGTGCCGAGTTCGAGCACGACGATGTCCTGACGGATGATCCGGACCTTGGCGCCCTTGCGGACCACGCCTTCGGTGACCTTACAGCCGGCGACCTTGCCGATCTTCGTGATGTCGAAGGCCTGCAGGACTTCCGCGTTGCCGAGGAAGGTTTCGCGCTGGATCGGGGCCAGCATGCCCGAGAGCACGCCTTTGATGTCGTCCAGCAGGTCGTAGATGATCGCGTAGTAGCGGATCTCGACGCCTTCGCGTTCGGCCAGGGCTCGCGCCTGGGCCGAGGCCCGGACGTTGAAGCCGATGACCGGCGCGCCGGCGCCCTTGGCCAGCATGACGTCGCTTTCGCTGATCGCGCCGGCGCCCGACAGGATGATCCGCGCGCGGACCTCGTCGGTCGACATCTTGTCCAACGAGCCGATGATCGCTTCGGCCGAACCCTGCACGTCGGCCTTGATGACCAGCGGCAGTTCTTTCAGCTTCTTGTCCTGCAGCTTGGCCATCATGTCGGCCATCGAAGCGCCGGCGCCCACCGGGGCCATCGTCTTCTCGCGCTTCTGGCGGATGCGGTACTCGGTCAGCTCGCGGGCGCGGGCTTCGTTCTCGACCACGGCGAAGGCTTCGCCGGGCGAGGGAACGCCGTCCAGGCCGAGGATCTCGACCGGGGTGGCGGGACCTGCTTCGGTCAGCTGCTCGTTGCGCTCGTTCAGCAGGGCGCGAACCCGACCGAACTGGGCGCCGGCGACGACGATGTCGCCACGCTTCAGCGTACCGCGGTTGACCAGCACGGTGGAGACCGCGCCGCGACCCTTGTCCAGCTTGGCCTCGATCACCACGCCGTCGGCGGTGCGGTCGGGGTTGGCCTTCAGGTCGAGCACTTCGGCCTGCAGCAGGATGGCGTCGAGCAGGTCGTCCAGACCCGTGCGGGCCTTGGCCGAGACTTCGATGATCTGGGTGTCGCCACCCAGGCTTTCGACGACGATCTCGTGCTGCAGCAGCTCGTTGACCACGCGGGTCGGATCCGAGCCCGGCTTGTCCATCTTGTTGACGGCGACGATGATCGGCACGTCAGCGGCCTTGGCGTGTTTGATCGCCTCGATCGTCTGCGGCATGACGCCGTCGTCACCAGCCACCACCAGCACCACGATGTCGGTGATGTTGGCGCCGCGGGCGCGCATCGCCGAGAAGGCGGCGTGGCCGGGCGTGTCGAGGAACGTCACGCGCTGGCCGTCCTTCAGGCGAACCTGATAGGCGCCGATGTGCTGGGTGATGCCGCCATGCTCGCCGGCGGCCACGTCGGTGGCGCGAAGGGCGTCGAGCAGGCTGGTCTTGCCGTGGTCGACGTGGCCCATGATGGTCACGACCGGAGGACGACCCTCCAGGTGATCGTCGTGGTCCTCGGCGCCGATGAAGCCTTCTTCGACATCGGCTTCCGACACGCGGCGCACGGTGTGACCGAATTCGGTCGCCACCAGCTCGGCGGTGTCGTTGTCGATGACATCGTTGATCTTCAGCATCACGCCCTGACGCATCAGGAACTTGATGATCTCGACGCCGCGCACGGCCATCCGGTTGGACAGCTCCTGCACGGTGATGACGTCGGGAATGACGACTTCACGGGCAACGCGGGTCTGTTCGGCCACGCCGCCGCGACGCTTTTCCTTCTCGCGCTCACGAGCCCGGCGAACCGAGGCGAGCGAACGCATCCGATCGGCGGAATCACCGTCACCGGCCACGGCCTGGATGGTCAGACGACCTTCGCGGCGCTGCGGAGCGCCCTTGGCGCGCGACACGGCCTTGTTCGGCGCGGCGCTCTTGCGACGATCGTCATCCTCATCCGGACGGCGATCGGTCAGGCCGCCGCCGGGCCGCGGGGCCGAGCGGGTGGCGCGTTGGATTTCCGGGGTCGCCGGAGCCGAGGCGGGCACGCCGGGACGCGGACCGCGCGGCGGACCGCCGGGACCCGTGCGGGCGCCGGGCGCCGGACGCGGGGCCAGGGCCGAATAGCGGACGGTCTGCTGCGGGCGGTCGCCTTGCGGACGATCCCCCTGCGGACGGTCACCGCCCGAACGGTAGCCGCCGCCGGCGCCGGCGCCGCCTTCCGGACGCGGGCCGCGCGGGCGGTCGCCTTCCGGACGCGGAGCGCGCTGGTTGTACGGGCCGTCCTGACGGGGGGCGCGTTGATTGTAGGGACCATCCTGACGCGGGGCGCGCTGGTTGAACGCGCGGTCGCCCTGCGGACGATCGCCTTGCGGGCGATCCCCTTGGGGACGCTCGCCGCCCGGGCTCGGACGGTAGGTCGTGGTCGTCGGACGGTCGTCGCGGCGCTCACGGCTGGGTTCATAGGTGCGGGTCTGGCCAGGCGAACCGGCGGCGGGGCGAGGGCCCTCGCTGCGCGGGGCTTCGGCGCGCGGAGCGGCGGCGACCGGCGCGGCCGGAGCCGGGGTCGGCGCGGGCGCCGGGGCCTGAGCCACGGGAGCCGGCGCTGCCGGAGCAGCCGCCGACGGCGCGACCGGCTTGGCGGCGGCGGCTTCAGCGGCGGCCTTTGCGGCGGCGGCCTTCGCAGCAGCTTCGCGAGCCGCGTTCGCCTCGGCGGCGGCGCGGGCCTCGGCGGCGCGGCGTTCGGACGCCTGACGCTCCTGGGATTCGCGAGCGGCCTCGATGGCGCGCTGACGCGCACGCATCTCGTCCTGCGACAGACCGCCGGCCGACGATCCGCCACCACCGCCTTGCCCTTGCGGACGCGGTGCGTCGTAACGACGCTCGGCCTGCGACGGCGCGGCGAGGTTGCCGGCGGCGGGCGCATGCGGACGCGTGCGCTTGGTCTCGACGACCACCGTCTTTGTCCGGCCGTGGCTGAAGCTCTGCTTCACAACGCCGGCGCTCACCGAGCCCTGGCGGGGCTTCAGGGTGATGGGCGCTCGCCCACCGGGGTTGGAACCAGGCCGACCGTTATCGTTCTCGTCGCTCATGCGCTCGCTTGTACTTCCGCCGGGCGGGTTCCCGGCCCAAAAACCGATCAATCCATACGAGAAAGGGGCCTGGACGTACCTCCATACGGAAGCGCGTTTCCCGGCCCTTCGCTCAAGAGCGAGACCGCATGGGCGGCTTGCTCCAACATTCAGGTTCTAGGCTTTTTTCGTCGCCGAATGAAGTCATCCGAGGACGCCTGAAGCCTAGGTCTCTTCGCTTTGACGCGCCGACCATTCCGGCGGCGCGAGAGGACGGAAGCCTGATAACCGCTCGACATCCAATGTCCAGCGATCCGTGCCCCGCCCCGCGAGGAGCGCCGTGTGTATCACATTCTCCCCGCCCAAGGCCAAACCCAATTCGTCGGATGTGAACATCCCGAGGATTCTGGGCGTGTTTGGCGCTCTGCGGGCGGCTGAAAACACCTTTCGGCGGCCGTCGTCGGCGCCGTTGGCGGCTTCGATGAGCCAGGCGGTCTTGCCCGAGGCCAGGGCCGCCAGAACTTTTTCATAGCCGGAGATAATGCCGCCGGAGCGGCGTGCAAGCCCCAGCCCGTCCAGAACCCGCTTGGCCAGGAGGCGTTCCACCTGGTCGGCCAGGTCGGCCGGGGCCGAAAGCTTGGTCTTGGCCGAGCGGGAGAAGGCGTTCTTCTTCACCGCCGCGGCGATCGACTCCCGGTCGGCCGCCACCCACATGCCCCGCCCCGGCAGCTTGCGCGCCACGTCGGGGATGACCACGCCGTCGGGACCGGCCACGAACCGCACCAGACGCGCCTCGTCGACCGCCTCGCCCAGGACGACGTCCTTGCGCAGGCGATTGGCTTCGGCGTGGGTCTTGGGCGCCTGGGATGCGGCCGGGTCGGTCATGAAGTCCTTGATGGGATCCTGAAAGGAAGCGGCCCCTCCGAAGGCCGGAGGGGCCGATCCGTCTTACTGCTCGTCTTGCGCCGGCTCTTCAGCGGCGGCGGGCTCGGCGTCTTCGGCCGGAGCCTCTTCGCCTTCCGTCGCTTCGGCCTCGCCGGGCTCTTCGGCGCCGTCTTCAGCGCCTTCGAACTCTTCTTCGTATTCCGGCTCGGGCGGCGCCTCGACCCAGCCCATGACGATGCGGGCGCGCATGATCAGCGCTTCGGCGTCGTCGGGCGACAGGTTGAAGGTCTCGAGGATGCCCGGCTCGCGCACGCGCTCGCCGTTCTTGCTCTCGAACCAGCCGCGCATGTCGTCGGGCACCAGACCGGCGAGGTCCTCGACCGACTTCACGTCGCCTTCGCCCAGGGCGACGGCCATGGCCAGGGTCACGCCTTCGATCTCGAGCAGGGCGTCCTCCACGCCCAGTTCGACGCGCTTGGCGTCGAGGGCGGCGGCTTCCTTCTCGAGGAATTCGCGGGCGCGGGTCTGCAGTTCTTCGGCGGTCTCTTCGTCGAAGCCTTCGATCGAGGCGATCTCGTGCGGCTCGACATAGGCCACGTCCTCGACGGCAGTGAAGCCTTCGGTGACCAGCAGCTGGGCGATGACCTCGTCGACGTCCAGGGCTTCCTGGAACAGGGCGGTGGCCTCGGCGAACTGCTTCTGACGGCGCTCGCTCTCCTGGCTTTCCGTCATGATGTCGATCTGCCAGCCGGTCAGCTGCGAGGCGAGGCGGACGTTCTGGCCGCGGCGGCCGATGGCCAGCGACAGCTGCTCGTCCGGCACCACGACTTCGACGCGCTCGTCTTCCTCGTCCATGACGACCTTGGAGACTTCGGCGGGAGCCAGGGCGTTGACGATGAAGGTGGCTTCATCTTCCGACCACTGGATGATGTCGATCTTCTCGCCCTGCAGCTCGGCGACCACCGCCTGCACGCGCGAACCGCGCATGCCGACGCAGGCGCCGACGGGGTCGATCGAGCTGTCGTTGGAGATGACGGCCATCTTGGCGCGCGAACCCGGGTCGCGGGCCACGGCGCGGATCTCGATGACGCCGTCGTAGACTTCCGGCACTTCCTGCGCGAACAGCTTGGCCATGAAGCCGCCGTGGGCGCGCGACAGCATGATCTGCGGGCCCTTGGTCTCGCGACGGACGTCGTAGATGTAGGCGCGGATGCGGTCGCCGACGTTGAAGTTCTCGCGCGGGATCGACTGGTCGCGGCGCATGATGCCTTCGCCACGGCCCAGGTCGACGATGACGTTGCCGTATTCGACGCGCTTGACGCTGCCGTTGACGATCTCGCCCGAGCGGTCCTTGTACTCTTCGTACTGGCGCTCGCGCTCGGCTTCGCGAACCTTGTGCATGACGACCTGGCGGGCCATCTGGGTCTGCACGCGGCCGATCTCGAACGGCGGCAGGATTTCTTCGTAGACCTTGCCAATCTCGGCGTCGCGCCAAGTGCGCTTGGCCGGCGTGATCTGGACCTTGCCGATCTCGCCTTCCATCTCGTGGTCGTCGCCGACCACTTCGATCACGCGCTTCTGGGTCGTTTCGCCGGTGCGCGGATCGATCTTGACGCGGATGTCGTGCTCGGCGCCGTAACGAGCGCGAGCGGCCTTCTGCAGGGCCTCCTCGATCGCCTCGATGACGACTTCCTTCTCGATGCCCTTCTCGCGGGCGACCGCGTCGGCGATCTGCAGCAGTTCAAGCCGGTTGGCGGCGATGCCGATGGCCATGGTCAGTCCTCTTCACTTTCGGACAAATCGTTGTCGTTCTCTGCGCCGACGCGGGCGGCGCGCTGGTCGGCGCCCCGCTTCATCAGCTGGTCGGTGAGGACCAGCTTGGCGTCGACGATCCAGGCGAACGGGAAATAGACGGTGACGTCGTCCTCGCCCTCGATGTTGAGGCCGACCTGGTCGTCCTCCACACCGGCGAGCTCGCCCTTGAAGCGCTTGCGGCCCTCGGCCACGCGGTCGAGCTCGATGCGCACCTCGAGACCGGCATAGGTCTCGAAATCCTTCAGGCGGGTCAGGGGGCGATCGACGCCGGGGCTGGACACTTCCAGGGTGTATTCGCCGGCGATCGGGTCGGCGGCGTCCATCAGCTCGGAAATGGCGCGGGACAGCTTGGCGCAGTCCTCGACGTTCATGTCGCCGCCCGTGCCGTCTTCCAGCAGCGGACGTTCGGCCATGATCTGCAGACGGCGCTGCTCGGCCCCGCCCATCAGGCGCAGGCGGACGATCTCGTAGCCGACGGTCTCGGCTATGGGATCGAGCATCTCGATCAGGTCCAGGTCTTCTCGCGTCTTGCCGCGCACGGTTCTCTTCTCAAATTCGGGGCGCTCGCCGGACCTAGAAGGCCAAGCTGGCGAGCGACCAAAGAAAAAGCGGCAGCCTTTCGGGCCGCCGCTCGAAAGCGCCAATCAGCGCTAACGGACGATGTAGGAGCTATATAGCGCGATAGGCGAGCGGGTGGAAGCCCCTCTGGAGCCGGCCCCGACGCCCCAGCGCCGTAAACCAAGTCATCGCGCTGTACATCGCGCTTCTCTGACGGTCACTCGACCGTTCCGAGCGCAGATGCCAATAGCTTTCGTTCCGTTCAGTGGAGGCTTGAGCAATCGGCCTCTTTCGCATCGCAACACTTGTGGCCTATACAGGCGGCCGCTCGAGGCCCGCCTCCCCGCGGGAGCCTTCCCACAACGAAGAGTCATTATGGACCTCTCCAAGATCGCCGTGGGCGTGAACCCGCCCTACGACCTGAACGCCGTCATCGAGATCCCGCAGGGCGGCGAGCCGGTGAAGTACGAGATCGACAAGGAAAGCGGGGCCCTGATGGTCGACCGCTTCCTGCACACGGCGATGTTCTACCCGGCCAACTACGGCTTCATCCCGCACACCCTGGCCGACGACGGCGACCCCGCCGACATCATGGTCGTGGGCCCGACCCCGGTGGTGCCCGGCGCGATCATCCGCTGCCGCCCGATCGGCGCCCTGATGATGGTCGACGAGGCCGGGTGCGACGAGAAGATCCTGGCCGTGCCGGTCGACAAGCTGCACCCCTTCTACACGGGCGTGAACAGCTGGCGCGACCTGCCGACCATCCTGACCGAGCAGATCGCCCACTTCTTCCAGCACTACAAGGACCTGGAAAAGGGCAAGTCGACCAAGATCACCGGCTGGGCCGATCCGGACGAGACCGCCGAACTGATCCGCGCGGCGATCAAGCGCCACGACGAAAGCTACTGATCCTTCCGAGATCAGCGAACGGCGCCGGAGACCTCTCCGGCGCCGTTTTCTTTTGGGGTTTCAAGCGCCCGGTGTGACCTCGGCGACCTTGCGCCAGGGGCTTCGCGACCCCATAACCTCGCCGGATGAGCGAGACCCCGCAAAAGCGCCTCTTTATCAAGACCTACGGCTGTCAGATGAACGTCTATGACAGCGAGCGCATGGCCGATGTCCTGCGCCCGCTGGGCTATGGCGTGGTCGATGATCCCGAAGGCGCGGACCTGGTGGTGCTCAACACCTGCCACATCCGCGAGAAGGCCACCGAGAAGGTCTATTCGGAGCTTGGCCAGATCAAGCTGATGAAGGACCGCAAGGCCCAGGCCGGCGGCAAGATGACCATCGCCGTGGCCGGCTGCGTCGCCCAGGCCGAGGGCCAGGAGATCATGAACCGCCAGCGGGCGGTCGATCTGGTGGTCGGGCCGCAGGCCTATCACCAGCTGCCCGAGCTGATCGCCCGCGCCCACCGGGCGACCGGCGAGCGCCTGGCCGCCGACTTCGCCGCCGACGAGAAGTTCGACGCCCTGCCGGCCGAGCGCCAGGTCGAGGGCGTCAGCGCCTTCCTCACGGTTCAGGAGGGCTGCGACAAGTTCTGCACCTTCTGCGTGGTGCCCTACACCCGCGGCGGGGAGTGGTCGCGGCCGCCCGAGGCCATCGAGGACGAGGCCCGGCGCTTGGCCGACCAGGGCGTGCGCGAGCTGACCCTGCTGGGCCAGAACGTCAACGCCTATGACGGCGGCGGCTCGACCCTGGCCAAGCTGGTGCGCCGGCTGGCGCACATCGATGGCATCGAGCGCATCCGCTACACGACCAGCCACCCACGCGACATGGGCGAGGACCTGATTGAGGCCCACGGCGAGCTGCCGGAGCTGATGCCCTATCTGCACCTGCCGGTGCAGGCGGGCAGCGACAAGATCCTAAAGGCCATGAACCGCGACCACACGGCCGAGAGCTATGTGAAGCTGATCGAGAAGATCCGCGCCGCCCGACCCGACATCGCCATGAGCGGCGACTTCATCGTCGGCTTCCCCGGCGAGCGCGACGGCGACTTCGAGAAGACCCTCGAGCTGGTCCGCCAGGTCGGTTTCGCCAGCGCCTTCTCGTTCAAGTATTCGCGCCGCCCCGGCACGCCGGCTTCGGCCATGCCCGGCCAGGTCGACGAGGCCGTGAAGTCCGAGCGCCTGGAGCGCCTGAACCAGCTGCTCGACGAGCAGCAGCGGGCCTTCAACGCCAGCCAGGTGGGCAAGACCCTGCCGGTGCTGTTCGAGAAGGCCGGCCGCCACCCCGGCCAGATCGTCGGCCGCAGCCCCTATCTGCAAGCCGTCCACGTTTCGGGCGGGGAGCACCTGATCGGGACGATCGTTCCCGTCCGTATCGAGAGCGCCGCCAAGATGAGCCTGGCCGGCGTGCTCGCCAACGAACCCGCTTTGGAGACCGCGTGAGCCGCACGCCCGAGTTCCTGCCGCTTTCCGACGACGCCGTCGTCGCCGTCACCGGCCCGTCCGGCCGTCATGCCGCCCTGATCGAGGACGCCTTCAAGGTGCTGCTCGAGACCCCTGGCGGCGGGGTCAAGATCACCGGCGATGTCAAGGGTCGCTCGTCGGCCAAGCGCGCCCTGCTGGCCCTGGCCGAGCGCGCCGACGCCGGCCATGAGGTGGTCGAGGCCGACATCCGCGTGGCCGTGGGCGAGGCCCAGAGCGCCGGCGGCCAGGCCTCGCCGCGGGCCGTGCGTCGCGGTTCGGTGTCGCCCAAGACCAAGGGCCAGGCCCGTTACCTGGAAATGATGCAGGCCGAGCCGCTGGTGTTCGGCCTGGGTCCGGCCGGCACCGGCAAGACCTTCCTGGCCGTCGCTCACGGCGCTGGCCTGCTGCTGCGCGGCGAGGTCGACCGCCTGATCGTCACCCGCCCCGCCGTCGAGGCCGGCGAGCGCCTGGGCTTCCTGCCTGGTGACCTGAACGAGAAGGTCGACCCCTACATGGCGCCGGTCTGGGAAGCCCTGACCGACATCATGGGCGCCGAGCAGCTGCGCCGCCGCCGCGACAAGGGTGAGATCGAGGTCGCCCCGATCGCCTTCATGCGCGGCCGCACCCTGGCGCACGCCTTCGTCATCGTCGACGAGGCCCAGAACTGCTCACGCCTGCAGATGAAGATGGTGCTGACCCGCCTGGGCGAAGGGGCCCGCATGGTCGTCACCGGCGACCCGACCCAGATCGACCTTCTGAACCCGCGCGACTCCGGCCTGGCCCACGCCGTCTCCATCCTGGACGGCGTCGAGGGCGTGGCCGTGGCTCGCTTCACCGCCTCCGACGTCGTGCGCCACCCGCTGGTGGAGCGCATCGTCAAGGCCTACGACGCCGATGCGGCCCTGGTGGCGACCACCCGATGATCACCGTCGATATCGAGATCGAGGACGAGGCCTGGACCAAGGCCGAGCCGGAAGCCGAAGCCCTGGTCTGGCGCGCCGCCCAGGCCGTGCTCGACGCCCACGAGGATATCGAGGGCAAGAACATCGTCATCCTGCTGGCCGACGACGACAGCGTCCAGGCGCTGAACCGCGACTTTCGCCAGAAGGACTACGCCACCAACGTGCTGTCTTTCCCGGCGCCCCAGGATCCCGGCGCCAATCCGGAAGGCCAGATCGGCGACATCGCCCTGGCCTTCGGCGTCTGCGCCCGCGAGGCGGCCGAGCAGGGCAAGCCCCTGGCGCACCACCTGCAACATCTTGTGGCGCACGGGGTGCTGCATCTTCTAGGATACGACCACGAGGGCGACGACGAGGCCGAGGCCATGGAAGCGTTCGAACGCGAGATTCTGGCGGGGCTGGACGTTCCTGACCCTTATGCCGAAGATATCTCGGCTTAGAGCGTGACAGCCGAAAGTGTGAGCGGTTTCGGCGTCTGTCACGCTCTAGATGTCAAAGATGGAGCCTGTCATTCGACAGGCTCCAAGCAGGGGTGAAGACCTAGGGCATGCCCGACGACGACCAGAGTTCCACGCCCGCCGGCCCGGCTCGACTTAGCCGAGGCCTGCGGGCGTTCTTCCGCAAGCTGCGTCGGGGCAGCGCGCCGGCCGAGCCCGCGCGGCCGATCGATCCCGACATGCCCCCCGCCCCCGACCTGGTCGACCAGGCCGAGGCCTTCAAGACCCTGAAGGTCGGCGACGTCATGACCCCCCGGCCCGACGTGGTCGCGGTGGAGGTCGACACCCCCTTCGCCGTGGTCGTGGCCCAGTTCGTCGAGGCCGGGCACTCGCGCATGCCGATCTATCGCGAGGCCCTGGACGCGCCGATCGGCGTGGTCCACGTCAAGGACGTCTTCCGCCTGCTGGCCGACGGCGACCTGCGGCCCGAGCCCGAGGATCGGGTCCTCGAACAGCTGCGCCGCGACATGCTGCTGGTGCCCGCATCGATGCGGGCGGCCGACCTGCTGCTGCGCATGCGCACCAAGCGCATCCACCTGGCCATGGTCATCGACGAGTTCGGCGGCGTGGACGGCCTGGTGACCATGGAGGACCTGATCGAGTCCGTGGTCGGCGAGATCGACGACGAGCACGACGACGCTGCAAGCGTCAGCGTCGTGGTCAATGACGACGGCGCCCTGGAGACCGACGGCCGCACCCCGCTGGAAGATCTGGAATTGATGGTCGGCGAGACCCTGGCCCCGCCCGAGCACGAGGAAGAGGTCGACACCGTCGGGGGCCTGGTCGCCGCCCTGGCCGGTCAGGTGCCCGAGCAGGGCGAGATCGTGCTGCATCCGGCCGGCTATGCGCTGGAAGTGCTGGAGGCCGACCCCCGGCGGGTGCTGCGCGTGCGCGTCCGCCGCTCGGACGAGCCGGCCGAGGCCGACGCCGCCCTCGACGCCGTGGACATCACTTGAAGCTTTCCCTGCTGACCGCTCGCTCGCCCTGGCGTGACCGCGTGCTGGCGCTCGTCGCCGGCCTGGCCGCGGCCCTGGCCCATCCGCCGTTCGGGGTGCTGCCGGGCCTGCTGGGCTACGCCCTGCTGTTGTGGCTGCTGGACGGGATCGACGGCCCTAGGCCCCTACGCTCGGCCTTCCTGCGCGGGTGGCTGGCGGGCCTGGGCTATTTCGGGCTGGGCACCTGGTGGATCGGCGAGGCCTTCCTGGTCGACGCCGCCAACCAGGGCTGGATGGCCCCCTTCGCCGTCGCCGCCATGGGCGCGGGTCTGGCGCTGTTTTGGGGTCTGGCGGCGGTGCTTTATCGCCGCTTCCGCCCCGCCGGCGCGGTGCGCGTGCTGGCCTTCGCCGCCGCCTTCTCCGCCCTGGAGTGGGTGCGCGGCCACGTGCTGACTGGCTTTCCCTGGAACCTGCCGGGCGAGACCTGGCGGGCCGGCTCGGCGCCGTCCCAGGCGGCCGCCCTGATCGGCGCCTACGGCCTGACCTTCGTCACCCTGGCCATCGCCGCCGCCCCCGCCGTCTGGCGCCAGGGACGGGAGGGCCGGATCGCCGTCGGCGCGGCGCTCGCGGTCCTGGGCGGGCTCTATGGCGGCGGCTGGCTGGCCCTGCGCGCCGCACCGCCCGAGACGACAGCCGGTCCCCGCATCCGCATCGTCCAGGCCAATGTCGGCCAATCGGCCAAGTGGGACGCCGCCAGCTTCCAGGCCATCGTCCGCGACTACGTCTCGCTGACCGCCCAGCCGCCGGCCGACGGCAAGCCGGCCGACATCGTCGTCTGGCCGGAAGGCGCCCTGCCCGCCGCCATCAACGACTACATGGCCCCCGGCGTGTGGGTGCGCCAGGCGATCATGGACGCCCTGGAGCCAGGCCAGTTGCTGCTGATCGGCGGCTATCGCTACGAGGGCTCGGCCGAGGCGCCGACCTACTACAACAGCCTGGTGGCCCTGCGCCGCGAGCCCGGCGGCTTGACCGTGGTCGGTGTCTACGACAAGCACCGCCTGGTGCCGTTCGGCGAGTACCTGCCGGCCGAGGGCCTGCTGACGGCCATCGGCATCAAGAGCATGGCCCACCTAGGCGACGGCTTCGTCACCGGCCCGCGCCCCGCCCCGCTGACGGTCGCGCCCGGCCTGAAGGTCCAGCCGCTGATCTGCTACGAGAGCCTGTTCCCGGGCCTGGCCAAGCCCGACCCGGCCGTGCGGGCGCTGGTCAACGTCTCCAACGACGCCTGGTTCGGAGTGACCTCGGGGCCGCTACAGCACCTGAATCTCGCCAGCTACCGCGCCATCGAGGCCGGCCGGCCGATGATCCGCTCCACCCCGACCGGGGTGTCGGCAATGATTGACGCCAACGGCCGGGTGGTGGGCGACCAGCGCCTGGATCTGGGCCGGCGCGGCGTCATCGACGCCAACCTGCCGGCGATCGGCCGCGACACTTTCGCGTCCCGCTTGGTGGATTGGCCGCTCGCTTTGCTGATACTCGCGTCGGTGGCGATCTGTATCGGAAGTTCGCGTATCGGCGGCCGCAAGTTTGCTGGCCTGAAAGATATGGGCTGAACTAAAACCGCAATCTCAGGTCTATGCCTAAGCATGACCGTCGCCATCGAATCCCCCGCCGAAATCGAGCGCTCGCCCAATCCCGTGGACATGCACGTGGGCGCCCGCATCCGCATGCGCCGCAAGATCCTCGGCGTCAGCCAGGAGAAACTCGCCGAGAGCCTGGGCCTGACCTTCCAGCAGGTGCAGAAATACGAGCGAGGCGCCAACCGCGTCAGCGCCAGCAAGCTCTACGAGATCGCCCGCAGCCTTCAGGCCCCGGTGGCCTACTTCTTCGAAGGTCTCGCCGATCCGGCCGAGCCCGGCGAAGGCGACAACCGCAACGACCTGCAGGTCCATGAATTCCTGATGACGCCGGAAGGCCTGGAACTGGCCTCGCTGTTCCCCAAGCTGACCAAGGCCCCGGTTCGCCGCCGCCTGCTCGACCTGGTGCGCTCGATGGCCGACGAAGAGGTCTGACGACCTCTTTCCGGCTGGAGACGCCCTCTGGGAAGCGGACGAAGAGGTCCAGGCGCCTCTCCGCCCGCTTGCGGACATAAACTTATCTTTATATGTTCCGCGGGAATGTTCGCGAGGCTGCCGCCCCGTGGGCGCAGGTCCCCAACCGGAGCGTTTCCACTTGAGCCGTTCGTCCTACATCTTCACGAGTGAAAGCGTCTCCGAGGGCCATCCCGACAAGGTGGCCGACCGGATCAGCGACACTGTCGTCGACGCCTTCCTGACCGCCGACCCCGAAGCTCGCGTCGCCTGCGAGACCCTGGTCACCACCAACCGCATCGTCCTGGCTGGCGAGGTTCGCGCCGGCAAGCCGGACGGCGACAAGGCCGCCAACAAGGCGCTGACCAAGGATATCCTCAAGTCACTGGAGCCCAAGGTCCGCGCGGCGATCAAGGACATCGGCTACGAGCAGAAGGGCTTCCACTGGGAGAAGGCCAAGTTCGCCAACTACCTGCACGGCCAGTCGGCGCACATCGCCCAGGGCGTGGACGCCACCGACAAGAAGGACGAAGGCGCCGGCGACCAGGGCATCATGTTCGGCTACGCCAGCACCGAGACCCCGGAGCTGATGCCAGCGACCCTGCAGTACAGCCACAACATCCTCAAGCGCCTGGCCGAGCTGCGCCATTCGGGCGAGCTCTCGGAGCTTGAGCCCGACGCCAAGAGCCAGGTGACCCTGGAATATGACGGCAACGGCGTGCCGCAGCGCGTCGTCTCGATCGTCGTGTCGCACCAGCACAAGAAGAAGATCGACGGCAAGGCCGCCACGTCCAAGCGCGTGCTGGATCTGATCAAACCGCACATCCTGCCGATCTTCCCGGAAGGCCTGATCACCAAGAAGACCCAATGGCTGGTCAACCCGACCGGCCGCTTCGAGATCGGCGGTCCCGACGGCGACGCGGGCGTCACCGGTCGCAAGATCATCGTCGACACCTACGGCGGCGCGGCCCCGCACGGCGGCGGCGCGTTCTCGGGCAAGGATCCGACCAAGGTCGACCGCTCGGCCGCCTATGCCTGCCGCTACCTGGCCAAGAACGTCGTGGCCTCGGGCCTGGCCGAACGCTGCACCATTCAGATCGCCTATGCGATCGGCGTGGCCCAGCCGGTCTCTTTCCACGTCGACCTGCACGGCACCGGCAAGGTGGATCCGGCGATCCTGGAAAAGACCCTGCCGCAGCTGATCGGCGGCGCCACCCCGCGCTCGATCCGCGAGCACCTGAAGCTGAACCGCCCGATCTACGCGCGCACCGCCGCCTACGGCCACTTCGGCCGCACGCCGGACAACGAAGGCGGCTTCTCCTGGGAGAAGACCGACCTGGCGTCGGAGCTGAAGGGCCTGGCGTAAGTCACACCCTTCTTCTGAATTGAAGAGCGGGCCCCGGTCGCAGGATCGGGGCCCGTTTTCATTTGCCCGTCAAAGCTCTAAACACCCGCTCCATGACCAATCCCCAACAGCCCCATGGGCCGCTGCGCTCGTTCGGCCGCCTGAAGTCGCGGCCGGTGAAGCCGCGCCAGCAGGCCCTGCTCGACACCCTGCTGCCGACCCTGGCCGTGCCGCACGAGGCCTTCCAACCCCGTGACCTGATGCCCGAGGCCAAGGAAGTCTGGCTGGAGATCGGCTTCGGCGGCGGCGAGCACATGGCCGCCCAGGCCGGTCGCCGTCCCGACGTGCTGGTGATCGGGGCCGAGCCCTTCGTCAACGGCGTGGCCAGCGCCGTGCGCCACGTCGAGGAGCAGGCGCTGAGCAACGTCCGCATCCACGAGGGCGACGCCCGCGACGTGGTCGGCTGGCTGCCCAACGCCAGCATCGACCGCCTGTTCGTGATGTTCCCCGATCCCTGGCACAAGGCCCGGCACAACAAGCGCCGGATCATCCAGCCGGAATTCGTCGCGGACCTGGCCCGGGTGCTGAAGCCCGGCGCGGCCTTCCGCTTCGCCACCGACTGGGCCGACTACGCCGAGTGGACGATCGAGCGGGTGCTGGCCAATCCCGCCTTCCGCTTCGCCGTCGAGGAGGCCGATCGCCAGGCCATCCCGGCCGACCACGTGACCACCCGCTACGAAGAAAAGAAGCTGGGCGACTGCGCCCCGGTGTTCCTGGATTTCGTGCGGGCCTGAAAACGAAGAAGGGGCGCGGACCGGATCCGCGCCCCTTCTTTTCGTCGGCTGGAGCCCGATCACTCCTCGAACGGCACGCCGTACAGTTCGAGCCGGTGATCAATCAGCTTGTAGCCGAGCTTCTTGGCGATCGCGTGCTGCAGAGCCTCGATCTCCTCGTCCACGAACTCGACGACCTTGCCGGTCTTCATGTCGATCAGGTGGTCGTGGTGATGGGTCGGGGTCTCTTCGTAGCGCGAACGGCCGTCGCGGAAGTCGTGGCGCTCGATGATGCCGCTTTCCTCGAACAGGCGCACCGTGCGGTAGACCGTGGCGATCGAGATGTGCGGATCGATGGCGTGGGCGCGGCGGTGCAGCTCCTCGACGTCCGGATGGTCGTCGGCGGACGACAGCACGCGAGCAATGACACGACGCTGGTCGGTCATGCGCATGCCTTTTTCGATGCAGAGCTTTTCGAGGCGGTCCAAGGCGCAATCTCCGTCGGGGGATTCGCGGCACAATAGGCAATCGCTTCTTAAGTGTTAAGCGTCCGCCGCATGACGACGGCGTCCTTGGCCCCGTCTGGATGGGGATAATAGCCCTTCCTGAGACCCACTTGCGAAAAGCCGGTCGCCTTGTAGAGGCCGATCGCCGCCAGATTGTCGGCCGCAACCTCGAGAAACAGGTCGAAGGCCTTGGCCTCGGTCGCGATTCCAGCGGCCATCTCGACCAAGGCCCCGCCCCAGCCGCGCCGGCGGGCGGCCGGATCGACGGCGATGGTCAGGATCTCGGCCTCGCCGGCGATCGCCCGGCACAGGATGAAGCCGCGCGGCTCTTCCGGCTCGCCCGAACCGCCCAGCACGGCGAAGACGCCGGGCGAGTTGAACAGCGCTTCGAACTCGGTGGGGCTCCAGGGCCGGTCAAAGGCCTTTTCGTGCAGGTCCGCCAGGGTCCAGCACGCTTCCAGTCCGACGGGGCGCAGGTTCATGCGGCGGGCATCGTGGCGTAGGGCGCCCGCAGATAGAGCGGCCGAGGCGAATGGGTCGGGGCCGGCCGGGCGGCGGCCAGGCGGGCGATGGCGACGGGGTCGGCGCTGGCGGGCGTCAGCAGGACCGCTTCGGGCAGCACGCCCTCCAGCAGGGTCGCGCCGGAGCCGACCAGGGTGGCCGGACCGCCCGAATAGAGCTCGGCCAGGCGGGCGGTCGCCGCGCCCAGGTCGAGGGCGTCGGGGGCCATCAGGGCCGTCCCGCCGTCGAAGACCTGCAGATAGACCTGGCCCATCTTGGCGTCGAGGACGGCGGCGACGAAGCCGGTCGCCCCCGACGAGACCGCCAGGGCCTCCAGGCTGTTGAGGCCCACGCAGGGGATCGACAGGGCCTGGGCCAGGCCCTTGGCGAAGGACAGGCCCACGCGCAGGCCGGTGAAGGATCCCGGGCCGACGGTGACGGCGATGCGGTCGAGCTGGGAAAAGGTGATCCCGGCCTCGGCGGCGACCGCCTTGGCCAGGGGCGCGATGCGCTCCTGATGGCCGCGGGTCATCGGCTCGGTACGGGCGGCCAGGACGCGGCCGTCCTCGATCACGGCGACCGAGGCGGCCGCCAGGCAGGTGTCGACGGAAAGAACGCGCAAGATCAGGCGGCCCCGACCTGGGCGGTCTCTGCCGGACGCCAGACGAATTCGTTGAGCTGGGCCTTGGCCTTGAGGGTCTTCTCGTCGGGCACGCCGCCCTTGGTCCAGCCGGGCACGCCAAAGACGTAGGAGACGCTGGGCGCCTCAGGGCGCACGCAGACCACCTGGTTGATGGTGCGGCCCTCGCCGGCGCGGCACTGGTCCACGGTGAAGCCCAGGGCCTCCCACTTGGCCAGCAGGCTCTCGCCCTTGGGGCCACGCACGTCGCCGGCGGCCAGGCGGATCTCGGAAATGCCGCCCTCGGGGCCCTTGCCGATCTCCAGCAGCGGGACCTGGTCCTGCTCGACGACGATGATCGGCCCGGGCGGACCCTCGCCGGTGTGGATAAAGGCGCTCTTGACCTGGGCCTTGGGGAACAGGGCCGCGATGGTCGGCTGGTCGAAGGCGGTGGCGGCGGTGATCGGGCCGACGCCCGCGTCGCCCACCTGCAGCGGACCGCCGACATAGGGGGTGATCCGCACGGCGACAGGACCGTTCGCCGGCTTGGCCGCTTCGGGAGCGGCCGAAGATTGGGCGGGGGTCTTTTCGGCGGGGCCGCAGGCGGCCAGCAGAGCCAGCGGGGCGGCGAGGAGCGCGAGGCGGAAGGTCATGATGAGGGTTTTAACGCCGAAGCGCGAAATTCGCACCCTTCGCCTCGTCTTCTCGCTTGTCCCTCCCCCGAGAAGTCATCGCCCGGCTTGTCCGGGCGACCCAAGCGGCCTGTCAGTATCGGCCAGCTGCGCTTGGGTGGCCCGCATAAAGCGGGCCATGACTTCCAAGGGGGGAGCGACCGCGATCAGACGATCGAGGCGGCTTCCTCGAAGTCGAGGCGCGGGCTGCGCGGGAACAGGTTCTCGTCGGTGCCGTAGCCGATCGAGGCGATGAAGTTGGACTTGATGTTCGTGCCCTCGAAGAAAGCCGCGTCGACGCCGGCGTTGTCGAAGCCCGACATCGCCCCAACGTCCAGGCCCAGAGCGCGAGCGGCGAGGATGAAGTAGCCGCCCTGCAGCGAGCTGTTGCGGAACGCGCCCCACTCCTTGGCCACGGGGTCGCCGAACCAGTTCTTGGCGCCCGGGGCGTGCGGGAACAGCTTGTCGAGGGTTTGCGGGAAGTCGAGGTCGTAGCCGATGATGACGGTGACCGGGGCCTTGCGGATCTTGGCGCCGTTCGAGCCCGACGACAGGGCGGCGAGCTTTTCCTTGCCCTCGTCGCTGGTCACGAAGACGAAGCGAGCCGGGGTCGAGTTGGCGGCGGTCGGGCCGAACTTCACCAGGTCGTACAGCTCGCGCAGCACCGCTTCCGGCACGGGGTCGGACTTCCAGCCGTTGCGCGTGCGCGCCTCGGTGAACAGCTGAGCGAGAGCGGCAGTGTCGAGCTTGGACATCAAGCGATCCTCATAGGAAACCATAATCGCAACTTATAGAGTTACAGTATGGTGCTCCCAGCGGATTTCGCAAGGGCGTCCGGCCCGCTAAGGCCGCCGAAAATCAGAGCGTCTGCTCGACCCGGGTCACTTCCGGCACATAGTGCTTGAGCATGTTCTCGACGCCCGACTTCAGCGTCGCCGAGGACGACGGGCAGCCCGAACAGGCGCCGCGCATGTGCAGCCAGACCACGCCGGTGGCCGGCTCGAACTTGCTGAACACGATGTCGCCGCCGTCCTGGGCCACGGCCGGGCGGATGCGGGTGTCGAGCAGTTCCTTGATCTCGGAGACGATCTGGGCCGCGTCCTCGTCATAGACGCCATCGTCGTCATGGCCGCTCTCGGCCTGGTCCAGCAGCAGCGGGCGGCCGCTGGTGAAGTGGTCCATGATGGCGGCCAGGATCGGCGCCTTCAGGTGCGGCCACTGGGCGTCTTCGCCCTTGGTCACCGTCAGGAAGTCCGGACCGAAGAACACCCGCGTCACGTCGCCCAGACGGAACAGGGCTTCGGCCAACGGCGAGGCCTCGCCTTCCTCCGGCGTGCGAAACTCCCGCGCGCCCTCGCCCAGCACTTCGCGGCCGGGCAGGAACTTCAGGACCTCGGGGTTGGGCGTGGTTTCGGTCTGGATGAACATGGGCGAGATGTGGCGCTTGAATGAGGGAAGAACAAGTAGCTTCTGGCCCGTTTCAATGCGAGCGGAGCTCGCATGCGTCCGTTGACGCTACTACCCCAAGCGCGTACCAACGGTTTTTGTTGTTTTTCACAACAGTTTTGGTGTTGGCCACACCGAAACAAGGCGAAGGGGCCGTACCGAAAGTACGACCCCCTCTAGTCCCCCAACGGGGCTGCGGACCGAGGCAACACGTCGGTTAGAACGGCCCGGACAGGCGGCGAATTGCACTCGCCGCCTGATCCAATTCGTTAACGCGACTCGGCAAGGCGAGTCCAGCACCTAACCCGCTGATAAGACTCAGATAAACATCGGACCGATATCGGCGATATTATCGGTGAGAGGCCAAGCAAGGCCTGCCCCTCAACCTTCTCAAGCCCCCCAGAAGCCGACCAGCTTCTTGACCTCGGCCACCGTCGGGGCGGCGACCTCGCGGGCTTTTTCGGCGCCGGCGGCCAGGATGCGGTCGAGCTCGCCCTTGTCGGACAGCAGGCCGCGCATCTTCTCGCCGACCGGGGCCAGCTTCTCGACCGCCAGTTCGGCCAGGGCCGGCTTGAAGGCGCCGAAGCCCTTGCCGGCGTAGTCGGCCAGCACCTCGGCCTTGGTCCGGCCAGACAGGGCGGCGAAGATGCCCACCAGGTTGTCGGCCTCGGCGCGGGTCGCCAGCTCCTCCAGGGTCTCGGGAAGCGGCTCGGGGTCGGTGCGGGCCTTCTTGATCTTGCCGGCGATGGCGTCGGCGTCGTCGGTCAGGTTGATGCGGCTGTAGTCCGAGGGATCGGACTTGCTCATCTTGGCCGAGCCGTCGCGCAGGCTCATGACGCGCGCGCCCGGGCCCTGGATCAGCGGGTCGGGCTGCGGGAAGAAGCCCGGGGCCTTGAAGTCGTGGTTGAACTTCTGGGCGATGTCGCGGGTCAGCTCCAAATGCTGCTTCTGGTCCTCGCCGACCGGCACGTGGGTGGCCTTGTAGATCAGGATGTCGGCGGCCTGGAGCACCGGATAGGTGTAGAGGCCGACGCTCGAGCGCTCCTTGTGCTTGCCGCTCTTCTCCTTGAACTGGGTCATGCGGTCGAGCCAGCCCAGGCGGGCGACGCACTGGAAGATCCAGGCCAGTTCGGCGTGCTCGGGCACGGCCGACTGCGGAAAGATGGTGGCCTTGGCCGGGTCGAGGCCGGCGGCCAGATAGGCCGCGGCGATCTCGCGGGTCTGGTCGGCCAGGGCCGCCGGCTCCTGCCAGACGGTGATGGCGTGCAGGTCGGCGACGAAGATGAAGGTGTCGATCTCGTGCTGCAGGCGGGCGAACTTCACCAGCGCGCCGAGATAGTTGCCCAGGTGCAGGGCGCCCGAGGGTTGGACGCCGGACAGCACGCGGGACGGACCCGTGTAGGCCCCATGGGGGGCAACGGGAGCTTGATCGGTCATGGCTTCAGCCTTGGGTGTCGGAAACGGGCGATATGGCGAGGCGCGCGAAGGCGCGGGCCGCATCCGGGAATGCGGCGGTCGGGTTCAGAGCCAGTTGCGCCATCGGGGCGCGCGAGAACCGTTGAAAGCCATGCGTGCTGGTTACCGGGCCTGAGCCCTCGGATCAAGCCTTGCCCCGACGCAGCACCGCCTTCAGCTCGCTGGGCTTGACCCCGCCGAACAGGAACAGCAGCGGCGGATAGACCACCGCGCCGGCCAGGCAGGTCAGGGCCAGGGCGAACTCCTTGGCGCCGATGGCGTGGCCGGTGAGGCCCAGGCTCCGCAGCGGCGCCTCGATCAGATCGCGCCAGTGCGAGGCGGCGGCCAGCAGCACGGCCATGCCCAGGCTGGCGGCCAGGATCCGCGCCAGGCGCGACCAGGTGTCGAGCGAGGGGTTGTAGTCCTTCTTGCGCCACAGGCCGAAAGCCATCTGGCCGACATTGATCCACGAGGCCACGGCGGTGGCGGCGGCGATGCCCTTCACCCCCATCAGCTGGAACAGGATCAGGCCCAGCACGATGTTGACCGCCACCGAGATCAGGGCGAAGCGCATCGGACTCTTGGTGTCGCCGCGCGCGAAGAAGGCCCGCGAATAGAGCTGCTGCAGCACGAAGGCCGGGGTGCCCAGGCCGTAGAAGAACAGCGCCGCGGCCGTCTGGCTGGCGTCGAAGGCGGTAAACTCGCCGCGGGTGTAGAGGCCGTCCGACAGGAAGCCGGGCATGGCCGCCAGGGCCGCCGCCGCCGGCAGGGTCAGGGCCATGGCCAGGGCGACGGCCTGGTCCATCGCGCCCTGGGCGTCGTCGCGGTCGCCCGAATGCACGGCGCGCGACAGCCGAGGCAGCAGGGCGACGCCGATGGCCACGCCCACCAGGCCCAGCGGCAGCTGGTAGAGGCGGTCGGCCGTGGCCAGCCAGGTGCGGCCGCCGGGAACGTGGCTGGCCAGGGCGCCGGAGATGAAGATGTTGACCTGGGTGGCGCTGGCCGCCAGGGCGCCAGGGATGGCCTTGCCGATCAGCTCGCGCACTTCCGGCGTCAGGCGCGGCAACCGCCAGTGCACCTTGGCGCCGGACTTGTTGACGCCCCAGGTCAGCAGGGCCGCCTGGGCGACGCCCGCCACCACGACGCCGGCCGAGCCCCAGGTCGCGGCCGAGACCGCCGTGCTCTGGGGCAGGATGAAGGCCAGGGTGAAGATGTTCAGCAGGATCGGCGCGCCGGCCGACAGGATGAAGCGGTCGCGGGCGTTCAGCACCCCCGACAGGTGGGCCACGATCGCCATGCACGGCAGGTAGGGCATGGTGATCTGGGTCAGCAGGACGGCCAGCTTGTACTTCTCGGTGCCCCAGCCGAAGCCCGGGCTGATCAGCATCATCAGCCACGGCATGGCCAGCTGACAGATGACGGTGATGATGATGGTCGAGGCCGCCAGGGTGGCCATGGCGTCGGCCGCCAGGATGTCGGCCTTCTCCTCGCCGTCGCGCTGCAGCGACTTGGCGTAGGCCGGCACGAAGGCGGCCGCGAAGGCGCCCTCGGCGAAGAACCGGCGGAACAGGTTCGGGAAGGCCAGGGCGGCGTTATAGGCGTCGGCCGCCGGGGTGGCGCTGGCGCCCATCCGGTAGGAGACGGCCAGGTCCCGCGCGAAGCCCATGAACCGGCTGACCAGGGTCAGGCCCGAATAGATCGCCGACGACTTCAGCAGTCCTCCGCCCTTCTTGGCGGCGGGAGCGGGCGTTGGTTCGGGCGCGGCGGTCGGAAGGTCGGTCACGCTCGGCTTCTGGGCGCTGGGCGAACAGGCGTCAAGCGGCGGCGCGGCGGCTGCACCGAGGTTTCACGGGAACTGCACCAGGAGCCCCGCTTCAGAAGGGCGTCAGCGTCACGTTGGCCGGCAGCGCCACGGGCGCTGTGTCGCCGCCCGCCTCCACCTTGGCGGCGACCGTCGTCAGGATCGTGGCCAGGGTCGCGCTGTTGGGACCATGACCGCCGCGCTGAACGACGAACATCGCGCCCGGTCGATGGGCCGCGACCGCCGCGGCGCGCAGGGTCTCGCCCTGGACGAAGGGGACCACCGGGTCGGCGTCGCCGTGGACCAGGAAATACGGCTCGTCCAGCTTCGCCACCGCGGCCTTGTTGTCGTAGCGGTCGATCAGCAGCGGCCGGGCGAACGCCGGCGCCATGGCCGGCAAGCTGGAGAACGTGCCGATGGTGACCAGGGCGTCCAGGGTCTGGCGGCCGGCCAAGCCGAAGGCGACGCCGCCGCCCAGGCTGTGGCCGACCACGATCAGCTTGCCCGCGCCGGCCGTCTGTCGCGCCCGGGCGTAGAAGGCGTCGGCGTCCGCCGCCAGGCCCTTCTCCGACGCCCGGCCCGGATTGCCGCTGTATTCGCGGTACTCGGCCGCCACCACGCCGTAGCCCTCGGCGACCAGCGGGGCCAGCCAGACGACGCTGCGCGAGGCCGCAGAGCCGTTGCCATGGAAGATCAGGAAGGTCGGCTTGCCCGGCCGGGGCGCGACCTCGATCCCCTTCAGCGACAGGTCGTCCGCCGTGGTCACGGTGATGAAGGCCGCCCCTTCGGGCAGGCCCGACAGGCTCAGCGGCGCGGTGGGGGCCGGGTAGATCCGCTCATGGATCTGACCGAAGGCCGACATGCCCGCCCCCAGAATGGAGACGGCGATCACCACGGGCATAGCCCAGCGCCAGCAACGGGTCATGTCCTGTACTCTCCCCCACGCGCGTCGCCGGTCGCTGCCGGCGACAAAGCCTCACGCAGCCAAGCTAGGCCGCATCCGACTTCGACGTAAAGTTGAATCGATCTAGCGGGCCACGCTGGCCCGAGCGCGCTTCAACCCTGGACGGGTGTTGGGCGCGCCGGCCTCGTTCTGCTCGAGGGCCGCCAGCAGGTCGGACTTCAAGGTCGAGATCTTGCGGTTGTCGGCCAGCTTTCCGCCTTCGCCGGTCTGGACGTAGAAGGCGTCGACCGCGCGCTCGCCATAGCCGTCGATGTGGGCCGACTGGATGGACAGGCCGTTGTCGGCCAGGGTGCGGGCCAGGGCCTGCAGCAGGCCTGGACGATCCCGGCCCGAAGCCTCGACGACGGTGGCTTCATTAGAGGCCTCGTTGTCGATCACGACGGTGGGGGCGATGGCGAAGGCGGCGGTGCGGGCCAGTTCGGCGCCCCGGCGGGCCTCGACGCTGACGCCCTCGCCGCGGCCGGCGGCTTCCAGGGCGTCGGCCAGGCGGCGCAGGGCGCGGGGGTTCTCGCAGCCGAGCGGCGCGCCGGTGACGTCCTGCACATAGAAGACGTCGAGCGCCTGTCCCTGGCGGGAGGTGAAGACCCGCGCCCCGACGACGTTGCCGCCCAGGGACGAGATGGCCAGCGCCAGATCTGCGAACAGACCGCGACGGTCCTTGGCGGCGACGACGATCTCGGCGGCGTTGGAGCCCGAGGCCACCCGCCCCTCGGCGGCGGCCCCGCCCTGGATGGCGGCGCGGCGGGCCAGGGCGGCGTGGTCGAGCAGGTCCTGCGAACCGAAGGCGCCGAAATAGGCGTCCTCCATGGCCGCGGCCCAGCCCTTGGCGGCCGGATCGGCGGCGACCAGGGCCTCGCGGGCCCCGGCGGCGGCGGCTTCCTGATGGCGCTGGACATGGACGGCCGCGTCGCTGCCGCGCCCGCCGCGGAACACCGCTTCGGTGGCGTTGTAGAGCTCGCGCAGCAGCTGGCCCTTCCAGCCGTTCCATACCCCCGGCCCGACGGCCCGGATGTCGGCGACGGTGATGACCAGCAGCAGGCGCAGGCGCTCGGGATTCTCGACGATGCGGGCGAAGGCCGCCACCGTGCCGGGATCGGAGACATCGCGCTTCTGGGCGAAGTCGCTCATGACGAGGTGGTTCTCGACGAGCCAGGCGACCAGCTCGACCTTGGTGCGCTCGACGCCCAGGCGCTCGCAGGCGCTGCGGGCGCTTCTGGCCCCGGCCTTCTCCTGACCGCCGACTCCGCCCTTGCCGGTGTCGTGCAGCAGCATGGCCAGGAACAGGGCCTCGCGGTCCTCGATCAGCGGCATGATCGAGACGGCCAGCGGATGGTCTTCGGAAAGGCGGCCGGCGGCCATGTCGCCGATCAGGCCGACGGCCCGCAGGGTGTGCTCGTCAACCGTGTACGAGTGGTACATGTTGAACTGCATCTGGGCCACGACCCGGCCAAACTCCGGGATGAAACGGCCCAGCACGCCGGCGTCGTTCATCAGGGTCAGGGTGCGATAGCTGCGCTTGCCGCGCGCCAGGAGATCCAGGAAGGCCTGGGTGGCGTGCGGATCGCGCCGCACCTTCGAGGTGATGAGCCCGAGGTTGCGGGTCACCGTCGTGAAGGCGTCGGGATGCAGGTCGAGATCCCGTTCGTCGGCGATCTTGAACAGGCGGATCAGGTTGACCGGGTCACTCTCGAAGACCTCTGGCCCGTCAATGTTCAGGCGGCCGCCGTCCTCGTAGAAACCCGGCGCGTCCAGGGCCTTGCGCTTGGGCTTGCCGCCCGGGAGGAAGCGCGAAATGCCCTTGGGCTCGTTCTTGAAGTGCTCGGCTTCCAGCTTGGCCGAGAAGGCGCGGGTCAGGGCCCCGACCTCCTTGGCGATCAGGAAGTAGCGGCGCATGAAGCGCTCGACCGCCGGCGCGTCGCCCCGATCGCCATAGCCCATGCGGCGGGCGATCTCGGGCTGCAGATCGAAGGTCAGCCGCTCTTCGGGGCGGCCGGTCGTGAAGTGCAGGTGGGCGCGCACCGCATGCAGGAAATCGAAGGCGCGGATGAAGCCCTTGGCCTCGCGGCTGGAGAACAGCTCCAGCTTGAAGACGTCCTCGGGCCGGTCGACGGGGTGCAGGTACTCGGCGATCCACACCAGGGTGTGCAGGTCACGAAGACCGCCCTTCCCTTCCTTGACGTTGGGCTCGACCATGTAGCGGCTGGCGCCGGCCCGGGCCTGGCGGTCGTCGCGCTCCTTGAGCTTGGCGGCCACGAACTGCTGGCCGGTGCCCTTCATGACCTCGTCGCGGAAGCGCTTCTTGAGGTCGGCCGCCAGGCGCTCGTCGCCCGTCAGCCGCCGCGCCTCGAGGATCGAGGTGCGGATCGTGAAGTCCTCCTTCGACAGGCGGACGCATTCCTCGATCGTGCGCGAGGCGTGGCCGACCTTGAAGCCCAGGTCCCACAGCGCATAGAGCATGTACTCGATCACGCTCTCGACGTGCGGCGTCTGCTTGTAGGGCCGCAGGAAGAGGAGATCGATGTCGCTGAACGGGGCCAGGGTGGCGCGGCCGTAGCCGCCGACGGCCAGCAGCGCCAGGCGCTCGCCCTCGGTCGGGTTGCGGGCCCGGAACACGTGCACCGTGGTGAAGTCGTAGAGGGCGGTGATCACCTCGTCGGTGACGCCGCTGAGCAGACGCGAGGTCTCGACCCCGCTGGCGCCATTCTCCAGCCGCTCCTTAGCGATCATCCGGCCGCGAAACAGCGCCTGCTTGAGGATCTCGATCGCCCGGGACCGCTGGGCGGCCTCGTCGCCGATGGCGTCCAGGGCGGCGGCCGACAGCCGGGCGCGCAGGGCGTGACCGTCGACGACATGTTCGAGAGGCGTGGGACGAAGGCGACGGGGCATGGCGATTATATGGTTACTCGAGCGAGACGACCAAAGCGGCCGGTCGAACCGACCGCCGCCATGCTCCTATGATTGTTCCTAGGTCTTGAGCAGACCCTTAAGACGATAAAGCGCCTCCAGGGCCTCGCGCGGGCTCATGCCGTCGACATCGAGGTCCTTGAGCGCCGCATCCACGACGCTGGGCGCCAAAACGGCAGGCGCCGCCATGACCGGCGCGGCGGCCGCGAACAGCGGCAGGTCGTCGAGCTTGGCCGGTGATTCGGTCTTGCTCTCCAGGCGGTCGAGCACCTCCTTGGCGCGGGCGACCACCTGCGGCGGCACCCCGGCCAGCTTGGCCACCTGCACGCCGTAGGAGCGGTCGGCCGGGCCGTCGGCGGCCTCGTGCAGGAAGACGAGGTCGCCGTTCCATTCCTTGGCCCGCAAGCTGAGGTTGGAGACGTGCGCCAGGCGCTCTTCCAGCGTCGCCAGCTCGTGATAGTGGGTGGCGAACAGGGCGCGGCAGCGGTTGGTGTCGTGCAGCGACTCCGCGCAGGCCCAGGCGATCGCCAGACCGTCATAGGTGGCTGTGCCGCGGCCGATCTCGTCGAGGATCACCAGGCTGCGCGGCGTGGCCTGGGTCAGGATGGCGGCGGTCTCGACCATCTCCATCATGAAGGTCGAGCGGCCACGGGCCAGGTCGTCGCCAGCCCCGACGCGGCTGAACAGGCGATCAACCACCCCCAGCCTGAAGCTCTTGGCCGGCACATAGCAGCCCGACTGCGCCAGGATGGCCAGCAGGGCGTTCTGGCGCAGGAAGGTCGACTTACCGGCCATGTTCGGGCCGGTGACGATCGAAAGACGCGCGGCGACGTCGCCGGCGGCGTCCAGCCGGCAGTCGTTGGGGGTGTAGGGGTCGCCGGCGCGGCGCACGGCCGCCTCGACCACCGGGTGGCGGGCGCCCTTGGCTTCGAAGGCCAGCGACTTGTCGACGGCCGGGCGTACGGCCCCGGCGTCCTCGGCCCATTCGGCCAGGGCGGCGGCGACGTCCAGCCGCGCCAGGGCCTCGGCGGCGGCCTGGATCGGGGCGGCCAGGGCGACGGCCTCGGCGCGCCAGTCCTCGAAGGCGGCCACTTCCATGGCCAGGGCCCGCTCGGCGGCCTGGGCGATGCGGGCGTCGAGATCGGCCAGCTCCACCGTGGTGAAGCGCACCTGGTTGGCCAGGGTCTGGCGGTGGATGAAGGTGGCGTTCAGCGGTGGCTGGAACAGCGGGTCGGCCTTGCCGGCCGTGGCCTCGACGAAATAGCCGAGCACGCCGTTGTGGCGGATCTTCAGCGAGATCCCCGCCTCCTGGATCAGCCGCTGCTCGAGAGCGGCGACCACCCGGCGGCTGTCGTCGCGCAGCGAGCGGGCCTGGTCGAGCTCGGGGCGCACGCCCGGCGCCACGAAGCCGCCGTCGCGAGCCAGGGCCGGCAGGTCTGGGCCAAGGCCGGCTTCCAGCGTGTTCAGCAGCTGCGAGATACCCTGGTGCAGCGATGGCGTCAGGGCGGCCAGGGCCGTCTCAAGTTCCGCGGGCGGCGGCGATAGCGGATCGCCCGAGCCGCCGACCATGCCGGCCAGCTTCTCGCCGGTCTTCAAGCCGTCGCGCAGGCAGGCCAGGTCCCTGGGACCGCCGCGGCCGAGCGCCAGCCGGGCCAGAGCCCGGGCCATGTCGCCCGCGCCCTTCAGCTGCTCGCGCAGGCGCTCGCGAAGGCTGCGGTGATCGACGAACCACTCGACGGCGTCGAGGCGCTGGTCGATGGCGGCGGGATCCAGCAGCGGCCGGGACAGGCGGGCGGCCAGCAGGCGCGCGCCGCCGGCGCTGACCGTGCGGTCGATGACCGCCAGCAGCGAACCGTTGCGGTCGCCGCCCTGGGTGCGGTCGATCTCCAGGCTGGAGCGGGTGGCCGGGTCGATCGACATGACGTCGGCCTCGGCCGCGCGGCGTGGGGCGCGCAGAGCCGGCAGCTTGCCGGCCTGGGTCATTTCCAGGTGGGCGGCGATCAGGCCCAGGGCGCCGATCTCGGCGGGCGCGAGACCGCCGAAGCCGTCCAGGGTGTCGACGCCGTAGAGACGCTTGACCCGGGTCTCCGAAGCCTGCGGCTCCGAAAGGGCCGAAGGCATCGGTTGGATAAGCCCGCCGCAGATCTTCAGGGTCTGGGCCAGGTGGTCGTCGGCCAGAAGGCGGTCGGCGACCAGGGTTTCGGACGGCGACAGGGCCGCCAGCAGCGCGCCGACGCCCTCCTTGCCGGTCGAGAAGCATTCGACCTCGCCGGTGGACAGCTCGACGGCGGCCACGGCGGCCTGGCCCGCGCGGATGGCCACGGCCGCCAGGCGGTTGGCCCCCCGGGCGTCCAGTAGGCCATCCTCGGTCAGGGTGCCCGGCGTGACGACGCGGACGATGTCGCGGCGCACCACCGATTTGGAGCCGCGCTTCTTGGCCTCGGCCGGATCTTCCATCTGCTCGCAGACGGCGACCTTGAAGCCCATACGGATCAGCTTGGAGAGATAGGCCTCGGCCGCGTGGTGCGGCACGCCGGCCATCGGGATCGGCTGGCCGTTATGGTTGCCCCGGAAGGTCTGGGAGATGCCCAGGGCGGCGGCCGCGCGGATCGCGTCGTCGAAAAACAGCTCGTAGAAATCGCCCATCCGGAAGAACAGCAGCGCATCCGGCTGCCGGGTCTTCATGTCGAAGAACTGCTGCATCACCGGCGTGGCGCCGGTGGCGTCGAAGGTCTGGACGGACGGAGAAACAGGGGCGTTCATCCCGCCAGACTTAACGTTTGACGCTGCTTCGCAGAAGCGCGATGTAGCGAGTTCATGTTTTGTACTGGGGACTTTTTGTGACCATGGGAGCGGCGGCGTGAACCGGGGCGAGATCGTTCTCTACAACACCGAGGACGGGCTTGCGCGCGTGCAGCTTCGGGCCGCCGACGGCACGGTGTGGCTAACGCAGGCCCAGATCGCCGAGCTGTTCTCGACGACGAAGCAGAACGTTTCGCTCCACCTGAAGAACCTGTTTTCCGAGGGCGAGCTGGCCGAGCCGGCAGTTGTCAAGGAATCCTTGACCACTGCCGCCGACGGAAAAGCCTATGCCACGCTGTGGTACAGCCTCGAAGCCATCCTGGCCGTCGGCTATCGCGTACGCTCTGTCCGGGGGATCCAGTTTCGCCAGTGGGCCACGACCCGGCTCAAGGAATATCTGGTCAAAGGCTTCGTCCTCGACGACCAACGCCTGCGCGACCCTGGGCCTTTCGACTATTTCGACGAGCTTCTGGAGAAGATCCGCGACATCCGGGCCTCGGAGAAGCGCTTCTACCAGAAGGTCCGCGAGGTCTACGCCACCGCCGTCGACTATGACGGGCGATCGGATTCCGCGCGCCTGTTCTTCGCCGCCGTCCAGAACAAGATGCTGCACGCCGTGACCGGGAAGACGGCCGGCGAACTGATCGTCGCCCGCGCCGATCCGGCCGCGCCCAACATGGGCCTGCAAAGCTGGAAGGGCGAACGCGTCCGCAAGGGCGACATCGACACCGCCAAGAACTACCTGGCGGCCGAAGAGGTCGAAGACCTCAACCGCATCGTGACCATGTTCCTCGACTTCGCCGAGGATCAGGCGCGGCGACGCAAATCGATGACCATGGCCGACTGGGCCGAGCGCCTGGACGCCTTCCTGGCCTTCAACGACCGCGACGTCCTCAAGAACGCCGGCCGAATTGGCGCGGACGAAGCCAAGCAGACAGCCCACAACCGCTTCGAGACCTTCGACGCCGCACGGCGCGACGCCGAGGCGCGCGACGCGCAGGCCGAGCACGTCGAGGAAATGCGGCGCCTGACCGAAGGACTTAAGCCCCCCCGAAAGCCCTAGCTGCCCGTCACTTCTTCCCAGAAGCGCTTGGCCTTGCCGACGAAGTTGGCGGACTTGGGGTTTTGCTTGTCGTCGCAGAGGCCGGCCAGCTCCTTGAGGAGCTCCTTCTGGCGGGCCGACAGGTGGGTCGGGGTTTCGACGAACAGCTCGACCACCAGGTCGCCGCGCTGGCGGTTGCGCAGCGACGGCATGCCCTTGCCCTTCAGGCGGACGGTCTTGCCGGTCTGGGCGCCCTCGGGAACCTTGACGCTGACGCGGCAGGTGCCGTCGCAGGTCTCGCCGCCTTTCAGGCACGGGGCTTCGATCTCGCCGCCAAGGGCCGCGACCGTCATCGGCACCGGCACGGTGCAGAGCAGGTCCAGACCGTCGCGCTCGAACAGCTCGTGCGGGGTCACCGAAAGGAAGAGGTAGAGGTCGCCGCGCGGGCCGCCGCGCACGCCCGCGTCGCCCTCGCCCGCCAGGCGGATGCGGGCGCCGTCGTCGACGCCGGCCGGGATGCGGACCGACAGGATGCGTTCCTTGCGGACCTGACCGTGGCCATGGCAGCCGGCGCAGGGGTCGAGGACCAGGCGGCCGGAGCCGCCGCAGCGCGGGCAGGCCCGCTCGACCGAGAAGAAGCCCTGGGTGGCGCGCACGCGGCCGGCGCCGCCGCACGAGCCGCAGACGGTGGGGCTGGTGCCCGGCTTGGCGCCCGAGCCGTCGCAGACCTCGCAGGTCATGGCGGCCGGAACCTTGATCTCGACCTCGGCGCCGGCATAGGCCTGCTCCAGGGAGATCTCCAGGTCGTAGCGCAGGTCCTGGCCGCGTTGCGGACCGTTGGACTGGCGGCGGCCGCCGCCGAACATCTCGCCGAAGACATCCCCGAACACGTCGCCGAAGATGTCGCTGGCGTCGAAGCCCTGGGCTCCGCCGCCGCCCTGCGGGCCGTTGACCCCGGCATGGCCGAAGCGGTCATAGGCGGCGCGCTTCTGCGGGTCGGAAAGAACCGAATAGGCCTCGTTGATTTCCTTGAACCGGCCGCTCGCATCCTCGCAGCCGCCGTTGCGGTCGGGATGGTGCTGCATCGCCAGCTTGCGGAAGGCGGATTTCAGGCCCGCGTCGTCGCAGGTCCGGTTCACGCCGAGAATTTCGTAATAGTCGCGCATCGTCAGCGTTCGGCGCCCGTAAGGCTCAACAGGACAAGGATTGTCGTAGGAGAGGTGGGGGAGGCCGCGTCCCGCCGCAAGGCGTCAAACGGGCGCACCTGAAAAGGAACGCGCCGGCGAACGGTCCTCGAAAGGGCGTTCGCCGGCGCGGCCATGGCTTAGGACGCCGGCTTGTCGGCGCCGTCGACTTCCTCGAACTCGGCGTCGACCACGCCGTCGTCCGCGGCGGCTTGCGCGCCGTCAGCGCCCTCGCCGTCCTGCTGCGAGGCGTACATCGCCTCGCCCAGCTTCATCGAGGCCTGGATCAGGGCTTGGGTCTTGGCCTGGATGGCCTCGACGTCCTCGCCCTCCAGGGCGGTCTTCAGCTCGGTGATCCCGGTCTCGATGGCGGCCTTCTCGGGCGCGCCGACCTTGTCGCCGTGATCGGCCAGGGCCTTCTCGGTCGAGTGCAGGATCGCCTCGCCCTGGTTCTTGGCCTCGACCAGCTTCTTCTTCTGCTCGTCCGCGGCCTTGTTGGCCTCGGCTTCCTTGACCATGCGCTCGATGTCCGCGTCCGACAGGCCGCCATTGGCCTGGATGCGGATCGAGTGCTCCTTGTTGGTCGCCTTGTCCTTGGCGTGGACCTGGACGATGCCGTTGGCGTCGATGTCGAAGGTGACCTCGATCTGCGGCACGCCGCGCGGCGCGGGCGGGATGCCCACCAGGTCGAACTGGCCGAGGATCTTGTTGTCCACGGCCATCGGGCGTTCGCCCTGGAACACGCGGATGGTCACGGCCGACTGGTTGTCGTCGGCGGTCGAGAAGGTCTGCGAGCGCTTGGTCGGGATGGTGGTGTTGCGCTCGATCAGCGGGGTGAACACGCCGCCCAGGGTCTCGATGCCCAGGGTCAGGGGGGTCACGTCGAGCAGCAGCACGTCCTTGACGTCGCCTTGCAGCACGCCGGCCTGGACGGCCGCGCCCAGCGCCACGACTTCATCGGGGTTCACGCCCTTGTGGGGTTCGCGACCGAAGAAGTCCTGCACCGCCTGCTGGACCTTGGGCATGCGGCTCATGCCGCCGACCAGGATCACTTCGTCGATGTCGCTCTTCTTCAGGCCGGCGTCCTTCAGGGCCTGTTCGCACGGACCGATGGTGCGGGCGATCAGGTCATCGACCAGGGCTTCCAGCTTCGAGCGCGACAGCTTGATGTTCAGGTGCAGCGGGCCCGAGGCGTTCATGCTGATGAACGGCAGGTTGACCTCGTACTGAGCCGTCGAGGACAGCTCCTTCTTGGCCTTTTCCGCCTCTTCGCGCAGACGCTGGAGGGCCAGCTTGTCCTTGCGCAGGTCGACGCCCTGCTCCTTTTTGAACTCGTCGGCCAGGTAGTCGACGATCCGCAGGTCGAAGTCCTCGCCGCCGAGGAAGGTGTCGCCGTTGGTCGACTTCACCTCGAACACGCCGTCGCCGATCTCGAGGATCGAGACGTCGAAGGTGCCGCCGCCGAGGTCATAGACGGCGATCTTCTTGCCGTCGTTCTTGTCGAGGCCATAGGCCAGGGCCGCCGCGGTCGGCTCGTTGATGATGCGCAGCACTTCCAGGCCGGCGATCTTGCCGGCGTCCTTGGTGGCTTGGCGCTGGGCGTCGTTGAAATAGGCCGGAACGGTGATGACGGCCTTGGAGACCGGCTCGCCGAGGTGGGCTTCGGCGGCTTCCTTCATCTTCTGCAGGATGAAGGCCGAGACTTCCTGGGGCGAGTAGTCCTTGCCGTGAGCCTTGACCCAGGCGTCGCCGGTCGGACCCTTGACGATCTCGTAGGGCACCATGCCCTTGTCCTTCTCGACCACCGGGTCGTTCGCATTGCGGCCAATCAGGCGCTTGATCGCGAACAGGGTGTTGGTCGGGTTGGTCACGGCCTGGCGCTTGGCGGGCTGGCCAACCAGGCGCTCGCCGTCCTCGAGGAAGCCGACCACCGACGGGGTGGTGCGTGCGCCCTCGGCGTTCTCGATCACCTTGGGGTTCTTGCCGTCCATGATGGCCACGCACGAGTTCGTGGTGCCAAGGTCGATACCGATAATCTTGCTCATGTGTGGTGCCTGCAGCTCCTCGAATGGCGGACGGCGGTGACAAGGGCCTATGAAAGCGCCCCGGTTTTTCTCGGTCCGTCCCCGTTGGTCGCGTTGATCCAAAATCCTGCCGCCCGCGAACGAGCGAAAGGAGAGGGTTCAATCGAAGTTGACGAGCCCGTCAACCCCGCTTCGATGCCCGATATGGGGGATACGCAGCGACCCGCAACCCCATTCCCGCAGGGAAAGAAGGGGAATCTGCAAGACAGGCCGCCGCAGCGTCGGCCTGTCGACGCTGCGGCGACGCTCAGAAAGGCCCGTTCAGCCGGCCTTGGAGACCCAGGCGGTGATGGCCGGCAGGCGTTCCTTGCGCACCTTGGCCCGGTATTCGATGGCCGAGATCGCCTTGTCGGCCTCCTTGCGCGAGCCTTCGGCGAGGTTGGCCGCGGCCCAGGTTTTCAGCTTAGCGGCCGTCTCGATCTTGCCCGAGGCCGTGGCCAAGCTGGGGATGAAGCGGCTGCGGGCGCCGTTGTCGACCTTGCCGTTGACCGTGTCCTTGTTGGCGGTCGCGAAGTCGAAGGCCAGATCCGGGTGGCGAGCGGCGACGCCCGAGATCATGCTGGCCGAATTGGTCTCGCCCGGCTCGGCGGTCAGGGCCAGATCCAGGGCCTTGCGGGCCAGGGCCTCGTCCTGCGCGGCCGCCAGCAGGCTGTAGAGCTGGGTGCGGACCAACGGGGTCTTCTCGGCCTTGGCCTGCGCGTGCAGGGCGTCCCAGGTCGCCGCGTCGGCATTGGCCGCGACGACGCCGAGGATGGCCTTGCGCAGCGGGGCCGGGATGGCCGTCGCATCAGTCTTGTCGGCGGCGTAGCGGCGCCGAGCCTCGGCCACCACGGCGGGGTCGCCCAGGCCGCCGAGCGTGGCGATCAGGTCGCCGCGCAGGATGGCGACGGGATCGGGCTCGCCGGCCTGGGGCGTCCAGCCGACGCGGGCCAGCATCGGCGACAGCTTGGCGATCGCCAGCTTGCGGAAGGCCGCGCGTTCCGGCTGGCCCTGGTAGTAACCGTCGATGGCCGACAGCACGCCGGCGACCTTGGCCAGCACCTGCGGATCGGCGTCGGCCGGCGTGGCGGCGATCAGGTCCAGAGCGTCGGCGGCGGGCTGCTGGCCGGCCGTGCCCATCGACCAGGCGTCCGACAGGAGGCCCAGCTGGTCGATGGCCGGCAGCTGGCCGAAGCGCTCGGCCAGCGCCTGGAAGCGGGCCGGGGCGTAGAGGGTGCGGTAGTAGCCGGTCTGGCCGGCGTTGACGACGACGGGGCCGCAGCCCTCGACCGTCAGGCTGGCCTTGCCGCCCTCGACCACGGTCTTGGCGACGGTCGAACCGTCCAGCGCCCTGGCGTTGACCGGCACGCGCCAGACCAGGGGCTTCTTGTCGGGGAAGTCCTTGCTGAACTCGCCCTGGGTCAGGGTCAGCACCTGCTTGCCGCCCTCGCAGGCGCCGCCGTCGACGCGGATCAGCGGCACGCCGGGCTGCAGGGTGAAGTCGTGGGCGATGGCCGTGATCGGCTTGCCGGCCGAGGTCTCGACCGCCTTCCACAGGTCGTCGCTGACCGTGTTGCTGTAGGCGTGGGCCTTGATGTAGGCGCGCACGCCGCCGCGCCAGGCGTCCTCGCCGACATAGCCCTCGAGCATGCGGATCACCGCCTCGCCCTTCTGGTAGGTGATGCCGTCGAAGGCCTGGCTGGCCTGCTCGACGGTCTCGACGTGCTGCACCACCGGGTGGGTCGAGACGAGGCCATCAAGGTTCATGGCGTATTCGCGGCCCGCCACCGCGCCCAGCTGGGCGTTCCACTCGGGATGGAACGTCTCGGTGGCCCGGCTCTCCATCCACGAGGCGAAGCCTTCGTTGAGCCACAGGTCATCCCACCAGGCCATGGTGACCAGATTGCCGAACCACTGGTGGGCGGTCTCGTGGGCGATCGTGGTGTAGATGTTCTGGGCGTCGCGCTGGGTCGAGATCGAGGGATCCATCAGCAGGGCGTATTCGAAGTAGAAGATCGCCCCCCAGTTCTCCATGGCGCTGAAGAACTGGCTGCGGCCCGGAGCGGCGATGTGGTCGAGCACCGGCAGCGGGTAGTCGACGCCGAAATAGTCGTTGTACCAGGCCACCAGAGGGCCAGCGGCCTCCAGGGCGAACTTGGCCTTGGGCAGGTCGCCCTTCTTGGTGACCACGCCGATGTCGACGCCGCCGGTCTTGACGCTGGCGCGGTCGAACTCGCCCAGGCCGAAGAACAGCAGGTAGGTCGACATCTTCGGCGAGGTCGCGAAGGTCACGCGGGTCTTGCCGCCGGGAAGGTCGACGCTCTTGGCGATCGGCATGTTGCCCAGGGCCATCTGGCCGGTGGGGATGGTCGCCTCGACGCTGAACGTCGCCTTGTGGAACGGCTCGTCCCACGAGGGGATGAAACGGCGGGCGTCGGAGTTCTCGAACTGGGTGTAGAGGGCGCGCTTGGGGCCCTGCTCGGTGTCGTAGTCGAGGGCGAACAGGCCGGCGGCCTGGGTGTAGATCTGGCCGGCGTAGTCGATGACCAGCACATGCTTGCCCTTGGCCAGCGGCGCCTTGACCGTGAAGGCCGCCGTCTGGGCTTCGTCGTCGACCTTGATGGTCGCGGCCTTGCCGTCGATGGCGGCCTTGGCGAAGGTCAGGTCGGCCGCCTGCAGCGTGATCGTCGCGGTCGGCTGGGTGACCTCGACGGTGATCTTCACCGACGCGGTGAAGCTCATCTTGGCCGCGTCGGGCGTGAAGGACAGGTCGTAATGGGTCGGATAGGCGCTGCGCGGCAGCTGGGTGGTGACGCTGGCGAAGGTGGCGCCCTTGGTCCCGGCGGGGGTTCCAGCGGGCGTTCCGGCGGCGAGAACGGTTCCGGAAGCAAAAACCAACGCGACCGCCGCGGCGGTGGACAGAAGACGACGCATGTACGGCCCTGGTATGCAACGATCGTGCGGCCAGCAGCCGCTCGGCGCGAAAACAACACCCATCCGGCCGCTGGGCGGCATTAATTCCGCGTAATGATGAATCCCGTCAGCCTCGTTCCCGGCTTCGATCTGTGGCCCGGTCTGCTGTCGCCAGACGCCCAGGCGGCGCTGGTCGTGGCGGTGCTGGACGCCGCGAAGATCGCCCCGGCCGCCCACTACGCCACGCCCTACGGCAAGGCGATGAGCGTAGCCATGACCAGCCTCGGCCCCCTGGGCTGGACCAGCGACGCGGCCGGCTACCGCTATGCCGAGCGTCATCCGGGCACGGGCGCGCCCTGGCCGGACATGCCGCAGGCACTGCTCGATCTCTGGACGGCCCTAGGCGATCCGAACGTGCCGCCCGACGCCTGCCTGGTGAACCTCTACGGCCCCGAAGCCCGGATGAGCCTGCACCAGGACCGCGACGAGGCCGACCCGCATTTTCCGGTGCTGTCGATCTCGCTGGGCGACACGGCCGTGTTCCGCATCGGCGGGACGAGCCGCAAGGACCCGACCCGCTCGGTGCGCCTGGCCTCGGGCGACGTCTGCCGGCTGTCGGGACCGGCGCGGCTGGCCTTCCACGGCGTGGACCGGATCCTGCCGGGGTCGTCGCGGCTCGTGCCGGACGGGGGGCGGATCAATCTGACGCTGAGACGGGCGCGGCCAGGCTAGCCGCCCCTCTCCCCTTGCGGGAGAGGGTGGCCTGCGAAGCAGGTCGGGTGAGGGGTCGCTCAGAAATCAAAGCTGCTTGCAGCGGCTAGGCCGGGCGAGACGTCTCATATTTGAGAGACCCCTCATCCGTCGCCTTTCGGCGACACCTTCTCCCGCAAGGGGAGAAGGAACCACGCAAACGAAAAAGGCCGCCCCTTGCGGAGCGGCCTCTTCAGTTCGACGTCAGAAGGCCGATCAGCCGCGCAGCTTGCGGGTGATGGTCTCCAGGTCCTGGCTCAGCACCGCGTCGTCCTGGCGCAGGGCCTCGATGCGGCGCACGGCGTGCAGCACCGTGGTGTGGTCGCGGCCGCCGAAGCGACGGCCGATGTCCGGCAGCGAGCGGGTGGTCAGCTGCTTGGCCAGCCACATGGCCGCCTGGCGTGGACGGGCGATGGCGCGGTTGCGGCGCTCGCTGAGCAGGTCGGCCTGCTTCATGCCGTAGTGTTCGGACGTGGCCTTCTGGATGTCGTCGATGGTGATCCGCTTCTCGCCGCCACGCAGGTGCGGGCGCAGGATCGCCTGGACCTCGTCGAGCGTCAGGCGCGACAGGCGCTCGCCGGCGCGGGCGGTCAGGGTGTTGAGCGCCCCTTCCAGCTCGCGGACGCTGTCGGTGAAGCGGTCGGCCAGGAACTGCAGCACTTCGGGGCGCACCGAGCCGACGAAGCCCTGGGCGCGGCCGAGGGCCTCGATCTTGCGCTCCAGGATGCCCAGGCGCAGCGAGCGGTCGGCCGGCTCCAGGCCGCAGACCAGGCCCGCCGACAGGTGCGAGCGGAGGCGGGCGTCCATCTCGGTCATGGCCGAGGGCGGACGGTCGGCCGAGAACACCACCCGGCGGCCGTCCTCGACGAGGGCGGTCAGGGTGTGGAACAGCTCTTCCTGGCTCGACTGCTTGCCGGCGATGAAGTGCACGTCGTCGATGATCAGCAGGTCGGCGCCGCGCAGCTCGTCCTTGAAGGCGGCGGTCTGGCGATCCATCACCGCGCGCACGAAGGTCGACAGGAAGCGCTCGGCGGTCAGATAGACCACGCGCTTGTTGGGCGCGTTGCGCATGGCTTCCCAGGCCAGGGCGTTCAGCAGGTGCGTCTTGCCGAAGCCGTAGGGGCCGTGGAACAGCACCGGGTTGAAGTGGCCGTCGGCCCAGCTGGCGACGCGGCGCGCCACGGCGTGGGCGAACTCGTTGGCCGGACCCGGGACGAAGGTGTCGAAGGTGAAGCGTTCCTGCAGGCCCTGGACCGGCGAGGTCTTGCCCGGGGTCGGCGCGGCGGGGACGTCGCTGGAGACCGGCAGCACGATCTCGATCGGCTGGGCCTTGGCCTCGACATAGACGGCGCCGGCGGTCGCCGAGGCGGCGTCGGCCGAGGATTCAAATTCCAGGCGCGACTTCAGATCGAGGCGGCGGCCCACGGCGTCGCCGGCGGCCCACAGCTCGCCGATGCGGCGCCAGGCGCTGCGACGGATCCAGTCACGGGCGATGCCGGTCGGCGTCACGAGGACGACGTCGCCCCCTTGGGTTTCGCGCAGCACGGCGGGCGCGATCCACGAGCCGAAGGCGGCGTCGCCCAGCTCGCGCTTCAGGGAGACGCAGACCTTGTTCCACACGATGCCGGCAGGCTCGCGCGTGACGGCGGCATAAGCCGCCGACAAATCCTGACTGGCCACCCCGACCTTGATCGACATCAGTTCACCGCCTCGCGCCTGCATACACACAATTACAGATTGTCGGTCGCAAGCCCCCCATGGCGCACGACCGTACTCGAACACTCCCCCACACATTTAGTGAAGACACACAGGGGCTTAACCGGCGAACGCATGGTGTCCGCCGCCGGCCGCTGTCGTCAAAGACTGGGAGAGCGTTGAGACGCTTAAACTAGCCACCGGCCCCCGCCGGTCAAACGGAAAACTTGCGTCCGATCGCGGATATTTCTGTTGACTCGCGAGAGCTCCTCGCTCGCCAAGGGAATGAGGTTTTATCGACTTTCGTTCGACGAGCGAGGAGGCAGGTATAGGGGTACGTAGACAAAGCAAAAGCCGATCGAGTTTCCTCGATCGGCTCTTACAAGTCTTTGAATTCGCTAGGATAACAGGGTTCGCTAACGATCTGGACTTAGGCGGCGGCCTTGTCCAGCTTCTTCAGGCGGGCAGCTAGGCGAGACACCTTCCGCGAGCCCGTGTTGGGGTGGACGACGCCCTTCGAGACGGCGCGCATCAGTTCCGATTGCGCTTCGACGAAGGCGGCCTTGGCGACGGCGACGTCGCCGGCGGCCAGGGCGTCTTCGAACTTGCGCAGGAAGGTGCGCACGCGCGAACGGCGAGCGGTGTTCACTTCGGTGCGACGGGCGATCTTGCGGATCGCTTTCTTGGCGCCGGGATTATTGGCCATGAGTTGGACCTTCAAACGGACAGCCGCGCGGGCGGCCGCGAAGCAGGAGAAATCAAGAGCGCGCGGATATACGGGAAGCCCGGGTTTGGGTCAATCCATCCACATGGGGATTCTTCGCCGCACGATAAGGTGAAGCTTCACGACCCCTTGAACGCCGGTTTGCGCTTCTCGACGAAGGCCGACATGCCTTCCTTCTGGTCGTCGAAGGCGAACAGCGAGTGAAACAGCCGCCGCTCCAAGGCCACGCCCGTGGTCAGGGTGGTCTCGTAGGCGGCGTTGACCAGTTCCTTGTTCATGGCCGTGGCCAGGGGCGACTGGGCGGCGATCTTGGCGGCGACCTTCAGGGCCTCGTCGACCAGCTGGTCGGCCGGGAAGATCCGCGACACGAGGCCCGAACGCTCGGCTTCGGCCGCGTCCATCATCCGGCCGGTCAGGATCATGTCCATGGCCTTGGACTTGCCGACCAGGCGGGTCAGGCGCTGGGTGCCGCCGATGCCGGGGGCGACGCCGAGATTGATCTCCGGCTGGCCGAACTTGGCGGTGTCGGCGGCCAGGATGAAGTCGCACATCATCGCCAGCTCGCAGCCGCCGCCCAGGGCGTAGCCGGACACCGCGGCGATGATCGGTTTGCGCACCGTCTCGATGGCCCGGGCCTGGGCCGTGAAGAAGTCGGCCTTGAACATCTCGGCGTAGGACTTCTCCGACATCTCCTTGATGTCGGCCCCGGCGGCGAAGGCCTTGGCCGAGCCGGTCAGCACGACGCAGCCGACGCCGTCGTCGCCCTGGGCCTGCGCCAGCGCCTGGCCGAGCTCGGTCAGCAGCACGCTGTTCAGCGCGTTCAGGGCCTCGGGCCGGTTCAGGCGGATCAGGGCCACGCCGGGCGCGGCCTCGGGGCGTTCGACGATCAGGGTCTCAAAGGCCATCGGCCGTCCTTCCAAGCTTGCGACCGTCTAGCGCGGTCCTTGCACGTCATAGCCCAGCGCGCGCAGGCGGGCCGGCAGGCCGTCGGGACCCAGAAGGTGCCCGGCGCCGACCACCACCACCGTCCGGCCGGAGCCGGCCAGGCGGGCTTGCAGGGCCTCCATCCACCGTGCGTTACGCTCGACGATGAAACGGCGATAGAGGGCCGGCGAAGATTTCCGCATTCCGCCGACGACGGCGCGTTCGAGCGCCTTCTGGTCGCCCTTCGACCATGCGGCGACGAGCCGGCGATAGGCGCCGGGGTCCTTGTCCAGTTGCCTGACCGTGGCGTTCAGGGTCTTGATCTGGTCGGCCTGCGAGGCGCCGGCGAACAGGGCCATCTGCTCGTCGGGGGTCTCGAAGGCCTTGCGGGCCACGGCCGGCGGCGCGGCCGCCTGCAATCTTCGCTCGACCCCGTCCTCGGCCAGGCCCTTGTCGAGGGCGAAGGCGGCCATGGTCAGCCGCACCTCGGCCATCCAGGGCTGGAGGCGCTCCAGCTCGCTCATCGGCACAGCCAGGCGATCGGCCAGCTTGCGCAGCCGGGCCGCGGCCCGGGGCTTAAGATGCGAGGTCAGAGCTTGGCCCGGCGGCAGCAGGCCGTAGGCGCCGGCCAGGGCCTGCATCCGCTGATCGGCCGCCGCGTCCATCGGCAGCTCGAACCACAGGTCGTCGGCCTTGGCGAGGGCGGCGTCCAGCGCCGGCGGCTCCCAGTCGAGGTCCTTGGGCAGAACGTGCATCGAGCCGAACAGCACGATCTCGGAATCCGCGTCGCGCACCGTCCACATGGCCGGCTTGGCTAGGGAAGGCTCGGCCAGGGCCGGTGTCGCCAGCAGCGCAGCCACAGCAATGAGAAGCGAACGAAACATCACGCCCAACCGAAAAGCCGCGCCTCAACTCAGCAAGGCGCGGCCTGGGTCATTTCTGACAAACGGGGCAGAAGAAGGTCGAACGCCCGGCCTGGACCTCGCGGGCGATCACGCCCTTGCAGCCCGGCGTCGGGCACGGCTCGCCCTCGCGATCGTAGACGCGGAAGCGGTGCTGGAAGTAGCCCAGCGCCCCGTCGGCCGCCGCGAAATCCTTCAGCGACGAGCCGCCGACCTCGACCGCCTCGGCCAGCACGTCCTTGATGGCCTCGGTCAGCGGCCCCAGGCGCTTGCCGGCGATCTGGCCCGACGGCTTGAACGGCGAGATGTGGGCCCGGTGCAGGGCTTCGCAGACATAGATGTTGCCCAGGCCCGCCACGGTCTTCTGGTCGAGCAGCAGGGTCTTGGGGCCCTGCTTGCGGCCGCTGAAGGCCTGGACCAGCGTCTTGGCGTCGAAGGCCTCGCTCAGGGGCTCGGGGCCCATGGTGGCGAACCAGGGGTGGCGATCGACGCGGTCGGTGGCGATCAGGTCCATGAAGCCGAACCGACGCGGGTCATAATAGGTGATCGTCGCGCCCTCTTCGGTCTCGAAGACGACGTGGGCGTGCTTGTCGTCGGGCTTGACCTCGCGGGCGAACTCGCCGGGCCGCACCGATCCCTCGGGGGCGGCGATCTCGAACCGTCCGGTCATGCCCAGGTGCATCACCAGCGTGTCGCCGCGATCCAGCGGGGCCAGCAGGTATTTCGCCCGCCGGTCCAGTCGCAGGATCTTCGCCCCCGTCAGCCTCTGGACGAAGCCCTCGGGCAAGGGAAAGCGCAGGTCGGGACGGTTGGCGCGCACGCGGATCAGACGCGCGCCGGACAGGACGGGCTCCAAGCCCCGGCGGACGGTCTCGACTTCGGGCAGTTCGGGCAAGACGGCTCCTTAAGACGGTGACGCGACGCAAGGCGCGGTCTAATAGGCGAAGATCATATAGAGAGCCCGACCCGTAGACGTCATGAGCAAGCCCTCCGCCACTTTCGGATTCAAGGACGTGGATCCTGCCCTCAAGGCAGGTCTCGTGCGCGGGGTCTTCGACCGCGTCGCCAAGAACTACGACCTGATGAACGACCTGATGAGCGGCGGCGTGCACCGGCTCTGGAAGGACGCGGTCGCGGCCCGCCTCAATCCGCAGCCGGGCGAGGTGATCATCGACTGCGCCGGCGGCACCGGCGACATGGCCCGCCGCTTCGCCAAGATGGCCCGCAGCGCCCAACAGCGCCGGGGTGGTCCGGACGCGACGATCAACATCGTCGACTACAACGCCGAAATGATCATGGCAGGGATCGAAAAGGGCGGCGAGCCCGAGATCACCTGGACCGTCGGCGACGCCCAGCGCCTGCCGCTGCCCGACGCCTATGCCGACGCCTACGTGATCTCGTTCGGCATCCGCAACGTCACCGACATCGACGCGGCCCTGCGCGAAGCCCGCCGCGTTCTGAAGCCCGGCGGCCGCTTTCTGTGTTTGGAGTTTTCGCGCCCGGCCACGGAAGCTCTGGCGAAAGCCTACGACGCCTACAGCTTCAAGGTCATCCCGCAGGTCGGCGAATGGGTCGCCAAGGACCGCGACGCCTACCAGTACCTGGTCGAGAGCATCCGCCGCTTCCCCGACCAGCGCACCTTCCTGTCGATGATCGAGGCGGCCGGCTTCAAGCGGGCGACCTACACCAACTTCACCGGCGGCGTGGCGGCCCTGCACCAGGGCTGGGCGCTCTAGGCCCATGCAACGCCTGTCCGCGTTCGTTCGCCTGATCGGCGCCGGCTGGCGCCTGGTGCGCGCCGACGCCCTGGTTCCCCGCGAGGTCGAGCCGCTGCTGCCGCCCGCGGCCAAGCTGGCCGGCCGGTTCCTGCGGCTGTTCGCCGGCGGCAAGACCCGCAAGGGCCGGCCGGGCGAGCGCCTGGCCCGCGCCCTGGAGGGCCTGGGCCCCGTGGCCATCAAGATGGGCCAGTTCCTGTCGACCCGGGCCGACATCTTCGGCGCGACCTTCGCCGAGGACCTGTCGCACCTGAAGGACCGCCTGGCTCCCTTCCCCACGGCCATCGCCCGCGCCGAGGTCGAGCGCAGCCTGGGCCGGCCGATCGGCGAGCTCTACGCCAGCTTCGGCGAAGTGGTCGGGGCGGCCTCCCTGGCCCAGGCCCACGAAGCCACGCTGCACGACGGGTCCAAGGTGGCCGTGAAGGTGCTGCGCCCCGGCATCGAACGCCGCGTCGTCGAGGACAGCGCCACCCTGCGCCTGGCCGCCGACCTGGCCCATCGCCTGGTCCCCGCCGCCCGCCGCCTGCGGCCGCGCGAGTTCGTCGAGGTGGTGATCCGCTCGCTCGACCTGGAGATGGACCTGCGCTTCGAGGCCGCCGGCTGCGCCGAGCTGGGCGAGGCCATGGCGCTGGATCCGCACATGCGCGCTCCGGCGGTGATCTGGGACGGCGTCGGCAAGCGCGTCCTCACATTGGCCTGGGCGCCAGGCACGCCGCTGTCGGACCCCGCCGCGCTGGAGCTGGAGGGCCTGGACCGTAAGGCCCTGGCAGAGAACGTCACCCGCGGCTTCCTGGCCCAGGCGCTGGACCACGGCCTGTTCCACGCCGACCTGCACGAGGGCAACCTGTTCGTCAGCGCGCCCGCCGCCATCACCGCCGTCGACTACGGCATCGTCGGGCGGCTGGGACCGGCCGAGCGCAAGTATCTGGCCGAGATCCTCTACGGCTTCCTCAGCCGCGACTATGTACGGGTGGCCAAGATCCACTTCGACGCCGGCTACGTGCCCGCCCACCAGGACATGGACGCCTTCGCCCAGGCCCTGCGCGCCGTCGGCGAGCCGGTGTTCGGCCGCGACGCCCGCCAGGTGTCGATGGGCAAGCTGCTGGCCCAGCTGTTCGAGATTACCGCCCTGTTCGACATGGCGCTGCGACCAGAACTGGTGCTGCTGCAGAAGACCATGGTCACGGTCGAGGGCGTGGCCCGCCGGATCGATCCGACCCACGACCTGTGGGCGGCCTCCGACCCGATCGTCCGCCGCTGGATCGCCCGCGAGCTGTCGCCCGTGGCCCGGATGAAGGAACTGGCCGACGAGGCCGTGCGGGCCCTGAAGGCCATGGCCCGCTACGCCGAGCAGCCCCAGGTCCCGCCGACCGTGATCGTCGAGAAACGCCCGGCTTGGCCGTGGTTCGTCGCCGGCGTGGCGTTCGCCGCCCTGGCCTTCGCCGCCGGCCTTGGCGTAGCGCTGCTCTAAGCCGCCCGGGCCCTGGCCGGGGCCGCGCCCGAACCGATCTTGAACCGGCCGACCAGCCGCGCCAGCTCGGCCGCCTCGTTGGACAGCGAGTGGCTGGCCGCCGTCGATTGCTCGACCATGGCGGCGTTCTGCTGGGTGGCCTGGTCCATCTGATTCACCGCGACATTGACCTGAGCCAGGCCCGTGGCCTGCTCCTGGGCGCCGGCGGCGATCTCGGCGACGGTGTGGTTGATGTCGAGCACCCCGGCGGTGATGCGGCGCAGGGCCTCGCCGGTCTGGCCGACCAGATCCACGCCCGCCTCGACCTGCTGGCCGGAGGCGCCGATCAGGCCCTTGATCTCCTTGGCCGCTTCCGCCGAGCGCTGGGCCAGGGCCCGCACTTCCGACGCCACCACCGCGAAGCCCCGGCCCGCTTCACCCGCACGGGCGGCTTCGACGCCTGCGTTGAGGGCCAGCAGGTTGGTCTGGAAGGCGATCTCGTCGATGACGCCGATGATGTTGCCGATCTCGCGCGAGCTGGCCTCGATCTGGGTCATGGCGGCGACGGCGCGCTCGACCACGGCCCCGCCGGCCTCGGCGTCCTTGCGGGCGGCGTCTACCGACTTGCGGGCCTGGGCCGCGCCCTCGGCGGCGCGGCGGACGGTGGCGGTGATCTCGTCGAGGGCGGCGGCGGTCTCTTCCAGGCTGGCGGCCTGCTGCTCGGTGCGGCGCGACAGGTCGTCGGCCGCGTGGCTGATCTCGCCCGAGCCGGCGCGAATGCCGCCGACCGCGCCGGTGATCGTCGTCATGGTCTCCTGCAGCCGGCCCATGGCGGCGTTGAAGTCGTCCTGCAGCTTGCGATAGGCGGGCGGGAAGGCATGGTCGAGGCGGGCGGTCAGGTCGCCGCCGGCCAGGCGCTCCAGCCCCTCGCCGACCTGGGCGACGACGACGGCCTGCTCGCGGGCCGACGCGGCGCGTTCGGCCTCGTTGGCGCCGCGCTCGGTCTCGGCTCGGCGGCGCTGCTCGACGGCCTCAGCCTCGACCCGCAGCTTCTCGACGGCGGCGTCCTTGAAGGTCAGCACGGCCTGGGCCATCGCCCCGATCTCGTCCTTACGGCCCAGGGCCGGCACGTCGACGGCGTTGTCGCCGCCGGCCAGGCGGCGCATGGCCGAGGTCATCGCGTCGACCGGCGCGGCGATGCTGCGGGCCAGAAGCCACCCCATCAGCACGGCGATGCCGACAGCGGCCGCACCGCCCAGCATCAGGGCCAGGCCGGCGCCGGCGAAGGCGCGCTTCTGCTCCTCGATGCGCTGGGCCAGTTGGGCCTGCTCGGCCTCGTCGATGACCTTCAGCGCCTTGCGCACAGTGGTCAGGCGGCCGCTCTTGCCGATGCCGACGCGGGCGGCCTCCAGCTTGGCGGGGTCCTGGGCGTCTGCAATCTGCGCCCTGGTTTCGGCGCGGAACACGGCGACGGCCTGGGTCAGGGTGTCGAGATGGGCCTTCTCGGCATCATCCTCGGCGCCGACGGTCAGGCCCTTGAAGGCCTCGTCGTACTTGCCCTGGTTGCTCTCGTACTTCTCGACGAACGACGGGTCGAGGCTGGCCACGAAGCCGCGGGCGGCGTTCTGCTGCTCGACTAGGTCGGCCCCGGCCTTCTCGACCAGCGCCAGGTAGTCGTAGCTGTGGGCGTTCAGCGCGGTGACCCGCTGGATCGATGCCAGGCCGCTCCACGCCAAGGCGCCGGCTCCGGCCACGGCCGCCACCAGGACGGCGAAGGCCAGGAGCAGCTTGTGCGCCACCTTGAGGTTGCTGAGCATGACGAGACTTCCCAGGAGAGTGTTGGGAACAGTTTCGCCGATGCGGATTAATGGATGTTATTCATGAACACACGACGCACAAGCCGAACGATGTTCTTGATTATTCAGCGCGTTCAAATCATTATCCGGCAAGGATAGAACGTAGGGTGCGACGTGTGGTCGCAGGCTTTGACTCTTCGAGTCGAGCCACTCGATATTCGTCCGTGTTCTGAGTATTATTGAATACAGCAGTCGACATCTCTCCGAATTGGAGAGCCGCGCCATTTTTCGCCTTTTGCGCGAATCGTGACATGAAAAACCGACGCGTGGTCGCAACCGGGGGACGGGGCCGCGCGTATTGCTAAGCAAGGCCGGACAACGGCCGACCGCGCCAAGGACGCGCCCCCCGATGGAAGCCCCCCGCCCCCTGCCCCTGGTCCGTCCCATGCTGTGGCTGGCCGCCGCCGCCTTCGCGGCCGGCTTCGGCGGCTACCTGCTGGTCGGCATGAGCGCGATGCGCTGAGGGCTCGAAGACCCCTTCAAAGAGAGGGGTCGAGCTACGGCTTAGCGCCCGCCGGTCGAGCCGAAGCCGCCGGCCCCGCGGTCGGTCTCGTCAAGGCTGGCCACCAGGCTCCACGAGGCCTGCACCACCGGCGCGATGACCAGCTGGGCGATGCGGTCTCCCCGACGAATGACGAAATCCTCGGCGCCGAGATTGGCCAGGATCACCTTCACTTCACCGCGATAGTCGCTGTCGATGGTGCCGGGCGAATTGAGGCAGGTGATCCCCGCCTTGGCCGCCAGGCCTGAGCGCGGCCGCACCTGGGCCTCGAAGCCGGCCGGCACGGCGAAGGCCAGGCCCGTGGGGACCATGAACCGCGCGCCCGGCTTCAGGGTCAGGGGCGCATCCTCCTCGACGGCCGCGCGCAGGTCCATGCCGGCGGCGCCGACGGTCTCGTAGGCGGGCAGCGGCAGGCCGTGGGCGTGGGGCAGCTGGACGACAGGAATGTTCGGGGAGGTCATGCTTTCAGGGCTTCCGCGATGCGTTGGGCGATGGCCTGGGCGACGTCGTCCTTGGACGCGCGCTCCCAGCGTTCTGTATGGTCCTTGGCGATCAGCAGGACGGCGTTTTCCGTCCCGCCCATGACGCCGGGCTCGGTCACGTCGTTGGCGATGATCCAGTCGCAGCCCTTGCGCGCCAGCTTGGCGCGGGCATGGGCCTCGACGTCGTCGGTCTCGGCCGCGAAGCCGACCACCAGTTTCGGCCGGTTCGGGCCGGTGGCGGCCAGGGTCGCCAGGATGTCGGGATTCTCGACGAAGGTCAGGGCCGGCGGGCCGCCCTTGTCCTTCTTCAGCTTGGAGCCGAACACCTCGTCGACCCGCCAGTCGGCGACGGCCGCGACGAACACGCCGACATCGGCCGGCAGGGCGGCCTTGGCGGCGGCCAGCATCTCGCGGGCGGTCTCGACGTCGATACGCTCGACGCCTGCTGGGGTCGGCAGCGACACCGGCCCGCTGACAAGGGTGACCCTGGCGCCCAGCTTGGCCAGGGCGCCGGCGATGGCGTAGCCCTGGCGGCCGCTGGAGCGGTTGGTGATGCCGCGCACAGGGTCGATCGGCTCGAACGTCGGACCGGCCGTGACCAGGGCGCGCTTACCGGCCAGAGGCCAGGACTCGAAGATCTCTTCGGCGGGAGTGTTCAGCGCCTTCACGATGGCGGCGAAGATTTCGGGCGGCTCTGCCAAGCGGCCGGGTCCGAATTCGCCACAGGCCATGGCGCCCTCGTCGGGCCCGACGAACGACACGCCGTCGGCCTTCAGGGCCGCCACGTTGCGCTGCACGGCCGGGTGCAGCCACATGCGCACGTTCATGGCCGGGGCCATCAGCACCGGCTTGTCGGTCGCCAGCAGGGTGGTCGAGGCGAGATCGCCGGCCAGGCCGTTGGCCGCCTTGGCGATTAGGTCGGCCGTGGCGGGCGCGACCACCACCAGGTCGGCCGAGCGCGACAGCTGGATGTGGCCCATCTCGGCTTCGTCGGTCAGGGAGAACAGGTCGTCATAGACCTTGTCCTCGCTGAGCGCGGCCAGCGACAGAGGCGTGATGAACTCGGCGCCCGCCTTGGTCAGGATCGGCCGCACGGCGATACCGGCCTTGCGCAGCAGGCGGGTCAGCTCCAGCGCCTTGTAGGCCGCCACGCCGCCGCCGACGATCAGGAGCACGCGCTTGCCGCCCGGGATGTCGCTCACCTTGAAGGCCTCTCGTCCGCCGGTTCCCCTCCGCGCATAGAGCGCCTCGCGGCCGCAGGCAATCGCGCCCGGCGACCGAACGCGGAAAGTGCATCGAGCGACTCGACTCGCGTTCCTTTTTCGTTCACTAATCGTTAAGGTAGCAAAATCGGGGAGCGAGCGATCATGACGGGAGCGTTGCGTTTCGGAATCCTGGCCTTGTCGGCCATGGTGTTGACAGCCTGCGACGGCGGGGCCTCGGCGGTGAAGGCGTCCAACGGCGGACAGACGGCGGCGGCCGGTGAAAACGTCGGCGGCAACGCCGCGACGACGCCCGCCGAGGTCGCCGACGCCTCGGGCGCGGCTCGACAGGCCGCCGACCCGCGCGACGCGCCGGTGACCCTGATCGCCGGCCGGCCGATGTGGGCCGCTAACAAGACCCGCAGCGCCGAGGAAAACGCCCAGCGCGGCTTCGAGCGGTTCGGCGAGGCGTTCGGCGCGCGCGACGTCGACGACTATGTGCGCAAGACCCACGCCTTCGTGGCCAAGCCGCCGGCCGGCAGCCAGACCCTCAAGCGAACCAATGGCGACACCCTGATCTACGACCCGGCCGGCAACGTCTTCGCCGTCGTCACCAAGGCCGGCGCGCCGCGCACCATGTTCAAGCCCGACGACGGGGCCGACTACTGGCGCCAGCAAAAGGAGGGCCAGGCCCGCCGCACTGCCGCCTCCGAACGCCGGGGCGACCGGGGCGGGAACGGCTGAGGCCAAGCGGGCGCGAACCGGCGCTAAAGGGGGAGCACATGAGGGAGCAACCGATCCCGGCCGCGGCCCTGCGCGATGCGGGCGCGACCGAGATGGCGCGGATCTGGGTCGCCGAGCACGGCCTGCATTGCGGTCTTTGCATCGGGATCTACGAGGAGGCCCCGATCGACGAGGCCCTGGCCTGGGGCGTGATGCTGGCCGACCTGCTGCGCCATCTGGGCCGAGGCCTGTCGGCCTATTATCACCGCGATCCGACCGAAGTGGTCGATACGGTGCTCGGCGCCATGCGCGACGAGCTGGCCAGCCCGACCACGCCGATGGAAGGCGACCTGGTCGGATCGCTCGACGATGAGCCCGACGAGGCGGCGAGCCGGTCGCACTGAGCCGGTCCGGATGTGGAGCGCGGGTCGTGGCGCGCCCTAGGCGCCCGCCCCCCGCAGCCGCGCCTCGGCCAGGTCGAGTTCGCGGGTCAGGCGGGTCTGGGCCTCGCCCCCGACGGCGCGCTGGCGGATCAGGGTCAGCAGGGCCTGGCGCTCGGCCTGGACGGCCGCCAGGCGCACCTCGCGCTCGAAGCCTCGGCCTCGACGAGCGGCGACGGCGACCTCGCCGGACTGGGCCAGGCTATCGAGCCGGTCGCGATAGATGTCGACGACCCGGGCCGAGGCCGCCTGGAAGTCGGCGTCGGCGGCGTGGGGCGAGGCGGCCTGCATCTGCTCCACGGCCTGGACGGCGGCGATGGCCAGGGCCTCGCGGGCTCTCTCGGCCTGTTCCTGGCCGTGGAGGTCCGGCGGCAGCTCCAGGTTCTTCATCAGCAGCGGCAGGGCGGTGCTGGAAATCAGCAGCGACAGCACGATCACCCCGGCCGCCAGAAAGATCGCCAGGTCGCGGGCCGGGAACGGCGAGCCGTCGCCCATGGCCAGGGGCAGCGTCAGGACGCCGGCCAGGGTGATGGCCCCGCGCGCGCCGGCGCAGGCGGTGGCGGCGATGATCTTCCAGTCGGGGCTGGCGCGATCCTCGCCCCGGCGGCGGGCGCGCAGCAGGGTCAGCTTCAGCGAACCCCAGACCCAGGCGAAGCGCAGGGCCCCGAGGCTGAGGGTGATGGCCACGACGTAGATGGCCAGCCACCAGGGCTCGTGGTGGCCGGTGGTGCGCACGGTCTCGACCGCCCCGGCCAGGATCGACGGCAGCTGCTCGCCCAGCAGCACGAAGATCACGCCGTTGGCGGTGAACTGCAGGGTGTCCCAGACCATGTTGCGGCGGACGCGGGTGGCGGCCACGGTCTGGCGGGCGACTTCGGAAAAGCTCATCGCCACTCCTGCCGCCACGGCCGCGAGGATGCCCGAGGCATGGACCTTTTCGGCCAACAGATAGGCCGCGAAAGGGATCAGCAGGCTGACCAGGGTCTGGGGACCGGCGTCCTCGGCCCCGGCCCGCGACAGCCAGGCGTTGAGGGTGGTGACCACCAGGGTCGTGGCCACGCCGATGACCACGCCGGCCAGGGCTACCCAGGCGAAGTTCAGCAGCGCCTCATGCAGCACGAAGCCGCCCGTCAGGGCCGCGGCGACGGCGAAGCGCAGGCAGACCAGGCCCGAGGCGTCGTTGAGCAGGGATTCGCCCTCGAGGATGTGCATCAGCCGCTTGGGGATGGGCACGCGCTGGGCGATGGCCGAGACGGCGATCGGATCGGTGGGCGAGACCACCGCGGCCAGGGCGAAGGCCACGGCCAGCGGCATCGACGGGATCATCCAGTGGATCAGCAGGCCGACCCCGACCACGGTCAGCACCACCAGCCCCAGGGCCAGTTCAAGGATCACCGGCAAGTCCTTGAAGAACTCGCTCTTGGGGATGCGCCAGCCATCGAGGAACAGCAGCGGCGGCAGGAACAGCAGGAAGAAGAGGTGCGGGTCGAGCGAGACCGGCGTCTTGGTGAGCAGAGCGATCAGCGCGCCCAGGCCGATCTGCACCAGGGGCGCGGGCACGGCCAGGGGCAGGAACCGGGCGGCCGCGCCGCTCAGGACGACGGCGGCCAACAGGGCCAAAACGATCTCGACGGTCTGCACGCTCACCTCTTCGCCGTTGAAGACGTCGGGAGCTTAGGGGCATGCGGCGGGCGGAGCGAGCCGCCTTGAGCGGCGGCCGGTCAAAAATGGGCTGGCGGCCGCCCCGCTCCAGATGGTCGCGTCAGCGGCGCTTCTTGCGGGCCCCCGAGGCGGCGGGTTTCTTCTTGCCGCCGCTCTTGACCGCCTTGCCCTTGCCGGCCTTGCCCTTGCGCGCCACCGAGCCCTTGCCCGATTTCTTGGCGGCGGCGGCGCACTTGGCCTTGGCGGCCTTCAGCGCCTTGCCCTTCTTGCCCTTGGTGACGCAGGGCGCGGCCTTGGCCGGGGCGGCGGCCGTACGGGCGGCGGGGGCGATGCGCGGCGGCCAGACGACCGGACCGCGGGCGGCGCTGGCGTAGCCAGCCGGCAGGACCATGGCCCCGGTGCGCTCGACGCCGACCGCCGTGGCGGCCACGCCGTCCTCGGCCAGGCGGCCGCTCCAGGCGCCGTCGGGGCCGACGGTCAGCGACAGGGTCGAGCCGACCCCGGCCCGGGCCATGAACCGCACGGCCGCGCCGCCGTCATAGGTGCGCTCGATGCTGTCGATCAGGCCGGTGGATCCGACCGCGCCCGGGCGGCGCAGGTCGCGCCAGGCGCCCTCGACCGGGCCGTAGCCGCCGGCCGGATCGACGATCTGCAGGGCGTAGAGCGCGGTCCCGTCGGCGCCCCGGATCGTCCAGCCGCCGTCGAGCGGGCCTTGCAGGCCCTGGGCGGCGGCGATCGAGCCCTTGACCCGCAGTTCATAGGCCTGCTCGACGCTCATCGCCCCGCCGGGCGCGGCCGGGGCGGCGGTCTCGGGGGCCGGGATCGGCAGGATGGTCGGCTTGTGGCGCGGAGCGGGCGCGGCGGGCTGGGCCTCGTCCTCCTCGTCGGTGGTCTGGGGACCGCTGGCGGCGATCAGGTCGGCCAGGGGATCGGTCACGGCGGGCGCCGGCGTCGCCGGAGCAGTGACTGGCGGGGCGGCGACCACCGGGATCGCGGGCGCGGTCGCCACCGCTTCGGTCGGCGGCGTCGGAACAGGCGTCTGGGCCAAGGCGCCCATCGGCATCGACAGCAGGGCGGACAGCAGAACCGGCAAGAAAAGGCGACGCATGAGGTTCCTTATCAGCCCGCCGTTTTCGCGGCGATGGCCTCGGACACGGCGACCAGCCGCTCGGCCTGAACCAGATGCAGGCGCTCGGCCATCTTGCCCTCGACCCGCAGGGCGCCCTTGCCGGCATTGTCCGGGTCGGCGAAGGCGGCGATGACGGCGCGGCTCCAGGCGATCTCGTCGGCCGACGGCGAGAACACCCGGTTGCAGATCTCAAGGTGCTTGGGATGGATCAGGGTCTTGCCGTCGAAGCCGAAGTCGACGGCCTGGCCGCAGACGGCTTCCAGAGCGACGAGGTCCTCGATGTCGTTGTGCACGCCGTCGAGGATCGACAGGCCATGGCCCCGCGCGGCGGCGACCGACAGCGACAGGATCGGCAGGAAGGCCTCGCGGCCCGAGGTCTGGCGGGCCCGCATCTCCTTGGCCAGGTCGTTGACGCCCATGACCCAGGCCGACAGCCGCGTAGTCTTCGATGCTTCGGCAATCTCCCACAGGTGGAAGGCGGCCTTGGCGGTCTCGATCATCGTCCACAGCCTGGTGTGGATCGGAGCGGCGTGCAGGGCCGCGTCATAGGCGTGGACGTCGCCGGCGTCGTTGACCTTGGGCACCAGCACCGCGTCGGGTCCGGCCTCGGCGACGGCCTTCAGATCGTCGGCGCCCCAGGGGGTGTCGAGGCCGTTGGTGCGGATGACGATCTCGCGTGGGCCAAAGCCGCCGGCCTTGACCGCGGCCACGGCGGCCTCGCGCGCGACCAGCTTCATCTCCGGCGCCACGGCGTCCTCAAGGTCGAGGATGATCACGTCGGCGTCGAGGGTGCGGGCCTTCTCCACGGCCTTGGCGTTGGAGGCGGGCATGTAGAGGGCGCTGCGGCGCGGCCGGGCGATGTCGGTCATGGGTCGGGCGGGCTCGCGCGTTTTCCGGGGTCGCCCGACCTGTAAAGCACCTGCCGCGCGGGCCGGGAAGTGGAGATATCGCGCCAGGTATCGTGTCGGGCGAAGCCATGGCGGGATCGGCGCAAACGGGTTTAAGCTCGCGCCATGACGACGCGCGCCACGCCCATGCGATACGACGAGACGGCCCGCAACGTGCTGGGCGGCGAACTGCTCCCCTGCTCGCTGGACCCGGTGACCGGCTTCTACCGCAACGGCTGCTGCGAGACCGGGCCGCACGACCTGGGCCTGCACACGGTGTGCGCGGTGATGACCGACGAGTTCCTGGCCTTCTCCAAGGCCGGCGGCAACGACCTGTCGACCCCGCGTCCGGAATTTGCCTTCCGCGGCCTGAAGGCCGGCGACCGCTGGTGCCTGTGCGCCGGCCGCTGGCGCGAGGCGCTGGACGCCGGCATGGCCCCGCAGGTGATCCTCGAGGCCACCCACGAGGAGACCCTGGCGATCGTCTCGCTGGGAGTGCTGAAGGACCATGCGGCGGCTTAAGGCGGCCGCGCCATGACCGGAGCCCCGATGGTCGATTACGAACGCAGGCTGCTGGTGCTGGTCGGGCTGATCGCCCTGGCCTTCCTGCCGTTGCTGGCCGCGTCGCTGTTCTTCCTCGCCCGCGTCTCGACCACCCAGGACCGGCTGGACGCGGTCTATACCCGCACGGTGATCCTCGCCCACGAGCTGCGCGGCGAGAAGATGCGCCAGAACGCCCTGGTGCCGGTGATCGTACTGACCGGCGAGCGCCGGCTGCTGGACGAGCTGGAGGGCTCCAACAAGCGCTTCGACAGCCTGGTCGGCGACCTGCGCGGCCAGGCCCGCGACGGTGAAGACCGCGCCGCCCTCGACGCCGTCGCCGCCCTGCAGCGCCGCCTGCTGGCGATCCAGCGCACCGGCGTCGCCCAGCGGCTGGACGGCGGCACGACCACCGCCACCAACAGCTATTTCCAGCGCAACGCCGGCCCGCTGACCAGCGACATCGAGACGGCCATCGACCGCTTCACCGACCACGCCGCGGGCCGCTACGCCGCCGAGCGCGCCCACAACCAGCGTGTGGTGCGCATCGTGTTCTGGGTGCTGGCTGTCGCCTCGGTCTGCGCCTTCGCCTTCTGCGCGTTCCTGGGCCGGCTGCTGCTGCGGCTGGTCGAACAGAAGCGGGCCTATGACCAGGTCGCCGCCCAGCTGGCCGAGCGCGAGAAGGCCGTCTCCCACGCCCGCAAGGAAGCGGTCGAGGTGGTGGCCCACGACCTCAACAACCCGATCACCACCATCCTGTTCGCCAGCGAGAACCTGCTGGAGGATCCCGACCTGGAGGCGCTGCCCAGGACGCGGCGGGCGATCGAGAACATCCAGCTGGCCACCGACACCATGCGGCGGCTGATCCGCAACATCCTCGATCACTCCAAGATCGAGGCCGGCGGGCTGGTGCTGAGCAAGGAGACGGTCGACCTGCGGCGACTGCTGGCCGACATCGCCGGCCAGTTCGAGCTGTCGGCGGCCCGCAAGGGCGTGGTCTTCTCCTATGCGCCCGACGAACACGGCGCGATCCTCGAGGCCGACGGCGCCCGCATCGGCCAGGTGGTGGCCAACCTGTTGTCGAACGCCATCAAGTTCACCGCTCCCGGCGGCCAGGTGTCGCTGTCGAGCGCCCTGTCGGACGACGGCGTCGTGGTCGAGGTGCGCGACACCGGCTGGGGCATGACCGCCGAACAGGCCGCCCGGATCTTCGACCGCAACTGGCAGTCCGACGCCGCCGCCCCGCACGGCAACGGCCTGGGCCTGACCATCAGCAAGGCCATCGTCGAGGCCCACGGCGGCCGCCTGGGCGTCGACAGCCGGCCCGGCGAGGGCTCGGCGTTCCGGATGGTGCTGCCGCTGGCGGCGTGAGCTTGCCTCGGTGTTCCTTCTCCCCTTGCGGGAGAAGGTGGCGGCCGAAGGCCGTCGGATGAGGGGTTTCTCGGATGTCGGACGCTCCGCCCGGTCTGTCCGCGGTACGCGGCTGCGAGGTTTGAGAGACCCCTCACCCGACCCCCGCCTTCGCGGGGGCCACCCTCTCCCGCAAGGGGAGAGGGGCATGGGTTTGCGGCCTCTCGCGGAAATCCGCGAAAGTGGATGGGAAGGCGCGGAGCGGCCGGGCGGAGCCCGGAGACCGTAGGGTTTGTTTGCGTTTCGGCTTCGTCTGACCGCTCCGCCGCATCATTTGTCTCGGAGGGGCCAGGAGCGCGGGTGCTATTTCAACCCAAGTGCCAGCCTTGCCCCCGGACGGGCAGGATCAACAGCCCCGCGGTAATCCGGCGGCGGCCTCGGCTGATCCTGTTAGGCCGGTTTAACGATCCCGACCCTGTCGACCCGCTTGTCTCGTCACGGAACGGCTGGCGGCCCAATCACGCCTTCTGAGCGATCCTGCAAACCCGCCCTTCCCGCAACGCCCCAAGCGGCCCCGCTCGATGCGATCACAGCCGCAACTTGGGCCGGTACCAAGAGCCCTCCCCATGGCTGGGATGGAGTGATTATGCGGGCGGTTTGAGTGGGTGGGGATCGATTGGGGTCGAGAAAGTTTATGGCTTTGAATTGGCTCGATTCTTTTCCGAGTTCACCGTGTGAGTGGTGTGCGTATCGCCCTTCTTCTCCCTTCCCCCTTGATGGGGGAAGGGCCGGGGTTGGGGGTGGTTGCGGCGGTTCAGCTCGAAAAGCCTTGCAGGTGGAACGCGCGGCTCCACCCCCATCCCAACCCTTCCCCCATCAAGGGGGAAGGGCTTTGGGGACGGCCGCAGTTGCAGAAAAAGCCTGGGTCCCCGCTTTCGCGGGGATTTTACGGGTGGGGGCGAACGGGGGATGGGACCGCTGGCGGTGTAACCCCTCACCCTCCCAGGCTATCGCCTGGGCCCCTCCCTCTCCCTATGGGAGAGGGTCTCGCCTAGTCGAGCGGCTTCAGCTCGCCCAGGACGGTGGGGATCAGTTCGGAGACCGTCGGGTGGATCGGCACGGTGCGCTGGAGGACCGTGTACGGCGCCTTGGCGTACATGATGTCGAGGATGCCGTGGATGGCCTCGTCGCCGGAGACGCCGAGGATCGAGGCGCCGAGGATCTGCTTGGTCTCGGCGTCGACCAGCACCTTCATGAAGCCTTGGGTCTCGCCCTTTTCGATGGCGCGGCCGACGCGGGTCATCGGGCGGGTAGCGACCAGGGCGGGGCGGCCGCGGCTGCGGACCTCGGCCTCGGTCAGGCCGACGCGGCCGAGCGGCGGGTCGGTGTAGAGGGCGTAGGCGGTGAGGCGGTCGGTGACCTTGCGCGGATCATCATCGAGCAGGTTGGCGGCGATGATCTCGAAGTCGTTGTAGGCGGTGTGGGTGAAGGCGCCGCGGCCGTTGCAGTCGCCCATGGCCCAGATCGACGGGACGTTGGTGCGCAGGGCCTCGTCGACCTGGATGTAGCCGCGCTTGTCGAGGGTGACGCCGGCGGCGTCGAGGCCCAGGTCGTCGGTATTGGGCTTGCGTCCGACGGCCAGCAGCACATGCGAGCCCACCACCGCCGGCTCGCCCTCGCGGCAGGAGACGTGGACGCGAATACCCTCTTCGGAGGGCGAGAAGCTGATGCATTCGGAGTTCAGCCGGAAGGCGACGCCTTCGGCCTCGAGGATCTCGCGCACGGCGTCGGAGACCTCCGGATCCTCGCGGCCGATCAGGCGCGGGCCCATCTCGACGACCGTGACCTGGGCGCCGAAGCGCCGGTACATCTGGGCGAACTCCAGGCCGATATAGCTGCCGCCGACGATGACCAGGTGCTGCGGCAGGACGTCGAGCTGCATCATGCCGGTGTTGGTCAGGTAGGGCACGTCGTTGACGCCGGGCATGTCGGGCACGTTGGCGCGGCCGCCGACATTGAGGAAGATCTTCGGGGCTTCCAGCACCTCGTCGCCGACCTGAACGGTGGTGGGCGAGGTCAGGCGGGCGTGGCCTTCGAAGACGGTCAGGCCGTCCATGCCCTTCAGCCACTTTTCGACGCCGCCACGGGCGTTGTGGACGACGGTCTGCTGGCGGGCCTTGACCGCCTTCATGTCGATCCCGACCTCGCCCTGCAGCACGACGCCGTAGTCGGCGGCGCGGCGGGCCAGGTGCGCGGCATAGGCGCTGGCGACCAGGGTCTTGGTCGGCATGCAGCCGGTGTTGACGCAGGTGCCGCCGAACAGCTTGCGCTCGACCAGGGCGACCTTCCAGCCGGCGGCGGTGAGGCGGCCGGCCAGGGACGGTCCGGCCTGGCCCGCGCCAACGATGATCGCGTCGAAAGCCCGGGACATCAGCCGACCGCCGAGACGATCAGGTAAGCGCCGCCGAGGGCGACGACGTCCTCGATCAGGGCGGCGGGGGTGTCGCGCTTGAAGACCTTGGCCAGGCGGCCGCGGCCTTCGGCGCCGCCCAGCGTGCCGAGCACCGCCCCGACCACGCCGAGGGCGGCCCCGGCGATCCAGGAGCCGGCGACGAAGCCGATGGCCGCGCCCGAGAAGCCGCCGGCGACGATGCGGGCGCCGAACTGCGGCGGGACCTTGCGGCTGGGAGTGAAGGGCAGCTGGTCGCTGACCAGCTCGACCGCCGCCAGGGCGGTGAAGATCCAGACGGCGATGTTGCCGCCCAGCCAGGCCAGCGGCGTGCCGTGCAGCGGGATCCAGCCCAGGTGCGCGCCCCAGGCGACGGCGGCGGGGGCGGTCATGGCCCGCAGGCCGGCAATGACCCCGATCAGCAGGGCGAGGACGTAGAGGGTCATGCGAAAGCTCCCGAGCGTCGCCGTGATCAGGCGCGCAACCGGGAGCAAACCGCAAGCCCGGCGTGCGGGCTTGGACGTTTCGGCCGCTACGGGAGCGGCGGCTGGAGCTACTGGAGCTCCAGGGCCGCGCGCGCCGCCGCGATCGCCGCTTCGCGCAGGTCGTCGGGATAGGCCAGGCCGGCGCTGTGGCCCCAGACCGGCCCCGGCCAGGCCGGATCACCGTCGCGGCGGCCCAGGACGTGGACGTGCAGCTGGGGGGTGACGTTGCCCAGGGCCCCGACGTTCAGCTTGTCGACCGCCAGGCCCAGCACGGCGGCCACGGCCCGCACGGCGGCGCCGGCGGCGACGATCTCCTCGGTCAGGGCGATACGGCCTTGCGGCGACAGGTCCTCGATCTCGACCAGGCCGTCGGCGCGGGGGATCAGGACCAGCCACGGATAGCGGGCGTCGTCGTGCAGGCGCAGGTGGCACAGTTCCAGCTCGCCGACGGCGTGGGAGGAGGCCGGGAAAGCCGGGTGAAGATCGAAGTCAGCCACGTTTCGGAACCGCCGCCCAATAGTCGAAGTCGAGGATCACGGCGGGGTCATAGACGCCTTCACCGTCCTTGTCGGGGAAATCGGCGCAGGGCTTGTCCTTGGTCGCCACCAGCCGCAGGCGCAGGGCGCCGACACTGCCCAGGTCGGCTTTGTCCAGCACCTGGCTCCAGGCGAACACCGTCGCGCCGGCGAAGAATGGGGCCACGTGGCGGCCGCCGTTGATCCCCAGGATCAGGCCGGCGTTCTGCAGACCGTTGAACGACAGGGCCTTGGCGGTCGAGATCACCACCCCGCCATAAACGAGGCGGCGGCCGGACGGGTCCTTGGCGCGCTCGAACTGGTTGAAGTGGACCTTGGCGGTGTTCTGCCACAGACGGGTGGCCATCTGGTGCTCGGCTTCCTCCACCGCCATGCCGTCGACATGGTCGATCTTCTCGCCGATCTCGTAGTCCTCGAAGGCGTGCGGCGCGCCGGCCAGGGCGTAGTTGTAGACGGAGAAATCCAGGCCGGGCGGCGCGACCAGGTCCGAGGGCGCGACCGCCTTGGCCAGGTCCGGAACCGACTGATCCGCGACCACTGCGGCCGGATCGCGCTTTCGCACCATCACCCAGCGCACATAGCTCAGCACCGCCTCGCCGCGCTGGTTGGTCCCGGTGGTGCGGACATAGACGACGCCGGTCTTGCCGTTGGAATTTTCCTTCAGGCCGATGACGTCCGAGGCCGCCGTCAGGGTGTCGCCGGGGAAGACCGGGGCCAGGAACCGGCCCTCGGCATAGCCGAGATTGGCGACGGCGTTCAGGCTGATGTCGGGGACGGTCTTGCCGAAGACGATGTGGAAGGCGACCAGCGGATCGATAGGCGCAGCGGCCAGGCCGCTGGCGCGGGCGAATTCGTCCGACGAGAACAGCGAAAATCGCGGGCCGTACAGGGCAGTGTAGAGCGCCACGTCGCCGGCGGTCACCGTTCGCGGGGTCGCGTGGACCAGCCTTTGTCCCAGCTGGAAGTCCTCGAAGAAGTTCCCCGGATCGGTCTTGCTCACGGCGCCTCTCCTTATCGGTGTTCAGATCGTTTTGCCGCAGCGCAGCGAAACGGGAAAGGGGGCTTGAGACTGAGCCGCTACGGGCGTAGACCGCGCCCCGACATTTCCTGTCCACAGCCTGATGGAGACACCATGGCTCGCGCGAAGATCGCCCTCATCGGCGCCGGCATGATCGGCGGCACCCTGGCCCACATCGCCGCTCGCGAAGAGCTGGGCGACGTGATCCTGTTCGACATCGCCGAAGGCACCCCGCAGGGCAAGGCCCTCGACATCGCCGAAGCCTCGGCCGTGTTCGGCAAGGACGTGGCCCTGAAGGGCGCCAACGACTACGCCGACATCGCCGGCGCCGACGTCTGCATCGTGACCGCCGGCGTGCCGCGCAAGCCGGGCATGAGCCGCGACGACCTGCTGGGCATCAACCTGAAGGTCATGAAGGCCGTCGGCGAAGGCATCAAGGCCCACGCCCCGAACGCCTTCGTCATCTGCATCACCAACCCGCTCGACGCGATGGTCTGGGCCCTGCAGCAGTTCTCAGGCCTGCCCAAGGAAAAGGTCATCGGCATGGCCGGCGTCCTGGACTCGGCGCGCTTCGCCTACTTCCTGGCCGAAAAGACCGGCGTGTCGGTCGAAGACATCCACGCCTGGACCCTGGGCGGCCACGGCGACGACATGGTGCCGATGGTCCGTCACTCGACCGTGGGCGGCCTGCCGCTGCCGGACGCCGTGAAGGCCGGCTTCCTGACCCAGGAAGAGCTGGACGCCATCGTCGAGCGCACCCGCAAGGGCGGCGGCGAGATCGTCGCCCTGCTGAAGACCGGCTCGGCCTTCTACGCCCCGGCTGAAAGCGCCATCGCCATGGCCACCAGCTACCTGAAGGACAAGAAGCGCGTCCTGCCGTGCGCCACCTTCCTGAACGGCGAATACGGCCTGTCGGGCCTGTATGTCGGCGTGCCGGTGGTGATCGGCGCGGCTGGCGCCGAGAAGATCATCGAGTTCGACACCAACGAAGCCGAAAAGGCGATGTTCGCCAAGTCGGTGGAGTCGGTGCAGGGCCTGATGGAAGCCTGCAAGGCCATCGACCCGTCGCTGGTCTAAGACCGGTTCGACAGTCCGAAACGACGAAGGGCGGCTCCTCGCGGAGCCGCCCTTTTTCTTTCGTCCCTCTCCCGGAGGGGAGAGGGAGGGGCCCGCGCGAAGCGTGGGAGGGTGAGGGGTGACGCCGTCAGCCGGCGTGCCGGCACGCCGTCAGGCCTCGTAACCCCTCATCCGGCGCTTCGCGCCACCTTCTCCCTCTGGGAGAAGGGAGCCCGTTCAGTGCGCCGCCTCGCCGTCCTGCGAGATCTCTTCCAGCGTCTTGCCGACCTGCTTGGCGCCGTAGTCCTTGGCCACATCGCCCAGGGACAGGATGCCGGTCAGGTTGCCGGCCTCGTTCAGCACCACCAGGCGGCGGACCTGGTTGTTGGCCATGCGGGCGGTGGCGTCGGCCAGGATGTCGTCTTCCTTGACCGACAGCACCTCGCCGTCGCTCATCACCTCGGAGACCGGGCTGTCGAAGCTGCGGCCCTCGGCGACCACGCGCAGGACGATGTCACGGTCGGTGACCAGGCCCAGCACCTTGCCGTCCTCGACGATCGGCACCACGCCACTGTCGATCTTGGCCATCACTTCGGCGACCTTGCGCACGCTGTCGCCGGGACGGGCGACCGAGACCTGGCTGGTCATGGCGTCGCTGACTTTCATCGGGTGTTCCTCCTTCAGGGGGAATGCAAATAGGACCCGACAGAAACCCCGCGACGCCGCAGACCGTTCCGCTTGCTTCCGCGGCGGCGCTTAGGCCAGGGCCGCCTTGTTGGCCGCCAGGAAGGCCGCGACGCTGGTCGGGGCCTTGCCGGTCAGGCGCTCGACGGCGTCGGTGACGATGGCGTGCTGGCCTTCGGCGGCCTGGGCGTCGAAGTCGGCCAGGACGTCGACATAAACGGGCGGCAGGCCGGCCTGGGCGAGCCCGGCGCGCAGGGCTTCGAGCGGGATGTCCTGATGGGCGACCGGCTTGCCCGAAGCCTCGGCGAGCAGGGCCGCCAGCTGGTCCTGGGTCAGGGCCTGCGGGCCGGAAACGTCGAGGATCTGGCGGCCTTCCGCGCCCAGCAGGGCGGCGGCGTCGATCGCGGCGCAGTCCTCGCGGGTGACATAGGCGCGGCCCTGGGCGGCGGTGGCGGCGTAGAGCGTGCCGCCGGCGATGGCCTGGCCGGCGCCCATCAGGATGGTCTCGGCATAGAGGTTGTGGCGCAGGATGGTCCAGTCGAGCGACGGCTGGGCGATGATCGCCTGCTCGCTCCAGAAGTGGTCGTCGATCACCCCGCCGCCGGCCTGGGGCCGGGCGCCGGGGGCCGAGGTGTAGAGCACGTGGCTCACGCCCGCCTCTACGGCCGCGGCGACGGCGGCGCGATGCTGGGCAATGCGGCGGCCGGGCTTGTCGAGGCTGTCGGTGCTGACCAGCAGCACCCGGTCGGCGCCGGCGAAAGCGGTCTTCAGCGAGGCCGGATCGTCGAAGTCGGCGGCGCGGACGTCGACGCCCCTGGCGGCCAGGTCGGCGAGCTTGGCCGGATCGCGGGTGGTGGCGATCACGTGCGGGGCGCCGGCCTCGAGCAGCAGCTCGACGATGCGGCGGCCCAGCTGGCCTCCGGCGCCGGTCACCAGGAGGCGGTCGTTGAGGAAGGGGCGAGCGGCGGTCATCTACGGCGTCCTTTGCTGGTCTCTTTTCGAGACCTGGTGTAAATGTGAGAGCAAGGCTCCGTCGTAAAGACGGCAGTTTTCCGGGAGATAGGCACCTTGAAGGAACCACCTACGCTTTCACCAGAGGCGCTCTGCGAGGCGATGGACGACTGGCGGGGCCAGGGCTTCAGCAGCGCCGATTGCCCGGTGCGCGATGTCGTCGATCACCTGGGCGACAAGTGGAGCACGCTGATCCTGTCGCTGCTGTTCATCGGCCCCAAGCGGTTCGGCGCCCTGCGGCGGGCCGTGCCCGATATCTCCCAGCGCATGCTGACCCAGACCCTGCGCGACCTGCAGCGCGACGGCCTGATCCTGCGCGAGGTGTTCCCCACCAAGCCCCCCAGCGTCGAATACAGCCTCTCGCCCCTGGGCATGTCGCTGCAGACGCCCCTGAACGCCCTGATCGCCTGGGCCGTCGAGCACCACGGCGCCATCCGCGCGGCGCGGTCGCGCTATGACGAGGCTGAAGCGGCGGCTTAGGAGATCCTCTCCCCTTGCGGGAGAGGGTGGCCCGCGCAGCGGGTCGGGTGAGGGGTCGAAAACCCTGTCCGCCGCCAAGACGGATCGGCTAGGTGCGGTTGTCGGGATCTGAGAGACCCCTCATCCGACGCCTTCGGCGCCACCTTCTCCCGCAAGGGGAGAAGGGTTACATGCGGTCGCCAAGCCTAACTGGAGCCTCCATGACCATCACCGCACACCGCGTCAGCGTTCCCGTCTTCGTCCAGGGGCTGAAGGGCCTGTCGGGCGTGTTGGCCAAGGCCGCCGCCCATGTCGAGGCGCTCAAGCTCGATCCCGAGGCGCTGCTGAAGGCGCGGCTCTATCCCGACATGTTCCCGCTGATCCGCCAGGTGCAGATCGCCACCGACTTCGCCAAGGGCGCCAGCGCCCGCCTGGCCGGGGTCGAGGTTCCGGCCTGGGACGACGCCGAGACCAGCTTCGCCGACCTGTCGGCCCGCGTGGCCCGCGCCATCGCCTATGTGGAAGGCCTGGACCCGGCCGCCTTCGACGGCGCCGAGGACCGCACCGTGGCCCTGACCCGTCGGGGCGAGACCACCGAGCACAACGCCCTCGACTATCTGACCGGCCAGGCCCTGCCGAACTTCTACTTCCACCTGACCACCGCCTACGCGATCCTGCGCGAGAACGGCGTGGTCGTGGGCAAGCGCGACTTCCTCGGGACCGCTTGAGGAAGAAAGGCGGCGGCCCCTCTAGGGCCGCCGCCGGATCGCCCAGACCAGGCCGGCCAGCGCCGTCAGCACCCCGCCGGCCGCCGACAGCACGACCGCCAATTCCTTCAAAACCTCCGGCTCCATCGCTCCACCCGTCTACTCACCCCGCATCGCGGTCACGGCTCAGCCTGACCTGCGCCGACGTCGAGTCCGGACGTATGTTGCTATTTTGTTCTCACTCGGATTGGGCTGCGCTCCAGCGGGAGGGACACAGCTTGGCCTGGGAACGCTTCGCCTCGCCAAGCGGGGATTACGACCTTTCCCATCTGGATCCTTTCCTCCTCACCGTCTCGCCCCAGGACGGCTCTGCGGGCTACCGCGTGCTGGTCAGTTTCGGCCACCACACCTTCACGCGAGAAGTTCGCGCAGGCGATGAGGAAGGCCTGAAACACGCCGTCGATGGCGACGTTCGCTGCTTCTGCGCCGAGCGCCATCGCTGCTCGCTGCGCCTGCCGGCCATCGTTCGGGCCTCGGGCCGAGGCCGGGCATACTTCAGCCAAGGCCGAAACTTTCTGCTGGTGGAAGACATGCCGGGGGCGAAGGGTCCGTATGCGGTCTTCTTCAACATCGGAAGGGCGAGGGCCAAGGCGTTCGACGCCAATCTCTTCGTCGTCAGCGCCTATCTCAAACCGAACCTGCCGCCGCGGCGAAAGCTGGCGTCCATCACTCTGGTCACATTGATCGGCAAGACGGTCCGCGGAGAACCGATCACGCGTCCCAAGCCGCGGATGAAAAAATAGCCCCTCCGAAGAGGGGCCATTTCCGTGCGAGAACCCCTTGCCTTCGCGCGCCGCGAAACCCTTGCGGGCGGGATCGTCGTTTTTCGCTCGCCATCGACGATCTTTGAAATCTACCGGTTTTCGGGTGGAAATTCAAGAAAAGTCAGAGGCCCGCGACATCGCTACGCCACCTCCTGCACCGCGACGGCCTCCATCCCCAGGATCGCGGCCTTGCGGGCCAGGCCCCAGTGGTAGCCGGTGAGGCGGCCGTCCTTAGCGATGGCGCGGTGGCAGGGGATGAGCAGCGAGATCGGGTTGGCGCCGATAGCCCCGCCGGTGGCCTGGAAGGCCTTGGGCTTGCCGGCCCAGGCCGCGACCTGGCCGTAGGTGGCGGTCTCGCCCGCCGGAATGCGCAGCAGCGCCTTCCAGACCTGCACCTGGTAGGGCGACCCGATCAGCACCACGGGCAGGGGGCCTTCGCCCATGCCGAAGGCCCGCAGGGCCGTCTCGGCGGCGGCCGCGTCCTCGCGCAGCCAGTCGGCGCCGGGCCAGCGACGGTGCATGTCGGCGAAGGCGAAGTCGTCGTTCCCGTCAGAGAAGGCCAGACCCGCCAGACCGCGCTCGGCCAGCACGAACAGGCCGCGCCCGAACGGGGTGGGCGCCCAGCCCCAGCGCAGGGTCATGCCCGCGCCGCGCCGGCGCACGTCGCCCGGGGTCGCCGCCTCCTGGGCGATGAACAGGTCGTGCAGGCGCGAGGGGCCCGACAGCCCGGCGTCATAGGCCGCGTCGAGTACGCTGGCCCCGGCCTCCAGCGAGCGGCGGGCCTCGGCATGGGCGATGGCGGCGACGAAGGTCTTGGGGCTGACCCCGGCCCAGCGGGTGAAGATGCGCTGGAAGTGGAACGGCGACAGGCCGACGGCGGCGGCGGCCTCGTCCAGCGACGGGCGATCCATCCAGCGCTGGGCCAGCCAATCGAGGGCCACGGCCATGCGGTGATAGTCGGCCGAACGTTCGGCGAGGCGCGCGAGGGTTTCGGAAGGCGAGACGTCGAGAGGCATCGGTTCAGTCTAGCCCCGGCGGGGGAGGGCGTCCGCCCGCTTCTTGCGCTCGGACGCGCCTCACGACCACCGCTCGGCCCGCGCCGCCTTGATCGCCCGCTCCAGGGCTCGTGCGAAGGCCACGCGCTCGTCGGGGCTGAGCGCCCGGGCCAGGGTCAGGCGGCGGCGCGACATGAAGAGGCGCACGCGGCTTTCGTGCTCGCCGGGCTGGTCGAGGTCGACGCGGGTGAAGGCGGTGGGCGAGGTCCAGACCACATGAGCGCCCTTGGCGTCCTCGCGGCTGACGGTGATCGCCTCGGCCGTGACCCGCACGCGTTCGGACCGCGACAGGGCGCGGTTGCTGGCGCGCAGGGCCAGCCAGACGGCCAGGACATCGAGCCCCAGGAACGGCAGCACCGGCGGCGCCCCCAGCACCAGCAGGAACACCGCGACCATCAGGTTGAAGGCGACGACCACGCCCAGAACCACCGCCGTGCCGGTCGGGCTCAGCGAGCGGTTGGGCCGGATGACGGCGTCCATGTAGAGGGCGGCGGCCATGACCGGGATTTACGCCGCTTGCGCCGCCTTGGCGAGCCGGCCGCATCACGGCATGGTCGCGGCGATGGCCGCCTCCCAGAAACCCGCGATAACTCTCGTCAGGAAACGCCCCGCGACCAAGCGGATCTCGCCCGCCGAGCGCGAGCGGGTGCGCATCCTGTTCGAGCGCTTCGAGAGTCTCGAACTTCGGCCCAAGACCGAGCTGAACTATTCCAACCCCTATGAGCTGGTCACCGCCGTCGCCCTGTCGGCCCAGGCCACCGACGTGCAGGTCAACAAGGCCACCGGCCCGCTGTTCCAGGTCGCGGGCAGCGCCGAAAAGATGCTGGAACTCGGCGAGGATGGGCTGATCAAGTACATCGCCTCGATCGGCCTGTTCCGCACCAAGGCCAAGAACGTCATCGCCTCGGCCCACATCCTGATGGACCGCTATGGCGGGCAGGTGCCGCTGAACCGCGAGGCGCTGGAAAGCCTGCCGGGCGTGGGCCGCAAGACCGCCAGCGTGGTGCTGAACGAGCTGGACGTCGAGCCGGCCATCGCCGTCGACACCCACGTGTTCCGCGTCTCGCACCGCCTGAAGCTGTCGGCCGGCAAGACGCCTGACGCGGTCGAGGACGACCTGATGCGGATCGTGCCGGGCCCGTACCAGACCCGCGCCCACCACTGGCTGATCCTGCACGGCCGCTATGTCTGCATCGCCCGCAAGCCCAAGTGCGAGATCTGCAAGATCGCGGATCTCTGTCCGTCGATCGGGCTGTTCTGAGGCGTCGGGACACGCGCTTTCGGCATTTTCGCCGCCCCGCGCGAACCATGGGTTGCGCCAGGGCCCAGCTTCTGGTCTTGCAGCGCGCAGTGCGCCTTTCGCGACCGGGGTGATCGTCGTGACGTCCAAGACCAAGTACGGGCGGATCCTCGCCGCGACCCTGACTCTGGCGCCGGCGCCGTGGCTGGGCGGCGCGGGCTCCGTCCTCGCCGATCCGGGGATCATCGCGCCCGCGTTCAGCGAAAAGACCTATGTGATCACCCGCGGCGCCGAGGGCAGCATCACCACCGGCCGGATGAGCCTGGCAGGCCGCGGCCTGCCCGATCCCCTGCCGGCGACCTTCGCCTGGAAGGGCGAGGTTCTGGAGCACCGGCCCACCGGCCTGCGCTTCCCCAGGACCCACGCGGGATGCCGCCTGGCCGGGATCGCGCCGCTGGACGCGACCGGCTACCAGCGTGGCGGCCAGGTCGAGTACGACTGCCGCCCCGAGACCGGCCTGACCTATGTCACCGTGGTGTTCGAGGGCGGCGCCTCGTCCCTGGCCAAGAAGAAGCCCGAGGTGTTTCCCTATGTCCTGGCCCAGATCGCCGCGGGCATTACGACACGCGAGTCCAAGACCTACACCGCGCCTTGCAAGCTGGTCGATCTGACCGCCGTGTCCGGCCACGTCAATCGCGGCTTCGTGGGCGCCTCATGCGGGGCGCGCTGGGCCACGGAGGAGGGCGGCGAGCAGTTCGGCACCGCCGCCTACATCCTCGGGCGCGGCCAGACCTATGCGGCCTTCACCAGCACCTGCGCCGGAGAAAAGGCCTGCGACGCCCGCCTCACGAAGCTGGGTCCATTCCTCGACAGCTTCGACGTGTCGACGATGAAGGGGCGCTGACCCGTCAGCCGACGCGAGCGTCCGGCTTGAACCGCGTGGCCATCACCATCATCGCCACGACGCCGAAGGCCATCAGCAGCCAGGCGCCCGACAGGTCGGACGAGGCGTCGCGCACCCAGCCGGCCAGGAACGGCATGACGCTGGCCATGACGTAGCCGCCGCCCTGGACGAAGGCCATCAGGTCGCCGGCCTGGTCGGGGTCGGCGGCGTGGTCGAGGGTGACGATCAGCGACAGCGGGAAGATCGCGCCGATGCCCGCGCCCAGCAGGCAGACGGCCGGCAGGACCAGCCACGGCGCGAGCAGCAGGAAGCCGATGCCGGCCAGCAGCGAGGTCAGGGCGACGGCGAGCAGGGGACGGCGGTCGGGGCGGCGGGCGATGGCGGCGGACACGGCCAAGCCCGCGGTGACTTCGCAGACTGTCAGGGCCGACAGGGCGTAGCCGGCCTGGTCGGCGGTCAGGCCGCGGCTGGCGTAGAACGGCGGAAACCAGGCCAGCACCAGGGTGTAGGCGCCGGTGCCGACGCCGAAGAAGGTCAGCAGCAGCCAGGCGCGGGGGCTCTTCCACAGGGCGTTCCGGCGAACGGCGACGGGACCGCCGGCCGGGGCGGCGGCGGGCGAGCGGCGGGTCGCGCCGGTCCACAGCAGCAGGGCCAGCACGGCGGGAAGGGCCCACAGGCCAAACATCGCCTGCCAGCCGGCCAGGCGGGTCAGGCCCGTCGCACCGGCCGCGGCCACGGCGGCGCCGGCCATGATGCCGGTGGTATAGAGCCCCGTCAGGCGGGCGGCGTCGTCGCCGGCGAAGCGCTTGATGAAGCCGGGCATCAGGGCCTGGACGGCGGCGACGCCGATCCCGACCAGGGCGGCGCTGGCGAACAGGCCCGAAAGGCCGGGCCACACCGCGCGCAGGCCGCAGGCGACGGCGATGGCGACGAGGCCGGCGGCCACGCCCTTGCGCTCGCCAAGCGCCCGCCGCAGCGGTGCGGCCAGCAGGGCGCCCAGGCCCATCAGCAGGATCGGCAGGGTGGTCAGCAGGCCGGCCGCCGCCGACGAGGCGCCGGTGGCGGCCTTGACGGTGTCGAGCACCGGCCCGAGCGCGGCCAGGGCCGGGCGCAGGTTCAGGGCCGCGACGACGATCGCCGCGATGGTGAGCAGGGCGCCGCTTTTGGCGGCATGTCGCGACGCAAGGGCCGATTGGCGCGCCTTGGCGTCTTCTTCGTAAGCGAGGACCACGATATATCTCGAAGGAAAGTATCTTGATGGCGAGATATATCCGATGACGGCGAAAGCCAAGCGTCACGACCGCGCAGGCGCGGCCTCGGTCCAATGGCGGCGCGAGCGGCCAGACCTCGATCCGTTCCCGATGGAGCTGGTAGGCCGCCTGTGCGAGGCGGCCGAGATCGTGCTGAAGGACCGGCTTGCGCCGTTGTTCGCGGCCCACGGCCTGCAGCGCGGCGAGTTCGACGTGCTGGCCACCCTGCGCCGGGCCGGCGGCGACTTCGCCCTGACGCCGACCGACCTCTACGAGACGGCCATGGTCTCATCGGGCGGCATGACCGCCCGCATCGACCGGCTGGAGAAGATGGCCCTCGTCGAACGCCGGCCCCATCCGAGCGACCGGCGGGGCACGCTGGTGGCGCTGACGGGCGAGGGCCTGGCGGTGCTCGACAGGATCCTGCCGCTGCATATCGACAACGAGCGGGCGCTTTTGGCGGCGCTCGACGATGAGGAGCAGCAGGTGCTGAGCGGCCTGTTGGCCAAGCTGCTGGTGGGGCTCGAGGCGGAGTAGCGGGTGAAAACCTCGCCCTTCGACAGGCTCAGGGTGAGGTTTTTCAATCGCCGAGCCTATCCTTGGTCCTCATCCTGAGCTTGTCGAAGGACGAGGACCACGCAGTGCTTTGGCAGAAGCCTAAAGCCCCAGCCCCAGACCGCCGCGCGCCTTGGGCGGGTTGATGTGGCCGGCCTCGCGGGCGCGGGTCCAGTTCAGCTTCTCGATGTTTTCGCGGAAGGCAAAACGCAGGATGTGGTCGGCGACCACCTGCTCCAGCCTGGCCAGGGCCTCGAAGTCGTCGGCCTCGACGGTGATGTCGAGGCCTTCGGCGTCGGCCGTCATGCGGCAGGGGCCCAGCGGCAGCGGGAAGGCCGCCGTGCTCTCGGTCAGCTCGACCTCGAACTTGTGGCCCCAGTGCTTGGCCAGCTGGGTCATGTAGCGGGCGGCCTTGTCGGTGACGAGGCGGGCGTGGCTCTGCATGGCTCTGCTCCTTGGCTCCCCGACGTCAGACAGCTTCGATCGCCGCGGCCGCGTCGTCCAGGGCCTTGGCCACGGCCGCGATCTGCTCGGCCGACAGGGCGCCGGCGTGCAGCTTGAGCCGCAGGGCGGTCTTGAGGTTCTCGCGGGCCCGCAGGATCTGCGGCGCGAAGGCGGCGCTGCGCGAGGCGGCTTCGGCCATGCGGGCGAAGAGGCCGTTCACCGGCTGGGCGTTGGCGTCCAGGAAGACCTGGCCTTCGTCGGTGAGGGTGTAGAGCTTCTTGCCGCCGCCGGCGTCGGTCGCGGCGACGTAGCCGAGCTCTTCCAGCAGGGTCAGGGTCGGGTAGATCACGCCCGGGCTGGGGCTGTAGGCGCCGCCGGCCGCGGTCTCGACCGCCTTGATAAGCTCGTAGCCGTGGCTGGGCTTCTCGGCGATCAGCTTCAGGACCACCAGGCGCAGGTCGCCGTGGTCGAAGAACCGGCCGCCGCCGCGCGGACCGCCGCGGCCGAAGCCCCGACCGCCCATGCCGCCGCCGTGCTCGCGACCGTCGAAGCCGAAGGGATGGCGGCTGTGATGACCGCCGTGGCGGCCGTGGTGGGGATGGTGATGACGTCCAAACATGTATGCTCTTTCGATGCAGTTTCGTTATATCGAAATGATAGATATATCGAAATCGCAGGACGTCAAGAGCTGTTTAGATATATCTGATGCTATCGGTTTGCGACCGGCTTGGGAAAGGCCTGGGTGCAGACCTCTTCGCCGAAGGCGTCGCTGAGCTGCTCTTCGGCCTCGCCCATCTTGATGACGGCCAGGCGGCCGCCGACGATCGTCTTGCCGATGGCGTAGTCGCCGACCACCTTGCCGGTGCGCACGTCGACCAGTCGGGCCTTGCCGCGCAGGACGTTGGCGCCGGCGACCAGGGCGGTCATGGCCGGATTGGCCTTGTCGAAGCGGTCCAGCTTGGCCTCCAGCCGCAGCGGCCGGTCACCCTTGGCGCAGCCGTCGAGCTTGGCCTGGACGTGCTGCTTGAAGAGGGCGTCGAAGCCGTCGGTGACCTTGAGGTCGCCACGCGTCAGCCGCACCTCGGAGACCTTGGCCTGGGCGCGCCAGTCGGCCGGCAGGGTCTCGACCGCCGTACTGCGCGAAAGGCTGACGCAGCCGCTAGCCATCGTCGCAACGCCCAGCAGGGCCAAGATCGTCGCCGTCTTCATCGCGTGCTCCAGTTCCGGTCCCGGCAGCAACGCGCCGAGCGGGGAAAGGTCGCAGAGTCGGAGAACGATGGTTGGACGAAGGCGCTGAGAGCGGCTTCCATCGGCCATCACCCCCCCTTGAGGAAGTCATCGCCCGACTTGTTCGGGCGACCCAAGCGGCCGGTCAGGATGTGGCTAAGTCGGCTTGGGTCGCCCGCATGAAGCGGGCGATGACTTCTGGTGGGGGTGGCCGTTCAACGAAGACGCGGCGATCAGGCCGCGCGCAGGGTCTCGGCCAGGAGCCGCCCCTCGGGGGCGCGGCTGGAGCCGGCGCGCCAGGCGACGACGATCTCGCGGCTGGACTGGGCGGTGTTCAGCGGCCGCACGGTCACCGGGGCGTTCTCGGCAAGGCCCGCTTGCACGGCCATGGCCGGCAGGAACGACACCCCCAGGCCCGAGCCGATCATCTGCACCAGGGTGGGTAGGGAGGTGGCCGCGAAGCTTTCGTCCTCGCCGTTGGTCTTGGGCGGCTCCAGGCCGCAGGCCGACAGGGCATGGTCGCGCAGGCAGTGGCCGTCTTCCAGCAGGATCAGGTCCTGGCCGTCGAGGCTGGACGGATCGACCCGGTCCTGCAGGGCCATCGGGTGGTTGGCGGGCGCGGCGGCCAGCAGTTCGTCGTCTTCGACATGGGCCCAGTCCAGGCCGCTCATGTCGTAGGGCAGGGCGATCAGGGCGGCGTCCAGCGAGCCGGCCTTCAGCGAGGCGATCAGGCGCTGGGTCAGGTCCTCGCGCAGGAACAGGCGCAGCTTGGGGAACTGGTCGCGCAGCATCGGCAGGGCGCGCGGCAGCAGGTAGGGCGCGACGGTCGGGATCACCCCCAGGCGGAAGCGGCCGGCCAGCGGCTGGCCCGCGCCGCGGGCGGCCTGCACCAGGTCTTCGGTTTGGGCGAGGATGGCGGTGGCGCGGCGCACGGCCTCCTGGCCGGCGGCGGTCAGGATCACGCCCGAGCGGGCCCTGTCGACCACCGGGGCGCCGAGGATCTTCTCCAGCTCCTGGATGCCGGCCGACAGGGTGGGCTGGGTGACGTAGCAGGCCTCGGCCGCCCGGCTGAACGAGCCGTGCTCGGACAGGAGCTTGAGGTACTGCATCTGGCGAAGGGTGGGGAGCATGGCTCCGATATAGGCCCGATCTATCGAAAAGCCAAAACCGATCGACCGATAGCGACGCCCTCTCGCTCTGAAACGCCGATCATGCGCATCTCCCGGGCACGAACCCCTCCGGACTGCGCCCATGCCGCCCCTCGACGCCCTCGCCTCGACCCTGCCCGCCTACGCCCGCGACGTGGCGACCAATCTGCGGGTGCTGAGCGAGGAGACCGTGCTGGGCGAGGCGGCCAGATGGGGCTGCTTCGTCGCCTGCGCCCATGCGGTCGGACCGGCGGCGCTGGTGCGTGCGGCGAGCGCCGCGGCGCTGGAGGCCGGGGTTTCGGCGGAGACGATCGCCGCGGTCAAGGCGGCGGCCGCGACCATGGCCATGAACAACGTCTACCACCGCGCCATCCACCTGATGGACAACGCCGAGTACCGCGCCCTGCCCTCTCGGCTGCGGATCAACGTGACACGCAATCCCGGCGCGCCGCGCGTCGACTTCGAGCTGTGGTCGCTGGCCGTGTCGGCGATCAATGGCTGCGGCGCGTGCCTGGACGCCCATGAGGAAGAGCTGCGGGCGCTGGGCGTAACCGCGCTTCAGGTGCAGGCGGCCCTGCGCATCGCGGCCGTCGTCCATGCGGCGGGCCGGGTGCTGGCGGCGGAGGCGGTTTAGGTTCTTTTTCAAGAAGTCATCGCCCGCTTCATGCGGGCGACCCAAGCTGACTTGGCCAATTCTGACGCGCCGCTTGGGTCGCCCGGACAAGCCGGCCGATGACTTTCTTTTGTTTGTTAGGCCTTTTGAAGCTGAAGCCTCTACATCGCCGACTTCACCGCCTTGGCGAACGCCGCCCCGTGGTCGTGGGCGTGTTCGAGGAAGAGGTCGGGCTCGATGATCTCCAGCTCCATCAGCTGGGGCGTGTGGTCGAGGCCGCGGATCAGGTCGACGCGGGCGTAGGTCAGGGGCTGGCCGACGGCGTCCAGCACCATGCGGGCGGCGTGCAGGGCCTCGGGCTCGGGCGCGATCTCGGAGACCTTGCCGCCATACTGCGGCTGCACCCGGAAGTCGCCGGGCACGGCCACCTTGGTCACCGCGTGGCTGAAGGCGCCGTCGAAGAAGAACAGCGACAGCTCGCCCTCCTCGCCCACCGCCGGCAGGAACGGCTGGATCAGCGCAGGACCGGTCGGCGCGCCGGAAAGGTCGAAGTCGCGGCCGAGCTTCACCGTCTGGTGCGAGCCGCCGGAGACCTGCGGCTTGGCGACCACGACATCGACCTGGAAGCGATCGCGGGCCTCGACCACCGCCTCGGGCGTGACCTTGTCGAGCGTGACGGTCGGCACCACCGGCGCGCCCTTGGCGGCCAGTTCGGACAGATAGGTCTTGGCGGTGTTCCAGCGCAGCAGGGCTGGCGGATTGGCCGTGCGCACGCCGGCCGCCTCCAGGGCGTCGATCCGCGCATGCCATTCCGGCTCGCGATGGTGATAGCCCCATGACAGCAGCGGCAGGACGATCCCCTGCCCGCCCGCCTCGACCGGATCGGTCCAGGACCGCGAGGCGACGCTCAGGCCCAGCGCCCGCAGCGGCGCGGCCAGGCGCTCGAACAGCGGCGGCCAGCTCTGGGCGAAGCGCGGCTCGTCGGCGGCGGGGACCAGGATCAGGACGTCGGGAAAGGTCGTGCTCATGCCCACAGGGTTAGAAAGCCGCACCATATCGGGCAAGCCCCGCGTTGCCTTGCCGGCCCCGTTCCTTTACTTGCCAACGGTTCTCTTTTCGCAGTCCCCATCGGAACCGCCCCATGACCGCCCTCTACGACGTCGCAGCCATCGGCAACGCCATCGTCGATGTCATCGCCCAGTGCGACGACGCCTTCCTGGACGCCCAAGGGCTCGTGAAGGGCTCGATGGCGCTGATTGACACGACGCGCGCGGCCAGCCTGTACGACGCCATGGCGGCCGGCATCGAGGCCTCGGGCGGCAGCGCCGGCAACACCGTGGCGGGCGTGGCCAGCTTCGGCGGCAAGGCCGCCTTCATCGGCAAGGTCGCCGACGACCAGCTGGGCCGGGTGTTCACCCACGACATGCGCGCCATCGGCGGAACCTTCACCACCCCGCCGCTAGCCGAAGGCCCGGCGACCGCCCAGTGCCTGATCAACGTCACCCCCGACGCCCAGCGCACCATGTCGACCTATCTGGGCGCCTGCGTCGAGCTGACCGCCGCCGACGTCGATCCGGCGATCATCGAGGCCGCCCAGTACGCCTATCTGGAAGGCTACCTGTTCGACCCGCTGGAAGCCCGCCGCGCCTTCGCCAAGGCGGCCGCCCTGAGCCACGGCGCCGGGCGCAAGATCGCCATCACGCTTTCCGACAGCTTTGTCGTCGACCGCCACCGCGAGGCCCTGCTGGGCTTCGTCGAGACCCAGTGCGACATCGTCTTCGCCAACGCCTCGGAAGTCTGCGCCCTGTTCCAGACCGACGATTTCGACGCGGCCGTGAAGGCCCTGGCTTCGCGGGTCGAGATCGCCGCCGTCACCCGAAGCGAAAAGGGTTCGGTGGTCGCCCAGGGCGACAGCGTTCAAGAAATCTCCGCCTTCCCGGTGGAAAAAGTCGTGGACACGACGGGCGCGGGCGACCAATACGCCGCAGGTTTCCTCTACGGCCTGTCCCAGGGCCGCTCGCTGGCCGACTGCGGCAAGCTGGGCTCCCTGGCCGCCGCCGAGGTGATCGCCCACTATGGTCCGCGCCCGCAGGTCAAGCTGCGCGAGCTGGCCGCCCAGAACGGACTCTAACCACCCAAGGCCCCCCGGGGCCTTCAAGGACGAAGCATGGCCCGCACCGCTGAAGTGGTCCGCGAGACGAAGGAGACCCAGATCCGGGTCTGGATCGATCTCGACGGGACCGGCGCCTCGACGATCTCGACCGGCATTGGTTTCTACGACCATATGCTGGAGAGCTTCGCGCGCCACGGCGGCTTCGACCTGAAGATCGAGACCAAGGGCGACCTGCACATCGACATGCACCACACGGTGGAAGACACCGGGATCGTGCTGGGTCAGGCGATCAACAAGGCGCTGGACGGCTTCAAGGGCATCCGGCGCTTCGGTCACGCCTATATCCCGATGGACGAGACGCTGACGCGTTGCGCCATCGACCTGTCGAACCGCGCCTATCTGATCTGGAAGGTCGAGTTCAAGCGGCCCAAGGTCGGCGAGATGGACACCGAGCTCTTCAAGGAGTTCCACCACGCCTTCGCGATGAACTGCGGCGCGTGCATCCATCTGGAGACCCTGTACGGCGACAACACCCACCACGTGGCGGAGAGCGGCTTCAAGGCGCTTGCCCGGGCCCTGCGCCAGGCGGTGGAGTTCGATCCGAAGACCGGCGGCCAGGCGCCGTCGACCAAGGGCGTACTGTAGGTTCCATGCAAACTCTCGCCCTGATCGACTACGGGTCGGGCAACCTGCGATCGGCGGAAAAGGCCTTGAACGAGGCCGCCCGCCGGCGCGGCGTCGCCGCCTCCATCGTCGTCACAGCCGACCCCGACATCGTGGCCAAGGCCGACCGGGTGTTCCTGCCCGGCGTCGGCGCCTTCGCCTCGTGCCGCGCGGGCCTGGACGCCTCGGGCGTCTATGAAGCCATGAACGAGGCCGTGCACCAGCGCGGCGCGCCGTTCATGGGCATCTGCGTCGGTCACCAGCTGCTCGCCACCGAGGGCCTGGAGTTCGGCGTCACGCCGGGCCTGGACTGGATCTCCGGCCAGGTGACCAGGCTCGAACCGACCGACCCTTCGCTGACCATCCCGCACATGGGCTGGAACGCCATCGCCTTCCGCCGCGCTCATCCCCTGTTCGTGGGGATCGAGGACGGCGCCCACATGTACTATGCCAATTCCTTCGCGCTCTCGGCGGCCGATCCGGCCGACGTGGTGGCGACCAGCGACCACGGCGGCGCGTTCGTCGCGGCGGTGGCCAAGGGGAATGTCGCGGGCGTACAGTTCCACCCCGAAAAATCACAAGCCGCCGGGCTCGCCCTGCTCGCCAACTTCCTGGAATGGCGCCCATGATCCTCTATCCCGCCATCGACCTGAAGGACGGCCAGTGCGTGCGCCTGCTGCACGGCGACATGGACAAGGCCACGGTCTTCAACAACAGCCCGGCCGACCAGGCCCAGCGGTTCGTCAAGGACGGCTTCTCGTGGCTGCACGTGGTCGACCTGAACGGCGCCATCGAGGGCAAGTCGGTCAATACCGACGCCGTGCAATCGATCCTGGAGTCGATCTCGATCCCGGTGCAGCTGGGCGGCGGCATCCGCACCCTGGAAGGCATCGAGGCCTGGATCGAAGCCGGCGTGTCCCGCGTGATCCTCGGCACCATCGCCGTCCACGATCCGGAGCTGGTCAAGAAGGCCGCCCGCCTGTGGCCCGAGCAGATCGCCGTGGCGGTCGACGTGCGTGACGGCAAGGTCGCGGTCGACGGCTGGACCGGCCTGTCGGACATCGACGCCATCACCCTGGGCAAGCGCTTCGAGGACGCGGGCGTCGCCGCCCTGATCGTCACCGACATCAGCCGCGACGGCGCCCTGACCGGCGTCAATGTCGAGGGCGTGGGCGAACTGGCCGACGCCGTCTCGATCCCCGTCATCGCCTCGGGCGGCGTGGCCGCGGTGGCCGACATCGAGCGGCTGAAGGCCCGCAAGGGCGTCGAGATCGCCGGGGCGATCCTGGGCCGCTCGCTCTACGCCGGCACCATCAAGCCCTCCGAAGCCCTGGTCGCGGCGGCGCTCTGATGCTGAAGACCCGGATCATTCCTTGCCTCGACGTCAAGGACGGCCGGGTCGTCAAGGGCGTCAACTTCGTCGACCTGCGCGACGCGGGCGACCCCGTCGAGCAGGCCGCCGCCTATGACGCGGCCGGCGCCGACGAGCTGATGTTCCTCGACATCACCGCCTCCAGCGAGGGTCGCGGCCTGATCCTGGACGTGATCTCGCGCACCGCCGAGGTCTGCTTCATGCCCGTCTCGGTGGGCGGGGGCGTGCGCCAGGTGGCCGACATGCGCCGCCTGCTGCTGGCCGGGGCCGACAAGGTCTCGACCAACACCGCCGCCGTCGAGAACCCCGACCTGATCGCCGCCGGCGCCGACGCCTTCGGGGCCCAGTGCGTGGTGGTGGCCATCGACGCCAAGGCCCGGCCCGACGGCTCGGGCTGGAACGTCTGGACCTATGGCGGCCGCAAGGACACCGGTCTCGACGTCGTCGACTGGGCCGCCAACGCAGTCGAACGCGGGGCGGGTGAACTCCTGCTGACCTCGATGGACCGCGACGGCGCCAAGATCGGCTACGACATTCCTCTGCTGCAGGCCGTGACCGACGCGGTCAACGTGCCGGTGATCGCCTCGGGCGGCGCGGGCAAGACCGAGCACCTGGTGGAAGCCGCCCGCGACGGCCACGCCGCCGCCGTGCTGGCCGCCTCGATCTTCCACTTCGGCGAGATCTCGATCGGCCAGGCCAAGGCCGCCATGGCCGCGGCCGGCGTGCCGGTGCGCCTGGATCCAGCCGCATGAGCCGGTTGTTCGAGGTCCTGGAGCGCCTGGCCGCTACGGTCGAGAGCCGCAAGGGCGGCGACCCGGGCGCGTCCTACACCGCCAAGCTGCTGAACGATCCGGCCCTGGCCGCCAAGAAGCTGGGCGAGGAAGCCGTCGAGACGGTGATCGCCGCCGTGGCTCAGGGGCCCGAGGCCCTGGCGGCTGAGAGCGCCGACCTGCTGTACCACTGGCTGGCGTTGATGGCGGCGGCCGGGGTGTCGCTGGACGCCGTGGCCGAGAAGCTCGAGGCCCGCGAGGGGACTTCGGGGCACGCGGAAAAGGCGGCGCGGGGCGGCTGATCCTTCTGGCCGGAAGGTCGGCTCACGACACTTTCCGGATCTATTCAATAACACCCGTCATTCCCGCCCTTGTGGCGGGAACCCCTCTGTCCGCCGCAAAAGCGGGAGGGGCGGACTGCCGGGCAGTCCGCAGGCGTCTCACGTGTCAGCTGAACCAGGGTTTCCCGCCACAAGGGCGGGAATGACGGGAGGTAAGAAGCGGCGCCCTCAGCCCGACATCACCCCTTCCGCTTCAGCGCCACGTAGAGCGCGCCCTCGCCGCCGTGGCGTTGGTCGGCCGGCGACACCCCGGCGATCATCTCGCGCAGGGCCGGGGCGGCCAGCCACTCGGGCGTGCGCTGGCGCAGGACGCCGTGGCCGATCTTGCCCTTGCCGGTGATCACCAGCACCGCCCGGTGGCCGTCGTCGAACGCCCGGCGGATGAAGCGCTCCAGGGTGGCGCGGGCCTGGTCCTGGTCGAGGCCGTGCATGTCCAGCCGCGCGCCGATCGGGTCATGGGCCTTGGCGATGCGGCGGTGGCGGTTGGGCTCGATGCGCTCGGGCGGCGGCTTGGCGGCCTTGGGCTTGGGCTTGAGCGCCGGAATGTCGGCCGGGTCGATGCGCAGCGGCGCGATCGAGGCCAGGCGGGTCGGCGGGGCGACCTCGGCGGCGTGACCCATCAGCTCGGTCTTGGCCGGACGAACCTTGACCTTGGCGCGCATCTTCAGCGGCGCCTCGCCGGCCTTGGCGCGCACGGTGGAGGCCACCAGCCGCCAGAGGCGCTGGCCGTCGTCTTGGGGCGGCCCCTTGCTCATCGGCCTAGAACTGGGACTGGGGGACCAGACGCCACAGGCGCAGGTCGTGGCGCACGCGGCCGGCCTCGGTTCCGGCAGCCTGGCCGGTGCCCATGTAGAGGTCGGCCCGCACCGCGCCCTTGATGGCGCCGCCGGTGTCCAGCGCCATCACCGCGCGGCGATAGGTCGGAAAGGCCCCTGCCAGCTTGGGCGCGCTGGCGTCGATCCAGTAGAGGCCGCCCAGGGCGTTCTGGCTGGGATCGACGGCGATGGCCCGGCCAGCCGGCAGCGGCACATTGGCCGCGCCCGTGGCCTGGCGGCCGTCGTCGGGGAGGGTCTGGAAGAACACGTAGCGCGGGTTCAGGCGCATGATCTCGTCGGCCCGGGGACCGCGATTGGCCGCCAGCCAGCCGCGGATGGCCTCGCCCGAGGTGTCGCCGTCGGCCAGCAGGCCGCGGTCGCGCATGGCCGTGGCGATGCCGACGAAGGGCTTGCCGTTATGGGCGGCGAAGGCGGCGCGAACCCGGCGGCCGTCGGGCAGGGTCAGGACGCCCGAGCCCTGGATCTGCAGGAAGAACAGGTCCTCGGGCCGCATCCAGGCCAGGGGACGGTCCAGCGGCGAGGCCTCGATGGCGGCGCGGTCGTCATAGGGAACAAAGCCCGCCCCGGCGACGCGGCCGGCGATGGTCTTGCCCTTCAGGCTGGGATCGAAGCCGCCGAGGTCGAGCATGACCAGGTCGGCCGGCCGGCCGCGCACCGGGGCGCTGAACTCGGCCGAGCGCGACATGCGGGCGTCGTATTCGGGGGCGAAATAGGCGGTGAGCAGGCCCTGGCCGGCGATCGGCTCGGGGCGGAAATTGGCCTCCAGGAACAGCCGCGCGCGGGCGTCGTCGACCGGGCCGGCGGCGCGGGCCTTGCGGCAGATCCCGGCCGTGGCCGCATCCTTGGAGACGCCGCAGGTCTCGCGGAAGGCCTGCAGGGCGGCGGCGTGGTCTTCCTCGCTCCAGCCTTGCAGGGCCGCGAAACTGCCGGTCGCGGGCGCCGGAGGCTGTTGCGGCGTCGGTTGCGGAGCCTGGGTCGAGGGCGAGACCGGCGTGGTCGGGGCGATGGGCGGCGGCGGCGTGGCCGTCGTACAGGCGGCCAGCAGCAGCGCGGCCGCCGCGGCGGTCAGGACGTTGCGCAGCATCAGGCTTCGGCGACCGCGACGCGCACCAGGGTCCAGTTGGGGTCGCGGCTCTTGAGGTCGCGCTCGAAGGTCCAGAGGTCGGCCGTGCGGCGGTCGTCCACGGCGTCGCCGGCGGCGCTGCTGGAGCGGGTGCGCACCTCGGCCAGGATCCGCACCACGGCGCGGCCGACGTCGCCGTCGACGGCGGCGCTGTCGAGGTCGACGCGCGGCGGGGCCAGGATCTCGACGCTCTCGGTGCGGCCGTCGGCCTCGCGGGCGACGATGGCGGCCTCGAAATTGGCCATGACGTCGGGGGCCAGCAGCGGCTTTAGGGTCTCGCGATCGCCGGCGGCGAAAGCCTTGAGGATCATCGCATAGGCCTGGCGGGCGCCCGTCAAAAAGCGGCCGACGTCGAAATCGGGCTGGCGGGCGCGCAGGGCGGCCACGCCGGTAGCGGCGACGGCGGGCACGGGCTCGGCGTTGTCGGCCGGACGGCCGGCGGCCGGGGCCGCCACGGCGGCGGGCGTGTCCTCGGGCTGACGGCCGACGCGGCGCCCGAGGGTCGCGTACAGCTGGTAGAGGACGACGGCGGCGAGCACCGCGAAGACGATCAGTTCAGGCACGACAAATTCCGCAACGGGCCGTCGATGGCGACGACAGCCTTCCTATATAGGCGAAGCGACCGCCCGCGTCAGGCGCCTGACGTTGCACGGCGTTCTTGCACATGTTAGCAGCGCCGCTCACGCCTAGCGGCCGGGCGTCCCGCGCCGAGTATGGAAAAACCGTTCATGACCGACATCACCGGCGCTCCGTCCGCCGCCCAGGACGACAACGAAGCCGCCGCCGCCGGCATCCGCATCGTCGCCCAGTTCGTTCGCGACCTCTCGTTCGAAAACCCGCTGGCTCCGGATTCGCTCCGCGCCGCCGCCGAACAACCGGCGATCGACATGGGCGTCGAGATGAACGCCCGCGGCCGCAACGACGGCCTGTTCGAAGTCGACCTGAAGCTGTCGGCCCGCGCCACCCGCGGCGAAACCGCCGTGTTCCACGTCGAGGTCGTCTATGGCGGCCTGTTCCACATCAACGGCGTGCCGGAAGAAGCCCTCGAGCAGGTCCTGCTGATCGAGTGCCCGCGCTTCCTGTTCCCGTTCGCCCGTCGCCTGATCGCCGACGTCACCAGCGAAGGCGGCTTCCCGCCGTTCCTGATCGACCCGATCGACTTCGCCGGCGTCTACGCCGCGCGCAAGGCCCAGGCCGAAGGCGCGCCGGTCGGCAACGCCTAAGTCCAGGCGCACGCCACCCGAAAACGAAGAAGGCCCGGAGCGAAAGCCCCGGGCCTTTCTTTTTGTCGCCCGCCGGCGGCGCGGCTAGGGCTGAAGCCGGTAGCCGCCCGCCTCGGTGATCAGGATCCGCGCCACGGCCGGATCGGGTTCGATCTTCTGGCGCAGGCGGTAGACGTGGGTTTCCAGCGTGTGGGTGGTGACGCCGGCGTTGTAGCCCCAGACCTCGGTCAGCAGCTCCTCGCGCGACACCGGCTTGGAGCCGGCGCGGTAGAGGTACTTGAGGATGTTGGTTTCCTTCTCGGTCAGCCGCACCTTCTTCTGCTTGTCGTCGACGAGCAGCTTGGCCGAGGGCCGGAACTCGTAGGGACCGATGCGGAAGAGCGCGTCCTCCGAAGCCTCGTAGCTGCGCAGCTGGGCGCGGATGCGGGCCAGCAGCACCCCGAAGCGGAAGGGCTTGGTGACGTAGTCGTTGGCGCCCGATTCCAGGCCCAGGATGGTGTCGCTGTCGCTGGCGGCGGCCGTGAGCATGATCACCGGCGCGGTGACGCCGTTCTTGCGCATCAGCCGGCAGGCCTCGCGGCCGTCCATGTCGGGCAGGTCGACGTCGAGCAGGATCAAGTCCGGCTTGATCTCGCGGGCCTGGCGCACGCCTTCGCCGGCGGTGGCGCACTCGGCCACGGCGAATTCCTCGTGCAGGGCGAGCTGTTCGGCCAAGGCGCCGCGCAGGTCGTCGTCGTCGTCGATGAGAAGCAGGGTCTTGCGTTGCGCCATGAGCCGGAACATGACCGTTGCGAGGCCCGGCGCCAAGGGGCGAGGGCTTGCGGGAGCTGGGTTTGCGATGATCTTCCAGGCGCGGGCGGCCGGAAACACCCATAGCATCGACCTGGGCGACGGCCAGACGGTGCGCTGCGCCCTCGGCAAGGCCGGGGTGATCGCCGCCGCCGACAAGCGCGAGGGCGACAACCGGAGCCCGCTGGGGACCTGGACGATCCGGCAGGTGCTGTACCGCCCCGACGTCTATCCGGACGGCCCCAGCACCGCCCTACCCGTCGCCCCGATCGCGCCGGACGACGGCTGGTGCGATGCGCCGGGCGATCCCAACTACAATCGCCCGGTCAAGCTGCCCTACCCCGCCAGCGCCGAGCGGATGTGGCGCGACGACAGCGTCTATGACCTGGTCGGGATCCTGGCCCACAACGACGATCCACCGGTTCCAGGGATGGGCTCGGCGATCTTCCTGCACCTGGCGCGGGAGGGGTATCCCGGCACGGAGGGCTGCGTGGCCCTGGCGCGGGCGGATATCGAGGCGCTGCTGGCGAAGGCGCAGCCGGGGGATGCGGTGGGGATCTCGGAGGCTTGAGGATCACCAAATTCAGAAGTCATCGCCCGCTTCATGCGGGCGACCCAAGCCGACCTAGCCACATCCTGACAGGCCGCTTGGGTCGCCCGAACAAGTCGGGCGATGACTTCTGTTTATTGACTGCGGTTGGGATCGATCAGCGAGAACCGAACAGCGCCGAGCCGACGCGCACCGAGGTCGCGCCGCAGGCCACCGCCACTTCGAAATCGTCGCTCATGCCCATGGAGAGCTTGGCGACGCCGTTGCGGGCGGCGATGTCCGCGAGCATGCGGAAATGCGGCGCGGGGTCCTCGTCGGCGGGCGGGATGCACATCAGGCCTTCGACGTTCAGGCCGTAGGTCTCGCGACAGGCCGCCACGAAGGCGTCGGCCTCGGCGGGGATGATTCCGGCCTTCTGGGGCTCCTCGCCAGTGTTCACCTGCACATAGAGGCGCGGGGCCTTGCCCTGGGCTTGGATCTCGTCGGCCAGCACGCGGGCCAGCTTTTCGCGGTCGAGGGTCTCGATGACGTCGAAGAAGGCCACCGCGTCGCGGGCCTTGTTGGTCTGCAGCGGGCCGATCAGGCGCAGCTCGATCTGGCCACGGTGCTGCGCCCAGCGTTCCTTGGCCTCCTGCACACGGTTCTCGCCGAAAACCCGCTGGCCCCCGTCGAAGACCGGGGCGATATGGTCCCAGGGCTGCAGCTTCGACACCGCCACCAGCTGGACGGCGTCGGCCGGGCGGCCGGCGGCCAGGCTCGCGGCGGCGATGCGGGAACGGATGGAGATCAGGGCTTCGGACATGGCGAACCAGGGAACGGACAGTCTGGAGACCCTCTCTAGAACGGCCGCGCGGCTTCGCCCATGGGCCTGGCCGGGCGATCCCCTGCCCCGGCTGCTGTTTTTCACCGATCCGGTCCGTACGCCCGACCCCGAAGCCGTCGCCGAACGCCTGCCGGCCGGCGCCGGGATCGTCTACCGACCGTTCGACTCGCCCGACGCGGTCGAGCGCGGCCTGCGCCTGGCCGCCATCGCCCGCCGGCGGGGCCTGCTGCTGCTGGCCGGCGCCGATCCGGCCCTGGCCGAGGCGATCGGCGCGGCCGGCCTGCACCTGCCCGAGCGCCTGGTGGAGACCGCGCCGGCGATCCGCGCCGCCCATCCGGCCTGGCGACTGACCGCGGCGGCGCACGATGCGGCGGCGGCGCGGGCGGCCGAGTTGGCGGGGGTGGAGGCTCTGGTCGTCTCGCCGGTCTTCGCGAGCAACAGCCCCTCGGCTGGAACGCCGCTGGGCGTGGAGGGCTTAGCGGCGATCGCGAGCCTGACCGCCCTGCCCGTCTATGCCCTGGGCGGGGTCAGCGCCGAGACTTCGGACGCCCTGATCGATGCGGGGATCTACGGCTTGGCGGGGATAGAGGGGTTCGGCTGATCATCTCCCCCTCCCTCTCTCAAAGAGAGAGGGTTCCTAGGCAGAGGCCAGCGCGCACGAACGAGCTCCCGGCTTGAGCCGAGATAGCTGGAAGATTTGAAATCTTTGGGATCGAGCTAGACGCTCGGATCAGAACTTGAACGCCGTCTCGAGCTTCACGCGCGGGGCGGGCTCGCGGGTTTCGTTCTTGCGGGCGGCCAGGGCGGGGTTGTTCTCGCCCAGGGCCACAGCGCCGCCGACGCGGATCGACGGGGTGACCTTGAAATAGGCCCCGGCCTGGACGTCCTTCAGCTCCATGTCGCGCCCGACCGGCTGGTCGAGGTCGAGCTTCAGGCCCCACTTGCCCTTGCGAGCGTCGAATTCGAGGGTCTTCTTCGGGCCTTGCGGGCTGAACGGGGCGCCTTGCGAGCCGGTGAAGTCGTTCTTCACGGCGAAGTCGGCCGTAGCCGGCGCGGTGCGGGTCTTGGTCTGGGCGTGCGCAATCGAAGCCGATCCCGTCAGGATCAACGCGGCGGCTGCGCCGGCCATCACATACTGGGTCGCGACCTTGGTCACTCGACACCTGTCCCCAAAATTACCCCTGCCCGCACCTATATAGGCACGAACACCCTGAACGCCGAATAAAGGCCGGAATACAACGCGGTCAACAGGCCTTGGATCACGCTGATCGTCGCAGGTTACGATTCAAGCGGCGCCTGTGGCGGTCATGTCACGCGATTCCTGTTTTGACGTCGCGCGGCCATGCTATAGAGCCGTTCCGGCTGCGGGGGCGCGCCTGAGCTGCGCGAATGCGCCGGCAGACATTTGGAGCAAGGTACTATGGCGTTTGAGCGTGGGTCGGTGTTGCGCGGCGTCGCCGCTGGCGTTCTGGCGCTGTCGGTTCTCGGCGTGGCCGCGTGCAGCAGCAACAAGCCCCCCAAGACCTTCACGACCCAGAGCGACGAAGGCGGCTTCCAGCCCTTCGGCCTGTTCAAGAAAGACGCGCCCAAGTCCGCCCCGAGCGAAGGCTCGATCGGCGTCAACGGCTTCCTGTGGCGCGCCTCGCTGGACACCCTGGCCTTCATGCCGCTGGCCTCGGCCGACCCGTACGGCGGCGTGATCGTCACCGACTGGTACGTGAACCCGGAAAAGCCGGACGAGCGCTTCAAGGCGACCGTCTACATCCTCGACACCCGCCTGCGCGCCGACGGCCTGAACGTGACCGTCTTCAAGCAGGCCAAGGACGCTTCGGGCGCCTGGATCGACACGGCCGCCGCCGACCAGACCGCGACCGACATCGAGAACGCCATCCTGACGCGCGCGCGCCAGCTTCGCCTCTCGAACATCAAGACCAACTAAGGACTCATCAGTCCTTCGCGCCTTTCGGGAGCCCCCTGGCGACAAGGGGCTCCCGTTCGCATATTTAGGCGCGCCCGTATTTAAGCGCACTCTGGCCGCGAAACCGCTTATGACCATTGCGGAACGCGCCAAACGCGTCCTGTCCGTAAGCACTGTCTGGTTTCCATGGCCCGCTACAATCCCAAAGACACCGAGCCGAAGTGGCGTGAAACCTGGGCCAAGGCCCAGACCTTCCTGACGCCGATCACCCCGGATGCGCGGCCGAAATACTACGTGCTCGAGATGTTCCCCTATCCGTCGGGGCGCATCCACATGGGCCACGTGCGCAACTACGCCATGGGCGACGTCGTGGCCCGCTACAAGCGCGCCCAGGGCTTCAACGTGCTGCACCCGATGGGCTGGGACGCCTTCGGCATGCCGGCCGAGAACGCCGCTATGGAGCGCGGCGTCCACCCCAAGGGCTGGACCTACGACAACATCGCCGCCATGCGCGAGCAGCTGAAGGCCCTGGGCCTGTCGGTCGACTGGTCGCGCGAGTTCGCCACCTGCGACCCGGAATATTACGGCAAGCAGCAGGCCTGGTTCCTGCGCCTGCTGAAGCGCGGCCTGGTCTATCGCAAGGAAGCCTCGGTCAACTGGGACCCGGTCGACATGACCGTCCTGGCCAACGAGCAGGTCATCGACGGCAAGGGCTGGCGCTCGGGCGCGACCGTGGAGAAGCGCAAGCTGACCCAATGGTTCCTGCGCATCACCGACTACGCCGACGCCCTGATCGACGGCCTGAAGACCCTGGATCGCTGGCCCGAGAAGGTCCGCATCATGCAGGAGAACTGGATCGGCCGGTCCAAGGGCCTGCGCTTCAAGTTCCAGTTCGAGGGCGAGGCGCCCGACGGCCTGGCCGAGGGGCTGGAGGTCTACACCACCCGTCCCGACACCCTGTTCGGCGCCAGCTTCGTGGGCATCGCTCCCGAGCATCCGCTGGCCGAGCAGCTGGCGGTCGAGAACCCCGACCTGCAGGCCTTCATCGCGGAGTGCCGGAAAGGCGGGACCTCGGAAGCCGACATCGAGGGCGCCGAGAAGCTGGGCCGCGACACTGGCCTGCGCGTGAAGCACCCGCTGGACCCGTCGATCACCCTGCCCGTCTGGATCGCCAACTTCATCCTGATGGACTACGGCACCGGCGCGATCTTCGCCTGCCCGGCCCACGACCAGCGCGACCTGGACTTCGCCCGCAAGTACGACCTGCCGGTCAAGCCGGTGGTGCTGCCGGCGGGCGCGGACCCGGCCGAATTCGAGGTCGGCAAGGAGGCCTATGTCGGCCCCGGCAAGATCTTCAATTCGGAGTTCCTGGACGGGCTGGACGTCGAGGCCGCCAAGGCCGAAGCGGTGGCCCGCATCGAGGCCGCCGGCCAGGGCCAGGGCGCGACGGTCTATCGCCTGCGCGACTGGGGCGTCTCGCGTCAGCGCTACTGGGGCTGCCCGATCCCGGTGATCCACTGCGAGGCCTGCGGCCCGGTGGCCGTGCCGGAAGACCAGCTGCCGGTGGTGCTGCCCGAGGACGTCACCTTCGATCCCAACAAGCCGGGCAACCCGCTGGTGCGGCACCCGACCTGGAAGCACGTCAACTGCCCGCAGTGCAACGCCCCGGCCGAGCGCGAGACCGACACGCTGGACACCTTCGTCGACAGCAGCTGGTACTTCGCCCGCTTCACCGACCCGACCGCGGCCGAGCCGATCGACAAGGCCTGCGCCGACCACTGGATGCCGGTCGATCAGTATATCGGCGGCGTCGAGCACGCGGTGCTGCACCTGCTGTACGCGCGCTTCATCACCAAGGCCCTGAAGGACGAGGGCCTGCTGTCGGTGGACGAGCCGTTCGCGGGCCTGTTCACGCAAGGGATGGTCACCCACGAGGCCTACAAGAACGAGGCCGGCGAATGGGTCGAGCCGTCGGACGTGGTGATCACCGCCGAGGGTAACAGCCGCAGCGCCAAGCACGCCAAGACCGGCGCGCCGATCGTCATCGGCGACATCGAGAAGATGTCGAAGTCCAAGAAGAACGTCGTCGCTCCCGAGGACATCTTCGAGGCCTACGGCGTCGACGCCGCGCGCCTGTTCGTGATGAGCGACAGCCCGCCCGAGCGCGACGTGCAGTGGACCAATTCCGGCGTCGAGGGCAGCTGGCGCTTCACCCACCGCCTGTGGAACGAGTTCGACAGTCAGCCGGCCGGCGACTTCGCCCATGACGAGGCGGATGAGGCCGCCCTGTCGCTGCGCAAGGCGGCCCATAAGCTGATCGGCTTCGTCACCGACAGCATCGAGGGCTTCCGCTTCAACAGCGGCGTGGCGCGGCTGTACGAGTTCCTGAACGCCCTGAAGGCCGCTCCGGCTGAAGGCGCTTCGGATGGCGTGCTGGCCGCCCGCGTCGAGGCCCTGGACATCCTGGCCCGCCTGGTCGCGCCGTTCACGCCCCACCTGGCCGAGGAGGCCTGGGTGCGCCTGGGCCGCGAAGGCCTGGTGGTCGACGCGCCGTGGCCCAAGGCCGACCCGGCCCTGGCCGCCGACGACGAGCGCGTGCTGCCGATCCAGATCAACGGCAAGCGCCGCGGCGAGATCAAGGTCAAGGCCGGCGCCGCCGACGACGAGGTCCAGAAAATCGCTCTGGCGGATCCGGCCGTCATGGCCCACCTTGAGGGCGTCACGGTCCGCAAGGTGATCGTCGTCAAAGACCGCATCGTCAACATCGTGGCGAACTGATCCATGAAGCGTCTCCTGGCGGCCGCCGCCCTCCTCTCCTCGCTCGCCCTGTCGGCCTGCGGCTTCACGCCCCTGTACGGCCAGCAGGGCGTCACGGGCGGCCTCGGGGCCATCGAGGTTGTGGCGGCCGAGGGTCGCGCCGGCTACCTGGTGCGCGAGCAGCTGGACGACGCCCTGGCGCGCAATCCCAACGTGCTGGCCTCGCACCGCCTGAGCTACACGGTGAAGGAAAACCGCTATGCGCGCGGCGTGCGGGTCGACAACGTCGCCAACCGCTACGAGCTGAACATGAAGGTCGACTGGAAGCTGGTCGACATCACCACCGGCAACGAGGTCCGCAAGGGCCAGGCGACCGCCGTGGTGACCTACGACTCGGCCGACCAGCCCTATGCCGCCATCTCCGCCCAGCAGGACGGCCAGGATCGCGCCGCCGCCGAGGTGGCGCGCAAGATCCAACTGGACCTCGCCGCCTGGCTGGCCGGCAAGGCGCCCGCCTGACCTCGTGGCCATTCTTTCCAAGCGGCAGGACGTCGAGCGGTTCCTGAAGGACCCGACGCCGGACATCCGGGCCGTCGTCATCTATGGCAAGGATCGCGGCGTGGTGCGCGACCGCGCCGTTCAGCTGGCCCACAAGGTGGTCGAGCGGCCCGATGACCCCTTCGACACCGCCCTGCTGACCGAGGGCGACCTCGACAGCCAGCCGGGGCGTCTGGAAGACGAGCTGGCGGCCCTGTCGATGATGGGCGGCAAGCGCCTGGTGCGCCTGCGGCTGATGGGCGAGAAGGCCGGTCCCGACAAGCAGGCCGCCGAGGCCCTGACCGCCCATGTCGAGGGCCGCCTGAACCCCGAGGCCTTCTTCCTGGTCGAGGCCGGGGCCCTGGGCCGCGACTCCGCCCTGCGCAAGACGGCCGAGAAAGCCAACGGCTGCTTCGTCATCCCCTGCTACGAGGACGAGGTCGGCGACATGGCGCGCCTGACCCGCGACGCCCTCTCCAAGGACGGGGTCAGCCTGAACGGCGAGGCCCTGGACCTGTTCGTCAACCGCCTGCCGAAGGAGCGCGGCGTGGCCCGCGCCGAGATCGAGCGGCTCGCGCTGTTCCTCGGCCCGGGCAGCGGCGTGGTCGCCACCCCGGCCGACCTGACCGACTTCCTCGGCGTCGAGCCGGAAGCCTCGCTGGGCGACGCCGCCGTCGACGCCTTCGGCGGCAAGATCGGCGCGGCCCACGCCGGCCTGCGCCGCGCCGCCCAGGAGGGCGAAGGCGGTCCGGCGGCCGTGCGGGCCATGGGCTTCCACCTGGGACGCCTGCGCCGCACCCTGACCCTGCACAAGAACGGCGTCGACCTCGCGGCCGCCGCCAAGGCCTCGGGCGTGTTCTGGAAGACCGAGCGCGAGTTCCTGCGCCAGGCCCGCGCCTGGACGCTCGAGCACCTGCTGACCGTGCAACAGGACATCCTGGTGGCCGACAAGGCCTGCAAGACCTCTGGCTCGCCCGACCAGCTGATCTCCGAGCGCCTGGCCCTGCAGATCGCCGGCCGCGCTCGGCGGCTGGGGCTGTGACGCGCTAACACGACACGGTCCGTGAAGCTGCACGCAGGGCGTGGGACCGTCACCGGCCCGCGACTGCGATTCGCGCTCAAGGTCAAAGATTTGACGAGCGGGGCCGGCGATTTTTCACGAAAAAGGCCGCCGAAGCAGCCTTTCCGGCGTCGGCGGCCCGGCCGCATTTTCCCTTGCAGCGCAGGGCTTTATCCCAGAATTGGGCGCGCGCCGCCCTCGCCTGTGGCGAACGGCGTGGCCCGGAGTACGGCCACGCCCTCTTCCGTGCGCGACAGAAGACCCTCTCAGACGCCCCGGGTCAGGCGGTTGCAGAGGTCGTCCAGCTGCTCGAGCGTCGCGTAGCGGACGATCAGCGAACCGGCCCCGCCGCGATGGTCGATCTCGACGTCGAGGCCGAGCACCGACGACAGGTCGGCCTCCAGGGCCTGGGTGTCGGTGTCCTTGACCCGCGGACCCTTGGGCGGGGCGCCGGCCTTGGCGCGCGGCGTGGCGTCGCCGGTCTGGGCGACGCGGGCCAGGGCCTCGGTCTCGCGCACCGACAGGCCGCCGTCGATGACCTGCTGGGCCAAGGCCGCCGGGTTCTCGGCCGTGGCGATGGCGCGGGCGTGGCCGGCGGTCAGGGCGCCGGTGACAAGGTGCTGTTGCACGGCTTCCGGCAGGGCCAGCAGACGCAGGGTGTTGGCCACGTGGCTGCGGCTCTTGCCGATGGTCTGGGCGATGGCGTCCTGGGTGCGGCCGAACTTGTCCATCAGCACGCGGTAGCTCAGCGCCTCTTCGAGGATGTTGAGGTCGGCGCGCTGGACGTTCTCGATGATGCCGATCTCGAGCACGGCCAAGTCGTCGAGCTCGCGGACGATGATCGGCACGGTCTTGAGGCCAGCCCGCTGGGCGGCGCGCCAGCGACGCTCGCCGGCGACGATCTGGTACTCGCCCGGAGCCCCCGGCGCCGGCCGCACCAGGATCGGCTGCAGCACGCCCTTCTCGGAAATCGAGTTGGCAAGTTCTACCAGGTCATCCTCGCGGAAGGTCCGGCGGGGCTGATCGGGATTACGCTTCAGCAGTTCGATCGGCGCCTCGCGCGAACCGCCGGCGTTGTCGCCGGGCGCCTGGGCGGGGGCCGTCTCGACCTCGCCCAGCAGCGCCGACAGGCCGCGACCCAGACCCCGACGGCCTTCCGACATCCCCGCTTCACCGACCACAACCGTCTCCTCGAAACTTCAGATTCAATAACGACTTCGACCCGTATCCTCAGGTCGTCTGACCTTCAGGATCAGGCCGCCTGGGCCTGGCGATCCTTCTCGCGGCTGATGACCTCGCGGGCCAGGCGCAGATAGGCCTGCGACCCGGCGCACTTGAGGTCATACAGCAGCACCGGCTTGCCGAACGACGGCGCCTCCGACACCCGGACGTTGCGCGGTATGACCGCGTCATAGACCTTGTCGCCGAAGTGATCCCGGACATCCTTGGCCACCTGCTCGGACAGGCTGTTGCGCCGATCGTACATGGTCAGCACCACGCCCTGGATCTCCAGGCGGGGATTGAGGCTGCCACGGACGCGCTCGATGGTGCGGATCAGCTGGGTCAGGCCCTCCAGGGCGAAGAACTCGCACTGCAGCGGCACGAACACCGCGTCGGCGGCGGTCATGGCGTTGACCGTCAGCACGTTCAGCGACGGCGGGCAGTCGATCAGCACATAGGTGTAGGGACCGTTGGCGCGCAGCGGTTCCAGGGCGTCGCGCAGGCGGTAGGAGCGGCGGGCGGTCTGGCCCAGCTCCAGCTCGACGCCCGACAGGTCGGCGTCGGCCGGGATCACGTCCAGGCCCGGCAGCGAGGTCTGGACGGCAGCCTCGACGATCGGGGCCTCGCCCATCAGCACGTCGTACAGCGTCTTCTTGCGCTGCAGGCGACCGATGCCCAGGCCCGTGGAGCAGTTGCCCTGCGGGTCGGCGTCGATCAGCAGCACGCGCTCGCCGCAGGCCGCCAGGGCGGTGCCCAGGTTGATGGCCGTGGTGGTCTTGCCCACCCCGCCCTTCTGGTTGGCGACGGCCAGGACTCTCAGCTCAGACTTTGCGGACACGGCTCAGCCCCTTGATTTGCACGACATGGCCGCGCGGATCGCTCTTGGAGCCCCGCACGTCCGACTCGAACTTCCAGGTCTTCTTGGCTTCAGCGATCTCGGCGGCGACCTCCTGGCCCTTCAGGAGCCAGGCGACCGCGCCGCGCTTGAAATAGGGTTGGGCGAACTCCAGCAGGCGCGGCATCGGCGCGCAGGCCCGGGCCGTGACCACCTGGACCTTGAGGTCCAGGCTCTCGGCGCGGGCGTTGTGGATCTCGACCGGCAGGTCCAGGGCGCCGCAGACGGCGTCGAGGAAGCGGCAGCGCTTGGCCATGCTCTCGACCAGGTGGACCTTGGCTCCCGGCGTGTCCTTCAACAGGATGGCCAGCACGACGCCCGGCAGGCCGGCGCCGGCCCCCAGGTCGGCCCAGACCTTGGCCTGCGGGGCGAAGGTCAGCAGCTGGGCGCTGTCCCAGGCGTGACGGTTCCAGTAGGCGGCCATGGAAGCCGGACCCACCAGGTTCATCACCGCGTTCCACTCGGCCAGCAGCTCGCGATAGCGGGTCAGGTCGGCGATCTGGACGTCGCTCGCCCCCGTCAGCCGCTGGAAGGCCGCGGCGTCGACCGGGTCGAGGGCCTCGATGACCAGTTCGGAGGTCGCTTCGGGAAGGGCCATCAGGCGGCGCGACCGCGACGAACATGGGCCAGCAGGGCCGTCAGGGCGCCGGGGGTGACCCCCTCTATGCGGGCGGCCTGGCCCAGGGTCAGGGGCTTCACCCGGATCAGCTTTTCGCGGACCTCGTTGGAGAGGCTGCCGATGTCGCGATAGTCGAGGTCGGCCGGCAGGCGCAGGTCCTCGTCCTTGCGCAGGGACTCCGCGTCGGCGCGCTGGCGGTCGAGATAGCCGGCATAGGCCGCCTCGATCTCGATCTGCTCGCGGGCCATCGGGCTCCAGTCGGCGATCTCGGGCCAGACGCGAACCAGGTCGTCGAGGCCGACGTCGGGATAGGCCAGCATGGCGAGGACGTCACGGCGCTGGCCGTCGGCATTGACCTTGAAGCCGGCCTTCACGGCCTCGGCCGGGGTCATGTTGAGGGCGCGGGCACGGGTCCGGACGGCGTCCAGCTCGGCCTTCTTGGCGTCCCAGGCCGCAGCGCGAACTTCGCCGACCACGCCCAGTTCGACACCGCGGCCGGTCAGGCGCTGATCGGCGTTGTCGGCGCGCAGCGTCAGGCGGAACTCGGCCCGGCTGGTGAACATCCGGTAGGGCTCGGTCACACCACGTGTGACGAGGTCGTCGATCATCACGCCGATATAGGCCTCGTCGCGCGCGAACACCGCCGGCTCCTTGCCCAACGCGGAGAGCGCGGCGTTCATGCCGGCGACCAGGCCCTGGGCCCCGGCCTCTTCATAGCCCGTGGTGCCGTTGATCTGGCCGGCCAGATAGAGGCCCGGCAGGCGCTTGGTCTCCAGCGTGGCGTAGAGCTCGCGCGGATCGACATAGTCGTATTCGATCGCATAGCCGTAGCGCACCACCTCGACGGCCTCGAGGCCCGGGATGGTGCGCAGGAACAAGAGCTGGGTTTCGGCCGAGACCGAGGTCGAGACACCGTTCGGATAGACGGTGTCGTCGTCCAGGCCTTCCGGCTCCAGGAACACCTGGTGGCTGGTCTTGTCGGCGAAGCGGACGACCTTGTCCTCGATCGACGGGCAGTAGCGCGGGCCGATCCCCGTGGCGCGGCCGCCATAGACGGCGGATTCGCCCAGGCGCTCGGCGATGATCTTGTGGGTTTCCTCGGTCGTATAGGTGATGCCGCAGCGGATCTGCGGCACGTCGATACGGTCGTTGAGGAACGAGAACGGCACGGGATCCTCGTCGGCCGCCTGCATCTCCAGGCGATCCCAGGCGATGGTCTTGCCATCCAGGCGGGCTGGCGTGCCCGTCTTTAGGCGGCCCATGTCGAAGCCCAGGCCGTAGAGGCGGTCGGACAGGCCGATCGACGGCTGGTCGCCGACGCGGCCGGCCGGGATCCGGGTCTCGCCCTGATGGATCAGGCCCTTGAGGAAGGTGCCGGTGGTCAGCACGACCTTGGGGGCGCGGTAGACCGTCCCCTCCCCGTCCACGGCGCCGGCCACGTGGCCGTCCTCGACGATCAGGTCTTCGGCGGCGGCGGCGATGACGTCGAGGTTCGGATAGGCGAACAGCTCGGCCTGCATGGCCTCGCGATAGAGCTTGCGGTCGATCTGCGAGCGCGGACCGCGGACCGCGGGGCCCTTGGAACGGTTCAGCATCCGATACTGGATGCCGGCCTTGTCGGCCATGCGGCCCATCAGGCCGTCCAGGGCGTCGATCTCGCGAACCAGGTGGCCCTTGCCCAGGCCGCCGATGGCCGGGTTGCACGACATCTCCCCGACGGTTTCACGTTTGTGGGTCAGCAGCAGGGTGCGCGCGCCGGTGCGCGCGGCCGCGGCCGCGGCTTCGCAGCCGGCATGACCGCCGCCGATGACGATGACGTCCCAGGCCTGTTGGCCAAGGTTGGGCGAGGTGTTGGACAAGGAAGAAGCGCCTCAATGCGGAACGCCCCCGTCGCGGCGGGGGCGTGTGCAGACTTATAGCCGCAAGCCGCCCTGTGGGCGAGTCGCGACCGGCGCGTTTCACGTGAAACGCCGTGGGCCTATCTGTGGTCAGGCTGTGGACGGTTCAAGGCGGTGTTCCACGTGAAACATTCATTTGCCGATGCAGAAGCTTGAAAACACTCGCTCAAGCACGTCTTCCGGATCGATACGGCCGGTGATGCGCGACAGCGCCCGGGCCGCGAGACGAACATCTTCCGCCACAAGTTCCACGTCGTCTGTCTCCGCCAAAGCACGCTCCAGAAAGGCTCTCGCCTCATCCAGACGCTCGGCATGGCGGATGCGAGTGGCCGCCGGGAACTCCGCACCCGACAATGCCTCCACCACGTGGGCGGTCAAAGCCGACCGGATCTGGTCCGCGCCATCTGCCCGCGCCGACAGCGCCACCACGTGCAATCCCAGCGCGGCCGTCGCGGCGCGTATGGCCTCTACAGCTGCTGGCGCTACCAGATCGGTTTTGTTGATCACCAGCCAGTCGCCGGGCCGGACAATTATGTGGGTATCGGAATGTTTCACGTGAAACTGCGCGGCGTCCACGACCCACAGCCGCAGATCCGCCTCCTCCGCCCAGGCTCGCGCCCGGCGCACGCCCTCGGCCTCGATATCGTCGGCGGTCTCGCGGATCCCGGCCGTATCGGCCAGCAGGGCCTTGTAGCCGCCCAGCACCAGCGGAACCTCGATGACGTCCCGCGTGGTGCCCGGCGTGGCGGTGACGATGGCCGCGTCGCGCTCGGCCAGGGCGTTGAGCAAGGTGCTCTTGCCGGCGTTGGGCGCGCCGACCAGGGCGATGCGGAAGCCATCGCGCACCCGCCTGCCACGTGAAACATCGTCCAGGGCCGCGTCGATCTCGGCGGCCAGGATCTCAAGCCCGGGCCGTGCCCGAGCGGCGACGTCTTCCGGCAGTTCCTCGTCGGGGAAATCGACGGCGGCTTCCAGCATGGCCAGGGCCTGGACCAGCAGGTCCCGCCAGGCGTCGTAGCGGCGGCCCAGCGCCCCTCCCAGCTGGCCCAGGGCCTGTTTGCGCTGCCCTTCCGTCTCGGCGTCGATCAGGTCGCCCACGGCCTCGGCCTGGGCCAGGTCGAGCTTGCCGTTCTGAAAGGCGCGGCGGGTGAACTCGCCGGGCTCGGCCAGACGTAGCCCCAGGGCCGACAGGGCGCCCAGCAGCGCCTCGACGACCGCCCTGCCCCCGTGCACGTGAAACTCGGCGGCGTCTTCGCCGGTGTAGCTGGCCGGCCCCTGGAACCACAGCACCAGCGCATCGTCGAGCGCGGCGCCGTCGTGGCGCAGGGTGCGCAGGGCCGCCTGGCGCGGCTTGGGCAGGTTTCCCGTGAGGGCGCGCACGGCATCGCTGCTGGCCGGACCCGAGACGCGGATCACCGCCACGGCGGCGCGGCCGGCGGCCGTCGCCGGCGCGTAGATCGTATCGACCATCAGATCAGTCGCGCTTGCCGACCGCCGCTCCGGCCGCGGCCGTCATCAGCTTGCGGAAGCTGTCCTGAGCGCCGGCCCCGAAGGCCATCCAGTTCTTCAGCAGCTCCTCGGGGGCCAGCATGGCCATGTTTGAATCCATCCGCGCCTGCATCTCTTTGACCAGATGCTCGTTGAGGGGGCTCACGTCCGGCAGGCCCAGAAAGGCCCGGGCCTCGACCGGGGTGCAGTCGATCTCGATCGTCATCTTCATCGATAGAGGTTCCTTGGGAAAAGGTTCCCTGGCGGCGGGCCACGAGATTGTGACGTCGCACCCTGCTCGCCCCAGGTTAGAGCGCTTCGGTCGAAAGTCCCAATCGGGCCGGAAAACGGCCGAGCGTACGGAGAGAGCCCCTTGAGCGAGACCCTCACGATCAACACCCCCGACGGCGACTTCTCGGCCTATGTGGCCCGACCGGCCGGCGCCACGGGTGACAATCCCCCTGCCATCGTGGTCATCCAGGAGATCTTCGGCGTCAACCAGGTGATGCGCGACATCTGCGACAAGCTGGCCGGCGAAGGCTTCCTGGCCGTCTGCCCCGACCTGTTCTGGCGGATCGAGCCCGGCATCGACATCACCGACAAGTCCGAGGCCGAGTGGAAGAAGGCCTTCGAACTGTTCAACGCCTTCGACGTCGACGCCGGCGTGGCCGATATCGACGCCACGATCGACGCCGTCCGCCCGCTGTCGTCGGGCAAGGTCGGGGCGGTCGGCTACTGCCTGGGCGGCCTGCTGGCCTTCCTGACGGCGACCCGCACCGACGCCGACGCCGCAGTCTCCTATTATGGAGTCGGCCTGGAGAAGCATGTCGGCGAGGCCGAGAAGCTGGAAAAGCCGCTGCTGCTGCACGTGGCCGAAGAAGACCAGTTCGTGCCCAAGGAAGCCCAGCAGGTGATCTTCGCCGCCCTGAAGGATCATCCGCAGATCACCCTGCATACCTATGCCGGCCGCGACCACGCCTTTGCCCGCGACGGCGGCGAGCACTATGACGCCGCCGACGCCGCCACGGCCAACGGCCGCAGCCTGGCCTTCTTCCAGAAGACCCTCGCCTGATGCTGGCCGTCGAAGCCAAGGCCGCTGGCGGCCCCGAAGTGCTGGAGGTCGTCGAGCGCGACCTCCCCTCGCCCGGCCCCGGCCAGATCCTCGTCCGCCATGCGGCCGTCGGTCTGAACTTCATCGACACCTATCACCGCTCGGGCCTCTACCCGGTGAAGTACCCGCAGGTGCTGGGCCTGGAGGCGGCTGGCCACGTGGAAGCCATTGGTGACGGCGTCAGCCGCTTCGCCGTCGGCGATCGCGTCGCCTATAACGGCACGATGGGCGCCTATGCCGAAGCCTCGGTCGTGCCGGCCGATAGGGCGGTGAAGGTTCCGGAAGGGGTCAAGCTGGAGGTCGCCGCCGCGGTGCTGCTGAAGGGCATGACGGCCGAGTTCCTGGTCCGCCGGTGCTTCCCCGTCCAGGCCGGCCAGACCGTGCTGGTCCACGCCGCCGCCGGCGGGGTCGGCCAGATCCTGGTGCAGTGGGTCAAGGCCCTGGGCGCCAACGTCATCGCCACGGTGGGCTCGGAGGCCAAGGCCCAGATCGTCCGCGATCTCGGCGCCGACCACGTGATCCTCTACGACCACGAGGACGTCGCCGCCCGGGTGGCCGAGATCACGGGCGGAGCCGGCGTGCCGGTCGTCTATGACGGCGTCGGCAAGGACACCTTCCAGGGCAGCCTGAAGAGCCTGGGCCGTCGCGGCGTGCTGGTGACCTACGGCAACGCCTCGGGCCCCGTGCCGCCGTTCGCCCCGCTGGAGCTGGGCGCCAAGTCGGCCTGGATCACCCGCCCCCGCCTGTTCGACTACATCGTCACGACGGAGGAGCTCGACGAGAGCGCCGCGGCCCTGTTCGAGGTCCTGGCCTCGGGCGCGGTGAAGATCGAGATCGGGCAGCGGTTCCCGCTGGCGGAGGCCCGTCAAGCGCATGAGGCGTTGGAGGGACGGAAGACGACCGGAGCGACGGTGTTGGTGCCGTAGGCGGGGTAACACCCCCTCCGGCCCTTCGGGCCACCTCCCCCAGAGGGGGAGGATCTCCGGGCCAGATGCTCCCCTTCTGGGGGAGGTGGCCCGAAGGGCCGGAGGGGGTCAGCCCCAACAAAAAAGGCCCCGGAGCGATCCGGGGCCTTTCTCGTGTTTCACGTGAAACACCAAGCTTAAGTATTCATGCTCTGGAAGAAATCACCGTTCGTCTTCGACTGGCGCAGCTTCTCGAGCAGGAACTCGATGGCGTCCGAAGCGCCCATCGGATTGAGGATCCGGCGCAGCACGTAGGTCTTCTGCAGCTGGTCCCGCGGGGTGATGAGCTCTTCCTTGCGGGTGCCCGACTTGAGCACGTCGATGGCCGGGAAGATGCGCTTGTCGGCCACCTTGCGGTCGAGGACGATTTCCGAGTTACCGGTGCCCTTGAACTCTTCGAAGATGACTTCGTCCATGCGGCTGCCGGTGTCGATCAGGGCCGTGGCGATGATCGACAGCGAGCCGCCCTCTTCCACGTTACGCGCGGCGCCGAAGAAGCGCTTGGGACGCTGCAGGGCGTTGGCGTCGACACCACCGGTCAGGACCTTGCCCGACGACGGCACCACGGTGTTGTAGGCGCGGCCGAGGCGGGTCACCGAGTCCAATAGGATGACGACGTCGCGCTTGTGCTCGACCAGGCGCTTGGCCTTCTCGATCACCATCTCGGCGACTTGCACGTGGCGCGTGGCGGGCTCGTCGAAGGTCGAGGCGATGACCTCGCCCTTCACCGTGCGCTGCATGTCGGTGACTTCTTCCGGGCGCTCGTCGATCAGCAGGACGATCAGATAGCACTCGGGGTGATTGGTCTCGATCGACTTGGCGATGTTCTGCAGCATCACCGTCTTGCCGACCCGCGGCGGGGCGACGATCAGGCAGCGCTGGCCCTTGCCCAGCGGAGCGACGATGTCGATGACCCGGCCCGAGCGATCCTTGATGGTCGGATCGGGCAGTTCCATGTTCAGGCGCTCTTCGGGATAGAGCGGCGTCAGGTTGTCGAAGTGCACCTTGTGGCGCACGTTCTCGGGGCTTTCGAAGTTGATCTTGCTGACGCTGGTCAGGGCGAAATAGCGCTCGCCTTCGCGCGGCGAGCGGATCGCGCCCTCGACGCTGTCGCCGGTGCGCAGGCCGAACTTGCGGATCTGCGAGGGCGAAACGTAGATGTCGTCCGGACCCGGCAGGTAGTTGGCTTCCGGCGAGCGCAGGAAGCCGAAGCCGTCCTGGACGACTTCCATGGTGCCCGACCCGAAGATCTCCACGCCTTCTTCGGCGAGGGTCTTCAGGATGGCGAACATCATGTCCTGCTTGCGCATAGAGTTGGCGTTCTCGACCTCGAAGGTCTCGGCGAACGCCAGCAGGTCGGCCGGGGACTTTTCCTTCAGTTCCTGCAGCGACATGCGCGTCAGGCCCATGGCGGCGATGGCGGCGGTGATTTCGGCGTTGTCGTCCTCGTCGCCGACGTCGCCTTCAGCGGCGCTGTCGGTGGAGGCTTCGACGGTGGTGTCGATCGCGGCGTCTTCCGTCGTCTCGACGGTTTCCAGCTCGGCGGGGATTTGCGGGTCGGTGTCTTCAGACATGCATGGACTCACGGTGGCCCGGATACGATCCGGGCTTGGGTAGAAATTCAGCCGGCCTCCACGTGGAAGCGGCGATGGGGTCGCGCCATTGACGACGGCGCGGATCGATCAGGGGAACGGATCATGAGGCGCACCAGGACGGGCGCGATCCGTGAAAGGCGGGAACGCTGCGGTATGGCCGCAACGTCTGACCAAGACGGGAACCACAAGGCGGCCCTGGGGTCAAGCGCTACCGGAGGAGTCCTGTGGGCGCTCGTCATCCTGCCTGAGGATGAGGGTGGAGGAATGCGGGAGCCAGGCTCCCGCTCCCCGTCAGTTCAGGTACTTGGTCGTCACCGACAGCACGATGACGATGGCCGCCACGAAGGGCAGCTCGTTGGTGGCGCGCCAGAATTTTTCCGAGCACGTGTTCTGGCCGGCCTCGAAGGCTTTTCGGGCCTTCGACAGGAAGCCGTGCCAGCCGAACAGGAAGAACACGCCCGCCAGCTTGGCCAGCATCCAGGGCTTCAGCAGGAAGTCCCAGCCGCGGATCGCGCCGTCGGCCATGATCAGACCCAGGCCGAAGACCAAGGCCGCGATCATCGCCGGGTTGATGATACCGCGCAGCAGCCGGCGCTCCATGACCTTGAAGGTCGCGTCCATCTCCGAGCCGAGCGTGGCGCCGGTGTGATAGACGTAGAGGCGCGGCAGGTAGAGCATCCCCGCCATCCAGGCGATCACGGCCAGGATGTGCAGGCCGCGGATCAGGTTGAAATGCTCGACCAGGAAGTCGGTCACGCGGCGGCTCCTGCACAAGGTTGGTCGTCTTCGCAGATCAGCGACGACGGATCAGCGAGGGCCTGCGTGACCAGAGTCCCCAAACAATCGATGAACGCCGGCGTCACGCCCAGGGCCGGTACGCGGACATAGATCGAGCCGCCGTGCTTGTAGGCCAGCTCGCGATATTCGACGTCGAGCTCGACCAGGGTCTCGATGTGCTCGGAGACGAAGGCAATCGGGGTGACCACGAGCGCAAGACCCGCCTTGGCCGCGGCCTCGACCTCCTCGTCCGTCGACGGACCGATCCACTTCAGCGGACCGACCCGGCTCTGGTAGCTGATCTTCCAGTCGACGCCCTCGCCGAGGATGTCGCCCAGCTGGGCGACCACGGCGGCGGCCGTGGCCTCGACATGGCGCTGGTAAGGGTCGCCGCCGAGGATCACCTTCTCAGGCAGGCCATGGGCCGAGAACAGGATCCGCGCCGGCTTGGGCGATCCGGCCTTGAGATATTCCGCCCGGATCAGATCCGCGTGCGCCTGCACGAAACCCTCGGCGGTCGGATAGCAGCAGACGGTCGTGGTGCGGCTGGCGTCCTTGCGACCAGTGAGCTTGCGCCAGGCGCGTTTCCACGCATTCAGCGACGAGGCCGTGGTCGTGGTCGAGTACTGCGGATAGAGCGGCAGCAGCACCACCTCGTCCGGCGCGAAGGCCTTGACCGCCTTGGCGGTCTCGCCGGTCAGCGGGTTCCAGTAGCGCATGGCGATGAAGGTCTGGACCGTGTCGCCCGGCAGGCGCTGGGCCAGCACCGCCTCGAGCGCCTTGGCCTGTTTCTGGGTTTCCGGGAGCAGCGGCGAGCCGCCGCCCATCAGGGCGTAGTTCTCGCGCGCCAGCTTGGCCCGGGTGGTCGAGATCAGGGTCGCCACCGGATAGCGGACGAAGAACGGCGCCTGGATGATCGCCGGATCGCGGAACAGGTTGAACAGGAACGGCCGCACGGCCGCCTGGCCGTCGGGCCCGCCGAGATTGAACAGGACGACGGCGATCCTGCGCCCGCTCTTCAGCTCGCTCATTGGCCGGTCACGCGCTTGAGCACCTGCTCGACATGCGGGATCGGCGTGTCGGGCAGGATGCCGTGGCCCAGGTTGAATATATAGGGGCCCTGCCCCCACTGCTCCAGCATCTGGTCGACGCGAGCGTCCAGCGCCGGTCCTCCGGCCCGCAGCAGCAGCGGATCAAGGGCGCCCTGGATGGTCTTGGTCTTCTGGATGGTCTGTCCGAGCTTCGCCGAGGCCGAGGTGTCGAGCGCCACCCCCTCCACCGGCACGGCCTGCGCGTAGGCCTCGACCAGCGTTCCGGCCCCCCGCGGGAAGCCGATGATCGGCACGGTCACGCCGCGGGCGCGCAGGCCCTCGACGATGGCGATGTGCGGCCGGGTCACCAGGCGCTCGAACAGCGGCTCGGACAGGCCCTCGGCCCAGCTCTCGAACAGCTTCAGCGCCTGGGCGCCCGAGGCGGCCTGCATGGCCAGGTAGTCCACCGTAGCGTCGACCAGGATCTGGATCAGGCGATCGAGCTTGTCGGCGTTCTGGTAGGCGAAGGTGCGCGCGCCGGAGCGATCGCTGGAGCCGCCTTCGATCATGTAGGTGGCCACGGTCCAGGGCGCGCCGGCGAAACCGATCAGGGCCTTTGAGGGGTCGATGTCGGCGCGAACGAGCGACAGCGTCTCGCCGACTGCCTTCAGGGCCTCGCCCGCCTGGTCCACCTTGTCGGCCATGGCGTCGAGATCGGGCAGTTCGCCAAGCTTGGGACCTTCGCCGGCCTCGAACCAGACCTTCTGACCGAGAGCGCCGGGGATCAGCAGGATGTCGGCGAAGACGATGGCCGCGTCATACGGAAAGCGGCGCAGCGGCTGCAGCGTCACCTCGGCGGCCTTTTCCGGGTTCAGGCAGAAGCTGATGAAGTCCGGCGTCGTCGCCCGCACGGCGCGGTACTCGGGGAGATACCGTCCCGCCTGGCGCATGAACCAGACCGGAGGACGCTCGGCGGTCTCGCCAGCCAGCACGGAGAGAAACTTCGGGATCGGGGCGCTCGTCATACCGGCGTTAAATCCCGGCGAGCCGTTCCACTCAAGTCCGGGAGACCCCGTACCCTCTTATTCTTCTTAAAAATAAGATTCTTAGAAAGATAGGAGGAAGGGGATGGGCAGGTGCAAGGCGGGGATAAGTCCGTCTTTGTGGAGGACTCCCACCGGCCCTACTCAGTATGCCCAAGCTTGGTCCACATGGGGGTCATACCTTGTGAACTCCGTGGACAAGCCGCCAAGCCGCCGGAATCCCTCAGGAACCCAGCGGCTGGTAAAGACGAAATTAACCCTTCGTTAGGAGTTTCCACAGGCGTGGACGGACGCTCGGGCACAGGTCCCGGATCACAGGTTCAAGCTGGGGATTGTCCGGCGTCAATGAGGCCGTTTATCACAGGGGCGCGGCGCAAGGTCGCGACGAGGCGCATTTGGCGCCCGCTTGTCCCCAGGGGGCGCCCAGAGTGGTAAAGCAATCTTTAACGGACGATCCACAGGAAGGCGCCTCGGCTGAGGCCGATCGCCACACCGCGCGGTTCGCCACCTACTTCCACATCCACCTGGTGTCGGACTCCACGGGCGAGACGCTCAACGCCATGGCGCGCGCGGTTTGCGCCCGTTTCACCGACATCCTGCCCATCGAACACATCTACGCGCTTGTTCGTTCCACCCGTCAGTTGGACCGGGCGCTGGAAGAGATCGCCGGCGCGCCGGGCGTGGTGATGCACACCATCATCGACCCCAACCTGCGGGCGGCGCTGGAGGAAGGCTGCCGCAAGCTCGACATGCCGTGCATCGCCGCCCTGGATCCGGTGGTCAGCGCCATGTCGCGCTATCTGGGGGCCAAGATCTCGACGCGGGTGGGCGCGCAACACGCGCTGAACAACGATTATTTCGACCGCATCGAGGCGCTGGACTACGCCATCGCCCACGACGACGGCCAGGGCGGCCAGGATCTGACCCAGGCCGACGTCATCCTGGTGGGGGTGTCGCGCACGTCCAAGACCCCGACCTGCATCTATCTGGCCCATCGCGGCGTGCGGGCCGCCAATGTGCCGCTGGTGCCGGGCCGCCCGCCCCCCGACCAGCTGTTCGAGCTGAAGAACACCCTGATCGTCGGCCTGATGACCAGCCCTGAGCGGCTGATCCAGATCCGTCGCAACCGCCTGCTGTCCCTCAAGGAGAACCGCGAGAGCGACTATATCGACACCGACAGCGTGCGGGCCGAGATCATCGCCGCCCGCCGGCTGTTCGAGAAGAACGGCTGGCCGATCATCGACGTCACCCGCCGGTCGGTGGAAGAGACGGCGGCGGCGATCATCAACCTGCTGTCGGGCGGCCGCGGCCAGGTCGAGGTGCTGGGATGAGCGCGCCTCCGATCACCCTGGCCTCCACCAGCTGGACGCGTCAGACGATCCTCAAGAACGCCGGCGTGCCGTTCGAGGCCGTGGCTTCGGGCGTCGACGAGGATGCCGCCAAGGCCGGGCTGCTGGCCGAGGAGGTCACGCCGCGCGACGTCGCCGACGCCTTGGCGCAGACGAAGGCGGTCAAGGTTTCGGGCAAGCGCTCGGGCCTGGTGATCGGCTCGGACCAGACCCTGGAGCTGAAGGGCGCTCTGTTCGACAAGGTCGACACGATCGAGGCGGCCCGCGCCCGGCTGCTGGAACTGCGCGGCGAGGTCCACAAGCTGCATTCCGGCGTCGTCGTCGCCCGCGACGGCCAGCCGATCTGGCGCGTGGTCGAGACGGCGAAACTGTCGGTGCGGCCGTTCAGCGACGCCTGGCTCGACGGCTATCTGGAGCGCAACGGCGAGCAGATCCTGTCGTCTGTCGGTTGCTACATGCTCGAGGGCGAAGGCCTGCAGATGTTCGACCGTATAGACGGCGACTATTTCGCCATTCTCGGGCTGCCGATGACCGGCCTGCTCGATTTCCTGCGCCTGCACGGAGCGCTTCAGGCATGAGTTCTCAACACGGCCAGGCCATTACCGGCGCAGCCCTGGTGGCCGGCGTCTGCGGCCAGCCGATCATCCATTCGATGAGCCCGATCCTGCACAACGCCTGGTTGGCGGGGGCCGGGATCGACGGCGCCTATGTGCCGATGGGGCCGGCGGAAGACCGCTTCGAGGCCTTCGTGAACGGCTTTCGCGGCGGGGTGATCCGGGGGCTGAACGTCACCATTCCCTTCAAGGAACGGGCCCTGGCCTGCGCCGACACCGCCAGCGACCTAGCCCGCCTAGCCGGCGCGGCCAACCTGCTGCGCTTCCACGCGGACGGGACGATCACCGCCGACAATACCGATGGTCCCGGCATGCTCGGCGCGATCGCCGCCCAGGCGCCGGACCTCGCCATCGCCGGCTGTTCGGCGGTGATCCTCGGGGCCGGCGGCGCGGCCCGAGGCGCGGCGGCGGCGTTGCTTCTGGAGCAGGCGCGCGAGGTGCGGATCGTCAATCGCACGGTCGAAAAGGCCCAGGCGATCGCCGACGCCCTGGGGGATGTGGCCACCGCCCATGGCGAGGCCGAGCTTCCGGCTCTTCTGGCGACCGCCGACCTGGTCATCAACGCCACCTCCCTCGGGCTGGGCGGCGGCGACGGTCCGGCGGCGGATCTTTCCCTGACGCCGAAAGGCTGCGTGGTGATGGACATGGTCTACAAGCCGCTGCGCACCGAGTTCCTGGCGCGGGCCGAAGCCGCCGGCCGGCGCACCGTGGACGGGCTGGAGATGCTGCTGCTGCAGGCCGTGCCGTCGTTCGAGGCCTTCTTCGGGCAGGCGCCGCCGGCCGACGTGGACGTGCGCGCCATCGCCCTGGCGCATCTGGGGATCAGCAAGTGATCATCCTCGGCCTCACCGGTTCCATCGGCATGGGCAAGTCGACGACCGCAAAGATGTTCGAGGCCCAGGGCGCGCCGGTCTACGATTCCGACGCCGCGGTGCATGCCCTGTATACGGCCGGCGGCGCGGCCGTGGCGCCGGTCGAGGCGGCGTTTCCGGGCGTGGTCGTCGACGGCGCGATCGATCGGGCGCGGCTGAGCGCTCAGGTGGTCGGCGATCCGCAGGCGCTGGAGAAGCTGGAGGCCATCGTCCACCCGCTGGTCGGAGCCCATCGCATCGGCTTTTTCGAGAAGGCCGCCAACGAGGGCCACCAGATCGTCGTGCTCGACGTGCCCCTGCTCTACGAGACCGGCGGGCAGAAGCACGTGCACAAGGTCGTGGTGGTCTCGGCGCCGGCCGAGGTGCAGCGCCAGCGGGTGCTGGCCCGGCCGGGCATGACCGCCGAAAAGCTCGACGCCATCCTGGCCCGCCAGCTGCCCGACGCCGAAAAGCGCGCGCGCGCCGACTTCGTCATCGATACGGGCCAGGGCCTGGCGGCCGCCGAGGACCAGGTGCGCGACATCCTGACCCTGTTGAGAACCTCCGCCCACGCTTGATGCGCGACTCGAACCGGCCCATTGAAAGGTCATGGCCCGGGAAATCATCCTCGACACCGAAACCACCGGCTTCGATCCGAAGACGGGCGACCGCCTGGTCGAAATCGGCTGCATCGAGGTGGTGGACTTCATGCCCACCGGCCGCTCGTTCCACGAATATTGCGACCCGCTGCGCGACATGCCGGCCGAGGCCGAGAAGGTGCACGGCCTGTCGGCCGCCTTCCTGACCGGCAAGCCGAAGTTCCACGAGATCGCCGACAAGTTCCTGGAGTTCGTCGGCGACAGCGTCGTGGTCGCCCACAATGCCGCGTTCGACCGCAGCTTCGTCAATTTCGAGCTGGAAAAGTGCGGCCGCGCGCCGCTGCCGGAAGAGCGCTGGATCGACACCCTGGCCATGGCCAAGAAGCGCTTCCCGGGCATGTACAACTCGCTCGACGCGCTCTGCAAACGCTTCAAGATCAGCCTCGACAGCCGCGACAAGCACGGGGCGCTGATCGACTCGCACCTGCTGGCCGAGGTCTATCTCGAACTGCAGGGCGGCAAGGAACGTGCGCTCGAGCTGACCCATGCCGTGGCGGTAAACGCCGTCAGCGCCGCCCGCGCCGGCGGCTACGGCGCCCGCCCGCGCCCCCTGCCCTTCCGCTCGACCGACGCCGAGCGCGCGGTGCATGCCGACTGGGTCAAGTCGACCCTGAAGGACAAGGCTGTCTGGCTGAAGTTCGACCTGCCGGAGCTGGCGCCGCCGGCGGCGGAATAGGCTAGACCTTCAAATCCGCCGTCACCGGGGCGTGGTCGCTGGGGCGTTCCCACTCGCGCACGGTGTCGTGCACCTTGGCCGAGACCTTGCCGTCGACGATCGCCGCGTCGCGCAGGCCGGGGCTGGCCAGGATGTGATCCAGACGCAGGCCGCGGTTGGATTTGCGGAAGTCGGCCGCGCGGTAGCTCCACCAGGAAAACAGCTTTTCCGGCTCGGGCACGGCCAGGCGCGGCAGGTCCAAGAGGTCCATCGACTTGATCATCGCGTCGAAGGCTTCGAGCTCGGCTGGGGTATGGCTGACCACCTTCAGCATCTGGCGATGGCTCCAGACGTCGTTTTCGCCCGGGGCGATGTTCAGGTCGCCGGTGACGATCAGCGGGGCCTTGGGATCGCGCTTCTTCAGGGCGGCGGTCAGGGTCTCGTAGAAATCCAGCTTGTGGTCGAATTTCGGGTTGCCGACCCGGTCGGGCGTGTCGCCGCCGGCCGGGATGTAGAAGTTCTGGATGTCGACCCCGGCCACCTTGACCGCCACGCAGCGGGCGTGGCCCTCGCGGCAGTTCATCAGGGTCGGAACGTCCTCGAACGGCAGGCGCGAGGCGATGGCCACCCCGTGCCAGCCCTTCTGGCCGGCGATCTTCAGGTGCGGCAGGCCCATGGCCTCGAAGGCCTCGCGCGGAAACTCGCCCTCCTGGCACTTGATCTCCTGCATGCACAGGACGTCGGGCGCCTGCTCGTCGACGAAGCGGGCGGCCTGTTCGGCGCGCAGGCGGACGGAATTGACGTTCCAGGTGGCGATACGGAGGCGCATGCCGCTCCCCTACCCCGCTTTTATGGTCGCCGAAAAGAAAAACGCCCGGACGCGAGGGGCGTCCGGGCGAAAGTCAGGTCTCTCATGCCGCCGCCGGGAGGGGATAGATCCGGCACGGTTTGCGAAGAGCGGGTCGGGCGCTCATCGCCATGCGTGGTAAAAGTGCCACGGCGAAATTTTAAGTTCAAGAGGAAAAGTGCTTGGCGCTTGCATGTTGTGAGAATGTCACAAAACGACGACGCCAAGCGCGAGCGCTCAACCGGTGGCCTGCTTGCCGACGCGGCGGCGCGGATCGGTCAGGACGAACAGCTTGGGATCGATCGCGCCGACCTTTTCCAGATCCGCCAGGCGCACACGGGTCTGGCCGCCCTTCACGTCGCTGATGGTCCAGCCGATCAGTTCCGGGCCATTGCTGAAGTTCAGCTCCAGCCGGCCAAGGGTCTGGCGACGGGCGTCCTGGGCGACGATGGTGAAACCGTCGGACAGCTTGCGCACGCCGGTGATCTTCACGCCGCGATCCAGGCGCACCTCGCGCGCCAGCAACAGCGCCAGCGGCGTGCGGCTGAGCGGGTAGCTCTCGAAGGTCTTCAGGCGGCTGTCGAAGATGTTGACGTTGTTGCCGTTGCTGACGACCAGCAGGCCGCCCGGGCCGTCATATTCGAAGCGGGCCTTGCCCGGACGCTGCAGCCACAGCGTGCCTTGGGTGGTCACGCCGCGCGGATCGGTCTGGACGAAGCGGCCCTTGGCGTTGGTCAGGCCCTGGATATAGGCCGTGGCCTTGGCGATCAGGGCCTTGTCCTCGGCCGAAAGCGCCTGGGCGAAAGCGGGCGCGCCGATCGCGGCGGCCGACAGGCCCGCGCCGGCGGCGGCGATCAGGAAACGGCGGGTCGGGTTGGTCTGCGTCATGCGAACTCCTTCAACTCAACCTTTGCCCTGTGCGCGCGTCGCGGGAAAGGCCATGGCGCGGCCGTTTTCCGGCGCCGCGATGAAGGGCCGTTCAGGTTGGGGTCGATGCAGAACCCCTGGCGGAGCTCATGGTTTCGCTTGATCGACCACGATGGTCGTACCGTTCGCCAGCTTGGTCGCCAGAACGCGCTTGCGGTCAGGACGCCAGAGTTCAGCGGCCATCCCCTCGGCATCCAAGGCCGCAAAGGCTGCGATCGCTTCGGCGTCGTCGCGAAAGGCCAGAGTCCCGAGGGCTCGGAATTTCCGATGACCGACGTCGAAGCGGAAGGCGTATTTGGGCAAGGGCGCCTTAGAGCGCCGGCGGAGGCGGCGCGAGGATCTCGCGCTTGCCGGCGTGGTTGGCGGCGCCGACGACGCCTTCCTTTTCCATCCGCTCCATCAGCGAGGCGGCGCGGTTGTAGCCGATCTGCAGGCGGCGCTGGATGTAGCTGGTCGAGGCCTTGCGGTCGCGGGTGACCACGGCCACGGCGTGGTCGTAGAGGTCGTTGGCCCCGCCCTCGCCGGCGAAGGCGCCCTCGATGGCCTCTTCCTGCTCCTCGTCGCCGCCGGCCGTGACCTCCTCCAGATATTGGGGGATGCCCTGGTCGCGCAGGAACTTGGCGACCTGCTCGACTTCGCCGTCGCTGACGAACGGGCCGTGCAGACGGGTGATGCGGCCGCCGCCGGCCATGTAGAGCATGTCGCCCTGGCCCAGCAGCTGCTCGGCGCCCTGCTCGCCCAGAATGGTGCGGGCGTCGATCTTGGAGGTGACCTGGAAGCTGATCCGGGTCGGGAAGTTGGCCTTGATGGTGCCGGTGATGACGTCGACCGACGGGCGTTGCGTCGCCATGATCAGGTGGATGCCGGCGGCGCGGGCCATCTGGGCCAGGCGCTGGACGGCGCCTTCGATGTCCTTGCCCGCCACCATCATCAGGTCGGCGACCTCGTCGATCACCACGACCAGATAGGGCATGGCCTCGGGGCGGATCTGCTCGGTCTCGTAGATCGGGCGGCCGGCGTCGTCGAAGCCGGTCTGCACGGTCCGCTCGAAGTGCTCGCCCTTTTCGAGGGCCTCGTTGGCCTTCTCGTTGTAGCCGCCGATGTTGCGCACGCCGATCTTGGACATCCGGCGATAGCGGTCCTCCATCTCGCGGACGGTCCACTTCAGCGCCACGACAGCCTTCTTCGGGTCGGTCACGACCGGGGCCAGGAGGTGCGGGATGCCGTCATAGACCGACAGTTCCAGCATCTTCGGGTCGATCATGATGAAGCGGCACTTCTCGGGCGGCAGCTTGTAGAGGATCGACAGGATCATGGCGTTGACGCCGACCGACTTGCCCGAGCCGGTGGTGCCGGCGATCAGCAGGTGGGGCATCTTGGCCAGGTCGGCGATGTAGGGCTCGCCGCCGATGGTTTCGCCCAGCGCCATGGGCAGGATCGAGCTGGCCTTGTCGTAGTCGGCGCTCGACAGCAGGTCGCGCAGATAGACGGTCTCGCGACGCGAGTTGGGCATCTCGATGCCGATGGCGTTGCGGCCCTGGGCCACGGCCACGCGGCACGAGATCACGCTCATCGAGCGGGCGATGTCGTCCGCAAGAGCAACGACGCGGGCGGTCTTGACGCCCGGGGCCGGCACCAGCTCGTACATGGTGACCACGGGGCCGGGGCGGATCTGGTCGATCTGGCCCTTGACCCCGAACTCGGCCAGCACGCTTTCCAGCAGGCGGGCGTTCTGGCGCAGGGCGCCTTCATCGAATTCCGACGAGCGCGGCTTGGACTTGGCCAGCATGGCCAGTTCCGGCAGCTGGAAGCCGTCTTCGTCCTCTTCGAAGTCGAAGGTCTTCTGCTGCTCGCGCAGCTCGCGGCCGCTGGTGGCGGCCGGGGCCTTGGGCTGGCGGATGGCCAGGGGACGGGCGTCGAAGCTGGGCGCGAAATCGTCTTCGTCGTCCACCGGCGGCGGAGCGGCGCGGGCGGCCTTGGCGGCGCGGGGCGCGGGTTGGGGGGCCACCGGAATGTCGGTTTCGTCGTCGGCCGGCGCAGGGGCGCGGGCGTTGCGGCGGGGCGAGGGAGCCGGCTGGTCGTCGATGGCGTCGATGGCGTCGCGCACCGGACGGCGGGCGGCGGCCTTGGCGCGCGGGGCGCGGACGGGTTCCGGCTCGGCCTGCCTGTCCATGGGACGGGGGGCGCGTTCGCGCGGCGCGGTCAGGCGGGCGATCAGGCTGATGATGCTTTCGGGATCGACGCGGCGCACGCCCAGGGCGTAGCCGACGCCGAGCAGGGCGCCGACGAGCAGCAGCAGGGCGGCGACGATCCGCGCGCCGGGAATGTGGGCGAAGCCGAACAGGCCGCCGAACAGGTTCAGGAGGCCGTCGCCCCAGAAGCCGCCCAGGCCCTTGGCCAGCGGCCAGACGGCCGGCGGCGCCAGCACGGTCAGGAAGCCGGCCAGGGCCAGCAGGCCCAGAACGCCGACGCCGGCTCGCACGCGCAGTTCCTTGCGGTGGGCGTCCGGATCGGGCTGGGCGGTGCGGGCCAGGCCGAACACCAGCATCATGATCGCCGCGATCCAGCCGGCCAGGCCGAGGGATTGCACGACCACGTCGGCGATCATCGCGCCGGCGCCGCCCAGAGCGTTAGTCGCCGGGGCGCTGCTGACGGCGTTGAAGCTGGGGTCGGCCGCGTCGTAGGTGGCCAGCGACAGCAGCAGGCCCGCGCCGAGCACGGCCAGCACGCCACCGCGGAATCGGGCCGTCCACGGCTGCGCCCAGCCGTAGCGGATCGCCTCCCAGACCAGCTCCAAATTCGATCGCCGCGCCACTCGCGCCATGAACCGCTCCAAAGTCGTATGGAGCGCATCTTGTGGGCCGGTTTGGTTAAGAGCCGTTTACCGAGCCAGGCCGTCGGCGCGGTTTACGAACGAAGACTTAGTGTCGCAGGGGTTGTGGAACGAACGCGCGGCCGCGCGCATTTCACCCTCGTATCCCCTAGTAAGTCCCCTCTGATTTCAGGCCCGGACGGCGACGCCCGGGCCTTTCTTCGTCTCTGTTGATCCTTCTCCCCTTGCGGGAGAAGGTGGCGACCGAAGGTCGACGGATGAGGGGTCTCTCAAACCTGAGACTCCGCACCCGCCTGGCCGCCGCTTGCGGCTTGGATTTCTGAGAGACCCCTCACCCGACCTGCTTCGCAGGCCACCCTCTCCCGCAAGGGGAGAGGGATTCAAAAGTGGGACTTAAAGAATATACCGGCTCAGATCGGCGTTGGCCGCCAGGGCCCCTACCCGCTCCTTCACGTAGGCCGCGTCGATGGTCACGGTCTCGCCGCCGCGGTCGGCGGCGGTGAAGCTGATCTCCTCGACCACCTTTTCCAGGATCGTCTGCAACCGGCGGGCGCCGATGTTCTCGACCGAGCCGTTCACGGCTACGGCCGCGTCGGCCAGGGCGTCGATGGCCTCGTCGGTGAACACCAGCGTCAGGCCCTCGGTGGCCATCAGGGCTTGGTGCTGGCGCAGCAGGTTGGCTTCCGGTTCGGTGAGGATGCGGCGCAGGTCATCGCGGGTGAGGCCCTTCAGCTCCACGCGGATCGGCAGGCGGCCCTGCAGTTCGGGCAGCAGGTCCGACGGCTTGGCCACGTGGAAGGCGCCCGAGGCGATGAACAGGATGTGGTCGGTCTTCACCGGCCCGTACTTGGTCGACACCGTCGTGCCCTCGATCAGCGGCAGAAGATCACGTTGGACCCCTTCCCGGCTGACGTCGGCGCCCGAGCGCTGCGAGGAGCTGGCCACCTTGTCGATCTCGTCGAGGAAGACGATGCCGTGGTTCTCGGCCAGGGCCAGGGCCTCTTGGGTGAGGGCCTCCTGGTCGAGCAGCTTGTCGCTCTCCTCGGCGATCAGCGGGGCCCAGGCGCCCGAGACCGTGGTCTTGTAGGTCTTGGTGCGGCCGCCGCCGCCGAACGACTTCATCATCTCGCCGAGGTTCAGCACCGAGGCGCCGGGCTGGCCGGGGATCTCGAACATGCCGCCACCGCCGTTGTCGGCCAGTTGCAGCTCGATTTCCTTGTCGTCCAGCTCGCCAGCCCGAAGCTTCTTGCGGAAGCTGTCGCGGGCGGCCGTGGCGCCGGGGCCGGTCAGGGAATCGAGAATGCGGTCCTCGGCGGCCGCTTCGGCTTTCGCCTTCACGCCGGCCCGGCGCTTGTCGCGAACCATGCCGAGAGCGCTTTCGACCAGGTCACGGACGATCTGGTCGACGTCGCGGCCGACATAGCCGACCTCTGTGAACTTGGTGGCCTCGACCTTCAGGAACGGGGCCTGGGCCAGGCGGGCCAGGCGACGGGCGATCTCGGTCTTGCCGACGCCCGTGGGGCCGATCAGCAGGATGTTCTTGGGCGTGATCTCGTCCTGCAGGTCGGCCGGCGTGCGGCGGCGACGCCAGCGGTTGCGCAGGGCCACGGCCACGGCGCGCTTGGCCTCGGCGTGGCCGACGATGAAGCGATCCAGTTCGGAGACGATTTCGCGGGGGGAGAACTCGGTCATCAGAGGCTCTCCACCGTGAGATTGCCGTTGGTGTAGACGCAGATCTCGGCGGCGATGGCCATCGCCTTGCGGGCGATCTCCTCGGCGGTGAGGTCCTGGTCGATCAGGGCCTTGGCCGCGGCCAGGGCGTAGTTGCCGCCCGAGCCGATGGCCGCGACCGCGCCGCCGCCCGCGCTTTCGCCCGGCTCCAGCACGTCGCCGACGCCGGTGACGGTGTAGATGGCGTCCTTGTCGGCCACGAGCAGCATGGCCTCGAGCCGGCGCAGGTAGCGGTCGGTGCGCCAGTCCTTGGCGAGATCCACGCAGGCCCGGGCCAGCTGGTTGGGATATTGTTCGAGCTTGGCTTCCAGCCGCTCGATCAGGGTGAAGGCGTCGGCGGTGGCGCCGGCGAAACCGGCGATGACCGCGCCGCCGGCCAGGGGACGGACCTTGCGGGCGTTGCCCTTGACGACGGTTGGCCCCATGGAGACCTGTCCGTCGCCGGCGATCACGGTCTGGCCGTTCTTGCGCACCGCGAGGATGGTCGTGCCGTGCCAGTCGGGAAACGAATTCGAGCTTTGCATGGCTTCGCATGTGGCGAGGCCGGCCTGGAGGGTCAAGCTGCCATGAGCTTTTCGCAAGGCGAGGTCGAGCGCTACGCCCGCCATCTGGTGCTGCGCGAGATCGGCGGACCGGGCCAGCAGAAGCTGAAGGCGGCCAGGGTGCTGCTGGTCGGCGCCGGCGGCCTGGGCGCGCCCGCCGCCCTCTATCTGGCCGCCGCCGGCGTGGGCATGATCGGTCTGGCGGACGCCGACGCGGTGTCGCTGTCGAACCTGCAGCGCCAGGTGCTCTATGCCGAGGCCGATGTCGGCCGGCCCAAGGTCGAGGCCGCCGCCGATCACCTGACGGCGCTCAATCCGAACGTGACGGTCGTGCCCCACCCCGTCTGGCTGGACGGGGCCAACGCCCGCGAGATTGTGCGCGGCTACGACATCGTGCTCGACGGCACCGACGATTTTTCCACCCGCTTCGCCGTCAGCGACGCCTGCTTGGCCGAGGGCAAGACCCTGGTCAGCGGGGCCCTGGGCCGCTGGACCGGCCAGGTCGGGGTGTTCCACGGCCAGCCCTGCTATCGCTGCCTGGTGCCCGAGATCCCGCCCGACGCCGAGACCTGCGCCCTGGTGGGCGTGGTCGGGGCGCTGGCGGGCGTGATCGGCTCGATGATGGCCCTGGAGGCGGTGAAGGTGATCACCGGCGCCGGCCAGCCCCTGGCCGGGCGCCTGCTGATCTACGACGCCCTGGCGGCCGAGACTCGCACGGTGCGGATCGGCGCGGATCCCGCCTGCCCGAGCTGCGGCCCATCCTCCAAGGGCTAGGCGAACCCCTTGCGGATGTGCTCGACCGACTTGGTCAGCAGCATCTTCCAGTTGTCGTCCGACCAGTCGCGGTGGCCGACGCCCTTCATCTCGACCAGTTCGTACGGCTTGCCGGCCGCCTTCAGGGCCTTGGCCATGATCTTCGACTGCTTGGGCGTGACAATGGTGTCCTCGGTGCCGTGGATCAGCAGCACCGGGGCCTTGATCTCGGCGGCGCGCTCCGACGGCGAGGCGGCGATGAGCTTGGCCTTGTCGGTCTTGGGATCGCCGATCGTCTTGACCCAGTAGGCGTAGGTGTCGGAGTCCGCCCCGTCTTCCGAGCGTGAGAAGGCCAGGGTCTCGACCAGGTCGGCGTCGCCGGCGATGGCCACCACGGCCTTGTAGAGCTCAGGCTTGCGCACCGCGCCCATCAGGGCCGCGTAGCCGCCGTAGCTGGCGCCGCAGATGGCGATCTTGTTGGGATCGGCCGCGCCCGAGGCGATGACCTGGGCGATGGCGTCCTCGACGTCCTCCTGCATCAGGTCGCCCCAATGCTTGCGGCCGCTGTCGGCGAAGGCCTTGCCGTAGCCGCCCGAGCCGCGGAAGTTGGGCTGCAGCACCAGCCAGCCCTGGGCCGCGAAGGTCTGGACGAAGAGGTCGAAGTCGAGGGTGTCGCGCACCTCGGGGCCGCCGTGCGGCAACACCACCATCGGTCGCGGCTTGTCCGAGGCGATGACCGGCGTCGACAGGTAGGCGGTGATCGTCTGGCCGTCGCGGGTCTTGACCTTCAGCGTCTTCATCGGCGCCAGGCGCTCGGGGCTCAGCCAGGGACGGCTTTCGCCCAGTAGCTCCAGGTCCTTCTTCTCGACGTCGTACAGCCAGAAGGCGCCCGGATGGCGCGGGCCGCTGACGTGGAAGATGAAGCGCTTGTGGTCGCGGCTGACGTCGAACGGCCGCACGTTGCACTCGTTGCCGAAGTAGTTGTTCAGGCCCTTGTAGTGGGCGGCCAGCTTGGGATCGAGGAAGCGATGGTTGGTGCGGTCGTCGACGCTGGACACGCTCAGCGCGTTGTAGGCCTCGTCGAAGAATACGCCGTCGATCGGCCGCTGGGCGTCCTGCGAGAACACCTCTCCCACCTGCATCGACTTGGTGTCGAACCGCCGGATGGTCGGCATGTCGGCGCCTTCGTCGGTGGTCAGCATCAGCAGCACGCCGGGCTCGGGCGTCGGGGCCACGAAGTCCAGGTCCGGCAGCTTCTTCAGCTCGTTGCGGCGGACCTTGCGATAGAGCTTCCAGTCCTTCTCGCCCGGGGCGCGCGCATAGACGCTGACCACCGTGCCGCGCGAATTGGAATCGTAGCGGATCACCGGCACGCCGTTCTGGGTGTCCCAGCCGTCGGTGAAGGTCGAGCCGCGCTCGTAGAACACCGCCTCGCCCGAATAGACGTCGACGAGATAGAGCGTCTCGCACTCGGTCTTCACGTCCCAGATCTGCATCAGGATGCGCCGGGGATCGGTGTTCATGCGATCGACGACATTGGCCAGATTGAACTGCCGCTTGAGCACGCCCTTCTGATTGTTGAACAGCACGACCGCGTCCGCGCCGTCGGCGCCGATGGCCACGAGGCGCCGCACGGGGATCGGGATGAACTCGCCGTAGAAGTCCATGCCGGTGGGCCGGCCCTTGGGGTCCTTCTCCATCCGGGTCCAGATCAGCAGCCGGTCCTCGTTGGCCCACTCGACCTGCTCGACCTGCATCTGGCCCAGCCGCACGGGCTTGGCGACGTCGCCCTTGCCGGAGGTGTCGTAGAACACCACCAGGGCCTCGGTCTTTTCCTTGACCAGCCGCTCGATCAGGATCGCCACCCGCGAGCCGTCCGGCGAGAGGGCGGTGTCGAGGACCTCGGCGCCCTTCAGCAGTTCGTCGATGCTGGGCGGGACGATGGCCGCCTTGTCGTTCTTGTCGCCGTCCGCGGCGAAGGCGTCATGGATGAACAGCGGCGCCGTCGAGGCGGCCGCGATGACCAAACGTCGAGTAAGCAAGGATGCGGCCCCCCGGTCGCGTTACGATACCCGCGCGACCCAGGCGGTCGCGCACTGTCGAACAGTCGCGAGTTTTCGGCGGTTTTGCAATTGCAAGATGCGCCGGCGCCCTCGCCTACAGCATCGCCGGGATGACGCGGTCGGGCGGACGGTGGCCGTCCATGAAGGTCTTCACGTTGACGATGACCTTCTCGCCCATGTCGATGCGGCCCTCGACCGTGGCCGAACCCATGTGCGGCAGCAGCACGACATTGGGCAGCTTGAGCAGCTTGGGATTGATCGCCGGCTCGTGCTCGTAGACGTCGAGGCCCGCGCCGGCGATGTCGCCCCGGGCCAGCATGTTGGCCAGGGCCCCCTCGTCTATCACCTCGCCGCGGGCGGTGTTGACGACGATGGCGTGCGGCCGCAGCAGCTTCAGGCGCCGGGCCGACAGCAGGTGGTAGGTGGCGGGCGTGTGCGGGCAGTTGATCGAGATGATGTCCATCCGGGCCAGCATCTGGTCGAGGCTTTCCCAGTAGGTGCAGCCCAGCTCCTCGGCGATGCGCGGGCTGACGGGCTTGCGGTTGTGATAGTGCACCTGCATGCCGAAGGCCTTGGCCCGGCGAGCGACCGCCTGGCCGATGCGGCCCATGCCGACGATGCCCAGGCGCTTGCCCCACAGGCGTCGGCCCAGCATCCAGGTCGGCGACCAGCCGTGGAAGTCGCCGGCCTTGACCACCTCGGCCCCCTCGACCACGCGGCGCGCGGCGGCCATGATCAGGGTCATGGTCAGGTCGGCGGTGTCTTCGGTCAGGACGCCGGGCGTATTGGTGACGATGATGCCGCGGGCGTTGGCCGTGGCGACGTCGATATTGTCGACCCCGGCCCCGAAATTGGAGATCAGCTTGAGCCGCTCGCCGGATCGCGACAGAAGGCGCGAGTCGATGCGGTCGGTGATAGTCGGCACCAGAACATCGGCCCGTCCCATCGCCTCGACCAGCTCGTCGGCGGTCAGGGGCTTGTCGGACAGGTTCAGTTCGGTGTCGAACAGCTCGCACATCCGCGTCTCGACGGGATCGGGCAGCTTGCGCGTGACGACGACTTTGAGCTTGCGAACGGGCATGGGGGGTCTGAAAAGCCTTCCCTGACGGGCGTTCCAAATCTGTAGCAAAGGGGCCGGAAGCGGCCAAGCAACATGCCGGTGAAAAGCAAACATCGTTCGCTTGGTGGTTTTGGCGGCTTGCTCGCGGTGGCCGCGGCGCTGGGCGCGGGCGCCGCGCTCGCCCAGCCGCCGACCACCACCCCGTCGGGTCTGCCGGTGCCCCGCTACGTCGTGCTCAAGTACGGCGAGGTCAATGCGCGCCAGGGCCCGGACGAGGATCACAAGCTGTTGTGGATCTACAAGGCCAAGGGCCTGCCGGTGCAGGTGGTGGCCGAAACCCGCGAGTGGCGGCGGATCTGCGATCCGGAAGGAGGCCTGGCCTGGGTGCACAAGCGCACCACCGACGGCCGCCGTACGGCCATCCGGGTGCAGGACAGCCCCCTGCCCCTGCGCGCCTCGCCCAAGCCGGAATCGCGGATCAGCGCCTATCTGCGCGGCCGTTCGATCGCCACGCTCGACAAGTGCGAAAAGGGCTGGTGCCGGCTGAAGGCTGACGGGGAGTCCGGCTGGGCCCCGGAAACCGAATTCTGGGGCGCCAACGAGGCGATCCAGTGTCCCGAAGCCCGCTGACTCGACCGCGTCTTCGCCTTCCAATGCTCGCTTCAGTGAGCCGTCTTCACTCATTGTCGCAGAATGTAACATTGAGGCCCGCCCCGGCGCCGTGCTAGGGGCGTTCGCATGCAAAAGAGCGCCTACACCTTCGAAGAGCTCCTGGCCTGCGGCCGGGGCGAGTTGTTCGGACCCGGCAACGCCCAGCTGCCTGTGCCGCCGATGCTGATGTTCGATCGCATCGTCCGCATCGAGGCCGACGGCGGCGCGCACGGCAAGGGCTATATCGAAGCCGAGTTCGACATCAATCCGGACCTCTGGTTCTTCGGCTGCCACTTCATCGGGGACCCGGTCATGCCCGGCTGCCTGGGCCTGGACGCCCTGTGGCAGCTGGTCGGCTTCTTCCTCGGCTGGTCGGGGGCCCCCGGCCGCGGCCGCGCCCTGGGCGTCGGCGAAGTGAAGTTCACCGGCCAGGTGACGCCGAACATCAAGAAGGTCGTCTACAAGATCGACCTGAAGCGTGTGATCATGCGTAAGCTGGTCATGGGCATCGCCGACGGCGTCATGGAAGCCGACGGAAAAGTGATCTACGAAACCAAAGACCTCAAGGTCGGCCTGTTCACGGCCGAACAGATGGCGGGTTGATCCAACCGGCTAGCCGGCCGTTCTGCAAGGAGCCGGCTCCGGCGGATCGGGGAGAAAGAGGTACTGATATGCGTCGCGTCGTCGTCACGGGACTGGGCATCGTCTCGTCCATCGGCAACAACGCCAACGAGGTGCTGGCTTCGCTGCGCGAGGCTAAGTCCGGCGTGGTGACCGCACCGGAATATGCCGAGCTCGGCTTCCGCTGCCAGGTTCACGCCGCGCCCCAGATCGAGTGGGAAGGTCTGGTCGACCGTCGCGCGGCGCGTTTCCTCGCGCCCGGCACGGCCTACGCCCACATCGCCATGGAGCAGGCGATCGCCGATTCCGGCCTCGGGGAGACCGACGTCTCCAACGAGCGCACGGGCCTGATCGTAGGGTCGGGCGGTCCGTCCACCCGCGTCATCGTCGAGGCCGCGGCCACGACCAAGGAGCGCGGTCCCAAGCGGATCGGTCCGTTCGCGGTGCCCAAGGCCATGAGCTCGGGTCCGTCGGCGGTGCTGTCGACCTGGTTCAAGATCCGGGGGATCAACTATTCGATCAGCTCGGCCTGCGCGACCAGCGCCCACTGCATCGGCGCGGGCGCCGAGCAGATCCAGCTGGGCAAGCAGGACATCGTCTTCGCCGGCGGCTGCGAGGAGCTGGACTGGACCCTGTCGAACCTGTTCGACGCCATGGGCGCCATGAGCAGCAACTTCAACGACCGCCCGTCCGTGGCCAGCCGCGCCTACGACAAGGACCGCGACGGCTTCGTGATCGCCGGCGGCGCCGGCATCGTGGTGCTCGAGGAATACGAGCACGCCAAGGCGCGCGGGGCCAAGATCTATGGCGAGCTGATCGGCTACGCCGCCAATTCCGACGGCTACGACATGGTCGCCCCGTCCGGCGAAGGCGCGGCCCGCTGCATGAAGCTGGCCATGGCCCAGACCGGCGGCCGCACCATCGACTACCTGAACCCGCACGGCACCTCGACGCCGGTCGGCGACAGCAAGGAGATGGGCGCGGTGCGCGAGGTGTTCGGCGACAAGGCGCCGCTGATCTCGTCGACCAAGTCGCTGACCGGCCACAGCCTCGGCGCGGCCGGCGCCCAGGAGGCGATCTACAGCATCCTGATGCTGAAGAACGGCTTCGCCGCCGAGAGCGCCCACATCGAGAACCTCGATCCCGAGTTCGCCGACCTGCCGATCCTGCGCGAGCGGTCGGACAAGCCGCTGGACACGGTGATGTCCAACAGCTTCGGCTTCGGCGGCACCAACGGCACGCTGATCTTCGGCCAGGCCGACTGACCTGGTCCGGGCCGCCGCGATCGACTGGATCCGCGGCGGCGCCGGCCGGCTGTGGTCGGACGCGGTGTCCGACGGCGCCGCGACGGCCGCGATCAGCCTGATCGGCGGCGCGCCCATCGGGGCCCTCCGGCCGCTGGACGGCGCCTGGGCCGAGCTTTGCCGCGCGGCCGCCCTGCCCGCTTCCCGTCTCGAACATCGACTGCCGGCCCTGATCGACACGGGCGCCGTGCCCTATGGCGTGATCGGCGACAGCCATGGCCGGCTGCTCTGCCGCCGCAGTCGCCGCCGAGGGCGCTGGCTGCTGCCTGTCTGGAGCCTGGAGACCGGCGCCTCGGCGCGCGGCCTGCCGGGCGACGGCCGCTCCGGGGCCGGGCCTCGGGTGCGGGCCGCCCTCGCCCGCCTGCTGGCCCTCGACGTGCCCGTGCTGGTCAAGTTCGGCCAGATCGACGTCGAGTTCGTCCACGTCTTCAAGCGCCTGGCCGGCGGGCCGGACGCCTTCGATCCGGCCGAGTTCGCGGCCTTCGCCGACCGGACGATCGAACGCTATCTTGAGTTCCTGACCGACGCCGTGCCGCCGGTCGCGCGGTCCCGGGTGCGGGTGATGTCGCTGTTCCCGCCGACCCTGTCGGACGCGGCCTGGCGCGAAGGCTATCTGAACGCCCACCTCGTCGACGTCCACGGGCCGGCGGACCACGCCGATCTTGCCGCCGCCCTGGGCCGGCTGGAGATTCCGGATCTCGCCCGGCGCACCGCCCTGCATGCGGCCGTCAATGTGCGCCTGAGGGCGGCGGTCGAGGCCGAGGGCTTCGCCTGGGGCGACGACTTCGCGCCCTGGTTGGGCGACGGCGACGTGGTCGATCGGGCCTGGCAGGGCCCGGCCGCCGGGCGCGATCACCACCTGGACCATCACGCCGTGCGACAGCGGATGCTTGACCACCTATGGTCGATCCTCGATTGATCGCTTTCCCGACAGTGCAGCTTTCGTAGACCGCATGCCCGCCGAGCCCGCCACGCTTCGACCCGAGATTCCCTGGATCGACTCCGATCGCCTGGAGGAGCGCCTGGCGGCGTCCGGCGCGCCCGAGGCGCACAAGGCCTTCGCCCGCGACCTGGCCCGCGACGGCCTGGCGATCATCGACCTGGGCGACGACCTGATCGGGCTTTGCGAACGCATCGAAGCCGAGGTCGCCCACCACTTCGCGCCCGGCATCACCCGGGTGCACGACGCCTGGCGGCGGTCCGAGGCCATCCGCGCGGTGGCGACCCATCCGGAGATCCTGGCCCGCCTGGCCCTGGCCTATGGCCGTACGCCCTTCCCGTTCCAGAGCCTGAACTTCCATCGCGGCAGCCAGCAGGACGTCCATGCCGACACCCTGCACTTCCACGCCGAGCCGGCCGGCTTCATGTGCGGGGTCTGGCTGGCGCTGGAGGACGTGCGGCCGGAGTCCGGGCCGCTGGTCTATTATCCCGGCAGCCACCGCCTGCCGGTGCTGGGCATGGCCGAGGCCGGCGCGATCGACGGCGCGACGACGCCCGCCAACTACAATGACCTCTACGGGCCAGCGATCCTGCGACGGCTGGACGAGGCCGGCCTGAAGCCTGGCCTGGCGATGCTGAAGAAGGGCCAGATCGCGGTGTGGGCGGCCAACCTGGCGCATGGCGGCTCGAAGATGCTCGATCCGGCCTCCACGCGGCGCTCGCTGGTGCTGCACTACTATTTCGACGACTGCGTCTACTACACGCCGATGCTGTCGACGAAGACCCGCCAGGCCCGCCGCCTGCCGGCCGACATCGCCACCGGCGGCTGGCGCTGGCCGCGTCGCGCGGGCCGTCCGGTGAGCGTTCCCGCCAAGCAGTTCGCCGCCGCCATCCTCCATCGCCTGACCCGCCGCACGCCGCGTTTCTAGGGGGCCGGGGTTCCGTCGCCGCGACGGGACTGCTAACCAGCGGCCAAAGATCAAGGAGCGCCGACCCATGGCCGACGATTACGCATTCCCCAAGGGCGAGCTGATGGCGGGCAAGAAGGGCCTCGTCATGGGCGTGGCCAACCACAACTCGATCGCCTGGGGCATCGCCAGCCAGCTGGCCGCCCAGGGCGCCGAGATGGCCTTCACCTACCAGGGCGAAGCGCTGGAGCGCCGCGTGCGCCCGCTGGCCGAGAGCATCGGCGTCAACACCCTGATCCCGGCCGACGTCACCGACGACGCCTCAATGGACGCGGCCTTCGCGGCGATCGAAGAGAAGTTCGGGACCATCGACTTCGTCGTCCACTCGGTGGCCTTCGCCAACAAGGACGAGCTGAAGGGCTCGTTCGTCGACAACACCACCCGCGAGGGCTTCCTGACGGCCCTGAACATCTCGGCCTTCAGCTTCGTCGACGTGGCCAAGCGCGCCGCCAAGATCATGCCGAACGGCGGCTCGCTGATCACCATGACCTATCTGGGGTCGGAGCGGACCATCCCGAACTACAACACCATGGGCGTGGCCAAGGCCGCCCTGGAAGCGGCGACCCGCTACATCGCCCGGGACCTCGGCCCCAAGGGCATCCGCTGCAACGCCATCTCGGCCGGCGCCATGCGCACGCTCGCGCTCGCAGGCATCGCCGGCGGCCGCGGCATGATCGCCCAGGGCCGCGCCTTCAGCGCCATGAAGGAAGACACCTCGATGGAAGGCGTCGCCGGCGCCGCCCTGTGGCTGGTCTCGGACCTGGGCCGCTCGACCACGGGCGAAGTCGTCCACGTCGACGCGGGCTTCCACATGATGGGCATGCCCGACGAAGCCGAGGGCTGATCGCCTTTGGCCTCGGCTGAACGAACCAAGCCCGGCGGAGCGATCCGCCGGGCTTTTTCGTGGGCGTCGACAGTGTTAGCGTACTGGGCATGAGCACGCTGAACATCGCTCTACCCGAGACGCTCCAGGCCTTTGTCGAGGAGCAGGCTTCCGCCCAAGGCTATGAAGGCGAGGCCGATTATGTGCGCGAACTGATCCGTCGTGAGCAGGATCGAGAGACCCTCAGAGCAAAGGTGCTTGAAGGCGCTCAATCGCCTCTCGGCCCCCCTGCCGATGATGCTTATTTCGATGAACTGCGCGCCAGGGCCATAAGAGGCCAGTGACCGCCAAATCGGTCGTCCCTACCGTCAAGGCCAGAGCCGATATCAACGCGGCGTTCGAATGGTATTTGCGGGAAGCGGGATCGTCCGTCGCCGTCGGTTTCGTTGACGCTCTGCAGAACGGCTATCGAGTCATCGCCGCTCGGCCGGCGGCGGGATCGCCACGCTATGCCCACGAACTGAAGTGGCCGGGTCTTCGGACCTGGCCGCTCAGGCGCTATCCGTACCTAGTGCTTTATGTCGAGCAGTCCGATAAAATCGAGGTCTGGCGCGTGCTTCATACCAGACAGGACATACCTGCCTGGATGCGGCGGTAGCTAAGGCGCGTAGGCCCGCATGAACCGCGCCGCGGCGGCGGCGGCCAGGGCGTTGAATTCCGCGGCCGTGCGGTCCGATGGCAGGCGGAGCAGGGCGCGCAGCTGGCTGTGGCCCAGGACCATGCCGGCGAAGAACTCGGCGGCCTGTTCGGCGTCGTCGACGGCCAGGCGGCCGAGCCTGGTCTCGGTCTCCAGGAACGCCGCCAGCTGTCGGCGGGTCTGGCGGGGGCCCGACTCGAACACCTCGTTGGCGACGTCCGGCATCTCGCCCGCGCCCTGGATGATCACCCGCAGCACGGAATAGCCGTTGGTGGTGATCACCGTCTCGAGCATTGAGCGGGCGAAGCCTTCCAGCGCCGCCTGCGGGTTCTCCTCGGCGCCGGGCTCGTTGAGCGGGGCGGTGATGCGGGCCACGCGGCGGGCCATCAGGGCCTTCACCAGCTCGGCCTTGGAGCCGTAGTGGTTGTAGACCGTCTGCTTGGAGACCCCCGCGCGGCGGGCGATCTCCTCCATGGGGGCCGAGAGGCCGCGCTGGCCGATCACCTCGACGGCGGCGTCGAGGATGGCTTCGGTCTTGGCGACGTCGATCTGTCCGGCGATCCTGGGCATCAGTGGGCGTCCGATGGCGGGGGCGGCAGCACCTTGGGCGGGGCGGCAAGCAGGCTGACCACCGAGGCCACGAAGCAGCCGTAGGCCAGCAGGGTGAAGCTGTCGCCGAAGGCCATCACGGTCGACTGCTGGGTCAGCATCTGGCTGATCGCCTTGCGGGCCGCGCCCTCGGGATCGGTGACGCCCAGCTGCTGCATGCGCGCGGCCAGGCCGGCCATCATCGACGAGGTCTCGCCGCCGGCCATCACCTTGGACGACATGTCGTTGAAGTAGAGGGCGGTCTGCTGGGTGATGCTGGTGGCCAGCAACGCCAGGCCGATGGCGCCGCCGGTGTTGCGCGACAGGTTCACGAGGCCGGAGGCGTTCTTGACCATGTGCTGGGGCAGGGTGCTCATCGTGATCTGCTGGGTGGCGATCATCGCGATCATGACCCCGACGCCGCGACAAGCCTGGACCCCGGCGAATTCCCAGAAACCCCAGTTTTTGGTCACGCCATGGGCCATGTACATGCCCCAGCCGGCCAGCAGGAAGCCGATGCACATCGGGATGCGCGGATCGACCTTGCGCACGATGCGGCCGGCGATCGGTCCGGTGGCGAACATCGACAGGCCTGAAACGACCATCGTCGTGCCCACTTCCGAGGCCGAATAGCCTCGCACGCGGCTGAGAAACTGCGGCAGCAGGAAGGTGCCGCCGAACAGGCTGGCGCCCGAGATCGCGGTCATCATCACGCCGATGCTGAAGTTGCGGTTGGCGAAGGCCTTCAGCTCGACGATCGGGTTCTTGTAGGTCAGCTGCCGCCAGATGAAGACCACGCCGGTGACCACGGTGACGACGGTCAGGCCCAGGATCAGGTCGTCCTCGAACCAGCTTTCCTTGGCGCCTTCCTCGAGCACGTACTGCATGCTCATCAGGAAGGCGGCCATGAAGCCCAGACCCGTCCAGTCGAAGCCCTTGGCGAGGCTGGGATCGCCCTTGTCGAAGTCGCCCCACTTGGCGACCGCGAACAGCACCAGAATCCCGGGCGGGACGTTGATGAAGAACAACCAGCGCCAGGACAGCCACTCGGTCAGGTGGCCGCCCAGGGTCGGGCCGACGGTGGGGGCCAGGGTGACGATCAGGCCCATGATGACGCTGGCGGTGATCCGGCGCTCGGGCGGGAAGGCGGTGAAGGCCACGGCGAACACCGTCGGGATCATCGCCCCGCCGATGAAGCCCTGCAGGGCCCGCGTCAGGATCATCATGTCGATCGACGAGGACAGGCCCGTCGCGACGCTCATCAGGATGAAGCCCAGGCACGAGGCCATGTAGACCCGCTGGGTGCCCCACAGCCGCGACAGATATCCCGACAGCGGGATCATCACGACCTCGGGGATCAGGTAGGCGGTCTGGATCCAGCTGACCTGGTCGGCGCTGGCCCCGACGCCGGCCTGGATCTGCGGCAGCGAGGCGGCCACGATCTGGATGTCGAGGATGGCCATGAACTGGCCGATGACCATGGCCCCGAAGCCGAGGAACAGCTTGGTCCAGTCGACCTCGGCCGCCGGTTTGGCGGCGGGCTTGGCGGAAGCGGGGAGGGCGGCGTCGGTCACGACGGCGCGCCCTTAACGGGTCTGCGTTGGTTTGGGGGCCTCCTGGCGGGCGACCTCCGGGCCGGCGCCCGTCGCGCTGGTTTGGGCGGCTTCCGCGAAGGACGGACCCGAGCGGTCGCGGACGTCGACCTTGACCTCGACCGACAGGCCGGGGCGCAGCGCCGCGCCCAGCTGGCTGCGGTCGACGACGATCTTCACCGGCAGGCGCTGAGTGATCTTGGTGAAGTTGCCGACGGCGTTCTCGACCGGGATCAGGGCGAACTCCTGGCCGGTGGCCGGGGCGAAGCTGTCGACCTTGCCGAGGATCTTCTGCTTGCCGAAGGCGTCGGCCTTGATCTCGACCGGCTGGCCGACGCGCAGGCGCGAGACCTGGGTCTCCTTGAAGTTGGCGACCACGAAGCTCTGGCCCAGCGGCACCACCGACATCAGCGACGTGCCCGGCTGCACCAACTGGCCCGGACGCACGCTGCGGGCGCCGACCACGCCGGCGGCGGGGGCGCGGATCACGGTGCGCTCCAGGTCGAGGCGGGCCTGGTCGACGGCGGCGTGGGCGGCGGCGGCCTGGGCGATGGTCTGGGCGCGGGCCGAGCCCAGCGCGCCGGCGGTGCGGCGCTCGGCTTCGAGGGCGGCCTGGGCGCTGGCCACGGCGGCGTCCGACTGCTTGGCGCCGGCCGCTTCGGTCTGGACCTTCTGTTGCGAGACCCAGCCCTGCTTGGCCAGGGAGTCGTAGCGCTGCAGGTCGGCGCGGGCCCGGCCGGCGTCGGCCTGGGCGCTGGTCACGCCCGCCTGGCGCTGCTGGATCAGGGCCTGTTCGAGGATGGCCTTGTCTTCGACGCCCTTGATGGCGGCGTCCAGGGCCTGGGCGTTGGCGATCGCCTGGTCGAGCTTGGCCTGGAAGGTCGAGGGATCGATCTTGGCCAGCACCTGACCGGCCTCGACCCGCTGGTTGTCGGCGACCAGGACCTGGACGATGTAGCCGGTGACTTGCGGGCTGACCGAGACGGTGTCGGCCTGGACGAAGGCGTTGTCGGTGCTCTCGAAGCGCTGCTTGTCGATGTACCAGAACACCCCGCCGACCAGGATGGCCACGCCCGCGACGCCGGCTGCCAGCAGCGGAACCAGCTTCTTCTTCTTCGCCTCGGCCATGGCCTGATCCTGCAGAAAGGAGGGCGTCCGGATGCGGCGACTATTCGCCAGGCGGACGCGACGGGGGATAAATGGACGACTTCGTCCAAAGATCAAGCGCGTAACGCTGTGTCATTGTGCAGCGCCGCATGGTTTATCGAGAGGGTGTTGCGGGCAGCCGCCGCTTTGCCGGCCCAAATCCGTAAAATCCCCGCGAAAGCGGGGACCCAGGCTTTTTCTGAAACCCTCGGTGCTCGACGATAAAACACCTGGGTCCCCGCTTTCGCGGGGATTTTACGGTGAAAGCAGCTCCACCGATCCTTAGGCCGCCTTCTTCTCCGCGATCCAGGCGTCCACCTGCGCCTCCAGCACGTCCAGCGGCACGGCGCCGTTCTTGAGCACCGCGTCGTGGAAGCCGCGGATGTCGAACTTCGGACCCAGGGCCGTCTCGGCCCGGGCCCGCAGCTCGCGGATCTTCAGTTCGCCCAGCTTGTAGGCCAGGGCCTGGCCGGGCCAGGTGATGTAGCGGTCGACCTCGGCCTCGATATTGGTGCGGGTCAGGGCGGTGTTTTCCAGCATGAAGGCGATGGCCTGGTCGCGGGTCCAGCCCTTGGAATGGATGCCGGTGTCGACCACCAGCCGGCAGGCGCGCCACATCTCGTAGGACAGGCGGCCCATGTCCTTCTCGGGGGTGTCGTAGAGGCCCATCTCGATGCCCAGGCGCTCGGAATAGAGCCCCCAGCCCTCGACGAAGGCGGTGAAGAAGGCCGCGTTCTTGCGGAACTCCGGCAGGTCCAGTTCCTGCTGCAGGGCGATCTGGTGGTGATGGCCGGGCACGGCCTCGTGCACCGTCAGGGCCGGCATCTCGTAGAGCGGCCGCTGGTCCAGGTGGGTGGTGTTGACGAAATAGACCCCCGGCGCGCCGGTGCTGGCGAAGCCGGCGTTGTAATAGGCGGTGGTGTTGCCCTCGGCGATCTCGGCGGGGATCTCGCGCACCGTGTAGGGCAGGCGGGGCAGGGTTCCGAACAGCTTGGGCATCCAGCCGTCGATGGTCTTGGCCAGGAAGGTCGCCTCGCGCATCAGCTCGCCTGGGGTCTTGGCGTAGTACTTGGGATCGGTGCGCAGCTTGTCGATGAAGGCCTTGCGGTCCGGGGCGATGCCGCTCTTGCGGGCGACCTCGTCCATCTCGGCGCGGATGCGGGCCACTTCCGAAAGGCCCAACTGGTGGATCTCGTCGGGCGTGCGGGTCGTGGTGGTCATCAGCCGCACCTGGTAGGCATACCAGGCCGGACCCTGGGGCAGGGCGCTGGCGGCGACGGTCGTCCGGCACTTGGGCGCGTAGTCCTTCTCGTAGAAGTCCGACAGCGCCTGGTAGGCGGGATTGATCTTGCCGGTGATCGCCGCCTTGGCCCGGGCCTGCATGGTCGCCCAGTCGGCGTCGCTGATCGTCGAGGGCTTCTTGGCCTTGAACGGCTTGTAGAAGGCCGAGGCCTCCGGATCCTTGGCGATCGAGGCGGTGATCGTCGCCCCGAAGGCCTTCATCGGCGCGCAGGGCTGGACGTAGCCCTTGTTCAGTCCGTCGCGCACCGTGGCGATCGCGGCGGCGTTGTAGGCCGGATAGAGGTCGAGCCGCGTCAGGTAGCTGTCGTAATCGGCCTTGGTGAAGAACGGCAGCATGTCGGGCAGGGCGGCGAAAGACTGGTGCCAGCTGCCGATGCTGGAGAACAGCATGGTGCGCTGGCCAAAGCCGTTGCCCTCGACCTGCTCGGCCAGCATCCGGTGCAGGATGGCCTTGTTGACCCGGTCGGGCTGGGAAAGGCCGGCGTCGGGGATGGCCTCCAGGCGCTTCTGGAAGGCGGCCGCTTCGGCGGCGCGGCGGTCGGCAAAGGCCAGGGACGGATCGTCCAGCTGGTCGTCATAGGTGCGCACGCCCAGCAGGGTGGCTTGCAGCGGCGAGCCCTTCAGCCACCAGGCCCAGTGCTCGTCGATCAGGGTCTTCAGGGCCTGAGCAGCGGGGGAGGGCGCCGCGGCGGCGGCCGGGGTTTGGGCCTGGGCCAGGACCGGCGAAGTCATCGCTCCGGCCAGCACGGCGGCCACGCAGGCCGCGCTCATCAGTTTGCGCATGTCTTCCCCTCCCAGGTCGCCGAGCGACGCGCGCAGACAGCCATGCGCCGGGGGCTCACGCAAGCCACGCCCCCGTTTCGCCATTCGCCGACGTGCACTATGTCTTTTCCGCCCGCAGGAGGAGGACGCATGGCCGTTTCGAGGATCGCCCCCATCGCCGCCCTTCTGGTCGTTCTGGCCGCGCCGGCCCTGGCCCAGGAGCCGACCGTCGAGCTGCAGCCCGCCGATCCCGGCAGCGCGGTGGTCGAGGAACTGCTGGTCGTCGCCCGTCCGCCCGGTCCGGCCCTGTGGCTGGTCGAGAAGAACGGCGCCAAGCTCTATGTGCTCGGCTCGGCCGCGCCCCTGCCGCACCAGCTGAAGTGGGACAGCCCGCGGCTCAACCGCGCCCTCGACCAGGCCGGTCTCGTGCTCTTGCCGCCCGAGGCCTCGGTGGGGCCGATGCAGATCACCAAGTTCATGCTGACCGGTGGCGGCGGGGTGCGGCAGGGCTTCGGCAAGAAGCTGGAAGACCGCCTGCCGCCCGACCTGAAGGCGCGCTTCATCAACGCCCGCACCCAGGCCCGGCGCACGGCCATTCCCTACAAGGACTGGAAGCCGGCGGTGGCGGGTTTCCTGGTGCTGTCGGACTTCCGCCAGGCGGCGGGCCTGTCGGAGGCCAAGCCGGTCAGCACCATCGAGCGGATGGCGAAAGCCAAGGGCGTCAAGGTCAAGGCGATGAGCCAGTATCGCCTGGGGCCCGTGCTGGGCGCGGCCGGCAAGCTGTCGGACGAGGCCAACCTGGCCTGCCTGAAGGACGCCCTCGACGAGGTCGACTACGAGGCCCCGCGCTGGCGCACCCTGGGCCAGGACTGGGCCGACGGCGACATCGCCGCCGTCCGCGCCCGCTATTCCGCCAGCGCCGCCCAGCGCTGCCTGCTGCGCGCGCCCGGCGGGGCTGGCCTGCTTGACGACCAGATCGGCCAGTCGGCCAAGGCGCTGTCGGAGGCGCTGGCGCGTCCGGGCGTGACCGTGGCGGTGGTGGACCTGGCGTTCCTGCTGCCGAGGAATGGCGTGCTGGACCGGCTGCGGGCGCAGGGGGCGACGGTGACGTCGCCGAACTAGCCCTTCTATCCTCTCGTCATTCCCGCCCTTGTGGCGGGAACCTCTCTATCAGCCGCAAGGGCGGATGGGGCGGACCGCCAGCGGTCCGCTTGAGCTTCACTTGCGAGCGGAACTAGGGGTTCCCGCCACAAGGGCGGGAATGACGTGAGAATGAGGATAAGGTAGCGGCCCCTACCCCGCCTTGCCGGTCTCCACATAAGCCTTCAGCCGATCCTGCTGCTCGGCCAGCACCTGGTCGACGGCCGGGGCGATCTTGTCGAGCCCGCCCTTGCGGTAGCCGCCGACGTCGTAGGTCCAGGTCAGGGTGGTCCTGCCGTCGGCTTCGGCCAGGGCCCAGACCAGGTGGCCGCTGGCGCCGGACATCTGCAGCGGACCCAGGCCCCCGAACAGCGTCAGCTGCTTGCCGGGCTGGGCGTTGACCGTGGTCATGTGCAGCACCGAGCCGCCATTGGGCATCTTCTCGCAGAAACACGCCCCCGAGGCCGCGCCCAGCGACAGGTTCGCCGCCGAGCCCGACCAGGTGTGGGACGAATTCCACCACTTCGAAGGCTGCACCAGCGCCGCCCAGACCTCGGCGGCCGGCTTGGCGATGACCACGGCGCGCCGGGTCTCGAACCCGTTCGGCTGGGCGTCGACCACCTCGGCCCGCGCGCCGCCGGCGGCCAGCAGTGTCAGGACGGCGAAAACGGGGGCGGCGAGCTTCATGGCGCGTCTCCGGAAGGGGCGTTCCGGGATCAAGCGCCGCCACGAATTGGCGGGCAAGAAAAAACCCCGCACGGGCGGGGTTTGATCTACGCCGTGAAATGGCTTGGTGTCGCCACGCTCCACGACGGCCCCCGAAGGGGTCTTAGACGCGGATGGCCAAGCCAGAGCCGCTAACGAAACATAAGTAGAATTTCAGAGGTGTTTTGTCAAGTGAGAGAGGCCGAGTCCCACCAGGACACGTCCTCGGATTTCAGACATGGTTTGTCTATCCAACCGGTGAAAGTAGTATTTTCGACTTCCGTCTTCGCGTTTTCCGGTTCGGATGAAATCCAGTCGTTCCAAAGAGACGGTACAAATCATATCGCCCTTTACCCAAAGACCTGAACTCACAAAGCGTTCTGGCAAGGGCGGCTCGATTTCGATCTGGCAGTGATAGGCCATGCGAGGAGCAGGGGCCGTCGTGCTGAGCGGCACAACCGTACAAAGACCCGGCCTGTTGCGGATCTTCGGGCTGATCACGACTACCGGCCGGCGCTTGACCATTTCCGGCACGCGAAAGCCGCCGCCGAAATCGCACATCAGCACTGTTCCGGTGTCCGGATGTTCCCTGAGGCCCACGACAACTCCCTAAGGTCGTTCCGTGGTCAGATTTGAAAGCAACCTCAGGGTGCGAGCAAGAGCGCCCGCTCCCGCCTACGCCTTCTCGAACACCAGCGGGCCGCCCCAAAAGCTCTGCACCAAGCCGTTCTGCGGGCCAGGATGACCCGTCGTCAGGAACACCCGGCCGCCGCCCGTGCCGGGGTCGTACTCGGGATGGCGTTCGAGGTAGCGCTCCAGGGAGTCCGCAGTGGACGCCGGCTGGTGGATCACCGGGGTGCCGGCCGGCAGGGCGGCGCGGAAGATGTCGGCGATGATCTCGTAGTGGGTGCAGCCCAGTACGGCACGGTCGGGATAGCGGCCGATGCGGGTCTTCAGCGCCTGGACATAGCCCTCGACGGCCTTGGCCAGGTCCACCACGCCGGCGTCGGCCTCGATCATCGGCACCAGGTCGGGACAGGGCTGGGAAAACACCGCCAGGTCCTGCTTGCGCTTGTCGATCTCGATCTCGTAGACGCGCGAATTGGTCGTGCCCTGGGTGGAAAACACCCCCAGCACGTCCAGCTGCTCGACCTTGTCGCCGCGGCGCTCGGCCTCGTGCTCCCAGGGCAGGCCGGTGGCAGCCTCGATGGTCGGCACGATGATGCCCAGGATATTGATCGGCCGGCCCAGCGACTTGCGATAGCCCGGCAGCCAGGTCTGCTGCAGCCGGCGAAGGGCGATGGCGCTGGCGGTGTTGCAGGCCAGGACCACCAGGCTGGCGCCGGCCTCGAACAGGCGCTCGCAGCCGGCCCGCGTGAGATCGACGATCTCCTCGCCGGACTTGCCGCCATAGGGTGCGTTGGCCTGGTCGGCCAGATAGACGAAGTCCGCCTGCGGCAGACGCTGCACGAGGGCGCGGTGGACGCTGAGGCCGCCCACGCCGGAGTCGAATACGCCGATGGTCATGGCCTGAGCATTAGCCGCGCCGGGGGCCTCCGTCCATGCGCTCGCGCGGCCGAAAAGACGTCGGCTTTGAAAAGGTTACGGTCCTGTCATGTGACGGGGGCACGGGCATGGCCTAGGGTCCGGCCACACTCAACGGAGAGCCATCCGTGCAACGTCGCACCTTCCTGCTTTCGACCGCCGCGGCCGCCGCCGCGAGCGCCGCCGCGCCCGCCCTTTCCTTCGCCGCGGAGACCAATCCCTTGCTCGCTCCCTGGACCGGCCCGTACGGCGGCGTCCCTGCCTTCGACAAGATGAAGGTCTCCGACCTGACGGCCGCGGTCGACACCGCGATCGCCAGGAACCTGGCCGAGGTCGACGCCATCGCCGCCAACAAGGACAAGCCGACCTTCGCCAACACCATCGCGGCGTTGGAAGACACCGGCCGCACCCTGGCCGACGTCGGCTGCTACTACGGCATCTGGGGCTCGAACATGAGCTCGCCGGAGTACCAGGCCATCGAGCCGGCGATCGACGCCAAGTTCTCGGAGATCGGCGACAAGATCACCCAGAACGCCGCGCTCTTCGCCCGCATCGAGGCGGTCTACAACAGCCCCGAGAAGGCCAAGCTGACGGCTGAGCAGCAGCGTCTGGTCTGGATCTACTATACCAACTTCGTGCGCTCGGGCGCCAAGCTGGCCCCCGCCGCCAAGGCCCGGGTCGCGGCCATCAACACCGAGCTGTCGGGCCTGTTCACCAAGTTCAGCCAGAACCTGCTGGCCGACGAAGAGACCTATATCGAGCTGACCGAAGCCGACCTGGCCGGCCTGCCCGACGCCATCAAGGGCGCGACGGCCTCCAGCGCCGAGCAGCGCAAGCTTCCCGGCAAGAACATCATCGTCAACACGCGCTCCAGCGTGGACCCCTACCTGACCAACTCGCCGGTGCGCGCCACCCGCGAAAAGGTCTGGAAGGCCTTCGTCAACCGCGGCGACAACGGCGGCGCCACCGACAACAACGCCCTGATCGCCAAGATCCTCAAGCTGCGGGCCGAGCGCGCCAAGCTGCTGGGCTTTGCGACCCACGCCCACTGGCGCCTCGAGAACGCCATGGCCAAGACGCCCGACAAGGCCATGGCCCTGATGGAAGCCGTCTGGACCCCGGCCATCGCCCAGGTCGCCAAGGACGTCGCCGACATGCAGGCGATCGTCGACGCCGAAGGCGGCGGCTTCAAGATCGAGCCGTGGGACTATCGCTACTACGCCGAGAAGGTCCGCAAGGCGAAGTACGACCTCGATATGAACGAGGTGAAGCCGTACATGCAGCTGGAGAAGCTGCGCGAGGGCATGTTCTGGGCCGCCGGCCAAGTCTACGGCTTCGAGTTCAAGAAGGTCGACGGCCTGCCCGTCTACCACCCGACCATGACCGTCTACGAGGTCGTCCGCGACGGCAAGCACGTGGGCCTGTGGTACTTCGACCCCTATGCCCGCCAGGGCAAGCGCTCGGGCGCCTGGATGAACGCCTACCGCAACCAGGAGCGCTTCAAGAAGCCGATCTCGACGATCGTCTCCAACAACTCCAACTTCATCGAGGGCAAGCCCGGCGAGCCGGTGCTGATCTCGTGGGACGACGCCAACACCCTGTTCCACGAGTTCGGCCACGCCATCCACGGCCTCAATAGCGACGTCACCTATCCGACCGTCTCGGGCACCAACGTCGCCCGCGACTATGTCGAGTTCCCCAGCCAGCTGAACGAGCACTGGCTGTCGACGCCCGAGGTGCTCAACAAGTTCTGCGTCCACTACAAGACGGGCGAACCGATCCCGCAGGCCCTGGTCGACAAGATCAAGAAGGCCTCGACCTTCAACCAGGGCTTCGACACCACCGAGTACCTGGCCAGCGCCCTGATCGACATGAAGCTGCACCTCGCGGGCGGCGTCGACATCGATCCGGACAAGTTCGAGCGCGAAGAGCTGGCCAAGCTGAACATGCCCAAGGAGATCGTCATGCGGCACCGTACGCCGCAGTTCGGTCACGTGTTCTCGGGCGACGGCTATTCGGCCGGCTACTACAGCTATCTGTGGGCCGACACCCTGACCGCCGACGTCGCCGAGGCCTTCCAGGAGGCGCCGGGCGGCTTCTACGACAAGCCCACCGGCCAGCGCCTGATCAAGACGATCATGTCGAAGGGCAACTCGGTCGATCCGGCAGAGCAGTTCCGCGCCTTCCGCGGCCGCGACGTCAAGATCGGCGCCCTGATGCGCGATCGCGGCTTCCCGGTCCCGCCGGGCGCCTGATCGCTCTCTTGAGCTGAACTGAAGACGCCCCGTCCGGTGAAAGCCGGGCGGGGCGTTTTTCGTTCTGGGCTTTGGAGTGGAGGCAGAAGGTCACCCAAATCCGATCTTCCCCGCGAAGGCGGGGATCCAAGCTGATCTTCAGGGTGAGGCGCTGATCGTGGATCATCCCCGACGCGGCTTGGATCCCCGCCTTCGCGGGGATGCACGGACCAAGTAGTCCAGACTGGAGAAGTATGACCCGCCTCAGCCTTGAAGCGGATACTCCCGCTCCAGCCGGTAGGCCGAGCCTTCCTTGGTCTGCCAGCTGGAATAGAGGCCGAACCGATCGACGCGGAACGGCGGCGAGTGCAGCAGGTTGTGGCGCTGGACCCAGGCGCCGACCTCGGGAACCGTGGCGCGCTTCAGATAGGCCAGGGTGACGTGCGGCAGGTAGCCCCGGGTCTCGGGCTTGAGGCCGACATGGCGGGCGGCGCTTTCATTGGCCTTCTGCAGGCGGCGCAGCAGCGGCTGGTCCTCGACCCCGGCCCAGACGGCGTGCATCTCGACGCCCTCGCCGAAATGGCCCGCGCCCTTCAGCTCCAGGTCGAAGGCCGGAGCCTCGATCTCCGAAAGCGCTTCGTCGAGGTCGGCCGCGTCGGTCTCCTGCACGTCGCCGATGAAGCGCAGCGTGACGTGCAGGGCTTCCAGCGGCCGCCAGTGGGCGCCTTCTATGCCGGACTGGCGAGATTGCAGCGGGCCGCCGATTTCGGGCGGCAGGGCGATCGCGGTGAACAGGCGGATCATGCCGCCAGCCTAGCCGACGAGGCGGCGAGACGTCCATGCAGGTCCGCGCGGACTTCCGCCGAGGAAGACAAACCGATAAGGGCGATGACCACCCCGCTCGCGCCTCGAACGCTCTTCAACCAGGTTCGCCGATGTCCGAAGATCCCGACTACAGCCGCGGTTTCGGCGGCGCCGCCCTGGCCGCGCGGCTGCGGCGGGCGTCCGAACGCCTCGACCGGGACGGCGCCCGGGTCTACGCCGCCCACGGCGTGCGCTTCGAGCAGCGCTGGTACGGCGTGATGCGCCAGCTGGTCGAGCATGGCCGGCCAATGGCGGTGGGCGAGATCGCCGCCATCCTGCACATCACCCACGTCTCGGTCAGCGAGACCAGCCGGTCGATGGAAAAAGCCGGGATCGTCGCCTCGGTCGCCGCCGTCGAGGACGGCCGCCGGCGCCTGCTGGATCTGACCGACGAAGGCAGGACCCTGGCGGCGCGGCTGACACCGCTGTGGAACGCCTTCAACGGCGCCGCCCGCGAGCTCGACGCCGAAGCCGGGGAACTGACCCGCCTGCTCGACCGGCTGGACGACGCTCTGGACGAGCGCTCGATGTTCGATCGGATCATGGCCCGGACGGAGACCGACCAGGAACCCGATTGACATATCCGTAGGCGCCTACATAGATTCCGGCGAACGGAGATCGTCGATTATGACCCCCTCGCGCCGCGCCCTGCTGGGCGCCCTGCCCGTCCTGGCCTGCCTGCCCCGATCCGCCTTCGCGGCGCCCTCGGCGGCGGCTCTCTATCGTGACGCCGTCGTGATCAACGGCAACCTGATGCTGCCCATCGACGACGAGAAGCCGCTGGACAAGGAAACCCGCGACCTCATCCGGGCCTCGGGGCTGACGGCGGCCAAGATGACGATCGGTGGTTCGGGCGGCGAGACGCGGGCCGAGGTGGTCGAAAGCATCGCCGGCTTCGACAAGGCCGTCGCCCTCAATCCCGACCTCTACATGAAGATCACCGGCCCGGCCGACTTCGCCCGCGCCAAGGCCTCGGGCCGGCTGGGCGTGATCTATTCGTTCGAGGCGGCCGAGATGCTGGAGGGCGACCTGGCCGCCATCGACCAGTTCCGCGGCCTCGGCGTGCTGATCATGGGCCTCAGCTACAATCGCACCACGCCGTTCGCCTCGGGCACGATGTCGCCGCAGTCCATGGGCCTCACCGCCCTGGGCCGCCAAGCGGTCGAGCGGATGAACGCCAAAGGCGTGACCGTCGACGTCAGCCACAGCGACGAGACATCGAGCCTCGCCGCCATCGAGGCCTCGACCAAGCCGGTGCTGATCACCCATGCCGGCAGCAGCGCCGTGCACGCCCACCCGCGCAACAAGTCCGACACGCTGATGCGCGCCCTGGCCAAGCGGGGCGGGGTGATCGGGATATACGAGCTCAGCTACCTGACGACCGCGCCGGCCCAGCCTTCGCTGGAGGTCTATCTGGCCCACCTGACCCACGCCCTGAAGGTCTGCGGCGAGGACCATGTCGGCATCGGCAGCGACGCCCTGCTGTGGCCCTTCGACACTTCGCCCGAAAGCCTGGCCGAGTGGAACAAGAGCCTGGAACAGCGCAAGGCCGCCGGCGTCGCCGCCCCGGGCGAAGGCCCGCCGCCGTTCGTCACCGAACTGAACCGGCCCGATCGCTGCGCGGTCATCGCCGACGCGCTCTGCAAGAAGGGCTATTCCAGTCGGACGGTGGAGAAGGTGCTCGGCGGCAATTTCCGGCGGGTCTTCAACGAGACGTGGACCGCCTGAGACGCGCCTAGTCCTCTTCGCCGAAGTCCTCTTCGGACGGCCCCTCGGGCTCGCCCACCAGGTTCGGCGGATCGGCCAGGACGACGCGTTCGGCCAGCTTCACCTCGGGCGCGGCGGCGCGGGTGAAGGGCAGGTACCAGGTCTGTCCACCCAGGGGCGGGATGATCTCGAGCAGGTCGCCAGCCCCGAAATCCTGGACGCTCTTGATCTTGCCCAGGTCCTCGCCGGTGGCGATGTGGCGCACGGCCAGGCCGATCAGGTCGGTGAGGTAGAACTCGTCCTCGTCAGGCTCGGGCAGGGCCGAGCGCGGGACGAACAGCTTGAGGCCGCGCAGGGCGTCGGCGGCCTCCTTGGTGGTGATCTCCGCGCAGCGGCAGATCAGGCCGTCCTTGACCGGACGGGCGGAGGCGAGGCTCAGGGCGACCCCGCCGTCCTGGCGCAGGAGCCGCTTGAAGCCCTTCAGGGCCATCGGCTCTTCGGTATAGGTCGAGATCCGAACCTCGCCGCGCACGCCAAAGCCGCCGGCCACGCGGCCGACCAGGATCAACGGGTCATCGGGAGAGATGGGCATCGACGGGAAACTTTCCGGACGAAGCCGGGAGGCGTTTGTAGAGAAGAGAAACCCTCGTCCTTCGACAAGCTCAGGGTGAGGGTTTCTATAGTGACGCCGGCTATGGTCCTCACCCTGAGCTTGTCGAAGGGCGAGGACCACGCAGAACGCCGGAAGGGATTAGCCTTCCGAAGCTTCTTCGGCCGGGGCCTCGGCGGCCGGGGCTTCTTCAGCGGCGGCTTCTTCGACCGGAGCCGGAGCAGCGGCGGCTTCGGCGGCCGCGGCGGCGGCGGCTTCAGCGGCGGCCTTGGCGTCTTCCTTGGCCTGGGCTTCGGCGGCGGCGCGCTCTTCTTCGCGCTGGGCGCGCTCGGCGGTGCGTTCCTTGGCCTTCTTGCCCGGCTCGCCCTTGTTCGGGTTGTTGCCGGCGGTCCAGGTCGACAGGCCTTGGGCGGCCAGGAAGCGCGCGACGCGGTCGGTCGGCTGGGCGCCCTTCTTGAGCCACTCCTGGATCGACTCGACCTTCAGGGTCACGCGAGCCGGGTCGTCCTTCTTGAGGAGCGGGTTGTAGGTGCCGACCTTCTCGATGAAGCGGCCATCGCGGGGCGAGTGGCTGTCAGCGATGACGATCGAGTAGTACGGGCGCTTCTTGGCGCCGCCACGGGCGAGACGGATCTTCAGCATTTTCGTTAGTCCTTGGATCTAAAGCTATTTTTTCTTGAACGGATTGAAGCCGGGCGGCAGGCCGCCCAGGCCGGAGAGCGGGTTGGCCCCGCCCCCGAGGCCCGGCAGACCGGGCAGCCCCGAGAGGCCTTGGCCTCCCGTCGCATTGGGATCGGCGGCGGGCATCTTGCCGCCGCCGAGGGATTTCAGACGGGCCGCGTCGCCGCCGCCGAGCATGCCGGCCATGCGGGCCAGGCCCTTGCCGCCGTCCTTGGACATGGCCTTGAACATGTCGGCCATCTGGCGGTGCTGCTTGAGCAGGCGATTGACCTCGGCCACGTCGACGCCGGCGCCGGCCGCGATGCGGCGCTTGCGCGAGGCGGCCAGCACGTCGGGCTTCTTGCGCTCCAGCTTGGTCATCGAGCTGATGATCGCCTGCTGGCGGCGGAAGATGCTGTCGTCGATGCCGCTTTCGGCGATCTGCTTCTTGACCTTCTGGACGCCCGGCAGGAGGCCCATGATGCCTTCCATGCCGCCCATCTTCTGCATCTGGGACAGCTGGGCCGACAGGTCGTTGAGGTCGAACTGGCCCTTGGCCAGCTTCTTGGCCATGCGCTCGGCTTCGGCCTGGTCGAGGTCGGCGGCAGCCTTCTCGACCAGCGCGACGACGTCGCCCTGGCCCAGGATCCGGCCGGCGACGCGACGGGCGTCGAAGACGTCGAGCTGGTCGATCTTCTCGCCGGCGCCAAGGAACTTGATCGGCAGGCCGGTGACGTGGCGCATCGACAGCGCGGCGCCGCCGCGGCCATCGCCATCGGCGCGGGTCAGGATCAGGCCGGTCAGCGGCAGGCGCTCGTGGAAGGCCTTGGCCGTGCGCACGGCGTCCTGGCCGGTCAGGCTGTCGGCGACCAGCAGGGTCTCGGACGGATTGGCGATGCGGGCGATTTCCGCCGCTTCGCTCATCATCGCCTCGTCCAGCGTGGTGCGGCCGGCGGTGTCGAGGATCAGGACGTCGTAGCCGCTGAGGCGGGCGGCCGTCATGGCGCGCTTGGCGATGTCCGTGGCGCTCTGGCCGGCGACGATCGGCAGGCTCTCGACGCCGACCTGCTGGGCCAGGGTCGCCAGCTGCTCCATGGCCGCCGGGCGGCGGGTGTCGAGCGAGGCGACCAGCACCTTCTTGCGCTCGGTCTTGCTCAGACGCAGCGCCAGCTTGCCGGTCGTGGTGGTCTTGCCCGAGCCCTGCAGGCCGGCCATCAGGATGATGGTCGGCGGGTTCAGGGCCAGGTTCAGCCCGGTGGGAACCTCCCCGCCCAGCATCTCGACCAGGCCGTCATAGACGATCTTGACCACCTGGTCGGCCGGCTTGACCGAACGGATGACCGCTTCGCCGCCGGCGCTTTCCTTGGCCTTGGCGATGAAGTCCTTGACCACCGGCAGGGCGACGTCGGCTTCCAGCAGGGCGACGCGGACTTCGCGCAGGGCTTCGTCGATGTCCTTTTCGGACAGCACGCCGCGACCGCCGAGGCGGTCGAAGACCCCTGAAAGTCGCTCTGTAAGGCCGTCGAACATGTCGAACCCTGGTTAAAACTACAGACCAAACGCAATCAGCCCCCGTGGACGATAACGTCGACGGGGGTCCTCGCCGTCCTCGTCCGCGTGGGATCCCGGGCTACCGGGGCGGGGTCGTGACGGTGGAGGCGCTGCTGATGAAGCGCCGGAAGCGAGCGCTTATGCGGGAGGACTGTGGAAAAGGCAAGGATTTCGAGTCGATTGCGGGGTTGCGGCCGGGAAGACACGATGCGAGTGGAACCGCGCGGCCAAGGGTCGGCCAGGCTTTGCCTTTCCGCCTGCGGAGGATTATGGGCTCATTGAACGCGTTCGACGGGATGCGGTCAGGGATTGGGGTCCCGTTTCTGGTCTGATCGCAAGGACTCCATGTCGACCAAGCTCCTGCCCGCCCTGCTGGCGGCCGCCGCCTTCATCCTGCCCGCCAGCGCCCTGGCCCAGGCCCTGCCCTACAAGGACATCGAAGCCCCCTCGACCTGGGAGGTCGATGTCGGCGGCGGTCCCGTCTATGGCTTCAGCCCCGGCGGCAAGGATCCGCACAAGACCAACTTCACCCTCTGGGGCAGCGCCACCTGGAAGGACAAGGTCTACGCCAACGGCCTCGACGGCCTGGGCTACAATGTCGTCAAGCAGGACGACCTGCGGGCCGGCGTGCAGCTGCGCCCGCGCTGGGGCGGCCCCGACGACAGCTCCAGCGGCATCGAGAGCCCCGACACCGGCGCGGACCTAGCGCTCTACGCCTACAAGCGCACCTGGAAGGACTGGGTGGTCGGCGGCCGCGTCGGCCATGACGTCACCGGCGTGTCCGATGGCTGGGACGTCTGGGGCTCGGTCTCGCGCCAGGACGTCACGCCCGTGGGCCTGCTGCAATCGATGCTCTACGCCCGCGGCGGGGACAAGAAAACCAACCGCACCTTCTACGGCGTGTCAGCCAAGGACGTGGCGGCCGTGCCGAGCCTCATGCAATACGAGCCCAAGGCCGGCCTGAACCAGGTGGGTCTGGCCTTCCTGATGATGACCCCGATCGGCGACAAGTACGCGGTCGGCACCTTCGCCAACTACGAACGCATCCTGGGCGAAGCCGCCGACAGCCCGCTGATCGAGCGCTTCGGACAGCAGGACGAATACCGCGGCGGCCTGATCGTGGTGCGGCGGTTCATCGGGCGGTAGGGCGCGCAGAGCGTCGCTCTCGCTCCCTTCATTCTCATCCTTGTGGGGAGAAACCCTCTGTCAGCCGCAGGGGCGGGTGGGGCGGACTGCCGAGCAGTCCGCTGGCGCTGCAGGTGCGAGCGGAACCAGGGGGTCCCGCCACAGGGGCGGGAATGACGGGAAAAGCAGAGACTCAGTGCAGCCCGCGCAGCAGGTCGATGCGGCGCATGGCCTTGCCCGGCAGTTGCGACATCCGGCCCAGCGGCAGGGCCTCGGCGACTTGGCGCACGCCCCAGGCGGCCGAGCGAACGAAGGTGGCCGGGGAGGGCGCGCCGTAGAAGCCGAACACCACGGTCTGGCGGGCGTTGGAGAGCTCGCGCTTGAAGCGGTAGTCCCCGGTGCCGAGGTCGAGCCGGGTATAGGGGCCGCCGTCCATGCTTTTCAGGATGTCCTGGAACAGCAGCAGGCCGGGCGAATAGCGGTCGAACTTGGCGTTGTGGGCGATCAGCCAGCCGTGGATCGTATGGGCCCCGCGAAGATGCAGGTGCACGGCCGCCAGCTCGTCGCCGAAATGAAGGGTGTAGAGACCGCCGCCGAAATCCGCGTCGCGGCGGGCGAACAGGTCGTCGACCAGGCGGCCGACCCAGTCGGTCTTGAAGAGGTCGGTCTGGCCGGTGGCCAGCAATTGCTCGCGCTTCCAGGCGATCAGCTGGTCGAAGTCGACGCGGCTGTCCGACATGGCGGTAAAGCGGGTCGGACCGACCTCGCGCTCGACCTTGCGGCGCTTCTTGTCGATGTCCTTGAGCACGCCCACCCCAGACGTCTTGCGGTCGGCGGCATAGGCGTCGTAGCCGGCGGAGACGTCGACGATCCACGAGTCGGCCTGGCCGCGGCCGTGGCGGGCCAGGGTCTCGTCATCGGCCAGCATGTGGCAGAAATCCAGGCGCTGGGCCTTCAGGGCGGCCAGCAGCCGGCGCGGGTCGACCGCCACGTCGGGGGTCGAGACCAGGGCCTGATAGTCGCACATCGGCGCGCCGGCCGGCATGGCCACGCCCGCCTTCACCCGCACGGGCAGATAGGCCAGGGCGTGGCCGTCGTCGTCGCGGATGATGGCCACCTTCACCCGCTCGCCCTTTTCGCCCTGGGCCGTGGCGACGGCCTTGGCCCATTCGGGAGACAGGAAAGGAGAGTCGAGACGGGGCTGCAGCGCCTGGAGGGCGATCCAGCGCTGGCCGTCCTCCGGCGATAACTGCAGGGCCTGGATGACGTCGATCTTCACGGGCGCCCCCCGAGCGCTGATCCGGACCTTCGAAAAAGGTCAGCCCGGATCATGACGCCCAGAGATTGCGTTCCGGTTTACATCGCCCAACCTTGGGCTTGCCGCGTCAATCCATCAGTTTGCGGGTCAGATACGTGTATTCCAGCGACACCCGGCGGGCGGTCTCGGCCAGGTTGGCGCTGGCCGCGTGGCCGCCGTCGACGTTCTCGTAGTACAGCACCGGATAGCCCAGGGCCTCGAGCTTGGCCGCCGCCTTGCGGGCGTGGGCGGGGTGGACGCGGTCGTCCTTGGTCGAGGTCTCGATGAACACCTCGGGGTACTTCTGGCCGGCCTTGAGGTTCTGGTAGGGCGAGTACTTCTCGATCACCGCCAGGTCGGACGGGATCTGCGGATCGCCATATTCGCCCATCCACGACGAGCCCGCGCCGATCTGGCTGTAGCGGACCATGTCGAACAGCGGCACCTGGATGACGATGGCGTTGTAGAGCTCCGGACGCTGGGTCAGGGCCACGCCCATCAGCAGGCCGCCGTTCGATCCGCCCATGACGCCCAGGCGACGCGGCGAGGTGATCTTGCGGGCGATCAGGTCCTCGGAGACCGCGAAGAAGTCGTCATAGACCCGCTGGCGGTTGGCCTTCAGGCCCTGCTCGTGCCAGCTGGGGCCGAACTCGCCGCCGCCTCGGATGTTGGCCACGACATAGGCCCCGCCGCGCTCGAGCCACAACTTGCCGGTGGTCGCCGAGTAGCCCGGCGTCATCGAGGCCTGGAAGCCGCCATAGGCGTAGAGCAGGGTCGGGGTCGAGCCGTCGTACTTGATGCCCTTGGGGCGGACCAGGAAGTACGGGATCTTGGTGCCGTCCTTCGAGGTGGCCTCGAACTGCTCGACCACGTGGGTCGAGGCGTCGAACTTGGCCGGGGCGGCCTTGACCTGGTCGAGCTTGCCGGTGGCCGCGTCGGCCAGCCAGTAGGTGGTCGGGGTCAGGTAGCCGGTCACGCTGACGAACAGGCGGTCGTCCTTGTCGGAGGCCGAACCGAGGCTGACCGTCGAATTGGCCGGCAGGGCCAGCTTGGTCCGACCCCAGGCGCCGCCCTTGAAGTCGTAGGCGTAGGCCGCGCCCTTGACGTTCTCGAACAGGGCCACGACCAGCCGGTCGCGGGTGGCGGTGACGCCCTGGACGGACTCGCGCGCGGTCGGATGCAGGATCAGGGTAGCCTTGGCCTTCGTGGCGTCGGCCTTCAGCGCGGCGAGGTCGAAGGCGGCCAGGTCACCGGTCTTCAGGCCCTGCTCGGCCCAGTCCTGCTCGACGCTGAACACCAGCTGACCCTTGACCAGGGCCTGGATCGACGACTTCAGCGGGAAGGGCAGCTTCACCGTCTTGTCGCCGACCACCAGGTGGGTCTCGGCGTTGAAGGTGTCGAGCGGGCGCAGCACGAACACCGCCTGCACCACGCCGTCATGATCGCGCAGGGCGAAGGGAGAGACGCCATAGCCGCCGTCGTCCTTGGCGCCGCGGTAGATCTCCTTGGCGGCCGCCAGGGGCTGACCGCGTTTGACCAGCTTGACCACGTAGGGATAGCCCGAGGTCGTGACCTCGCCGGGCGTCCAGTCGGTGGCGACGATCAGGGTGTCCTTGTCCAGCCAGTCGATGCGGTGCTTGCCCTCGGGCAGGGTGAAGCCGCCCTCGACGAAGGTCTTGGCGACGGTGTCGTACTCGCGCACGACCACCGCGTCCTTGCCGCCGTTCGACAGCGAGACCAGGCAATACCGGCTTTCCGGGGCCAGGCAGTCGGCGCCTTTCCAGACCCAGTTCTTGCCCTCGGCCTTGGCCAGGGCGTCGAGGTCGAGGATGGTTTCCCACACCGGCTCGGCCGTGCGGTAGCTGACGAGGCTGGTGCGCCGCCAGACGCCGCGCACGTGGTCGGCGTCCTGCCAGTAGTTCCGAAGGTCGGCGTCGGCGATGAACGACACGCCCGGGATGCGGTCCTTGGCGTTGACGATGGCCAGGGCCGAGGCGTGCAGGCCGGCGTAGCGCGGGTCGTTCTGCAGGATCGGCAGGCTGCGGTCGTTCTGCGCCTTGGCCCAGTCGAGCGCGCGCTGGCCCTCGATCTCCTCCATCCAGAGGTAGGGATCGTCCTTGCCCAGTTCGGTCAGCGGCGTGCGGGGCGCGGTGTCGGCAGGGGCGGCGTGGGCTGAAACGGTCATCAGGCTCGATGCGGCGAAGAGGGCGAGAACAAGCTTACGCATTTAGTGATCCATCAGCTGGCGCGACAGGTAGGTGTAGTGCAGCGCCCAGCGCTTGGCGTTGGCGGCCGGGTCTGCGCCGTTGGCGTGACCGCCGTCGGTGTTCTCATAGTAGAGGTAGGGCTGGCCCAGATCGCCGAGCCGCGCGGCGAACTTGCGGGCGTGGCCGGGATGGACGCGGTCGTCCTTGGTCGAGGTGGTGATGTAGGCCAGCGGGTATTTCACCCCGGCCTTGAGGTTCTGGTAGGGGCTGTAGCGCTCGATCCAGGCGCGTTCGGCCGGGATGGCCGGATCGCCATACTCGCCGATCCACGAGGCCCCGGCCGGCAGCTGGGTGTAGCGGATCATGTCCAGCAGCGGGCTTTCGACCACCACCGCGTTCCACAGGTCGGGCCGCTGGGTCAGGGCCACGCCCATCAGCAGGCCGCCGTTGGAGCGACCGTAGGCGCCTAGGTAGCGCGGGCTGGTGACCTTGGTGGCGATCAGGTCCTCGGCGACGGCGAAGTAGTCCTCGTAGGCCCGTTGGCGGTTGGCCTTCAGCGCCGCCTCGTGCCAGGCCGGACCGAACTCGCCGCCGCCGCGGATGTTGGCCACCGCGTAGCTGCCGCCGCGCTCGAGCCACAGCTTGCCGACCAGCGGGTCGTAGACCGGCAGCTTCGACAGCTGGAAGCCGCCGTAGGCGTGCAGCAAGGTCGGGGCAGAGCCGTCAGGCTTGGCGCCCTTCTGGCTGACCAGGAAGTAGGGGATCTTCGTGCCGTCCTTCGAGATGGCTTCCTTCTGCTCGACCTGCAGCTTGGAGGCGTCGAAGCGCGCGGGCAGGGTTTTGACCGTATCGGCGCCGGCCTTGGGGTTGAACGCATTGGCCAGCTTCAGTTGCGTGGGCGTCACGAAACCTTCGACTGAATAGAACAGCTGGTCGCCCTCGTCGGCGGTGGCGACGATCGAGACGGCGGCATTGTCGATCACCGGCAAGGTCGCGCCGTCCCAGCCCCATTCGCCGCGATCGCTGAAGCTGCGCAGGCCGCCGCGGACATTGTCGTAAATCACCGCCACCACGCGGTGGTCGGTCACCGCCACCTGGTCGATCGACTGGCGCGGCCCGGGCGCGAAGATCTGGCAGGGATTGCAGTCGTTGCTGATGACCAAGTCGCTGGTCTTGGGCGGCAGCAGCCGCTCGGGATTGACGGCGACCAAGGCGCCGGCCGGGAACACGCGCGGCGCGGCGTTCGGCGCGAACCTGTAGCTCCAGTCCTCCTCGACCGTCAGGATCAGTTCGCCGCCGATCATGCCGCGGATCGACGAGCGTTCTGGGATCGGCAGCGGGGTCGCCTTACCGGCATCGTCCAGCAGGAAAGTCTTGGTGTGGAAGAAGTCGGTGGCCCGCTCGATCAGCACCACGCGGTTGCCGGCCGCGTCGCGCAGAACGTGCGGACGGGCGCTGACGTCGGCCTTCTCGCCGCGGAACACCTCGACGGCCTGGTCGAGACCCTGGGCGCGCTTGAGGGTCTTCACCACCATGCCGTAGCCGCTGTCGGTGGTCGTACCGGCGCCCCAGTCTCGGGTCAGGATCAGGGTGTCGGCGTCCAGCCAGTCGACGGTCTGCTTGCTCTCGGGCAGCACGAAGCCGTCCCTGACGAAGCTCTTGGTCGTCAGGTCGAATTCGCGCACCTCGACGGCGTCCTTGCCGCCGTTGGACAGATTCACCAGGCAGCGGTCATGGGTCTTGGGCCTGCAGTCGGCGCCCTTCCAGATCCAGTTCTTGCCTTCCGCCTTGGCCAGGGCGTCCAGGTCGATGACCGTCTCCCACTTCGGGTCGGCCGAGCGGTAGCTTTCCAGGCTGGTGCGGCGCCAGACGCCGCGCACGTGGTCGGCGTCCTGCCAGAAGTTGAACACCGTGGTCCCGACGAAGCTGGGGGCGGCGATACGGTCCTTGGCGGCCAGCAATTTCAGCGCCGCGTCGTGCAGGCCCTGGTAGCGCTTGTCGCCGGTCAGGACGGGCAGGGTCTTGGCGTTCTCGCCCTGCACCCAGGCCAGCGAGGACGGCGTCTCGACGCCCTCCAGGGCCAGATGCGGATCCTCCTGGGCGCGGACGGGGCCGCCGGCGAGGAGGGCGAGGACCAGGACGGCGGGCGAAACGGAGCGGAGCGTCAGCATGGCGGGGGACGTTAATGCCATTCCCGGCGCTGGCTAGGCCATTTTTGACCTCAAGTGCATGGAGGCGAAACCCTCGTCCTTCGACAGGCTCAGGATGAGGGTTTCGAATGCACGGCCTCCGCCTTGATCCTCACCCTGAGCCTGTCGAAGGGCGAGGATCACGAGCAATGGTTCACAGCCCGTCGTCGGGTATGGCCAGGATCCGGCCGCAGGCCTTGCAGTGCACCGCGTCGGGGTCGTGCTTGCGCAGGCCGCAGTCGGGGCAGGGGAAGGTCACCTTGTGCGGTCGCAGGATCGACTGGATCAGGCCGATGAACAGCGACACCCCGCCCAGCATCACCGCCATCGACAGCAGCTTGCCCCAAATCCCCGGCAGGGTGACGTCGCCATACCCGGTGGTGGTCAGGCTGGTGACGGTGAAATAGAGGGCGTCGACATAGCCGGCCACGCCCTCGTGCCGGCCGGCGAAGCTCGTATAGACGAAGCCCGTGACCACGAAGATGAAGGTCACCAGGCTGGCGGCGGCCCGGCCGATGTCCTCGATGCGGGTGTCGTCGTAGCGCCGGCCGACGGTGCGCCAGAAGAACTCGCTGTTGACCAGGGTCCACAGCCGCAGCGCCCGCAGGAAGCCGAAGTTGAACAGCCAGGCCGGGAACAGCAGGGTGGCCAGCACGAACAGGTCGATCCAGGTGATCGGCTTCTTCAGCCAGCTCTTGAGATCGCCATGGGCGATGGCCCGGGCCACGAGATCCAGCGCCAGGAAGGCCGCGACCCCGTAGTCGATCAGGTAGAAGGTCATGCCGTGGCGATGCATCAGCGGCGCGGCCACGAAGAAGGCGATGATCGCCAGGTCGATCAGGATCACGGCGTAGCGGAACCGCACCGCCGCCGGCGAGGCGCCGTGATAGAGGGCCCGCAGCCGGGCGCGCAGGCGAAGAGCGTCAGCCATTGTCGGCGACCAGCCGCAGCGGCGCCCGCTCGCGCAAGACCGGCTCGGGCGGCGGACCGCCGACCAGGGCCAGGGCGGTTTCATAGCCGCCGCCGAAGTCGATCCGCGTCACGGTCGCCAGCCGCCGCGCCGTGGGCTGGGCCTCCCAGGCCGCGTCCGGGCCGATGTCCTGCATCCAGACCACCCCGCCCTCGACGCTGACGATCGCGCCGATATGGCAGGCCTCGGGCGTGTCGGCGGCGGCGTGAACGGTGACGACGCCATACAGCCGGCCGGCTGTGACCAGGATGTCGCTGGCGCTGTTTAGCGCCACGGCCGGCGTTTCGGGAAAGACCTCGCCGCGCTTTTCGAGCGCCGCTTCGATGAACTCCGGATAGGGCGCGGGCTGCAGGTTCTTGACGTCGCCCAGGCGATAGCAGCCGAAACCGTTGAAGCGGACGTGGTCGCTGACCTCGCAGAGCATCAGGAAGACGGGGCCGATCCCGACCACGTAGCCGTTGACCCAGCCGTCCTCGAAGCGCCGATGGAAGCGCATAAGGCGGCGCTCCTGCAGGGCGCGGGTCAGCTGTTGGCGCGTGTTCTTGGCCGTCATCTCACTGCGTCGTCCCGCTGCGGTGCATTTTGCACCGCTTTCCACTATATAGCGGCCTCATGAGCCGCACCTTCCTCAAGATGAACGGCCTCGGCAACGACTTCGTCGTCATCGAGACCCTCAGCCAGCCCTTCACGCCGACCGCCGACGAGATTCGGGCGATCGCCAAACGCGGGGATGGGGGGATCGGCTGCGACCAGGTGATCGCCATCGATCCGCCGAAGGCCGAGGGCGCTTCGGCCTATGTGCGCTTCTGGAACGCCGACGGCGAGGAAGCCGGCGCCTGCGGCAACGGCACGCGCTGCGTGGCCTGGCTGCTGATGCAGTCGGGCGGCAAGTCGGACGTGGCCTTCGACACCGTGGCCGGGCGCCTGTCGGGCGTCATGGCCGGCGACAAGCGCGTCACGGTCGACATGGGGCCGCCGCGCCTGGACTGGACCCAGATCCCGCTGTCGGAAGAGATGGACACCGCCCGCGTCGAGCTGCAGGTCGGCCCGATCGACGCCCCGTGGGTGCACACCCCGGTCTGCGTCTCGATGGGCAATCCGCACGTGGTGTTCTTCGTCGACGCCCCGGTCAGCGACGAGTTCGCCGAGAAGACCGGCAGCCTGGTCGAGCACCACCCGCTGTTCCCGGAAGGCGTCAATGTCGGCTTCGCCCACGTCGTGTCCCGCGACCACATCAAGCTGAAGGTCTGGGAACGCGGCGCTGGCCTGACGTCGGCCTGCGGCACCGGCGCCTGCGCCGCCCAGGTCGCCGCCGTGCGTCGCGGCCTGACCGATCGCACCGCCACCGTCGAGTTCGAGAGCGGCCCGCTGGTCATCGAATGGCGCGAGGCCGACGGCCACGTGATCATGACCGGCCCGGTGGCCCTGGAGTTCACCGGCAAGCTGCCTGAGCTGGCCTCCGCATGAGCGAGCTGCACCCCGCCCTCGCCCCCGGCAAGACCGCCGTCGTCACCGGCGCCGCCGACGGCATCGGCCTGGCCGCCGCCAAGGCCTTCGTCGAGCTGGGCCTCAACGTGGTCATGGCCGACGTCACGGGCCGCAAGCTCAAAGCAGAAGCCGAAGCCATCGGCGCTGTGGCCGTGCCGACCGACGTCGCCGACCGCGCCGCCGTCGAGGCCCTGCGCGATATCGCGATCGAGCGCTTCGGCGCCGTCGACGTGCTGATGAACAACGCCGGCGTCGGCGGCGGCGGCGACGCCTTTTCGGGCGACGACGCCTGGAAGCGCATCCTCGACGTCAACCTGTGGGGCGTGATCAACGGCGTCCAGGTGTTCGGCGAAGAGATGGCCGAGAGCGGCCGCCCGGGCCTGATCATCAATACCGGCTCCAAGCAGGGCATCACCCAGCCGCCGGGCGACACGGCCTACAACGTCTCCAAGTCGGCGGTGAAGGCCCTGACCGAGGGCTTGGCGCACACCCTGCGCGAGATCGTCGACTGCCAGGTTACCGCCCACCTGCTGATCCCCGGCTACACCTTCACCGGCATGACCAAGCGCGGCCCGGGCGGCAAGCCCGACGCGGCCTGGACACCCGAGCAGGTCGTCCACTTCATGCTGGCCCGCATCGCCGCCGGCGACTTCTACATTCTGTGTCCGGACAACGACGTGTCGCGCGCCGTGGACGAGAAGCGCATGGCCTGGGCCATGGGCGACATCATCGAGAACCGCCCGGCCCTGTCGCGCTGGCACGACGACTGGAAGGACGCCTTCGCGGCGTTCATAGCCCAGCCGTGACCGTCTACACCGTCATCAAGGCCACGCCGGCGCCCAAGCCCGCAGTGGGTGAAGAGGGCGGCCCGGCGGTGGTCGCCTCGGGCCCGAACGGCGTCGACGTCGTCACCTTCGGCTGCCGGCTGAACGCCTATGAGAGCGAGGCCATGCGCGCCCGCGCCGCCGCCGACGGCCTGTCGGACGCGGTGGTGTTCAACACCTGCGCGGTGACCAACGAGGCCGTGCGCCAGGCCCGCCAGGCGATCCGCAAGGCCCGCCGCGCCCGCCCGGACGCCCGGATCATCGTCACCGGCTGCGCCGCCCAGATCGATCCCGCCGCCTTCGCCGCCATGCCGGAAGTGGATCTGGTGCTCGGCAACGCCGAGAAGGCCGCCCCCGGCGCGCTGATGGAGACCACGGCCCGCGTGCGGGTCAACGACATCATGTCGGTCAAGGAGACGGCCGGTCACCTGATCGACGGCCTCAAGGACCGCGCCCGGGCCTATGTCGAGGTCCAGAACGGCTGCGACCATCGCTGCACCTTCTGCATCATCCCCTATGGCCGCGGAAACTCGCGCTCGGCCCCGGCCGGCGAGGTCGTGGAGCAGGTCCGCAAGCTGGCCGCCGAAGGCTATCGCGAAGTGGTGCTGACCGGCGTCGACGTAACGTCCTGGGGCACGGACCTGCCGGGCGAGCCGACCCTGGGCCAGCTGGTCGGGCGGATCCTGCGGATGGTTCCCGACCTGCCGCGCCTGCGCCTGTCGTCGATCGACGCGGCCGAAATCGATCCGGACTTGCTGAAGCTGTTCGCCGAAGAGCCGCGGCTGATGCCGTACCTGCACCTGAGCTTGCAGGCCGGCGACGACATGATCCTCAAGCGCATGAAGCGCCGGCACAATCGCACCGACGCCCTGAACCTGGTGGCCAGCGTGCGGGCCGTGCGTCCGGACGTGGCCTTCGGCGCCGACCTGATCGCCGGCTTCCCGACCGAAACGGAAGAGGCCTTCGCCAACACGGTCCGCCTGGTCGAGGAGGCGGGCCTGGCCTTCCTGCACGTCTTCCCCTACAGCGCCCGCCCCGGCACGCCGGCCGCGCGGATGCCGCCGGTCAAGGGTCCGGTGATCAAGGACCGCGCCAAGCGCCTGCGCGAGGCCGGCCAGCGCGGCCTGGAGCGTCACCTCCAGTCCCAGGTCGGCCGCGTCCTGCCGGGCCTGGTCGAGCGCGACGGCCTGGCCCGGGCCGAGGACTTCACCGAGATCGCCTTTACCGGCGAGGCGCCGGCTGGCCAGATCGTCAGCTTCCGTGTCACCGGCCACGACGGAACCCGGGTGATCGCCGAGCGCGCCGCTTGAGGACGGTGCTGACGGCCGCCCTGGTCCTGGCCCTCGCGCCTATGGTCGCGCGAGCCGACGACGCCGTCCGCTTCAGCGTCATGAGCTACAACGTGGCCGGCCTGCCCTGGCCGGTGAAGACCAAGCGCGGCAAGGCGCTCGAGCGCATCGGCGACGAGCTGGCCAAGATGCGCGCCGCCGGGACCGAGCCGGACGTCATCCTGATCCAAGAGGGCTTCCGAAAGGAGATCGGCGAGCTGATTGACCGCTCCGGTTACCCCTACGTGGCGCGTGGTCCGAAGAAGGGACAGCGCGACGCCAGCCTGTGGCCCAAGGGCGAGAAGCCCGACTATCGCCGCGTCGCCTATCGCCGCCGGGGCGAGGGCCTGGGCAAGTGGGGCTCCAGCGGCCTGTGGGTGCTGAGCAACTATCCGATCGAGGACGTGAAGTCCCACGCCTATCACTACTGCGCGGGCCTGGACTGCCTGGCCAACAAGGGCGTCATGCTGGTCTCGCTGAACGTGCCGGGCCTGCCCGCGCCGGTCGAGATCGCCAACACCCACCTCAATTCCAAGGGCGCCTCGCGCGTGCCCCGCTCGCGCAACCGCATGGCCCACCACCTGCAGGCCGACGAGCTTAAGATGTTCATGCGCGAGGATCGCACGCCGGGCGCGCCGCTGATCGTCGGCGGCGACTTCAACGTCATGCACGCCCCCGACCGCTTCGACTACGTGATGGCCGACTATCCGTTCGAGGTGGTCAGCCGCTGGTGCCACGCCCTGCCGGGCGCCTGCGACACCCAGATCTCCTATGACGGCGACGCCCCCTGGCTCGACACCCAGGACCTGATCGGCTTCCTCGACGGCGCGCGGGTAGCCGTCACCCCGGTCAAGGTCGAAGCCACCTTCGACGGGGCCAGCGAGCCGGTGCTGTCGGATCACGACGGCTATCGGGTGACGTTCGAGCTGAGGCCGAAGGGGTAGGGGCGCGAGAACTGCGATACTCGGTCCCCTCTCTCCTTGCGGGAGAGGGTGGCCCGCGAAGCGGGTCGGGTGAGGGGTCGATGATTGTCGACGCTGCAGCGGCTGAATGGCGGGGTGCGGCGCTGGCGTTCTTAGAGACCCCTCATCCGTCGGCTACGCCGCCACCTTCTCCCGCAAGGGGAGAAGGATCAGGATTGCTTCTCCTCCCCGCCCATGAACCCCGGCAGGCTCCAGCCGAACTTGATGGCGCAGGCTCTAAGACCAAAGGCCGCGACGAACCCCGCGATCCCGGCCGGCCAGAAGCCGACATTCAGCCATTGCAGCACCGCGAACACGGCCGCGCCCAGCAGGGCGGCGGTGATGTAGATCTCGCGGCGCAGGAGGAGATTGGGCTCCTCGGCCAGGACGTCGCGCACGACGCCGCCGAAGGCGGTGGTCAGCACGCCCATGATCACGGCGGTGAAGGGGTGGACGCCCAGGCTCAGGGCCTTGGCGGTGCCGACGACGGCGTAGGCGGCCATGCCCAGGGCGTCGAGCCACAGCAGGGCACGGAAGCGCCAGCCGCGCTTGCCCAGCAGCCAGACCACGGCCGCGGCCGCCAGGCAGGCCAGGATGTAGCCGGGCCGCTGGATCCAGAACACCGGCGCCCCGATCAACAGGTCGCGCAGCGTGCCGCCGCCCACCCCGGTGATGGCGGCGAAGAAGCCGAAGGTGATGATGTCGTGCTTGCGCCGGGCGGCGGCCAGGGCGCCGGTGGCCCCGAAAACGGCGGCGGCGGCGTAGTCCAGCCAGAAAAGAGCGGTCGAAAGCGGGTCCATGGGCGTTAGATGCCATGGGCGCGGTTCAAGCGCGACCGCCTCGCCGCTAACCGCGAATCGTAAATCGCGTCTTCACTTTTCCCCCGGTGTCGCTACAGGAGCGCGGATGAGCGAAAAGTCCGCGCAGAAACAAGGCTGGTTCCAGCGCCTCACGGCCGGCCTGACCCGGTCGTCCCAGGCGATGACGGACCAGGTCACCGGCGCCTTCACCAAGAAGCCGCTGGACCAGGAACAGCTCGACGCGCTGGAGGAGATGCTGATCGAGGCCGACCTCGGCCCGCAGATCGCTGCCCGCATCGCCGACGCCTTCGGCAAGGCCCGCTTCGGCAAGGCCTCGACCGACCACGAGATCAAGGAAGCCCTGGCCGAACTGATCGCCGCCGAGTTGGCCGACCGCGAGGGCCGCTTCGACCCGCTGGGCGGGCCGCGCCCCTATGTGGTGCTGTTCATCGGCGTCAACGGCTCGGGCAAGACCACGACCCTGGGCAAGATCGCCGCCGACCTGACCGAGAAGGGCGCCCGCGTCCTGATCGCCGCTGGCGACACCTTCCGCGCCGCCGCCGTCGAGCAGCTGAAGGTCTGGGCCGACCGGGCCGGGGCCGACTTCATGTCCAAGCCCACCGGGTCCGACGCCGCGGCCCTGGCCTACGAGGCCGTCGAGCGCGCCAAGGCCGAGGCCTATGACGTGGTGCTGATCGACACCGCCGGCCGCCTGCAGAACAAGCAGGGCCTGATGGACGAGCTCCTGAAGGTCATCCGGGTGGTCAAGAAGGTCGATCCCGACTTCCCGCACGAGACCCTGCTGGTGCTCGACGCCACCGTCGGCCGCAACGCCCTGGCCCAGGAAAAGGTGTTCGGCAACAGCGTCGGCGTCTCGGGCATCGTCATGACCAAGCTGGACGGCACCGCCCGCGGCGGCGTTCTGGTGCCCGTCGCCCGCGCCTCGGACAGCCCGATCAAGCTGATCGGCGTCGGCGAAGGCGTCGACGACCTGCAACCGTTCGACGCCCGCGCCTTCTCGCGCTCGCTGGTCGGGCTGGAGGACTGAGCGCGTGACCGAACAGACGCCGGCCCCGGAAGCCACGAAGACCGAAGCCGCCAAGAAGAAAACCGCCTGGGTCCGCACCGCCGTCGACTACGGCGCGCCGATCGCCTTCGCGGCCGCCTATTTCACCACCAAGGACTTCCAGCTGGCCACCTGGGTGCTGGTCGCCGCCTCGGCCCTGGCCCTCGTCGTCGGCTACGCGGTCGAGCGCCGGGTGGCCCTGCTGCCGCTGTTCTCGGGCCTGATGGCCCTGGTGTTCGGCGTGCTGGGGCTGGTGTTCCACAGCGACGTCTTCGTCAAGATCAAGGTCACCGTCGTGAACGGCGCCCTGGCGGCCTTCATGATCGGCGGCGTGCTGACCAACCGCGCCCCGCTGAAGGCCCTGATGGGCGAGGCCCTGCACATGTCGGACGCGGCCTGGCGCACCCTGACCCTGCGCTACGGCGGCTATTTCGCCTTCGCCGCCATCGCCAACGAGGTGGTGCGCCTGACCCAGGACACCCCCACCTGGGTGAAGTTCCGCATTGGTCTCTTGCCTCTTGCCATCGTCTTCTCGCTGACCCAGACGCCCTTCATCATGAAGCACATGGCCAAGCCGGACGACCAGAAGACCCCCGAGCCGCCGGACGCGGGCTTCTAGTCCGCCCAATCCGCCGCCCACGGACCATCTGTCGTCAAACCGACGCGTAAGCGTGCTAGCTGGACGTCCGTCAACGGAAACGGGGCGGATGACATGGCCAAGCACAAGACCGACAAGACCGCGTCGCGCGAGGTCGGGGTGCTCGACCGCTCGCCCAGCCACCTGCTGCACCGGGTGCTGCAGACCGCTCTGGACATCTATGTCGAAGAGACCGGCGCGGGCGGCATCACCCAGCGCCAGTTCGCCGTGCTAGCCGCCGTGGCCGAGCACGAGGGCGTCACCCAGACCGGCCTGGTCAAGGCCACCGGCATCGACCGCTCGACCCTGGCCGACATGGTCGCCCGGATGATCGCCAAGGGTCACCTGGAACGTCAGCGCTCGGAGCAGGACGCCCGCGCCAACTCCGTACGCCTCACCGACGCCGGCCGCCTGGTGCTGGAAGAGAGCCTGCCCAAGGTCGGCGCCGCCGACGCCCGCATCCTCTCGCTGCTGAAGCCCGGCAAGCGCGACGGCTTCCTCGACCTGCTGGCCGAGATGGCCGCCGTCGACGTCCACGCCCCGGCCGCCGAGCCGAAGGTGAAGAAGCCGAAGGCCGAAAAGGCGGACAAGCCGAAGAAAGAGAAGAAGGCCAAGAAGGACAAGGACGCCCGCAAGGCGGCTTGAGGGTCTTCGACCCTCTCCCGTGGGGAGAGGGCGGGGCCCGCGCCGTAGGCGTGGGAGGGTGAGGGCGTACGCCGTCGGCGGTCCCGTCACCCGTTCAATGTGCGAAATCGGTGAGGCCTTAACCCCTCACCCTCCCAGGCTATCGCCTGGGCCCCTCCCTCTCCCTATGGGAGAGGGTCGAAAAGCCTAGACCACGATATTCAGCAGCGAGCCGGGGCGCAGCACCTTCTGCGGCTGTTCGGTCGGGGCCGTGAAGGTCCTGGGGGCCGTGCGCTGGGCTTGCGGCTGGGTCTGAGCCTGCAGCTGCGCGCTCATCGCCGACTGGGTCGGGCGCGTGGCGGTCGTCCCGGAAGCCTCGGTGACCGCCGCCTGGAAGAAGGCGGCCGCCCGCGACTGGCCGGCCGGAGTCACGCCGCCGGACGAGGGTCGGGCGGGGACGGCGGGCAAACCGGTGGGGCGAACGGTGCTCATGACGCGCAGATTAGCATGGTTAATGCATCGTGCGCGAGTGTGGTTAACGACGATCTAACCGGCCCGGCGCGCGGCCGTTTACCGCAGTTTGGCGACCAGGGCGTCGAGATCGGCGGGCGTGAGCGGGCCGGTGTGCTTGGCCACGACCATGCCTTGCGCATCGACCATGAAGGTCTCCGGCACGCCGGTGACGCCGAACTCCACCCCCGCGCGGCCGTCGCGATCAACCAGGCGGGCGGCGAACGGGTCGCCCAGTCGGCCAAGGAACGCCTCGGTATTGGCCGGGGCGTCCTTGTAGGCGACGCCGACGATGCGCACGCCGCGCGCCTTCAGGGCCATCAGCTGCGGATGCTCGATCTCGCAGGGGGCGCACCAGGAGGCGAAGAAGTTGACCAGCATCGGCCCGTCGCCCGCCTGGCGGACCGCCGCCGGCGTCCCGCTGTCGAGGTCGGGCAGCGACAGGGTCGGGACGGGCTTGCCGACCAGGGCGTCGGGGCTGACCTGCGGATTGCGCTTCAGGGCATAGCCGGCGAACAGCACGGCCAAGGCGGCCAGGACGATCAGCGGCGCGAAGGCCAGCCAGCGCTTCACTTGGACGGGCCCTTGGCGTCCGCCTGACGACGCTCGGCCTCGGCGCGCCAGCGGCGGGCGCTGGCCAGGCTGTCGGCGATCATCCAGACGAAGACCACGGCCGTCAGGGCGAAGGCGGGCCAGACATAGACGGCGTACTTGCCGGCGTCGAAATCGAAACTCATGACGTCAGGCCTCCGCCGCCTTGAGGGCCAGGGCCCGGGCCTTGCGCCGCCAGACCAGGGCGCGGATCCGCACCAGCCACAGCGCGCCGAAGGCCGACAGATAGGCGAGGCTCATCACCAGCATCGGCCAGGCATAGACGACCGGCAGGCGGTTCTCGGACTTGGCGAACAGGGTCGAGGAGCCCTGGTGCAGGCTGTTCCACCAGTCGACCGAGAACTTGACGATCGGCAGGTTGATCAGGCCGACCAGGGCCAGGATGGCGGCGGCGCGGGCGGCCTTCTGCTCGTCGTCGAGGGCGCCGCGCAGGGCCAGGTAGCCGAGATAGAACAGCAGCAGCACCAGCACCGAGGTCAGGCGCGCGTCCCACACCCACCAGGTTCCCCACATCGGCTTGCCCCACAGCGAGCCGGTGGCCAGGGCCAGGACGGTGAAGGCCGCGCCCAGCGGGGCGCAGGCCTGGGCGGCGGCGTCGGCCAGCACGTGGCGGAAGACCAGGGCCAGGAAGCTGGCGATCCCCAGGCACAGATAGACGAAGCTGGCGAGGATGGCGGCGGGTACGTGGATGAACATCATCCGCACCGTGTCGCCCTGCTGGTAGTCCTCGGGGACCGTGAAGGTCAGGATCAGGCCGATGACGGCCAGCACGCCGGCGATCGCCCCGAACATCGGCGCGGCCCAGCGCGAGAAGGCCATGAACCGCTCGGGGTTGGCCAGGAAGTCGAACGGGTTCTTGTTGTTGTGGGCGCCCATCAACCTTGCATTAGAGCGGCTGACGGACGCCCGCAATCGTCTCGGTTGTTTACGAGCCCGACTTGCGCTCGATGATCACCCGGCGCTCGCCGCGGCCGTCGAAGCCGCGCGGGCCAGGACCGCGGGTCTCGATGCGGCGCACGCTCACGCCGGGGCCGCCGCCGACCTCGGGGCCGAGGATGTCGAAGGCCTTCTTCTGGCTGGGCGACAGGGCGTTGTAGAAGGCGCGGGTGGCGTCGGCGCGGGCCTTGAACTCGGCCGAGACCTTGGCCAGCTGCTCGGCTTGGCGATCGAGGCGCTCCAGCGTGGTCGGCGGGGCCTTGTCGGCGGCTTCGGGGCCGTCGTCCTTGATCGGCCGGGGCTCGGGGCGTTCCTTGGGGCCGGTGGCGGCGACATAGGCCTTCAGGGCGCCTTCCTGGCGGTCGGTCAGCTGCAGCACGTCGCGCAGGTGCTTGGCGCGGGCTTCCGGATCGCGATGGGCGCGAATGGCCATCGGCGGCGGGCCGCGGAAATTGAGGCGATCGACGCCCGGAGGGGGCGGCGGCTGGGGGGCTTCCGGCGGAACGGGCGGGGCCGGCGGCTGGCCGGTCTGGGCCGAGGCGGCGACGACGCCGGCCGTGAGCGCGGCGGCGCCGGCGAGCGCGAGGGTCTTGAGGGCGGGGCGCATGAGGATCTCCATCCAAGGGGGCGGATACGAACTGCAGCCTAGGTTGAGGTCGGTTGTGGCGCGAAAATGTCCGAAGATGCGAACCGTGTTACGCGAATGAAACCTGCTCCACCCCGAAGATCCGAAGCGAAGAAAAATCAATGGCTTGTCTCTGTGTCCCGAAGGTCTCGCCGAGACTCATTTCGATAATTTCATGTTACGCGGCCGCCTGCTGACAGCTCCTGTCACCGGCCTGGGCCATATCCCTTCGTGTTCGAATACGGCATGAGGCCCCCGATGAAACGCGTCGCCTTCCTCGCCCTGATCCTGGCCGGCCTGCTGTGGGGACTCGGCTTCCCGCTGGGCAAGCTGGTCCTGCGCGAGACCGACGCCGCCCACATGGTGCTGCTGCGCTTCGCCGTCGCCGCTGTCGTGGCCGCGCCGTTCGCCCTGCGGACCAAGGAAGCGCGTGCGCTGTTCCGCTCGCCGGTGATGCTGGGTTCGGGCGCGCTCTACGGCGTGGCCTTCATGGTGCAGTTCGAGGGGCTGTCCCATGTCAGCGTCACCCTGGCGGCCCTGCTGGTCGGGGCGATGCCGGCCCTGATCGCCGTCTGCGCCAAGGTGATGGGCGAAAAGGTCAGCCGGGCCTCGTGGATGGGCGTCGGCGCGGCGACCCTGGGCGCGGCCCTGATCGCCGGCAAGCCCGACGGGGCCGGCTCGCCGCTGGGCGTGGCCCTGTCGCTGGGCTCGCTGCTGATCTTCCTGGCCTGGCTGGTGGTGCTCAAGCGCGCGCCCAAGCCGCCGACCCCGATGGCCATACCGGCGGTGACCGTGATCGTGGCGGCCTTCACCGTGCTGCCGATCGCCCTGGTCATGCACGGCCCGCCGAAGCTCGATCTGACGCCGATGGCCTGGAGTGCGGTGCTGGGCCTGGGCGTGCTGTCGACCCTGCTGGCCACGGCGGCCTGGCAGTTCGGCTCGGCCCGCGTCGGCAGCGCCAGCGCCGGAGTGTTCATCAACATCGAGCCGCTGATGGGCGCCAGCATCGGCGTTCTGCTATTCGGCGACCACCTGACCCTGGCCCTGGCCGTCGGCGGCCTGATGATCATCGCCGGCAGCTTCGTGACGGTGCTGGGCGAAAAGCACGCGGCTCCCGACAGCCTGCAGGCGACGCCGGCCCCGGCGCCGTAGTTCGAGATCCTCCCCCTGAAGGGGGAGGTGGCGGCGAAGCCGACGGAGGCGGAAGTCTCTGAAGACCGGCCCCCTCTGCGGAAGCTGAAAACGGCCCCCCTCCGGCCCTCCGGGCCACCTCCCCCAGAGGGGGAGGATCTTGTTCGCTCACCTAGCCTCGCTGCCCAGCCGCCACAGATAGAGCTGCCGCGCGGGCGTTCCGGGGCGGATGTCCTTGAGTTCGTCCTGCTCGGCCTTGGTCAGCTTGAACTTCGAATAGCCGCGCTCGGCCAGGCACTTCTCCAGGGCCGGGACCGCCTGGTCGCGGACGTTGCGCCAATTGCGGTTCATCCTCAGCCGGAAGGTGTCGGCATAGCTGTAGGCGGCCTGGGCGGCGGTGGTCGGCGGAGCCGCGCCGGTGGGGCTGATGGCGGGATCGACCGGCAGGTCCATCTCGAAGGTCAGGTCCACCTGGGCCAGGGTCACCGGCGCCTGGCTCTCGACGTAGTGCAGGCATTCGGCCGCGTCGGTGCGGTACTTCAGATAGCTGATCCCCGGCTTGCCCCAGCTTTCCTTGCGGGTCGGGGCCGCCTGGGCCGAGGCGTCGACCAGAAGAGGGGTGGCCAGGGCGAAGGCGGCCAGCAGCGCCAGCGTCGCGCGCGGGGTCTTGGTCATCCTGGCGGCTCCCTTCACCGATCGTTGGCCGACCGGTTGATCGTTCGAAGACCCATGTTACCGTGACCATCAAAGAAGAAAAGAGCGCCGCACGCGCTCGTTGGGAGGCTGCCCGTGGACGTCCATCTGCTTTTCGCCGCGGGCCTGCTGATGGCGGTCCAGGCGGCCGCGCCCGTTCCACCCGCCGCCCAGACCTCGGTCGACGGCGTCACCGTCACCGCCCAGGAGAAGGCCAAGGCCCTGCCGCCCTGGGCCGACAAGGTGCGGTCCGACGGCTGGCCGTTCTTCGCCGCGGCCGAGGAGGGGATGGTCCTGATGTTCGCCAAGACCGCCAAGGGCAACGACGGCCTCGCGCCGCGCGGCCAGGTCTGGGTGCGCCACGAGTTCCGCACGCCCCGCACCGAGGCCGAGGCGCCCGCCGCCCCAGCATTCCGGTCGGAGAAGCTGCTGGTCGAGGTCGACTGCACGGCCGGCCGCTTCCGCAACGCCGCCGCCTTCCGCTATCCGAACAACAACCTCGAAGGGGCCGAGGACGCCTATCGCTTCGAACAGGACTGGCAGGCTCCCGCGGCCGGCACGCTTGACGCCACGGTGGTCGAGGCCGCTTGTTTGACGCCTTAGTTTTATCTTCCCTAAAGCTCGTCATCCCGGAAAGCGCGCAGCGCTTATCCGGGACCCAGGGGACTGGGCTCCGAGATGGGATCAAGCGCCCTGGCGGTGGTCGATACGATGCGGCGGCCCATGGGTCCCGGCTCTACGCTGCGCTTCGGCCGGGATGACGGCTGAAGGGGTGAAGGTAAAGATCAGTCCAGCGCGTTCCTGCACGCCGCCGCCATGGCTAGCGGGCTGAGGGCCACGGCCGCGGCGCTGTAGGCCAGGAGGAACAGCAGGCCGCCCGTCCACGGCAGGCCGCCGGCCAGGCTGTCGAGCGCGCCGGCCCCGAAGATCACCGGCGGGGCGTAGAGCGGCAGGACGATCACCGCCACCAGCAGGCCGCCGCGGCGGCTTCCCAGGGCCAAGCTCGCGCCCAGTCCGCCCAGGAACGAGAAGGCCAGGCCGCCCGCCAGGGCGCAGACGGACAGCAGCGGTGCGATCGACGGCGAGGCGCCGAGCGCGACGGCGGCGATGGGCGCGGCCAAGGCCAGCGGCGCGCCGGCCGCCAGCCAGTGGGCCAGGCACTTGGCCACGGCGACCGCCTCGAGGGGGACGGGACCCAGGGCCAGCAGGTCCAGGGCGCCGTCTTCGAAGTCGCGTTCGAACAGTCTTTCCAAGGAAAGCAGGGCCGACAGCGCCAGGGCCAGCCAGGCGATGCCGGGGGCCAGGGCCGCCAGGCGCTCGGGCGCGCGGCCGGCGGCCAACGGCAGCAGGGTGACGACGCAGGCGTAGAAGGCCAGGGCCAGCAGCGGTCCGCCGCCCCGGCCCCAGGCCAGAGCCAATTCGCGGCGCAGAAGGATGGCGAAGGCTCTCATGCCCCCACCTCCACGCTGCGGGCCGGGATCGGCAGCGGGTCGTGCACGGCGGCCAGCAGCATGCCGCCGCCGGCTAGGTGCTCGGCCAGGATCTCGCCGAACACGGCGCGGTGGGCGGCGTCAAGCGGGGCCATCGGCTCGTCGAGCAGCCACAGCGAGCGGGGGCTGGCCAGCAGGCGGGCCAGGGAGACGCGCCGGCGCTGGCCGGCCGACAGGCGGCGGACCTCAAGGTCGAGCAGGCGCGACAGGTCCAGCCGCTCGACGGCGGCGCGGGCCGAGGCTTCCGTCCCGCCGGTCCACTGGACCTGGAACAGCAGCTCCTCCCAGGCGGTGCGCGTGGTCTTCAGCCCGTCGTGGTGGCCGGCGAGGTGCAGGCCTTCGGCGCGGGCGATCTCCGCCTCCAGCGGGGCGCCGTCGGGGCCTTCGAAGGCGATGGTTCCGGCCTGGGGCCGCAGCAGGCCGGCGACGGCCCGCAGCAGGCTGGTCTTGCCCGCGCCATTGCGGCCCAGAAGGGCGGCCGCCTGGCCGCTTTCGAGGTCCAGATCGAGCCCCGAAAACAGGGTCCGCTCGCCCCGCGCGAGGCTCAAACCCTTTATGCGAACGGCTCTCATCATCGCAAGTCCATGCGCCGCGCATGGACGTTGTGGGTAACCGGCGCTAAGAAGCGCTCGGCCGTCACCCTCCGCTTTGGATGGGGCGTACGCGGCGCGAGGATGGACGCTGTGGGTCCGCCTCGATCGCGCGATCCCGGGAGTGGTTTTCCGGCGGCCGTGGACAGAGAAGGGATCCTTCGAAATGGCGTCTGTGGACAGCCTCAAAACCCGCCGCGAACTCGTCGTCGGCGGTAAGACCTACGTCTATTACAGCCTTCGCGCCGCCGAGGAAGCCGGTCTGGCCGGTACGGGCTCGCTGCCCGTCTCGATGAAGGTGCTGCTGGAAAACCTGCTGCGCTACGAAGACGGCGTTTCGGTCAACGAAGCCGACCTCAAGGCCGTGGCCAACTGGCTGGAAAACAAGGGCTCGGTCGAGCACGAAATCAGCTTCCGCCCGGCCCGCGTGCTGATGCAGGACTTCACGGGCGTGCCCGCCGTCGTCGACCTGGCCGCCATGCGCGACGCCATGGTCGCCCTCGGCGCCGACCCGGCCAAGATCAACCCGCTGAACCCCGTCGACCTGGTCATCGACCACTCGGTGATGGTCGACAACTTCGGCGACTCCAAGGCCTACGACGCCAACGTGAAGCGCGAATACGAGCGCAACATCGAGCGCTACCGCTTCCTGCGCTGGGGTTCGTCGGCCTTCAACAACTTCCGCGTCGTGCCCCCTGGCACCGGCATCTGCCACCAGGTGAACCTGGAATACCTCGCGCAAACCGTCTGGACCGCCCTGGTCGACGGCGCCGAGGTGGCCTACCCCGACACCGTCGTCGGCACCGACAGCCACACCACCATGGTCAACGGCCTGTCGGTCCTGGGCTGGGGCGTCGGCGGCATCGAAGCTGAAGCCGCCATGCTCGGCCAGCCGATCCCGATGCTGATCCCGGAAGTCATCGGCTTCAAGCTGACCGGCGCCATGCCGGAAGGCGCGACCGCGACCGACCTGGTGCTCACCGTCACCCAGATGCTGCGCAAGAAGGGCGTGGTCGGCAAGTTCGTCGAATTCTACGGCGACGCCCTGGCCAACCTGACCCTGGAAGACCAGGCGACGATCGCCAACATGGCTCCGGAATACGGCGCCACCTGCGGCTTCTTCCCGATCTCGGCCGCCACCATCGCCTTCCTGAAGGGCACCGGCCGCGAAGCCGACCGCGTCGCCCTGGTCGAGGCCTACGCCAAGGAACAGGGTCTGTGGTGGGAGCCCGGCGTCGCCGAGCCAACCTTCACCGACGCCCTGGAGCTGGACCTGTCGACGGTTCTGCCGTCGCTGGCCGGCCCCAAGCGCCCGCAAGACCGCGTGCTGCTGTCGGACGCCGCTTCGAAGTTCGCCGAGTCGCTGGTCGGTGAGTTCGGCAAGGCCGAACAGCCCGAGCTGCGCGCACCGGTCGAAGGCGAGAACTTCGACGTCGGCCACGGCGACGTGGTGATCGCCGCGATCACCTCGTGCACCAACACCTCCAACCCCTCGGTCCTGATCGCCGCCGGCCTGCTGGCCAAGAACGCGGTCGCCAAGGGCCTGAAGGCCAAGCCGTGGGTGAAGACCTCGCTGGCCCCCGGCTCGCAAGTCGTCACCGACTACCTGGCCAAGGCCGGCCTGACCAAGCACCTCGATGCTCTCGGCTTCAACCTCGTGGGTTATGGCTGCACCACCTGCATCGGCAACTCGGGCCCGCTGCCGGAAAACATCAGCAAGACGATCAACGACAACGATCTGGTCGCCTGCTCGGTGCTGTCGGGCAACCGCAACTTCGAAGGCCGCGTGAACCCGGACGTGCGCGCCAACTACCTGGCCTCGCCGCCGCTGGTGGTGGCCTACGCCCTGGCCGGCTCGCTGAAGATCGACCTGAACACCCAGCCGATCGGCCAGGACAAGAAGGGCAACGACGTCTACCTGAAGGACATCTGGCCTTCGAACGAAGACATCGCCGCCCTGCAGCGCAAGTCGATCAACGAGAAGATGTTCGCCAGCCGTTACGGCGACGTCTTCAAGGGCGACAAGAACTGGCAAGGCATCAAGGTCACCGGCGGCCAGACCTACGCCTGGGAGGGCGAGTCGACCTACGTCCAGAACCCGCCCTACTTCCCGAACATGTCGATGACCCCGACCCCGGTCACCGACATCGTGGAAGCCCGCGTCCTGGCCGTGTTCGGCGACTCGATCACCACCGACCACATCAGCCCGGCCGGTTCGATCAAGACGTCCAGCCCGGCTGGCCAGTACCTGGTCAACAACGGCGTCGAGCCCATCGACTTCAACGGTTACGGCGCTCGCCGCGGCAACCACGAAGTCATGATGCGCGGCACCTTCGCCAACATCCGCATCCGCAACAAGATCACCCCGGAGATCGAAGGCGGCGTGACCAAGCACTTCCCCTCGGGCGAAGTGATGCCGATCTACGACGCGGCCATGAAGTACCAGGCCGAAGGCCGTCCGGCCGTCGTGTTCGCCGGCAAGGAATACGGCACCGGCTCGTCGCGTGACTGGGCCGCCAAGGGCACCAAGCTCCTGGGCGTCCGCGCGGTGATCACCGAAAGCTTCGAGCGCATCCACCGCTCGAACCTGGTCGGCATGGGCGTGCTGCCGCTGCAGTTCATCGCCGATGGCTGGCAGAAGCTGGAACTGACCGGCGAAGAGCTGGTCTCGATCCGTGGCCTGCAGGACCTGGCGCCGCGCAAGCAGCTGATCGTCGAGCTCTACCGCCCGACCGACGGCCGCATCGCCCGCTTCCCGGTCCGCTGCCGCATCGATACGCCGACCGAGCTCGAGTACTTCAAGAACGGCGGCGTCCTGAACTACGTGCTGCGCAACCTGGCCAAGGCCGACTAAGCGAAGCGCCTTTTCAGGCTGAAGAACGAGACGGCCGGTCCTTCGGGACCGGCCGTTTTCGTTTGTCGGATGGCCGACATCGTCGTCCCGGGGGCGCTGCGGGGCGCTGGCGGCGTTTTCTCGGGGGTGAAGCGGCCATTTCACGGCCTCGTGAGCGGCGACGCAGCGGTTTCTTGGCTTAAGTGCGCCGCACATGCGTACGGCTCTGATCTCCCTTGTTTCCCTCGTCCTGACGAGCGTCGTCGCCGCCCCGGCCGCGGCCAAGTCGCCCATGCTGGTCGAGCTGTTCACGTCCCAGGGCTGTTCGTCCTGCGGCAAGGCCAATCAGGTGGCCGCCGACCTGGCCGAGCGCGAGGACGTGCTGGCCCTGACCTATTCGGTCGACTACTGGGACTATCTGGGCTGGAAGGACACCTTCGCCAAGCCGGCCTTCGCCGAGCGCCAGCGTGTCTATGCCAAGGCCTTCGCCCTGCGGGACGTGCCCACGCCGCAGGTGGTGGTGGCCGGCAAGGTCCAGGCCTCGGGCGCCAAGGCCGAGACCGTCGAGAAGCTGATCGAGTCCACCACGCGCCCGCCGGCCCCCGACATGGAGTTCGTCGGGACCAATCGCGTGGCCGTCGGCTCGGGCCAGGCCCCGCGCGGCGGCGGCGAGGTGTGGCTGGTGCGCTTCGATCCGCACAAGCAGGAGATCGCCGTCAAGCGCGGCGACAATCGCGGCCAGACCATCGTCCACCGCAATGTCGTGCGCGAGCTGGTCAAGCTGGGTCCGTGGTCGGGCCGGGCCAAGATCTATCGCCTGCCCGCCGCCACCGACGAAGACTTGGCCACCGCCGTGATCGTCCAGGGCGCCAAGGGCGGCCGGGTGCTGGGCGTGCTGCCCCCGGGCGGCAAGAGCCGCTAGAGCGCGCTTTCCTTCTCTCCCCCACGCACCGCGCAAAAGAAACCCCGCCTCGCCTAGGGGATGGTCGGCGAAGCGGGGTCTTTAGGGAGAGGGGAATTAGAAATACGCGTTTGTCGGCCGACCGGCGCCTCGTGGCCCGGGTGGGCTGGAGGGGCTGTTCAGGTCCCGGACCGCGTGGCGTTCCGATCGACCGACCATGACAATCTAGGCGCCCTCCACGGCCGTCGAAGGGCGCGATCGGGGTCCTTTCGCGACCGGATGCGGCGCCTTCGTGGCCATCTTTGCAGGGGCGGAAACAGCCGGAAGCCGGACAAGCAAAAGCCCGCGCGGGAGGGGGGAAATCCGCGCGGGCTCTGCAGAGAAAAGAGAGGGGTTCTCTTTGGAAGTCTGTCGGCCGACCGGCCCGCGATCGAGGGGGGCTGGGGGGGCTGTTCAGGATCCAGGACCGTGGGGTGTCCGATCAGCCGACACTGACTTTTTCGTCCGCCAAACAGGCGAGCGCAGGACCAAAACAAGGTCATTTCGTGGCCTAGTGGAGCTTGGATCGTCACTTCGTCGAACGATGTTGCGGTTTTGCGACGCTCGAGCCTGTCGGGTTCGGATGGCCAGCCGAACCCGATAAACAGGCTAGAAAATCAAAAACTTAAAGCGCGTTTGGCGGGCGAAACCGCTCACACTTTCGCCCAACGCGCTCGCATGGAAGGCTGATTTGGGGTTAGGATTCGTTGATGGCCCTGGATGCTCCCTCCCCCGTCGGCGGCGTCGTGTTCTTCGAGCGGCGCGAGATCGACCAGTTGCTGCGGCTGTACGGCCGGATGGTCGCGGCCGGCGAATGGCGCGATTACGGCATGGGCGGCGCGGCCGACCACGCGGCCTTCTCGATCTTCCGCCACGCCGCCGAGGCCCCGCTCTATCGCGTCGAGAAGTGGCCAGAGCTCTCCCGCAAGCAGGGCCAGTGGCTGGTGCGCGGGCAGGGCGGCGTGGTGCTCAAGCGCGGCCACGACCTGGCCCAGGTGCTGCGGCTGTTCGACAAGGGCAAGTTCAGGGTGGTCGAGTAGGGCTACGAAAAAGCCCCGGTGGAGCGATCCACCGGGGCTTCGTCGGTCTGTCCGGGATCAGGCCTTAGCGGCGGTCGCCCAGGAAGAAGAGCAGGAAGCGGAACAGGTTGATGAAGTCCAGGTACAGGTTCAGCGCGCCGTAGTTGGTGGCCACCGACTTGGCGGCCGCGTCGCCCCCGACCTGGTAGTAGGTCATCTTCAGGTTCTGCGTATCCCAGGCGATCAGGCCCGCGAAGATCAGCACGCCGATGGCGTTGATCGCGAAGACCAGCGGGCCCGACGGGAAGAACACCGACACGATCGAGGCCAGGATCAGGCCGACCAGACCGATGATCAGGAAGCTGCCGAAGGCCGACAGGTCCTTCTTGGTCGTGTAGCCCACCAGGCTCAGGCCGCCGAAGGCCGTGGCCGTGATCAGGAAGGTCGAGGCGACGCTGGCGCCGGTGAAGCGCAGCATGACGGTGCCCAGCGAGGCGCCGATCAGCGACACGATGGTCCAGTAGATCACGCCGGCGGTGCGCGGGGTGATCGACTTCATCACGAAGCCCGAGAACAGCAGGATGCCCAGCGGAGCGAAGGCGATGACGGTGCCCAGCAGGGTGTAGCCGACGCGGTTGCCGTTGACCTGGAACATGAGGTCGCGCACTGGCGGGAACGAGCTGGTCAGGAAGGCCAGGGCGGCCGACAGCAGCAGGCCCAGCGCCACCTTGTTGTAGACGCCGAGCATGAAGCTGCGCAGCCCGGCGTCAACCGACATGTCGGCGCGATCCGTCGGGATCGAGCGCGCATAGTCGCGGTTGAAGTCGTTCATCGAAGGAAGCCCTTTATGTTTCCGTCCCCGAGGGGGACACGTGTCAAATATCGTGTCGAACGGCGTCCTGCGCAAGGCGCCGCCGTACGGCCCGGCTCGAGCGACTGTAACAAAGCATGTCCAAGGTCACGGTCTGTTCCGGTTGGCGCGTCCTTTGGGGTTCTCGCGGGCGCGCGGGCCGTCCTAAATAGGCGCTCGAAGCCAGTCAGGAATCTTCATGGACTACGTCGAACTCGGCCGCACCGGCATCCAGGTCTCGCGTTGCTGCCTGGGCACCATGACCTGGGGCTCGCAGAACACCGAAGAAGAAGCCCACGCCCAGATGGACTACGCGCTCGAGCGGGGCGTGACCTTCTGGGACACCGCCGAGATGTACGCCAGCCCGCCGTCGCCGGAGACGCAGGGGCGAACCGAGCGCTACATCGGCACGTGGCTGGAAAAGACAGGGAGGCGGTCTGAAATCGTGCTGGCCTCGAAGGTGGCCGGCCGGGGCTCGGCCTTCGGCGGCCTCTCCTGGATGCGCGCCGACGGGGCGACCACCCGCCAGACCAAGGCCCAGATCGACGAGGCGGTGGAAGGCTCGCTGAGGCGGCTGCGGACCGACTATCTCGACCTCTACCAGCTGCACTGGCCCGACCGCGCCGTGCGGGTGTTCGGCGGCCAGACCTACAAGGACTATGACGACGACTACCAGCGCTTCGGCGACATCCTCGAGGCGCTGGACGTCCATGTGAAGAAGGGGACGATCCGGGCCCTGGGCGTCTCCAACGAGTTCCCCTGGGGCGTGATGAAGTTCCTGGCCGAGAGCGAGGCCAAGGGTCTTCCGCGCATCGCCTCGATCCAGAACGCCTATCACCTGGCCAACCGGGTGTTCGAGTTCGGCCTGGCCGAGATCGCCATGCGCGAGCAGGTGGGCCTGCTGGCCTATTCGCCCCTGGCCCAGGGCCAGCTGACCGGCAAGTATCTGGGCGGCCAGTTGCCGGAAGGCTCGCGCAAGGCCCTCTACAACCGCATGCAGCGCTATGAGGGCCCCGGCGCGCTGGAGGCCTTCACGGCCTATGTGGATCTTGCCCGCCGGCACGGCCTGGACCCGGCCCAGCTGGCCCTGAAGTTCGTCGACGCCCGCCCCTTCGTCACCGCCACCATTATCGGCGCGACGAGCCTGGACCAGCTGAAGACCGACATCGACGCCTTCGACGTGGATTGGACCGAAGAGCTGGAGACGGCCGTCAACGCCATCCACGCGACGCGGCCGAATCCTTGCCCGTGATCTAGCGGGGCTTGAACCTCCCCCTCTGGGGTAGGCGATCGCGTAGCGATCGGTGGGGGGAGATCGGTCGAAGCCTCATAAGCTGAAAACGTCCCCCCTCCGGCCCTCCGGGCCACCTCCCCCACAGGGGGAGGATCCCTTAAACCACCCCGCGCGCCTTCAATTCCGCCACCTTGTCCGCCGCCAGCCCGGCCACCTCCGCCAGCACCGCCTCGGTATGCTCGCCCAGCGTCGGGCCCGGCCATCGCACCCCGCCGGGGGTGTCGGTCAGGCGGGGGAAGGCGTTCTGCATCTTTACCTGGCCGAACACCGGGTGGGGCACCGAGACGATCGAGTCGCGGGCCTGGAACTGCGGGTCGGCCAGCATGTCGGGCGCGCGGTAGATGCGGCCGCAGGCCAGGCCGGCCGTCTCGAGCTTCGGCAGCAGGTCGTCGATGTCCTGGTCCAGGGTCCAGGCGGCGATGCGGGCGTCGAGCTCGGCCTGGTTGATCCCGCGAGCGGCGTGGTCGCGGTAGCGGGGGTCGTCGGCGAGGTCCGGCCGGCCCATCAGCTCGCACAGCCGCTTGAACAGGGTGTCCTGGTTGGCGCCGATCAGGACGAGTTCGCCCGAGCGGGTCGGATAGACGTTGGACGGGGCGATTCCGGGCAGCACGGCGCCCGAGCGCTCGCGGATGTAGCCCGTGAGGTCGTATTCGGTGACCAGGTTCTCCATCACCGTCAGCACGCTCTCATAGATCGCCGCGTCGACCACCTGGCCCTTGCCGGTGCGCTGGCGGGCGTGGAGGGCCATCATCACCCCGAGGGCGGCGTTGAGGCCCGACAGGCTGTCGCCGATCGAGATGCCGGCGCGGGCGGGATTGCGGTCGGGCTCGCCGGTGATGTGGCGCAGGCCGCCCATGGCCTCGCCGACCAGGGCGTAGCCGGCCCGCTTCGAATAGGGCCCGGTCTGGCCGAAGCCCGAGACCCGGGCCATGACCAGCCCCGGATTGATCACGGCCATGGCCTCGTAGCCCAGGCCCCACTTCTCCAGCGTGCCGGGGCGGAAGTTCTCGACCACGACGTCGGCCTTGGCGATCAGGGCGCGGGCGATGTCGCGGCCCTCGTCGGTGCGCAGGTCGATCGTCACCGACTTCTTGTTGCGGCCGATCACCGGCCACCAGGGCGACAGCCCCTTGGGCAGGGAGCGCCCCCACTGGCGCATCGGGTCGCCGGTCTTGGGATCCTCCAGCTTGATGACCTCGGCGCCGAAGTCGCCCAGCACCTGGCCGCAGAACGGGCCGGCGATCAGCTGGCCCATCTCGATCACGCGAACGCCCGCCAACGGCCCTTCGGTCATTTTGTTCCTCTCCCCGATCACGGAACCATCACGCGGCCGTGAACCTTCTTGCTGCCACACGGCGACGCGCGACGCCGACCCTTCTTGCCCAGAAAAACGCGCAGGGAAAGAAAGCCATGACCCGCAAGCTTCTCATCGTCGGCGCCGCCTTCGCCGCTCTCAGCCTCGCCGCCTGCGGCCAGAAGACCGAAGAGACCAAGGGCGCCGCCACCCCGGCCGAACAGGCCGCCACGCCGGACGCCAATCCGTCCGCCACCGTCCCGACCCCGGCCGACGAGGCCAAGGCTCCGGACTTCGCCGCCAAGGCCGCCGCCAGCGACATGTTCGAGATCGAGGCCGCCAAGGTCGCCCTGAAGCGTTCGACCAACGCCGAGGTCAAGAAGTTCGCCCAGGCGATGATCGACGCCCACACCGCCACCAGCGCCGGGCTGAAGGCCGCCATCGCCGCCTCGGGCGTCAGCATCACCCTGCCGACCGCCCTGCCGTCGGACCTGCAGGACAAGCTGGACGACCTGAACAAGGCCGACGCCAAGGACTTCGACAAGACCTATGCCGACGATCAGGTCGACGCCCACCAGGCGGCCCTGAACCTGCTGCAGCGCTACGCCCAGGACGGCGATGTTGCCGCCATCAAGACCTTCGCCGCCGAGACCGCGCCGAAGGTGCAAATGCACCTGAACGAAGCCGAGGGCCTGAAGAACGGCCTGAAGTAGGGTTCGGATCTAGTCTGAATACGGAAATCCCCCGGTCGAAAGGCCGGGGGATTTTTCGTGGGCGAAGCTCTCGTGGCCCCTTAATGGAAGTCATCGCCCGGACAAGCCGGGCGATGACTCTCTGTAAAGGACGGCTTCACTCGAAGCCCCCTCAGTTCCCCGCCTTCACGACGTTGTCGTCGCCGTTGCGGTCGATCACCAGGTTGTAGGGATCCACTCCCGCGAAGCGCGGAGCGACCTTCGTGACGAAGGTCAGGGTCTGGGTTCCGGTGCGGATCGGCCGGCGCTCGAAGGCGATGACGTTCTTCTGCTCGAAGCCCTTCTTGCCCGGCTCGGCGGTGAACAGGCCCACGTCCAGCACCTCGTTCAGCGGCGCGTTCGTCTCCTTGCCGCGACCGTCGGCGTACATCTTGCGGGCCTCGACCACGAGCGAGACGTCGTAGCGGCCGTCGGGACGCTTCTTCACCGTCGCGCTCTTGGTCTTCAGGTCGTAGAGCGTGATCTTCTCGAACAGGTCGGTGATCAGCGCCTGCTTGTCGGCCGGGACCTCGGCGCGGAGGATCCGCAGGAAGTCGAGCGTGGTCGGATAGGGCGCGCCCTTCAGGCCGTGCTCGGCGATCAGCTTGCGCAGGGCCCGGTTGACCGTCTCCTCGCCGACCTCGTGCTGCAGCCGGTACATGACCAGCGAGCCCTTGCGGTAGTGGACGTACTGCTGGTTCTCGACCCGGGCCAGCGGCTGCTCCTCCAGCACGTCGCCGCCGCGCGCGCGCAGGTAGCTGTTGAGCTCGAACTTCAGGAACTTGCGGATCTGGGCCTCGCCGTACATCCGCTTCATGACCATCAGGGCCGAGTACTGGGCGAAGCTCTCCGACAGCATGGTCGAGCCCTGCTGGTCGGCGCCGAGCACCTGGTGGGCCCACCATTGGTGACCGATCTCGTGGGCCCCGACATAGGTGACCATGTCGATCTTCTCGGGGTTGCGGTAGTCGGCGATGAAGAACATCGCCTCCGACCACGGGATGGTGCCGGCATAGGCCTGGGCGAAGCTCTGGTAGGCCGGGAACTCCAGGAAGCGCAGCTGCTTGAACTGATAGGGGCCGAACGCTGGCTGGTAGTAGTCGAGCGAGGCCTTCATAGCGCCGCGCATGCGCTCGATGTTCCAGGCGTGCTGGGGGTCGTAATAGACCGCCAGGTCGACTCCCTTGTAGGTCTCGCGGGAGACGGCGTAGCGGGCCGACTGGATCGACAGGAAGGGCAGGATCGGGGCGTCGGCGACGAAGCGCGCCGTGCGGCGGTCTTCGGCGCCGGACTTCCAGGTCCGTTCCGACACCAGGGTGCCCGGCGCGACCGGCGTCTGGTCGGCGTCGGTGGTGACGGTGATGTCGGAGGTCACGAAATCGGCGTCGTGGCGCAGGTAGTTGAACTGCCGGCTGGCCGCGTCGCCCAGCTTGGCCACCCGCAGCTCGGGCGGCAAACCGTACTTGCGACGCTTGGCGCGGTCCTGCAGCAGGCCCTCGCGCGACATGCCCAGGATCGGCGCGATCTCGAAGTTGTTGAGGAACGTGCCGTTGTCGACGACGCGGTTCTCGTTGCCGTTGTTCTTGAAGCCTTTCTGGCTGCGCTCGGTGATGAAGCTCATCCGGCGGGTCTCGCCGGGGGCCAGGGGGGTGTCGAAGGCGAAGATCCGGTAGTTGAAGCGGTCGAAGGTCTGCTTGGGCCGCGCGCCCTCGATCGACAGGCCGCGCACGACGAGGTCGCGGTCGAAGCGGACGTGGATCTCCTTGATCGGCGCGCCGGTCCTGTTCTGGAAGACATAGGCGCCCCGGGTCACCGCGCGCGGCTCGTGCGGGTGCAGGTCGACGTCCAGCTTCATGCCGGTGATCTTCGGCTGGGGCGTGTTCTCGTAAAGCAGCAGCGCCTTCTCGAAGTCGGCGGTCCAGCGCTCGTCGTCGAGATTGGTGCGGTACTCGTTCCAGACGTTGGTGTTGACGAAGATGAAGCCGCCCAGGCCGGCGAAGGCCGCCAGCAGCACGCCGAAGACGATCCCGTTGGCGCCGCGCAGGCGATAGGGCAGGCGCTTCAGCCGGGGCAGCAGCCGGGTCTCGGTGCCGCGCCGCCACAGGGCGTAGGAGACGATGGCCATCAGGGCGGCGAAGGCGATCCAGTAGGCGCGGAACCACCAAGCCCCGACCCAGAAGTCGCCCAGGCGGTTCATGTCCGAGAACGGCATGCCGGGCGCGCCGCTGTAGCGGTAGAGATTGTGCTGCAGGCCCAGGTTCACGAAGGTCAGCTCGGCGACGATGTAGACCACCATCAGGCCCCAGCCGATGAACTTGTGCGGGCTCAGCACCTGCAGGAACACCGCCAGCACCGCCAGCAGGATCAGGTCGACGGCCTGGGGCAGGACGTACCACAGCAGGTACTTGTCGAGCTCCAGCCGGAAATAGCCGTGGCCGATCTGGCTGATGACGGCGGCCAGAACGCTGACCAGCAGGGTCGACAGCAGCACCAGCGCGATGGCCGCGATCTTCGGGGCGGTGAACGACCAGTCGCCGACGGGAGTGGAATCGACGATCTCGTGAGTGCGCCGCTCGCGTTCGCGCCAGACCAGCTCGCCGGCGTAATAGATGGCGATGATCATCGGGATCAGGCCGAACGAGCCCATCAGCGGCAGCAGCAGGGCCCGGGTCACCGGATAGATGACGCCGCCATAGCCGGTGGCGTCGGTAGCGAACCACAGCGAACCGGCGGCGTTGAACAGCCCCAGCGCCAGCAGCACGAAATAGGCCGGGCTCTTGAACACCTGGCCCATGTCCAGGCGGGTGCGGGCGGCGAACTGGGTCCAGGCGGCGGCCCGGTCATGGCGCGGGGCGGGCAGGGGGCGCGGCGTGGGCGGCTGCTCGGCGTCGGCCCTGGCCTGCTTGCGCGACGGCTTCTTGGCGCCCGACAGCTCGGCCGACTGGAAGCGGAACAGGCCGTAGGCCAGGCCCAGCAGGCCGGCCGACAGGACCACCATGAAGACGCGGTTGAACAGCAGGGCGCCGGCCAGGGCCGGGATCACGGTGTTGCGCTCGCTGGCCGTCCAGTAGCGGGTCAGAAGGCTGAAGGCGCTGAGCCCGAGCGGGTCCCACATCGCCACGGCGTGCTCGAACTCGGGCTTGTCGAGGGCGATGTTGCCGATCACCCACAGCACCATGAAGCCGATGACGCCGACATAGGTCCACATCACCGAGCGGGTGATGGTGGCCAGGGCGAAGAACATCGCCGAGGTCAGCAGGATGTTGGGGACGGCCAGGGCGAGGTAGGAGAACAGGTAGGCGCCCGGCATGAACGGTCCGAGCATCTCCTTGTCGACCCACGGCATCAGCGAGCCGAGGAAGATCGCCAGCGGCACGGCCAGGAACGAGGTCGCCGCGGCCAGGAAGGCCCCGGTGAAGCGGCCGTAGAGATAGTCGAACTTGCCGATCCGCGTGGCCCGCAGGATCGGGCCGTAGCCGGTCTCGTCGTCGCGGACGATGACGTTGGCCACGAAGGCCGTCGTCACGAACATGTAGAACAGCGAGAAGATCAGCGCCGAAATCGACAGGGCGAACGGCCCGTTGCGGTGGTCGCTGGGGCCCAGGCCGATGCTGACCTGGGAAATGGTCGTGGCGCCGAACGCCAGCAGGAAGAACAGCACCGCCACCACCCAGAACACCGGGGAGCGCAGCTGGTAGCGGTACTCGAAGCCCGCGATCTTGCCGAACATGGTCCTCGCCCCCTAGGCCGCGCAGCGGGTCGTGGCGAGGGTCGAGAAATAGACGTCCTCGAGCCCGCCAGTGACGGGCGCGAAGCCCTGGCCCGGATCCTGGTCGGCGAGGATGTGGATGACGGTGCGGCCGCCCAGCAGCCGGGTCGAGATCACCTGGTGGGCTTTCTTGGCGTCCTCCAGCTCGGCCTTGTCGATGGTCTTCTTCCAGATCCGGCCTTCCAGCTGGCGGATCAGGTCGGTGGGCGCGCCTTCGCGCACGATGCGGCCGTCGCAGATGATGGCCATGGCCGGGCAGAGGTCGGAGACGTCCTCGACGATGTGGGTCGACAGGATCACCACCACGTTCTCGCCGATCTCGGCCAGCAGGTTGAGGAAGCGGTTTCGTTCTTCGGGGTCGAGGCCGGCGGTGGGCTCGTCGACGATGATCAGGCGGGGGTCGCCGATCAGGGCCTGGGCGATGCCGAAGCGCTGGCGCATGCCGCCCGAGAAGCCGGCGATGGCCTTGTTGCGGACGTTCCACAGATTGACCTGCACCAGCAGGCTCTCGACGGTGTCCTTGCGTTCCTTGCGGCCCGAGATGCCCTTCAGCACGGCCATGTGGTCGAGCATGTCGTAGGCGCTGACGCGGGGATAGACGCCGAAGTCCTGCGGCAGGTAGCCCAGCACGCGGCGCAGGGCCTCGGGATCCTTCAGCACGTCGATGTCGCCGAAGCGGATGTGGCCCGAGGTCGGGGCCTGCAGGGTGGCGATGGTGCGCATCAGGGTCGACTTGCCCGCGCCGTTGGGGCCGAGCAGGCCGTACATGCCGCGCGGGATGGTCAGGCTGACCTCGTCCAGGGCGCGCACGCCGTTGCCGTACACGTGCGTCAGGTTCTCGATGATCAGCATCGTCGCTCGTCGCCCCCTAGTGTTAACGCCACAGTCCCCAGTCCGTCATGACTCGATGGCGCAACCCGGGGCAAGTGAAAGAACGTTTAGGCGGTCGGGTTCCCGACGAACGCCGTTCGGGATGTCGTTTCGGGGCGGGGTTCCGATCAGTCGCGTTTGGGTCTAAGCAGGCGGCCATGACGACCTTCGCCTTCCCCCCGCCCGTGCAGGCTTCGGTTCCGGTGGAAGGAACCGACGCGGTCTTCCCGGTCCGGCGCATCCTCTGCGTGGGACGCAACTACGCCGCTCACCGCGCCGAGATGGGCGGCGACGAGCGCGATCCGCCGTTCTTCTTCGCCAAGCCGGCCGACGCCGTCGCGCCGCTGCTGGACGAGGTGCCCTATCCGCCGCGCACCGCCGACCTGCATCACGAGATCGAGCTGGTCGTGGCCCTGAAGTCCGGCGGCGCCGACATCGCCGTCGAGGGCGCCCTGGACCACGTGTTCGGCTATGCGGTCGGCGTTGATTTGACCCGCCGCGACCTGCAGGGCGCGGCCAAGGCCAAGGGCCAGCCCTGGGAAGCCGGCAAGGCCTTCGACCACTCGGCCCCGATCTCGGCCATCCGCCCGGCGGCGGACGCCACGCTGGACGGGTCGATCTGGCTGACCGTCAACGGCGTGCAGCGCCAGACCGGCCTGATCGCCGACATGATCTGGAACATCCCCGAGATCATCGCCGAGGCCAGCAAGCTGTGGACCCTGGCGGCCGGCGACCTGATCTTCACCGGCACCCCCGAGGGCGTCGCCGCGGTGGTCAGGGGCGACAGGATCGTCGGCGAGGTCGACGGCGTCGGCGCCCTGGCCTTCACCCTGGTCTAGAGGGAGCGCTCGGCCGTGACCCTGACGCTGTTCGGCTACTGGCGGGCGGCCGCGCCCTATCGCGTCCGCATCGGCCTCAATCTCAAGGGCCTGGCCTATGACCAGAGCCCGGTGAACCTGCTCAAGGGCGAGCAGCGGCAGGGGCCGTATCTCGACCTCAACCCGCAGGGGCTGACGCCGGCCCTGGCGCTTAGTGGCGATGGCGGCGACGGCGTGGTGCTGACCCAGAGCCTGGCCATTCTCGAATGGCTGGACGAGACCTATCCTGACGCGCCGCTGCTGCCGGCCGATCCGCTGGGCCGGGCGCGGGTGCGGGCCATGGCCATGACCGTCGCCTGCGACATCCATCCGCTGAACAATGTCCGCGTCACCGGCGAACTGGCCGCCCGCGGCCAGGATGAGCCGGCCCGCCGCGCCTGGATGGCCCGCTGGCTGGCCGAGGGCTTCACCGCTCTCGAGACCGCGATCGCCGCCCACGGCGGAACCTACGCCTATGGGGATGCGCCGAGCCTGGCCGACATCTGCATCGTGCCGCAGGTCTATGGCGCGCGGCGCTTCGAGATCGACCTTTCGCCCTATCCGACCCTGGTCGCGGCCGCCGATCGCGCCGCCGACCATCCCGCCTTCGCCGCTGCTCACCCCAGCCTCCAGCCGGACGCCGCCGATGCTTGAAGACCTGAAACTCAACAACGCCAACTGGTCCAAGGGTAAGACCGAGGTCGACCCCGCCTTCTTCAAGCGCCTGGAGAACCAGCAGAGCCCCGAATATCTGTGGATCGGCTGCAGCGACAGCCGGGTGCCGGCCAACGAGATCGTCGGCCTGGATCCGGGCGAGCTGTTCGTCCACCGCAACGTCGCCAACCTGGCCCCGCCGCAGGACGCCAACTACCTGTCCGTCCTGCAGTTCGCGGTCGACGTGCTGAAGGTCAAGCACGTGATGGTCGTCGGCCACTATGGCTGCGGCGGCGTGGCGGCGGCCATCGACGGCAAGCGCCGGGGCCTGGTCGACCACTGGCTGCACCCGATCCGCGAGGTCCACGCCGAGCACAAGCACGAGCTGGAAGCGATCCCGGAAGAGCGCGACCGCCTCAACCGCCTGTGCGAGCTGAACGTCATCCGCCAGGTGCGCAATGTCGCCTCCGACGTCTTCGTGCAGGACGCCTGGGCGCGCGGCCAGAGCTTGGCCGTGCATGGCTGGGTCTATTCGCTGTCGAACGGGTTGGTGACGGATCTCAACGTCGGCATCGCAAGCCTGGACGACTATGAGCGCGTGGTCGCGGGCTGAAGGCTTAGATCCTCCTCCGCTGGGGGAGGTGGCCCTGAGGGCCGGAGGGGGCGGCGCCGGCTTAGGCCGAGCAGACCCCCTCAGTCGCTCCGCGACAGCTCCCCCACAGGGGGAGCATTTAGGCGCGCCGTATCGCCGCACCTGGCGAAAGCCACATTCGCTCTTACCTGTTCGTCACCTTGTTGCGGCACGGTGAGCGCATGGACGCCTTCCTCCAGACCCTGCACGACCTGGTCGTCGAACACCGCCTGCTGGTGTGCGCGATCCTGGCGCTCGTGACCCTGCTCGAAGCGCTGCTGCTGGTCGGGGTGCTGATTCCGATCATGGCGGTGATGCTGACGGCGGGGGCGCTGATCGCGACGGGCTCGCTGCATCCGGTCGAGGTGGTGGTCTGGTGCAGTATCGGCGCGGCCGCCGGCGACGCCATCTCCTACCTGATCGGCCAGAGGATCGGCGCCAAGGCAGTGCGCCATCCGGCCGTGGCCAAGCACCGCCGCACCGTGGCCCGCGCCCGGCTCTACACCCGTCGCTACGGCGTTCTGGCCCTGCTGGTCGCCCGGTATCTCGGCCCGCTGCGGCCGTTCGTGCCGATGGCGGCTGGCATGTCGCGGATGCGCGACTGGACCTTCCACGCCGCCAACACCGTCACCGCGCCGCTGTGGGTGGTGTCGGTCCTGGCCCCCGGCTACCTGGCGGCCCGCAATCTCGGCTACTGGAAGCCCGATCCCCAGTGGCTGACGGCCCTGGCGGTCGGCGGCCTGCTGCTGGTCGCCACCGTCGCCGTCGTCCGCGCCGCGCCGTTCAAGGTTCAGCCCTCGAAGGCCTAACCCGGCGCCTTGATCCGCACCCGCGCGCTGGCCGCCCGGCCCTGGGCGTCGACCACCCGCAGCTTGTAGAAGCCCGCCGCCGCCGGCCGCCAGATCGGCTTGCCGCTGACCGGATCGCTGTCCAGCGGCGCGCCGTTTACGTACCACGACAGGTCCTCGCCGCCGGCCGCCAGCACCAGGCCGCGCGCGCCCTTGCCCAATCCCTCGACCTGCACCGTCGCCCCGTCCGGCGGGAAGATCAGGCGCGGGCCTTCGTCGGCGACGGTCTGCAGGCGTTGCAGGGCGCCGGGCGCCGACTTCGGCGCGATCGGGCGCGGGGCGGTGGGCGGCGCGCCGACCAGGTCGGCGACGTCGAACAGCGTGGGCAGGGCCGCGTCGCGTCCCGTCAGCCCGCCGCGCGCCCCGCCGTCGGCCCGGCCGGTCCAGACGACGATGGCGTGGCCTCCCACGACCCCGGCCGCAACCGCGTCGCGGAAGCCGTAGGAGGTGCCGGTCTTGAAGGCCATGGCCGGTCCGCCCCGGGTCAGGGCCGAGGGGGCGCGGCCGCGCGGGCCGGGGGCCTCGCGCAGGATGTCGAGCACCTGGTTCACCGCCTCGGTCCGGGCGATGCGGGTTCCGCCCTGGCGCTCGCGGGCCTTGGCCTCCTCGACCGTATAGGCCAGCGGCTTGGCCACCCCGCCGTCGCCGAGGGCGGCATAGAGGGTGACCAGATCGCGCAGGGTGATGCCGGCCCCGCCCAAGGCCAGGGCCAGACCGGCGGCCTTCACCTCGGCCTTGGGGCGCAGCAGCCTGACGCCGCCGGCCTCGAGCCGGGCGGCGAAGGCCTCGGGGCCGATCTTCTCCAGGGTGGCGACGGCCGGCACGTTCAGCGAATAGGCCAGGGCCTCCCGGGCGGTGACCTTGCCGTGGAACACCCGGTCGAAGTTCTCCGGCTGGTAGTCGGCGAAGCGCGTCTGGGCGTCGTCGATCTGGGTGTCGGGGGCCAGCATGCCGTCGTCGAAGGCGAACGCGTAGACGAAGGGCTTCAGGGCCGAGCCTGGCGAGCGGGCGGCGCGGGTCATGTCCACCCAGCCGCCGGGGCGGTCGCGGCCGGCCGAACCGACCAGGGCCCGCACGGCCCGGTCCTTGATGCGCACGACGATGATGGCCGAGGTCGCCTCCGGGCCCTGGCTGGCGGCGACGGCGGCGGCCATCGGTTCGAGGCGCGCCTGGAGGTCGGGATCGATCGTGGTGATCACGCTGGGCCGGTCGGCGGGCGCGGCGGCGGCGAGCTGGCCTGATAGGTGCCAGGCCATGGCCGGGAAGACGCTGCGGCGCGGGATCGGCTCGCCCTCGGCCTCGACGGCGGCGATATCGGTCAGAACCCCGGCGCGGACCATCTTGTCGAGCACCGCGCGGCGGGCCTCGCGCGCGGCTTCCGGCCGGCGGTCGGGGCGGCGGCCTTCGGGGGCCTGGGGCAGGGCGATCAGCAGCGCCTGCTCGCCGTCGGTCAGGCTGGACGGCTCGTGGCCGAAATAGGAGAGGCTGGCGCCGCGCACGCCTTCCAGATTGCCGCCATAGGGCGCCAGGGTCAGGTAGAGCGCCAGGATCTCGTCCTTGCTCAGCCGGCTCTCCAGCTGCACGGCGCGGACCATCTCGATCAGCTTGCTGCCCAGGTTGCGGGGGCGAGGCTCCAGCAGGCGGGCGGTCTGCATCGACAGGGTCGAGGCGCCGCTGCTGACCCGGCCGTGGACGATCGCCGAGCCGGTGGCGCGGACCAGGGCGATCGGATCGACCCCTAGGTGCCAGCGGAATCGGGCGTCTTCCACCGCCACCAGGCGCTTGAGGAAGGTCGGGTCGGTGCGCTCCAGATCGGCCCGCACGCGCCAGCGACCGTCCTCGACCGGCAGGGCGAGCAGCCACGCGCCGCGCTCGCCCAGCACGACGGGCGAGGAACGCCTGGCGCGGCCCATGTCCGGCGGGAAGGCGGCGCTGGCGGCGAAAAGCACGACCTGGGCCGCGAGGAAGCCGGTCAGCAGGCGTACGATCAGCGGGACTTTCCCCTCCCCCTCGATGGGGGAGGGGTCAGGGGTGGGGGTGACTTCGGAGCTGGCGGTGGTCACGGCGCTTCACCTTCAAGCGCTGTCACCCCCATCCCCGGCCCTTCCCCCATCAAGGGGGAAGGGAGCAGTTCCAGCATCATTGCCCGGCGATCGTCGTGCGGCCGGCGTCCGAGCGGGCGGAGATGCTCGGGCGGTACATGTCCTTGGCCACGGCCCCGGGCAGGAAGAACTCGCCCGGCGTCACGGCCCGCGCGATGTAGGCCATGGCGAAGGGCTTGTTGCCCTCCAGGTCCAGCGCGGCGATGTAGCGGTCGTCGCGGCTTTCCTGGGCGTCGGGGCTGGACAGTTCGCCGAGGAACCTGAACGGCCCGTTCTGGGCGTCGTCGGCGCCGAGCGGGGCCTCGATCTCGAAGCCGGCCGGCAGGGCGTCGTCGACCACCAGGGCGGTCGAGCGGGCCTGCAGCGACCGGCCCTGGATCAGCACGATCACCCGCTCGCCCTGGCGGACGGCGAAGGGATCGACCGCCCCGCCGCTCATCGTGAACAGCCTCTTGCTCACCGTCAGGCCGTTGCTGGAGGCCCCGGGGGCGAGGATCGGCGTGCCGCGCACGCTGACCGTCCGCCACAGGGCGCCCTTGCCCCTGTTGGTGAACTTGGCGTCGGCCAGCTTGCCCACGGCCCAGCGCGGCGCACCGGCCGCCGGCGGCAGGCCGCGGGCGCCCTGGGCGTCGATGCTGATCGGGCCGGCGGCCTTCATCAGCTGATGGGCGGCGAACAGCAGCTGGGCCTGTTCCTGGGTGTTCAGGGCGTCGGGATCCTTGACCACGTTCTCCAGGCGGCCTTGCAGGCGGGCGGCGATGTCGGTCTGGCCGGCCTGGACCGCCAGGGCCGTGACCGCGGCCACGTCGCGCAGCGGGCTCTGATACCAGTCGTACTCGTCGCGCCAGTTCAGGGAGTTGACCGCCTGGCGCATGGCCGAGCGGGCCCGGGCGTGGTCGCCCATCAGGGCGAGGCCGGCGGCGACCTGGGCCTTGGCCAGCGGCTGGTCCTCGTCCTTCATCTGCACGTCGTGCCACCAGCGCAGGCGGGCCAGGTCCCCGCGCCCGGCCTTGGCCAGGACGTAGAGGGCGTAGGCGCTGGCCCGCCGGCGCATGCGCTGGGTGGCCTTCTTGCTTTCGTCCTCGTTGCGGCCCCACCAGGAGGGATATTCCATCCGGTAGGCGACCGAGGCCCAGCTGTCGGGACGGCTGATCTGGCGCATGGCGTTCAGCGCCTTGTCCAGGGACTCGTCGGGCACCGCGACGCCTTGGGCCTTGGCTTCCAGCAGGAAGTCAGTGGCGTAGGCGCCCAGCCAGGCGTCGGCCTCGCCGTCGCCGACCCGCCACAGGCCGAAGGCCCCGTCGAGGGTTTGGCGGTCCAGCAGGCGGCCCACCGCATTGGCCAGGGCGGCCGGGGTGCGCTTGAGCTTCGGATCGTTGGAGACGCTCTGGGCGTAGAGCAGCGGATAGGCGGTCGAGACCAGCTGCTCGGTGCAGCCGTAGGGATAGCGTTGCAGGGCCACCGCGATCGCCGACGGGTCGAAGCCCTTGAACGGCGAGTAGCTGACCTGCAGCGTCACATCCCCGGCCGCCAGGCCCGAGAGCAGCTGGTAGTTGGGGGTGTAGGTCGCGCCAGGCGCTTGCAGCTCGGTGGTGGTGCGCACCACGTCGCCCCAGCCCAAACGGGTCTGGATCGGATAGTCCTTGGCCGTTGCGAAGCCCGGGCCGCTGACCTTGAAGCCGATCTTGCCGATGCCGGTGACGTCGGGCGCCAGGAAGGGGATCTTCTCGGCGACGCGCTGGCCCAGGACCAGGGTGATCACCTTTCGGAAGGCGACCTTCAACCCGCCGGAGGCATTGGCCTCTGCGGTGTAGGCGCCGGGCTTGCCCTCGACATTGTGCAGTTCCAGCGTCGCGGTCGGCTTGTCGCCGGGCGACAGGAAGCGCGGCAGATTGAGGTCGGCGACCACCGGCTGGCGCACGGTCAGGGGCTTGGAGCCCGAGCCGACGGCGTTGTCGGTCCAGGCCACGGCCATGATCCGCAGCTCGCCGTTGAAGTCGGCGGCCGGCAGCTTGATCGTCGCCTTGCCGTCGAGGCCGGTCTCGACCACGCCCGACCACAGGGCCACGGTCTTGATCGGTGTGACCGTCAGGCCCTCGCCGCCCAGCTCGTCGCCGCCGAAATTGACGTTGGCCGGCGCGCCCATGTTGGGGTCGAGCAGGCGGCCGTAGTCGTCGCGGTAATTCAGGGTCAGGGCCCGCTTGCCGAAGTACCATTTCACCGGATCTGGGCTTTCCTGGCGGGTCAGGCGCAGCACGCCCTCGTCCACCGCCGCGACGGTGACATGGGCCTTCTGGCCAAAGCCCAGCCCCTGCACCTTCAGCGGGATCTCGACCATCGCCTTGGAGTCGATCTTCGGCGGCGTGCCAATATCGACCGTCAGCTTGCGGCCCTTGGGTTCCAGCGGCACGTAGACCAGGCCCAGGGCCCGCTTGGGCTTGGGCGAGGCCACGGGGTCGCGCGGCTGGATGACGGTGACCATCACATAGGCCCCGCCGCCCCAGGCGGCGCTGGTCTTCAGCTTGACGGTCGTGCCCTTCTCGCCGACCGACACGGTCTGGAAGTCGATCAGCCGGTCGGTAGCCACGGCGATCTGGGCCAGGCCGGCATAGGGGGCCTTCAGGGCGATCTCGACGGTGTCGCCCTGCGCATAGGCCTTGGTCCCGGCCGAGACACGGACGAAGTCGGGGGCCTCGGCGTCCTTGGCCGGCGAGCCCCAGCCCGACGAGAACCGGGTGATGGTCTTGGTCCCTTCGGCGCCCTCGATGACCAGGCGGTAGTCGCCCCAGCCCAGGCGGCGGTTGACCCGCGCGCCCTGGCCGGCCGAGACGTTCAGCGCGCCCTTCATCACCACCGCGTCGCGGCTGGTGCGCCGCCACTGCCAGCGGCCGTCCTGCTGGAACCAGTCGTAGTTCCAGTTCTCGCTGATCAGGGTGTAGTTGGCGGTGGTCGAGATCCGCTTGCCGGCGGCGTCGACGGCGATGATGTCCAGGCTGACCGGCGGGTCGCCGCGGTCGTTCTGGCCCTGCTCGACCTTGACGCCGTAATAGATCGGCTTGCCGCGGACCTTGAGTTCAAGGCCCTCGCGCACCGGCCGGCCGCCGGGTTCGAACACCGAAGCCGTGACGGCCGCGACCAGGGGCTGGCCGGTCTCGCCGACGTCGCTGGTGCCCAGGTTCAGAACCGCCCGACCCTCGCCGTCGGTGACGGTGTTGCCCAGCTCGATCAGCTTTTCGTCGAACGGCGCCTGGGCGTCGCCCCACTCGTAACCCTTGAACTGCGGGAAGGGGTCGGTATCGCGGCGCAGGCGGGCCTCGCCCTGCGTCTGCAGGCCCGAGCCCGGCGCGCCGTAGAGGAAGCGGGCCGAGACGTTGATCTGGCGGGTCTCGCCGATCCGGATCGGCGCGCTCTCCTGGCCCGTGGCGGTGACCGCCAGACGCTGAGGCGCGAAGTCCTCGACGCTGAAGCTCAGCGAACCGGTCGAGGCCTCGATGCCCTCGATATGCAGTTCCGCCGTCCAGCGGCCGCGCGGGGCGCTGCGGGGCAGGGCGATGTCGATCGGCACGGCGCCGGCGTTGGCCTGGCCGAACCACCAGCGCTTGTACTCGACGCCCGAGGGGCGCTTGACCAGGATGTAGCCCTTGCGGTCGTTGACCGCCTTGGCCATGCGGTCGCGGACCATGGCCGTCAGGTGCACGGTCTCGCCGGGGCGATAGATGCCGCGATCGGCATAGAGCCAGCCGTCGATGTCGCTGCCGACGGCGCGGCCGCCCTCGCCCTCGGTGCGGCCGCCGACGCCCTGCTTGGACAGGTCGACGGGCGAGCGGTCGAGGTCGAGCACCGACAGGTCGCCTTGCGGGCCATAGGCCATGACCATCTTGGCGTGCTCGGCGCCTTCGCCCTCCAGCAGCGGGCGGGCGAAGCGGACACGGCCGTCGGCGTCGCTCTTGACCTCCGCCAGGGGCTCACCGTCGCGGGCGACCAGGGCCACGCGCACGCCCGACACCGTCTTGGCGGTCTTCAGCGAGCGGACCACGACGTCCAGCGCCTCGGAGCCGTCATAGGCGATCAGGGCCATGTCGGTGAACATGATCCAGCGCCGGGCCTGGGCCGGCGGGGTGTCGCCCTCGCCGTCGGGATCGCGGCCGCCTGAGGCGTCGCGGGCCTTGATGACATAGGCGCCGGGCTTCATCTCCTTCAGCACCGCGCCCAGCGGGAAGACGGTGGTCGCCTTCTGGCCGGCCGCGCCGTCGACCGACACCTCGCCCTTCCAGATCCGGCGGCCGTCGTCATTGGGGCTGTCTTCGCCGTAGTCGCTGTTCCAGTCGCCCTCGCCGGTGGGGTCGGGGGCGCTGATCGACTTGCGGACCAGGTTGCGGTCCGACACCCGCCAGACCTCAACCGCCAGCTTGGAGACGTTCATGGTCTCGATGGCGACGCCGTCGGATTCCTCGCGCGGCAGGATCACCCCGTCGCCGGCGAAGCCGACGTAAGGGGGCTTCTCCCCGAAGGTGAAGTCGACGTCGGCGTTGGCGGAGAGGGTCTCGCCGCCCTTGGCGGGCAGGCCCTTCAGCAGGGTGACGCGGTGGTCGGTGAAGCCCAGGCCGCCGACGCACAGCTCGTCGCCCTTGACCCGCACGGCCGGGGTGCGGCCGAGCTCGGGCGAGACCATGACGAAGTCGGCATAGGCCTTGGACGCATCCAGCGCCCGGCTCATCTGGATACAGGCCAGCGGGTCGCCGCCGGAGCTGTCGATGCGGGTGCGCCAGACGGCGAAGCCCTCGGGCTTGGGGACGCCGCGCCGGCGGGCGTCGGCCGAGCGCGGCTTGCCGAACAGCGACCAGGCCTCGCCCTTGACCGCGCCGCCGCTTGACGCTGTCTGGGCCCGACCGCCGCCGCCGAACCAGCCGAGATCGGCGGTCTTGGCGGCCACGAAGCCGCCGCCGAAGCCGACGACCAGGGCCGCCGCCGCGATGGCCGCGGCCGGGGTTTTCAGGTGCGGTTTCAGGCGGGTCCAGACGGAGGCCTTGGCGGGGCCGCTGGCTTGCGGCGTCTCGTCCGTCGACATCCGTCGTCTCTCCCAAATCGCATGCGAAAACAGCGAGGTTTGGGGGACTTGAACCTAAGCGCGAGCGGGGGTCAACGGCGCCGCCGTGACATCCCGTCCGGTATCATCATACGTCGAACTTCACCTCGGCCGTCGACAGGTCGTAGCAGGCCGACAGGACCTTCAATCGTCCCTGGGCGATGCGTTCGGCCAGGGTGCCGTCGCAGACCTTCAGGCGGGCGGCGGTGTTGCGGACGTTGCGGCGGATGGCGGCGTCCTGCAGGTCGGCAGGGTGGTCGCTCTCGGCGTCGAACACCGCCGGCAGGATCGGCAGGATCATGTCCTGCAAGGCCCCGTGCAGGTGGGCGTGCTTGGTGGCGACATCGACGGCCGCGCCCACGGCGCCGCACTTGGTGTGGCCCAGCACGACGATCAGCGGCGCGCCCAGGTGCTCGACGGCGTAGAGGATCGAGCCCAGGCCTTCCGGACCGACGGTCGAGCCGGCGACGCGGACGATGAACAGTTCGCCCAGATTGCAGTCGAAGATCAGTTCGGGGGCGGTGCGGCTGTCACTGCAGCCGACGATCACGGCGAACGGTTTCTGGCCGCCGGCCAGTTCCGAGATGCGGGCCACCGAGGGCAGCATCAGGCTGGCGCCGCCGCGGGCGAAGATAGCGTTGCCGTGCTTGAGCCGGCCCAGCGCCTCGTCCGGGCTGACGGCCGGCGCCGCCTCGACCTTGACGCCGGAGACCTGGGTCGGTCCGGCGGCGGGCGCGCCATGGGGCGCCTGGCCCTCCATCGGCGGCACGCTGGAGACGGCCTTGTCCAGGGCGACCTTGTCGGTCGCCTGGGTGGACAGGGCCTTGGTGACCCGTCGGGCCTTGCGGGCCTGCGGCGTCACCGCCGGCAGTTCCGGTACGTGCAGGCCTTCGGCATAGGCGAGCGCGGGCGCGGCCAGGCCAACGCCCAGCGCGCCCAGAAGGGTGCGTCGTGAAACCATGGTCTTCCCCCGAAGCCGGTGAATGTCGGGCTCGACCCTAGACGCGGGAGGGTTAATCCCCCGGCAACGCTGAGGCTCGCCCTAAAGCGGCAATTCGACGCGTTTGACCACGGTGCGCATGGCGATCGACGAGCTGACCCGCACCACGCCGGGGATCCGGGTCAGTTCCTGGCTGTGCACCCGCTCCAGGTCGTCGACGTCGGCCACCACGAGGCGCAGCAGATAGTCCGAGCCGCCGGTCATCAGGTAGCATTCGGCCACCTCGCGCACATTGGCCACGGCCTTCTCGAAGGCGGTCAGGGCGGCCTCGGCCTGGGACGACAGGGTGACGGTGACGAAGACGCTGAGCGGCAGGCCCACGGCCCGCTCGTCGATCACCGCGGCGTAGCGGCCGATGACCCCGGACTCCTCCAGCGCCCGCACCCGCCGCAGGCAGGCCGACTCCGACAGGTTGGCCGCCCTGGCCATGTCGACATAGCTGGCCCGACCCTCGCGCTGAAGCAGGCGGAGGATCTTTCGGTCGAAGATGTCGAGCGTCACCGGGGATTTCTTCAACGATCCGGCCCTTCTGCGCAGGATTCCTGCATACACTGTTTTTTGAAGGGCGAAAGAACCAGGAAACCTGCGAACGGAGAGGCGTACACCAACGTTAAAGCTCAAAAGCGAGGAAACATCATGCGCGTTGGCGTCCCCTCCGAGATCAAACCGGGCGAGCACCGGGTCGGCCTGACCCCCACGGCCGTCCGCGAATACGTCGCCCATGGCCACCAGGTGCTGGTGCAGCAGGGCGCAGGGCTCGGCGCCGGCTATGCCGACGACGCCTACGTCAAGGCCGGCGCGACCATCGCCCCCGACGCCGACGCGGTGTTCGCCGGGGCCGAGATGATCGTTAAGGTCAAGGAGCCCCAGAAGATCGAGTGGGAGCGCCTGACCGACCGCCACATCCTCTTCACCTACCTGCACCTGGCGCCCGATCCGGCCCAGACCGAAGGCCTGCTGAAGAGCGGCTGCGCGGCCATCGCCTACGAGACCGTCACCGATGCGCGGGGCGGTCTGCCGCTGCTGGCGCCGATGTCGGAAGTGGCCGGCCGCATCGCCGTGTTCTCGGCGGCCGAGACCCTGCTCAAGCACAATGGCGGCATGGGCCTGCTGCTCAGCGGCGTGCCCGGCGTGCCGCCGGCCCGCGTGGCGGTGCTGGGCGGCGGGGTGGTCGGCTCCAACGCCGCCCGCATGGCCGCGGGCCTCGGCGCCGAGGTGGTGGTGCTGGAACGCTCGATCCCGCGCATGCGCGAGCTGGACGACCTGTATCAAGGCCGCATTCTCACGCGCTACTCGACCTTCGCCGCGGTGGAGGAAGAGATTCTCAAGGCCGACGTGATCATCGGCGCGGTGCTGACGGCCGGCGCCGCCGCCCCCAAGCTGGTGCGCCGCGAGCATTTGTCGAAGATGAAGCCGGGCTCGGTGCTGGTTGACGTGTCGATCGACCAGGGCGGCTGCTTCGAGACCAGCCATCCGACCACCCACGCCGAGCCGACCTACACGGTCGACGGCGTCGTCCACTACTGCGTGGCCAACATGCCGGGCGCGGCCCCGCGCACCTCGTCGGAAGCCCTGGGCAACGCGACCCTGCCGTTCGGTCTCGCCTTGGCCGACAAGGGCCTGAACGCGCTGAAGACCAATGTCCACCTGGCGCGGGGCCTCAACGTCCTGGCCGGCAAGCTGACCCATCCGACCGTGGCCCAGGCGCTGGGCAAGGAGTCGGTGGATCCCTATGGGGCCTGGGCGTAGGCTACCAAACTCCCGTCATTCCCGCCCTTGTGGCGGGAAACCCTGGCTCCGCCTGCAAGTGAGGCGCAAGCGGCGTGCTGAGCACGCCGCCGCACTCTCACGTGCGGCTGACAGAGGGGTTCCCGCCACAAGGGCGGGAATGACGGGAGATTTGGGAATGTGTGCGGGTTAAACCCCCGCCATCTCCTCGATCACCTTCAGCGCCGCCTCGCGCGGGTCGTTGGCGGCCGTGATCGGGCGGCCGCAGACCAGGTGGCTGGCGCCGGCGGCGATGGCGTCGGCGGGGGTGGCGGCGCGGGCCTGGTCGTTCTTGGCCGACCAGAAGGGGCGCACGCCCGGGGTCACCACCAGGAAGTCCGGACCGCCGATCTCGCGGGCGAGCGCCGCCTCGTGCGGCGAGGAGACGATGCCGTCGACGCCGCACTCCACGGCCTGCCGGATGCGCCGCTCGACCAGGGCGCGGGCGCTGAAGGCGTAGCCCATCTCGATTAAATCAGCGTCGGTCAGGCTGGTCAGCACGGTTACGGCCAGGATCTTCAGGTCCGAACCGGCCTTGGCCTTCACCGCCGCCCGCATCACCTGCGGCTCGGCGTGGACGGTCAGCAGGTCGCAGCCGGCCCCGGCCAGCACGCGGGCCGAGCGTTCCACCGTCGCGCCGATGTCGTGCAGTTTCCAATCGAGGAACACCTGCTTGCCGGCCTTTTTCAGGTCGTCGGCGAAGGCCATGCCGTCGGTGGCCAGCAGCTCCAGGCCGATCTTGTAGAACGACACCGCGTCGCCGAGCTGGTCGACCATGTTCCGCGCATCGGCGACCGTGGGCAGGTCCAGAGGGACGATCAGGCGCGGATCGGCGGTCATGGCAAGGCTCCGGGTGTGGCGCGCACGATCGCATCACCCTAAAGAGGGCGGGCTTCCGCGCGGACATGAAGGTTGAGGACGTCGAATGAGCCAGGCCGAACTCGCCGTCAACTTCTTCGTCGCCCTGTTCGCCCTGATCGACCCGATCGGCAACGTCCCGCTGTTCGCCGCCGCCACCCTGGGCGCGGCCTCGGCGGGCCGGCGGATGGTGGCCGTCTATATCGGCCTGTTCGTCCTGGCCTTCCTGGTGTTCTTCTACTTCACGGGCGTTTCCTTGCTCGAGTTCTTCGGCATCTCGATGCCGGCCTTCCGCATCGCTGGCGGCATCATCCTGTTCATTCTCGGCCTGGACATGGTGCGCGACGACTTCACCACGATGTTCGCCGACGCCGCCGAGGGGATCGAGAACCAGTCGGCCCGGGTCTACGCCAAGCAGCGCTTCGAACGGCTGATCGTGCCCTTCGCCATGCCGCTGCTGATCGGCCCCGGGGCGATCTCGACCGTGATCATCTACGCCAGCGAGGCCAAGGAATTCGGCCTGGCCGGGATGGCTATCGGCGTGGGCGTGATCGCGGCGGTGTCGCTGGTGCTGGTCGCCACCTTCTGGGCCGCGCCGGTGATCAGCAAGGTGCTGGGCCGCATCGGCATGAGCATCGTCGTGCGGGTGCTGGGCCTGATCCTCTGCGCCCTGGCGGTGCAGTTCGTGCTGATCGGCGTGGGTGATGCGACGCGCGGCCTGATCCGCGCGGACGCGAAGGCGCCTTATGCGGCGGATAAGTAGTCAAGGCGAAGCGATTGTCCTGAGGCGGGCTCTGGCGTCGGCCAGGGCCGCTTCGACCAGTTCGAGCGGCAGGGCCTGCTCGAACTGAGACACCGTCATCGGACCGCCGTCTTCATGCTGAGCGATCTCCATCACCAGTTCCATGTCGTCGGTGTTGCGCACCTCGATCATTACGGTGTCTCGCGAACCGTTGTCGGTGAAGTATAGGGTCCAGGATCGCCAGCCTGTTCGAAGACCGGCATGCTCATACCTTCCTGAACTTGCCGCCCTGGCTGGCGATCAGGGCCAGGGCCCATTCGTCGGGGATCAGCTTGGCCAGCACGGCGATGGCCTTGTTGGGCGCGCCGGTGACGCAGACGGGGCGGTTGGCCTCGGCGGCTTCGTAGCCGGCGGCGGCGACCTCGTCGGCGCCCAGCCACATCCAGGCCGGCAGGCTCTGGCTGACCTGGGCGCGGGTGCCGTTGACGTCGTGGAATTCCGACAGGGTGAAGCCGGGGCACAGGGCGCTGACGTGCACGCCGGTCGCCAGGTTCTCCAGGTGCAGGCTCTGGGAGAACTTCACCAGGAAGCTCTTGGTCGCCGCATAGAGGGTGTGGCCGGCCGAGCCGGGCGCCAGGCCGGCCAGCGAGGCGACATTGACGATGCGGCCGAAGCGGCGCTCGACCATGCCCGGCAGCACCTTGTGGGTCAGGGCGCAGACCGAGGTCAGCATCACCTGCAGGAAGGTCGACTGGTCGGCCCAGGTCGTCTTGTCGTAGGCGCCGGGCAGGCCGTAGCCGGCGTTGTTGACCAGGGCGTCGATCTCGCGGCCCTCGGCGGCGATCCCGGCCAGGACCGTATCGACGCCGGCCGGATCGGCCAGGTCGGCGGCGATGGCGTAGGCCTCGACCCCGAAACGCATGCGGATCTCGGCGGCCAGGGCCTCCAGCCGGTCGAGCCGGCGGGCGGTCAGGGCCACGTCGTAGCCGTGGCTGGCGTAGATGCGGGCGAAGGCGGCCCCGATGCCGGCGGAGGCGCCGGTGATCAGGGCGAGGCGGCGGGCCATGGGGGTCGAGGATCCTGCGAACGAAGCGTCACAGGAGTCGAGCACGCCGGACCCGCCGGTTCAAGACATAGGGGTGGGCGGGTGCGGAGGAACCATCCGTTGGAGCGCGGGTGGATGGCTCCTCCGCGAAGGCGCGCCCCTTGGGGGAGGGGACGGGCGCGCCGAAACATCATCAGAAGTCATCGCCCACATGAAGCGGGCGATGACTTCCAAGTTTGGGCCTTAAGCCGCGTCGCTGAGCGCCGGCTGGGCGCCGCGGGTCCAGCGGACGGCGGCTTCGGCCACGCGCACGCCGAGCAGGCGGGCGGTTTCGCGGTCGCCGGCCGGCGGGGTGATCTCCGGCGAAGCATTGTCCGACTGGGCGGCCAGGCCGACGAACGAGCCGACGCGGTTGATGGTTTCCGGACCACGCTCGGCGGCGGTGACGTTCGGCGGGGCGATGCCGAGGTTGATCCAGTTCATGCCGTGCTGGGCTGCGAGGATGGCCAGGCTGTTGAGGGCGTGGGCCTTGTCGCCGGAGAAGCTGTGCGAGTTGGTGAAGCCCGCGGCCAGCTTGTCCTTCCAGGCGCCGGTGAAGAAGGCGGCCGAGGAGGCGTCGGCGAAGACTTTGAACACGCCCGAGACGTCGCCCATGTAGGTCGGCGCGCCGAACACCACGGCGTCGGACTTGGTGACGGCGTCGAGGATCGGCTTGAAGTCCTGGCCGGCGCTCTCGATGGCCAGCAGGACCGGGGTCTGGCCGGCGTCGCGGACGCCCTGGGCGACCTTGTCGGCGAGGACGGCGGTGTGGCCGTAGCCCGAGTGATAGACGATGGCGACCTTGGTGGTCATGGCGGATGTCCCTTGGGGAGAATGATGTTCGCCGATCAGAAACTGTATCGGTAGCGATTACGTAATAGCGCCCGCCGGACTCACCAGGGGTAATCGCAACAATTTCTGATGCAGTTTTTCTGCGTGGCGCTTTTAGGCGCTCTTCAGCACGGCCTGGGCTTGCGCGGGATCGGCCAGCAGGTCGGCCACCGAGATCTGCGACAGGCGCGCGGCGGCGGCGGCGTCGGCGGCGATCAGGGCCGCGCGGACGGCGTCGGGAATGCGGGCGCCGACGGGGCAGCCCTTCACCCCGGGCGGGGCGACGCCGAGATTGGCGCAGCCGTGAACGGCCCGCAGCACGGTGTCGAGGGTGATGTCCGCGGCCGGCCGCAGCAGCCAGGCGCCGCCGTTGGCGCCGGCGCGCGCGCCGATCAGCCCCGCCTTGCCGAGCATGGCGGTGACGCGCCGCACCACCACCGGATTGGTGGGCACGGAGGCCGCGAGTTCGGCGCTGGCCACGGCGCGGTCGGGGCTGAAAGCCTCCTTGTGCGCCAGATAGGCCAGGGCGTGAGCGGCGACGGGGAACTTCTGACTGTCGGACATGATCTTCTGCTAAGTCCGGAACGTAAGGGGGGAACGTGTGCGTTGAAACAAAAACCGTAAAGGCATGCGGCCAAGGTCGCGATTGAACCCGGATCGGATTGGGTGTATCGCGCCCCGCTTGATCGATATGGGGCTTCGCGCGCGATTTTCGAGAGCGCGGCCCCGGAGGGATTAAATGGCTTCCGAAGCCTCCGGCGTTTCGACTTCTGAAAACGCCTCCGTCGCGGCGTGCGACATTCCCCATCAAGGCGGCTCCGCCAATGGTCACGGTCCAAAGGGCCATGGCACGTTCGCGCTCGCTTTGGGCTCGGTCGGGGTCGTGTTCGGCGACATCGGCACCAGCCCGCTCTACGCCTTCAAGGAGGCGCTGCACGTGGCGGCCTCCGACGGCGTGACGCGGGCCGAGATCCTCGGCGTGGTGTCGTTGGCCCTGTGGGCGCTGATCCTGGTCGTCACGATCAAGTACGTGCTGTTCATCATGCGCGCCGACAACAAGGGCGAGGGCGGGGTGCTGTCGCTGATGGCCCTGGCCCAGCGGGCCATGGGCCGGCGCACGGCCCTGGTGTTCGGCCTGGGCGTGATCGGCGCGGCGCTGTTCTACGGCGACGCGGTGATCACCCCGGCCATGTCGGTGCTGTCGGCCGTCGAAGGCCTGCGGACCATCCCGGCCCTCGAGCACGGCATCAGCACCCAGGCGGTGCTGCTGATCGCCACGGTGATGCTGCTGGGCCTGTTCTTCATCCAGAGCCGCGGCACGGCCAAGGTCGGCCAGCTGTTCGGACCGGTCTGCGCGGTGTGGTTCGCGGTGATGGCGGCCTTGGGCGTCTTCCACCTGGCCGACCACCCCGGCGTGTTCCGGGCCATCAACCCCTATTACGCCGTCCACTTCCTGCAGCATCACGGCATGGCCGGCTTCATCGTGCTGGGCGCGGTGTTCCTGACCGTCACCGGGGCCGAGGCCCTGACCGCCGACATGGGCCATTTCGGCCGCTGGCCGATCCAGGCCGCCTGGCTGTTCTACGTGCTGCCCTGCCTGGCGCTGAACTATCTGGGCCAGGGCGCCCTGGCCCTGAACACCCTGGTCGCCGCCGAGAAGGCCGGCGTGCCGTTCCAGGAGCTGAACTGGTTCTTCGAGATGGCGCCCGACGTCCTGCGTCTGCCGCTGGTGATCCTGGCCGGTGCGGCCACCGTCATCGCCAGCCAGGCGGTGATCACCGGCGCCTTCTCGCTGACCCAGCAGGCGATCCAGCTGGGCCTGCTGCCGCGCATGGACGTGCGCCGCACGTCCGAGACCCAGTCTGGCCAGATCTTCGTGCCGCAGCTCAACACCATGCTGCTGCTGGGCGTGCTGGCGGTGATGTTCACCTTCAAGACCTCGTCGGCCATGGCCCACGCCTACGGCCTGGCGGTGACCGGCACGATGGTCGTCACGACCGCCATGGCCTTCATCGTCATGCGCCAGCTGTGGAAGTGGAAGCTGCCGGCGGCCCTGGCCTTCCTGATCCCGTTCATGACGCTGGACCTGGTGTTCCTCAGCGCTAACGCCCTGCGCTTCTTCACCGGCGGTTGGCTGCCGGTGTTGATCGGCGCGGCGCTGTTCACGATCATGGCCACCTGGGTGCGCGGCAGCCAGATCCTCAGCGAGAAGACCCGCCGGGACAGCGTGCCCTTGGCCGACCTGATGGAGATCTTGCGGGCCCGCGCCCCGCACCGTGCCCCCGGCACGGCGATCTTCCTGACCTCCGACCCGGACATGACCCCGGTCGCCCTGATGCACAACCTCAAGCACAACAAGGTGCTACACGAGCGCAACGTGGTGCTGACCGTGCGCACGGCCGAGACGCCGCGCGTGCCCGAGGAGGACCGCATCAAGACCTTCAAGGTCAATGACGACTTCAAGAAGGTCGAGATCTACTACGGCTTCATGGAAAGCCCGAACGTGCCCAAGGCCCTGGCGCTGCTGCGGAAGCAGCAGGGGCTGAAGTTCGACATCATGGCGACCAGTTTCTTCCTCGGCCGCCGCTCGATCGTGCCGTCGGCCAATTCGGGCATGCCGCTTTGGCAGGATCGGCTGTACATCTTCCTGATGAAGAACGCGGCCAACCCGACCGACTTCTTCAAGATCCCGCCCGGCCGCGTGGTCGAGCTCGGCGCCCAAGTCACTGTCTGAGGCTGACCCGGTAGATGGATATTTTCGGTGTCATCGGCGACGTGCTGTGGATCCTGGCCCTGTCGATCATGGCCGGGGCCTCGCGCATGGCGTGGAGGCGGATCCCCAAGGGCGAAGCGACTCCGGTCGCCTGGGCGCCGAAGGGCGAGACCCTGCTGCGCCTGCCGCGCGGCCCGGCCCTGGTGCTGCTGCCGGCCGGCGCCTTCGCCATCAGCCTGTACCTGCTGGTCGAGAGCCGCCAGGCCGAGGGCCTGACCCTGCAGCTGACCATGCTGGGCCTGCGCGCCACCCTGGCGGCGATCCTGGCGGTGATCCATCTTTCCCAGGTTCGGCGGGCCCTGAACCAGCTGGCCGCCGAGGGCAAGATTCGGCTCTAGCCCGGCTTCGCGCCCCGCTCGTGTTTCCCTCGTCGCAAAAGCGCGCTAAACGCCCCGCGACTTTGTGTTTTCGCCTTCGACAAGGACCCCGCTCATGGCCGACAAGCCCGTGAAGAAGGTCGTGCTCGCCTATTCGGGCGGTCTCGACACCTCGATCATCCTCAAGTGGCTGCAGACCGAGTACGGCGCGGAGGTCGTGACCTTCACCGCCGATCTGGGCCAGGGCGAAGAGATCGAGCCCGCCCGCGCCAAGGCCCTGGCCGCCGGCGTGAAGCCCGAGAACATCTTCATCGAGGACGTGCGCGAGGAATTCGTGCGCGATTTCGTGTTCCCGATGTTCCGCGCCAACACGGTCTATGAAGGCCAGTACCTGCTCGGCACCTCGATCGCCCGTCCGCTGATCGCCAAGCGCCAGATCGAGATCGCCCGCCAGGTCGGCGCCGACGCCGTCAGCCACGGCGCCACCGGCAAGGGCAACGACCAGGTCCGCTTCGAGCTCGGCTATTACGGCCTTGAGCCCGACATCCACGTGATCGCCCCGTGGCGCGAGTGGGACTTCAAGTCGCGCGAAGCCCTGCTGGAGTTCGCCGAGAAGCACCAGATCCAGATCGCCAAGGACAAGCGCGGCGAAGCGCCGTTCAGCGTCGACGCCAACCTGCTGCACTCCTCGTCGGAAGGCAAAGTCCTGGAAGACCCGGCGGTCGAGGCCCCCGAGTTCGTCCACATGCGCACCATCGCGCCGGAAGACGCCCCCGATAAGCCGCACGTCTTCACCATCGACTTCGAGAAGGGCGACCCGGTCGCCATCGACGGCGTGAAGTTGTCGCCGGCCGCCCTGCTGACCAAGCTGAACGAGCTGGGCCGTGACAACGGCGTGGGTCGCCTCGACCTGGTCGAGAACCGCTTCGTCGGCATGAAGTCGCGCGGCGTCTACGAGACCCCGGGCGGCACCATCCTGCTGGCCGCCCACCGCGGCATCGAGAGCATCACGCTGGACCGCGGCGCCATGCACCTGAAGGACGAGCTGATGCCGAAGTACGCCACGCTGGTGTACAACGGCTTCTGGTTCACGCCGGAGCGCGAGATGTTGCAGGCGGCCATCGACTACAGCCAGAAGAAGGTCACCGGCCAGGTCCGCGTGAAGCTCTACAAGGGCAACGTCACGGTCATCGGCCGCGAGAGCCCCTACAGCCTTTACGACCAGGACCTCGTCACCTTCGAAGAGGGCAAGGTCGCCTACGATCACCGCGACGCCGGCGGCTTCATCAAGCTCAACGCCCTGCGCCTGCGCGTGCTGGCCAAGCGCGACCAGCGCGGCTGAGGCTTTTCGAAGCGTCGATGAGATCGAGCCCCGCCGGAAACGGCGGGGCTTTTTCTTTGTCGAAACCTTACGCCGGGCGGCGGCTAGTGCAGGACCTGGCAGCCGTGCGCCGAGACATAGCTGGCGTCGACGCGCCAGCGGCCTTCCTTCTCGCGACGCAGGAAGACGGGGCCGCAATCGACGTCGACGACGGCGCGATCGCCGTCCGGACTCAGGGCGACGCGACTGTACGCATTGCCGGTTTCCCCTAGCCGGTGGCGCAGGTTCTTGCAGCTGCGCAGCGAGACCGGGCGATGCTTGCGCTTCGCATCTTCCAGGGTGGCGCGGTAGTCGGCGAGCGTGTCGCCGCCGGGCGCGGGGGCCGCGACGCTGCGAATGGGGCCGGAGGTGGGGCCGGCCAGCTGCTCGATGACCGCGCATTCGCCCGGTTCGGCGGTCGCGAGGCGTCGCTCGCCAGCGGCGGCCTGTGCGTCGGTCGCCAGGGCGGCGGCCAGCAGCAGAACGGGAATGGACCGGATCATGTCGTCTTCGTTCCTTCGCTCAGCTCGCCGCCGGCTGCACCAGGTTCGGCGCCAGGTTGACGCCGGTGCGATTGTAGATCGCCCAGCCGATCACCTGGAACACGGTGTTCAGCAGGTTCTGGCCCAGGGCCAGGGTCATGAACTGGGTGAACTGGATCGTCTGGTTGAAGGCCAGTTCCTGGTTGTGGAGGATCAGGTCGGCGGCCTGCGGCGTGATCTGGTGATTGGCCAGGGCGGTCTGGGTCTGCACCGTGGCCTCGGCCAGGCTGCGCAGATAGCCCGGCACGACAGTCTTGTTGGCGTTCCACCAGTCGGTGGCCGTGGCGCCCAACTGCTGTTCCAGCACGGTCGCCAGCTGGTCGGCGTTGTCGACCTGCAGGGTGGAGAAGTCGATGCTCATCGGGGTCTCACCTGGGCTTCATGGCGGTGACGGCCTTGGCCGCCTGATCGCAGCTGACCATCAGGGCGGTGGTCGCGCCGGTGTTGGGGACGATGCCGGCCAGCTGGTGCAGCTGGGCCAGGCCCTTGACCTGAGCGCTGCACCCCTGGATCAGCGCCACCTCGTCGGCGATGGCCTTCTGGGCCGGCTTGGCGGCGTAGGCTGGCTGCCGGCCCGCACGGCGGCGACGGCTAGGGCGGCCTGGATGTCGGCATAGGTCCCGATCGTGGCGGGATAGGTGGCCTTGTCGGTGTAGAGCCCCATCTCGGCCTGGGCCGCCAGCTTGGCCACGCCCTCGTAGGCGGTGGTGATCTTGCTATCGAGAACCGGGTCGTCGGGCGGGGCGAACACCGCACAGCCGCTGATCGCCGCCAACCACAAGGCGCAGGCGAGGCCCGCCACGGGTCGTTGCATCATCCCGATCATTCCGCCCTCCCCGAAAGAGCGCCAAGGTGGCGCCCCGCCGAGAGGGCCTCAAGCTCAAAGTTGTATCATCTGGAGGTGCGCTTTTGGAGGGAGTGGTGTCAGCCGCCGCAGCCGGCCGGCGGCCCCTCGGCCTTGGAGGCGGCGATCTCGGCCTTGGCCTTGTCGAGGTCGGCCTGGAAGGCCGGATCGGCGTGCAGCCGCGCCACCATCACCCCGCCCAGCAGCCGGCCGGCCTCCAGGTCGCTGGGGAAGTGGACGCCGCAGATCACCCGGCTGTCGCCGAACTCGCGACCCCGCGCGGTGATCTCGGCCGCCCGCTCGGGCACCAGCTCGGCCAGGACCAGACCCCAAGACCAGCCGATCAGGGCGTGGCCGGAGGGATAGGAGCCCTCGGTCTCGATCCAGCTCTCGCGCGGCACGCAGATCGGCTTGGTGTTGCCCACCGGCGGCCGCGGCCGCGAGAAGGCCTGCTTGGCCGGGCGATAGATCGTGCCGGCGTCGTCGGTCAGCCGCATCAGAAGGTTGGCCAGGGTCGGGGTCTTGTCCGGGCTGATCGTCACCTTGGCGGCGCAGGAGAAGCTCTTGAAGCCATTGGCGCCCGACAAGTCGGCGTCGGCGATCGCCTTGTCCCAGGCCGGCGTGCCGGCCAGCTTGCGGCTGTCGTCGAAGGCGGCCCGGTCGGCCTTGCCGCGCGGGGAGTCCGGCGCTGGCGGCGGACCGACGATGCCCGGCGCGTCGAACGGCGCGGCCAGGGTCAGGTAGCCCTTCGGCGGCTTGGTCCAGGTGGTCGATCCGCCGGCCTGGGCATAGGGCTTGGCCGGGGCTTTCGGCGCGGCCTCGCCAGTCAGCTGGGCGCAGCCGGCGAGCAGGATCATGGCCGAGAGGGGGAGGAGCGACGAAAAACGCATCATGAAGAGCCCGGACTGAGGTCGTCAGGACACAGAACGGCCGCTCGCGCCCGCGTCAAGCGAAAGCGGATTGACGGCGAGATATGTTATTTCATAACAGTCATTCGCCGCTCCCCCGGCCAGTTCCAGGATCCGTCGTTCATGACCCGCCGCAACTTCACCCGTGGCCACGCCTTCGCCGCCGCCAGCCTGATCGCCCTCGCGGCGACGTCCTCGGCCTGGGCCGCCGACACCGCCGCCGCGCCGACCGACGCCGCCGCCGCCGACCAGGGCGACACCTCGGTCTCCCAGGTCGTCGTCACCGCCGCCCCCTACGCCGTCTCGCTCGACAGCGTGACCAGCAGCGTCAACGTGCTGACCCGCGACAAGCTCGACCTGGCCCCGCCGGCCGGCCTGGGCGACGTGCTGAACGGCCTGCCGGGCCTGCGCTCCACCTTCTACGGCCCCGGCGCCTCGCGTCCGGTGATCCGGGGCCTGGCCGGTCCGCGGGTGATGGTGCTGCAGAACGGCGTCGGTCAGGTCGACGCCTCGTCGCTGTCGCCCGACCACGCGGTGGCCTCCGATCCGGCCGAGGCCTCGCGCATCGAGGTGCTGCGCGGCCCCTCGACCCTGGCCTATGGCGGCTCGGGCATCGGCGGCGTCGTCAACATGCTCGACGAGCGCGTGCCCTCCAGCCGCGCCAAGAACGGGATCGAGGGCCGCATCGCTGCCTCGGCCTCCAGCGTCGACGACGGCTGGGGCGTCAGCGGCGCGGCCAAGTTCAACGCCGGCCCGCTGGTCTTCGCCGTCGACGCCGACCATCGCCAGAGCGACGACTACGAGGTCCCGACCGCGCCGGTCTCCTCGCGCCTGGCCGCCCGCGACGGCCTGACCGTCGATCCGAGCAAGACCGTGCGCAACACCGATGTCGAGATGGACGCCTACGGCGCCGGCGTTTCCTATGTGCACGACACCGGCTTCTTCGGTCTGTCGGTCAAGCGCACCGACACCACCTACGGCGTGCCCTACGAGCAGATCCTGTCGCCCATCGATCCCGACGCCGAGGGTCCCGTCTCGATCCACCTGCAGCAGACCCGCTACGACCTGCGCGGCGAGCAGGAACTCGACAATCCGTGGTTCGAAAAGGTCCGCGTCTCGATCGGCCATGCGGACTACGAGCACGCCGAGGTCAGCGTCGAGGACGGCGAGGTCGGCACCCGCTTCCTGTCGGATGGCACCGAGGGCCGCGTTGAGCTGGTCCACCGCGAGCATGAAGGCCACCAGGGCGCCATCGGCTTCCAGGCCCTGACCCGCACCTTCGAGGCCATCGGCGACGAGGCCTTCGTGCCCAGCGTCGACATCAAGGAATACGGCGTCTTCACGCTGCAGCGCCTCGACCGCGACACCTGGGGCGTGGACGCGGGCCTGCGCTTCGACACCCGCTCGCTGGAGACGGCGACGCAGAAGCGCGAGTTCGACAACGTCTCGGCCTCGCTGGGCCTGTTCTACAAGCCGGCCGAGCACCAGTTCTACGCCCTGACCCTGTCGCGCAACGGCCGCGCCCCGACCGAGTTCGAACTGTTCGCCGACGGCCCGCACCCGGGCACCGGCGGCTACGAGAAGGGCGACGACAGCCTCGATTCCGAAACGGTGACCTCGCTGGAGGCGACCTATCGCTGGACCGGCGATCGCCTGCGCGTCGAGGGCCACCTGTGGGGCGCCTGGTACGACAACTTCATCGAGGAAGCCCCGACCGGCGCGGTCGAGGATAATCTGCCGGTGTTCCAGTACTACCAGACCGGAGCCAAGTTCCACGGCGCCGAGCTCGAGCTGGGCTGGAACGCCTGGCGCTCGGGCGAGCAGGCCCTGCGCCTGGAAGGCGTGGCCGACTATGTGCGCGGCGAGACCGATCTGGGTCCGCCGGCCCGCATCCCGCCGTGGTCGGTGACCGGCCGGGCGATCTGGACCATCTCGCGCGTCGAGAGCGAACTGGAGCTGCGCCACGTGGCCGAACAGGACAGGGTGGCGACCTACGAGCTGCCGACCGACGCCTATACGACCGTGAACCTGAAGGTGACGGTGAAGCCGTTCGCCGACCAGCCGCTGCGCTGGTTCGTCGAGGGCCGCAACCTGACCGACGAGACGGTGCGCGAGCACGCCTCGTTCCTGAAGGATTTCGCGCCCTCGCCGGGCCGTTCGATCCGTACCGGGATCGCCTGGCGGTTCTAGGTCTTTCCAGGGTCTGGAGACGCCGCCGCTTTCGCTTCACGAGCGAGAGCGGCGGCCCGTCTTCCCTCTCCGGACGTGTCGATTGCCGGGATATCGCAGATCGGCTAGAAGCGCTGACCACCAAAGGCCGCCTAGAGCGATAGAGCGTCCGTCTTCTTTAGCCCTTCTGTAGAGCTTCTTATGGAAACGACCCAGACCGCCGGCGGCATCACCGGCAACGTTCTCTTCTATTCGACGCCTGAGCCGCTGAATCGCGAGCAGCACGGCAAGCTGGGTCTGGTCCATCAGGATAAGCCCTACGGCTTCGCCGCCGCCGGCACCGCCGTGCCGCTGACTGTGACCGAATTCGGCCCGGCCGCCCTGTCCTACCCGATCATCTTCGCCGGCGAAGAGCGCACCCCGCTTGCGGTGATGGGCCTGAACCAGGGCGAGAACCTGTTCATCCACGCCGACGGCTCGACCGAAGTCGGCGTCTACATCCCGGCCTATGTCCGCCGCTATCCGTTCGTGCTGGCCAATGACGACGCCCAGGGCCGGATGATCGTCTGCATCGACCGCGGCTCGAGCCTGCTGTCGGAAGCCGGCGAGACCCCGCTGTTCGACGCCAAGGGCGAGCCGACTGAATACACCCAGAACTGCATCAAGTTCTGCGACGACTTCGAAGTCGAGCGCCGCCGCACCGACTCGTTCGTGCAGCTGCTGAAGGACAACGACCTCTTCGAACTGAAGACGGCCACCTTCACCCCGCAAGGCGCCGACGGCCAGCCGGGCGCGCCGCAGACCGTGGCCGAGTACTACGGCGTCTCGGAAGAGAAGCTGAACGCACTGCCGGTCGAGAAGCTGAAGGAATTCCAGGCTTCGGGCGCCCTGGCCCAGATCTACGCCCACCTGGTGTCGCTGGTCGGTTGGGATCGCCTGATCGCCATCACCATGCTGCGCCAGTCGCAGGCCCCGGCCGCCAACCTCAACTGAGGTCCCGCGCGCCCGCCAGGGTGAGCATATAAAGAAAGAGGGCGGCGGATCGCAGGATCCGCCGCCCTTTTCGTTTGTGCCGTCTTCCTAAGGCGGCGTCAGTGCACCGACACCGGCGCCAGTTCGTGGGCCAGGGCGGCGGCCACGGCCGCGTCGCGGTCGGTCAGCACCGCCAGGCGGGCCCCGTCGGCCCGGCACACGGCATAGAGCGTCTGGTCGGGGGCCAGGTCGAACTCCTCCACGCCTTCGGGCGCGTCGGCGAGAATCTCGGCGGCCTTGATCGGACGCACATAGACGAGGTCGGGAGCGCCCAGCGCGGCGAAGGCCTCGGTCGAGAAGAACGGCGTGTGCGAATTGGGTGTCATGTGACCACCTCCTTCGAATAGGGAACGCCCCTGGGGGCCTGCGGTTCAGGCGGGCTTGGGAGGCGGGAGCGCGCGGGCCTCAGCCCTGCGAGCGGATGGGGATTCGCTTGACCTCGCGCTCGGGCGGCGGGCGGGCGACATCGACGTGCAGCAGGCCGTGCTCGAGGGTGGCGGCCGCCACCTCCATGCCTTCGGCCAGAACGAAGGTGCGCAGGAAGCCGCGGGCGGCGATTCCCCGGTGCAGATAGGCGCGGTCGGCCTCGCTCCGGCCCTCGCCGTCGCGACGGCCGGCGACGACCAGCTGGCCGCCCTCGACCGTGACCTGCAGCTGGTCGGGCGAAAAGCCGGCCACGGCCAGTGTAATGCGCACCCCGTCGTCGGTCTGCTCCACATTATAGGGAGGATAGCTCTCGCCGGCGGCCTTGGCGGCGCGCTCGATCAGGTCTCTGGTGTGTTCGAAGCCCAATAGGAAGGGGCTGTCGAACAGGATGGTCCGGGTCATGCGAAGTCCTTCGCTCTAAGCGACTTCGTTCGCGGAGATTCGGGCCCTGGAGCGGCGCCCCGATTCCGCAACGCTTCACAGGAAGTGGAGACGGGACGGCGCGCGTTCAAGGCGGGCGCGTCGGGCGCTCTCTATGGAGGGGCGTTGCGAAAGCCCGTGCGGGCGGGCCTCTCTATATAGGGAGAGGGTGGAAAGAGGCGGTCGGCGCGGCCGTCCGTCGCGGAATCTTCGACATGTGCATCTTCGCGCTTGTCATCGTCCCGTCACCGTCCTATATGCGCCCTCCGCTCGGAACGGCGCTGACGAAGACGCCCGAAACGAAGCCGAAAGGCCTTGCTTCGGATGGATCTC
>NZ_JADWOX010000030.1 GCF_016135805.1 Caulobacter hibisci
GGCTGGGGCGTGGGCGCTCTCCTCCGCGGCTCCCCTACACCACCCCCCCCCCCGCCGGGGCCTTTTTGCCCCCGCGCCCGGGGGGGGGGGGCGCGCCCCCCCCCCCCCCCCCCCCCCCGCGGCAGCGAAATCGGCCGATACCGCGGAAGCTGAAAACGGCCCCCTCCGGCCCTCCGGGCCACCTCCCCCAGAGGGGGAGGATTTCAGAGCCCCAGCCCCTCCACCGCCTCTTCGGCCAGCCGTTCCGCCGCCTTGGTCGAAATCCCCACCGCCTTGCGGGCGTCGAGGTCGAAGGTGATGGCGCTGACGGTCGAGGTGGCCCAGGCCGCGCCGGTGGCTGGGTCGAGCAGCCAGTGGGCGCAGCGCAGGACGCGGCCGTCGGCGCCGACCAGGCCCGAGCGCACCTCCAGCCGGTCGCCCAGGCGGGGCCAGGCCAGATAGACGATCCGGTATTCCAGCACCGCCCCGCCGACCCGCCCGGGCGCGGGCTCGGCCGCCTCGGCGACGATGTCGCGCAAGGGGGCGATGAAGGCGCCGATGCCGTCGGAGACCCGGCCGATGAACTGCTCGGCCCGCATCCGTCCGAAGGCGTCGGTCTCGCCGGTCGACAGGGCGCCCAGGCTGATGCGGGTCAGGCCCAGGGCCTCGGCGCGGGCCAGGCTGGCCTGCGAGACGGCCGGCGACAGGTCGACGCTGCGGGCCCGGGCGCGCTCGGGTACCTCCACCGCCAGGGCCTTGGCCCGTTTACGGACGATCGACGGCCAGGGAAAGGCCTCGCCCTCGCGCGGAGTGACGTGGGCCACCGTGGTCTGGAAGGTGGCGGCCAGCTCGCCCGTGGCCGAATGGACCAGCAGCTGAAGCAGCTTCGCCTCGGTCTCGCCGATCTCGATCACCCCGCCCAGCATGTGCAGCGGCGCGCCGGCGTGGGCTTCCTTGAGGAACCGGATGTGGTGCTCGCGGACCACCAGGGTGGCGTTGGCGTGCGGGACGAAGGCGTGCGGCAGGCCCATCTCGGCCGCCAGCCCCGCCAAGCCCTCCATCGCCCGGACGACGTAGAAGCGCACGTTCATGTGCCCCATCTCGTCGCAGTCCCAGGTATTGACGCCGCCTCGCCAGATCTCGACGCCGGGCAAATCTGGGAAGAGGGTCATGCGGGCGTCCGTGATTTGAGCTTTGGGGGATCAAACCTGATCCGCGCGGGGTGCGCTACCCGCGATCACCCCTCCAGGAAGTCATCGCCCGCTTCATGCGGGCGACCCAAGCCGGGCCAGCCAGATCCTGACATGCGGCTTGGGTCGCCCGGACAAGCCGGGCGATGACTTCTGTTGATTGAAGCTTGGAGTGAGAGGAAAGGGCCGCGCCCTTACTCCCGGCAGTCCTTGCACTTGCCGTGCGCCTCGATCGTCACGCCGGTCAGGGCGTAGCCCGCCGCGGCGCCGGCCGCGATGATGTCGGCCGTGGCCGCTGGCTCGAACTCGCGGGTCGCGCCGCAGCAGTCGCAGATCAGGAAGGCGGCCGCATGGCCGTCGGCCTCGCGTCGGCAGGCGACGTAGGAATTGAGGCTCTCGATGCGATGGGCGAAGCCCTGTTTTTCCAGGAACTCCAGGGCTCGATAGACGGTCGGCGGCTTGGCCGGCGGGCCGTCGACGGCGAAGCTGGAGATCAGGTCGTAGGCCTTCACCGGCGCGCCGGCTTCCAGCAGCAGCTCCAGCACCCGGCGGCGCGGCGCGGTCAGCCGCTGTTCGGCCGCGACGCAGCGGGCCTCGGCGGCCGCCAGCTCGTCGGCCAGGGCGGTCCCGGCGACGCCGTGAAGATGATGGTCGTGATCGCACGCGTGATGGGCCATGGCCTATCAGGTAAAGGCGGGCAGGGGCCCGTGCAAGGGCGGTGCGGCGTCAGGGCTTCCGCTTGAACGTATCGCCCACCTCGGCGGCGCTCGGCCCGTCCGGCCCGGCCTTTTCGCGGGACTTCCCGCCGGTCTTCTCGACCGCCTTGGCGTCGCCCAGGGCGGTGAAGTCGCCTAGGGCTTCGGCCTCGTTGTCCTTGCGGCCGTCGCTGTTGGGTTGGTCGCCCATGCTGGTCTCCTCTTCGAAAGGACAACCGCGCGCGCTCCTGCCTGTTCCAAAGAAAAAGCCCCCGGAGCAGCGCTCCGAGGGCCTCGTTCTCACGTCAGACCGAACGGCTTACTTGCCGAACAGCTTGTTCCAGCGCGGCTTCTCGCGGCCCTTCCAGGCTTCGCGGTGATAGGCGTCGCTGGCGATCAGCGGCACCACGGTGGTGGCTTCGGCGAAGACCATCTGTTCGTAGGTGGTCGAGACCTTGCCCCACGAGGCGGCTTCCTTGAGGGTCGAGGACGAGCAGGCGCCGTCGCGCACGTCGGCCACGGTGATTTGGATGGCGTACTTGTGCATGTCGGCCTCGACGCCGAGGATCTCGGCGCAGACGACGGTGTCCTGGGCGAAGTTCTTCGGAACGCCGCCGCCGACCATGAACAGGCCCGTGGTGCCGGCCGCGATCTTGACGTCGGTCAGTTCACGGAAGTCGGCCACGGCGTCGATCATCAGGTAGGGCGCCTTCTCGGCGATCTTTTCCTTCTGGTGCTTGACCAGGCCGAAGCCCGCCGAGCTGTCGACGAAGGCCGGGCAGAAGATCGGAACGCCTTCTTCGTAGGCGGTCTGGATCAGGCTGCCTTCCTTCTTGGCGTTGCCTTCCGACAGCCACTTGCCCATCTCCCAGATGAACTCGCGCGAGGAATAGCCGCGCGGCTCCAGGCGATTGCAGATCTCCAGGATCGTGTGGTCGCAGGCCTGCAGTTCTTCTTCGTCGATATAGGTGTCGTAGATGCGGTCGATGTAGTTGTCGCGCAGCACGTTGTCGTCGACCGGGCCGGCGGCCTGGTAGTGCTTGAAGCCGAGGGCTTCGAAGAAGTCCATGTCGACGATGCTGGCGCCGGTGGCGACCACGGCGTCGATCATGCCGTTCTTCACCATGTCGCGGTAGACGTGCATGCAGCCGCCGGCCGAGGTCGAACCGGCCAGGATCAGCCAGGTCGAGCAGCCCTTGTCGGCCAGGGCCATGTTGAAGATGTCGGCGGCGCGGGCGGTGTCGCGCGAGCTGAACGACATCTTGCGCATGGAGTCGATGATCGGGCGGGCGTCGAACGAGCTGATGTCGACGTGCTCGACCACGTTCTGGAGGAGCTCGGCCTTGGTGTTCGGAACGGGAGCGTTCATCGCTTCGGTTTCCCTGACTTTGGACGCCCGTCGTTGGAACAAGCTCTTCGCCGGGACGGAGCGACCGGCGGGAGCGAAAAATGCGGCTACGCCCGACGTCTGTAACGTCGGGCGCGGCGCGCGGTTTAACTCAGAACTGACTTAGTGGCGAACCACGTCGGTTTAGCGACGGCGCTTGCGTTTGCCGGCCGCGCCCTTCGGACGCGAGAAGCGAACGACCTTGCGCTCTTCGTTCTCCTGGCGGACCGCCGGGATCGAGCGCTTGGCCAGGCCGTACATTGAGGCCATCGGGGCGTCCTGCACTTCCACGGTGTCGGTTTCGCCGAAGCCGTTGAAGCGGGTCGACATCGCCACGCCGTAGGCGCCGAGCATGCCGATCTCGATGTAGTCGCCCTCGTCGACGCTTTCCGGCAGCCAGAACGGCCCCGGCATGTGATCGACGCTGTCGCAGGTCGGGCCGTAGAACCGGAAGGGCTTGAGGCCCTCTTCCACGACTTCGCCGTTCTTGCGGTACAGCTTCACCGGGAAGGGCCACTTCATGTGCGCCGCGTCGAACAGCGAGCCGTACGACCCGTCGTTCAGATAGAGCGCGTCGCCCTTCTTCAGCTCGACCTTGACCAGCAGCGACGAAGCCTCGGCGCACAGGGCGCGGCCCGGCTCGCACCACAGCTGCGTGCTCTCGTGCACCATCATCTCGGCGAAGCCGCGGTCGATGGCGGCCAGATATTCCGACAGATCCGGCGGGACCATGCCCGGATAGATCGACGGGAAGCCGCCGCCCACGTCGACGACGTCGGCCAGCACGCCAGCGCGCACCAGCGCGCGGGAAGCCTGGGCCATCGCCGCCTGGTAGGCGGTGGGGCGCATGCACTGGCTGCCGACGTGGAAGGACACGCCCATCAGGTCCTGCGTCGCGCGGCGGGCCGCCAGCAGCAGGGCCGGGGCGGCGTGCAGGTCGACGCCGAACTTGCCCGACAGCGAATAGGCCGCGCCCTCGGCCTGCACGCCCATGCGGACGATCAGGTTGAGATCCTTGGCCTGGCCGGTCGAGTCGAGGATCTTGGCCAGCTCCTCGTGCGTGTCGAACGAGAAGGTGCGCACCCCGTGGTCGAAATAGGCGGCCGAGATGGCGCGCCGGCTCTTGACCGGGTGCATGAAGGCCATGCGCGAGCCAGGGGCGTGTTCAGCCACCAGCTCGATCTCGGCCACGGAAGCGACGTCGAACGATCGCACGCCGGCCGTAACCAGCTCGCGGATCACCCACGGGGAAGGGTTCGCCTTCACCGCGTAGAAAACATCGCCTTTGAATTCAGACTGGAACCAGCGCGCCGCTACCGACACCGCGTCCGGTCGCACGAGTGCGACAGGACGTTCCGGTGACCGCTCGCGGACCAGGTCCAGGGGCGTGTGGTACGTGGACAATGCACGTAACCCCCTGTTGGAAGTTAAACCCAGGCCGGCGTTAGCAGCGCTTTTAGAGGACTTCGGGTCCGCCGGAGCCGTGCGAGATAGGGGCAATAGGCGGGGATGTAAAGTCCCTTTTGAACCGACGCTTCCGGGGCGAATTGATCCACGGCATGTCACAAATCCGTTGCGCGGCGCACGCAAAGCAGGGAACGGATTTGCCCGCATCGGAAACCACGTTAAGGATTCGTCCCGACCATGACGTCGGACCCAGTGCTCTCGATCCGTTCCGTCTCCAAGACCTTCGGGTCGCGGAAGGCCCTGAACGCTGTTTCGCTCGACGTGGCGCGAGGCGAGATGATCGCGCTCATCGGTCCGTCTGGCTCCGGAAAATCCACCCTGCTGCGCTCGATCGACGGTCTTCAGACCATTGATGAGGGAGACGGCGTCATCACCGCCTTCGGCGGGCCGGTGCAGGCCAAGGGCAGGGTCGAGGATCAGGTGCGCAAGGCGCGCATCCGCATCGGCTTCATCGCCCAGCAGTTCAACCTGGTCGGCCGGCTGTCGCTGTTCAGCAACGTCGCCTTGGGCTCGCTGGGCCGCATCCCGCTGGTCCGCGGCCTGCTGGGCGCCTGGCCCAGGGAGACCCGCGAGGCGGCCATGGCGGCCCTGCACCGCGTCGGCATCTCCGACTATGCCGGACAGCGCGCCAACACGCTTTCGGGCGGCCAGCAGCAGCGCGGCGCCATCGCCCGCGCCCTGGTCCAGAAGGCCAAGATCATCCTCGCCGACGAACCGGTCGCCTCGCTCGACCCGGTCTCGGCGCGCAAGGTCATGGAGATCCTCCGTGACCTGAACGCCAGCGACGGCCTGACCGTCATCGTCACCCTGCACCAGGTAGACTACGCCCTGCGCTACTGCGACCGGGTCGTGGCCCTGAAGGCGGGGCAGAAGGTCTATGACGGTCCGGCCGACGCGCTGGACCGTGACAAGCTCATCGACATCTACGGCCCGGAATTCGAGGACGTGTTCTGGGAAGGAGCCCCGCAATGATCCGCCGCAGCCTGATCGCTGGCCTTACGCTCTCCGCGCTGGCCCTGGCCGCCTGCTCGGGGCCGTCCGAGGCCCCCAAGGCGACCGACACGGTGACCTTCTCGATCCTGTCGACCGAGTCCGCCCAGAACATGGAAAGCTACTGGGGTCCGATCCTGGCCGACATGGAGAAGCAGACCGGCCTCAAGGTGAAGCCGTTCTTCTCGTCCAACTATTCGTCGCTGATCGTGGCCATGGGCGCCAAGCAGACCGACCTGGGCTGGTTCTCCAACCAGTCGGGCCTGGAGGCGGTGCGCCGCTCGAACGGCGAGGTCTTCGCCCGCACCTTCGATCCGTCGGGCGTCGACGGCTACAAGTCGGTGATCATCGTGCCCAAGGACAGCAAGCTGACCCTCGAGGCGCTGCTGAAGTGCGACAAGTCGCTGAACTTCGGCATCGGCGACAAGAAGTCGACCTCCGGCACCCTGGCCCCGATGACCTACGTGTTCATTCCGGCCGGCAAGAAGCCCGAGACCTGCTTCAAGACCGTGCTGACCGGCAACCACCAGGCCAACCTGTTCGCCGTGGCCAACGGCAAGCTCGACGCGGCCACCAACAACACCACCAGCCTGCGCCTCAACGCCGAGCGCAAGGACGGCCAGGCCGAGAAGGTCAAGGTGATCTGGGAATCGCCGACCCTGCCCGAGGATCCGATCGTCTGGCGCAAGGACCTCGACCCGGTCGTGAAGGAAAAGCTGCGCCAGTTCTTCCTGACCTACGCCCAGGGCGACACGCCCGAGGCCCAGAAGCAGCGCGACAACCTCAAGCGCCTGTCGATCGGCGGCTTCAAGCCGGCCGACGACACCCACCTGCTGACCGTCCGCGAGATGGAGGCGCTGGAGACCCTGGGCCTGGCCAAGGAAGGCGGCGACAAGGCCAAGGTGGCGGCGGCCGAGAAGGCCCTGGCCGACATCCGCGCCCAGCGCCTGGCCGCCGAGGCCAAGGCCGGCCTGCCGGCCGGCTGATGACCGACGCCGCGATCCCGGCTCCGCCCAAGCGCTCGACCTCGGCGCTGGCTTTCGACGCCCTGCTGTGGGGCGGCATCGCCGTGCTGCTGATCGTCAGCTTCAAGCCGGCCGAGATCGACAAGTTCCCCGAACTGTTCAGCGGCTCCAGCCGCATGCAGGAGTTCGCCCGCGGCTTCTTCTCGGCCTTCATCGACCCGCAGCTGTTCATGTCGATGAGCTGGGGCCTGTTCGTCGCCAAGATGTGGGAGACGATCCAGATGGCGCTGTGGGGCACGGTCCTCGCGGTGCTGGTGGCCATCCCGCTGGGCATCCTCGGCGCGCGCAACATCACGCCCTGGTGGATCCAGCAGCCGGTGCGCCGCCTGCTCGACCTGATCCGCTCGATCCCCGACCTGGTGGTGGCGCTGATCTTCATCACCGCCGTGGGCCTGGGGCCGTTCGCCGGCGTCATGGCGATCATGTTCAACACCGGCGGCGTGCTAGCCAAGCTGTTCGCCGAAGCCGTCGAGTCGATCGACAAGGGTCCCGTCGAGGGCGTACGCGCCACCGGCGCCGTCAAGCTGCAGGAGATCGTCTGGGGCGTGATCCCGCAGGTCGCGCCGCTGTGGACCAGCTACGCCCTCTACCGCTTCGAAAGCAGCGCCCGCGCCGCCACCGTGCTGGGCCTGATCGGCGCCGGCGGCATTGGCGCCATCCTCATCGACTCGATCAACGCCTTCCAGTTCGACCAGACCGGCTGCATCGTGCTGGTCATCGTCGTGGCGGTGTCGATGATCGACCTGTTGTCCCAGGCCATCCGCTCGCGGCTGCTTTAGGGTCCGGCCTACCACCCCGTCCGTATTCCCTCTCTTTTTGAGAGAGGGAGGAGCCCATGGCGAAGCCATGGGAGGGTGAGAGGTAACAAACTCCCCGAATGAAGCGCGGTGTTTCCAGCATCGTGCGGTTGGCCGACATCTCGGATCTGCCGCCGACGGTGAAACCCCCTCACCCTCCCACCGCTACGCGGCGGGACCCTCCCTCTCCCTATGGAAGAGGGCGGGAGGTCGATCGCGCCAGATGGCGCCGCAGATGTCCTTTCCCCACCGTACGCGGACAATTTCGGTCCGCCCCCTGTGGCCCTCATGACACAGATTAACCCCTTGAAAACATGTGTCATCGGGCTGTCACAGATCGGTGTCGGAACCGTCATGGCCCGTCCGTAAAGCCCCTCACATCCTGATCCCGCACCTAAGAGGGGGGCGAGGCGCAGGGAAAGCCTCAAGGGGAATCTCAGATGCGGAACAAGACCTCGCTGGTCGCCGGTTCGGCCCTCGGCGCGATGCTCGCGCTCGGCCTGGGCGTCGCGGCCCAAGCCCAGGACCTGGGCGTGAAGTGGAGCGGCTCGCCGCAATTTTCGAACGACGACGTGGCCTTCAAGGTCCGCGGCCGCATCCTGCTGGACGCCGTGTTCCAGGACGTCGAGCGCGACGGTCCCGGCGGCGACTTCGACACCCGCAACGCTCGCGGCCGCCAGGTCTTCCTCGGCGTCGAAGGCAAGCTGAACAACTACTTCGCCTACAAGGCCGAAGGCGGCGCGGTGAACGGCGGCGCCTGGAGCTGGGACGACGTCGTCATCGAGTACAAGCCGAGCGAGCCGATCTCGCTGCTGTTCGGTAACGTCAAGGCGACCGGCCTCGAGAACCTGACCTCGACCCGCTTCACCACCTTCATGGACCGCGGTCCGTACGGCGACTTCGGCGTCGACTCCTACCTGCTGGGCGTCGTGGCCAAGTACCAGGGCCTGAACTACAGCTTCACCGGCGCGGTGCAGGGCAACAGCATCAACACCGCCGACGTCGCCAACGCCGGCGCCGACTCCAAGGAACGCCTCGCCGTCACCGGCCGCTTCCACTACGCGCCGATCGTCACCGACACCGACAAGCTGCACTTGGCCGTGTCGTACCGTTACCGCAACCGCGGCGACGAAAGCGCCTTCGCCTACACCGGCCGCACCAACACCGCCTACACCAACGGCACCACCTTCTACACCACGGGCGCCATCGGCAACCGCGACAACACGCTGGCCGTCGAAGGCGCCTTCGTGCACGGCCCGTTCTCGGTGCAGGGTGAATACTCGTCGATCGACGTGACCCGCGTCGGCGGCGCGGCCGTCGGCGGCGACCCGAAGGTCAAGGTCGGCTACGCCTACGTCACCTTCTGGCCCACCGGCGAGATGCGCAACTACGACGCCGTCGCCGGCGAGTTCAAGCGTCCGAAGATCCTCAACCCGGTCACGGCCGGCGGTTGGGGCGGCGTCGAGCTGGCCCTGCGCTACGACCTGGCCGACACCACCGACGCCTACGACACCCTGAAGACCAAGCCGACCACCTCGCAGGCCGGCAAGTACACGGGCGTCACCCTGGGCGTGAACTACTACCCGACCGCCTATGTCCGCTTCCAGGCGAACTACACGGACGGCGACGTCGACAACTTCGGCGCCAACCAGGACTACACCGTGAAGCAATTCCAGCTGCGCGCTCAGCTGGACTTCTAAGGCCGTCTCTCGCCGGGCGGCCTCGGGTCGCCCGGCCCACTTTTTCCCTCTCAGGAATTTCCGATGAAAAAGCTCCTGTCCTGCGCGGCCGCCGCCGTCGCCCTGTCGGGCCTGGCCGCCGTCCCCGCCCACGCCGCCCGTGACTACGTCTGGGCCGCCGGTTCGTCGACCGTGTTCCCGTTCGCCACCCGCACCGCCGAAAACTTCGCCAAGAAGACCGGCAAGAAGGCCCCGAAGGTCGAGAGCCTGGGCACCGGCGGCGGCATCAAGCTGTTCTGCGGCGGCCTCGGTGAAGGCTTCCCGGACATCGCCAACGCCTCGCGTCCGATGAAGAAGGCCGAGTTCGACGCCTGCGCCGCCAAGGGCGTCAAGGACATCATCGCCATCAAGATCGGCTTCGACGGCATCGTGGTCGCCACCGATAAGGACGGCGCGGACTACAACTTCAAGACCGAGCACCTCTATCTCGGCCTGGCCAAGCAAGTGCTGAAGGGCGGCCAGTTCGTCGCCAACCCGTACAACAGCTGGGACGACGTCGGCGCCGGCCTGCCGGGCAACCGCATCCAGGTCTACGGCCCGCCGCCCACCTCGGGCACCCGCGACGCCTTCGTGGAACTGGCCATCGAAGCCGGCGCCCGCAAGTTCCCGACCGCTGACGCCATCCGCTCGGACAACGAAAAGAAGTTCAAGCAGCTGGTCGATCCGCTGCGTAACGACGGCTGGGTCGACGCCGGCGAAAACGACAACGCCATCGTCGGCACCCTGACCAAGACCCCCGGCTCGCTGGGCGTCTTCGGCTGGTCGTACCTCGAAGAGAACATGGACAAGATCAAGGGCGCCACGATCAACGGCGTGAAGCCCTCGGCCCAGACGATCGCCGACGGCTCCTACCCGCTGTCGCGCTCGCTGTTCATCTACGTCAAGAAGGCCAACATCGGCGTCACGCCGGGCCTGGAAGACTTCCTGAAGGAGTTCACCTCCGACGCCGCCACCGGTCGTGGCGGTTACCTGCAGGGCCGTGGCCTGATCCCGCTGCCCCCCGGCCAGCACCAGGCCCAGAAGGACGCCGTGGCCAAGAAGGCCTCGATGCCGCGTCCGGCCGCCTAAAAGACCCGATCCGCGGCGATATCTCGCCGCGCGACCGAAGATTGCGCCGCGGTCCTATGGGCCGCGGCGTTTTCTTTTGTATAGTGGCCGCTGGTCAGCCCGCGCCACGTTCACGAAAGCCTGGGCCATGGCCGCCGTCCGGCGCCGTGTCACCGACCCCCAAGGGCCATGATCCTCCTCGCGCTCGCCGTCGTCCTGTTCCTCGTTCTTTTGAACGGGGTCTTTTCCATGTCCGAACTGGCGGTGGTCTCCGCCCGGCGGGCCCGCCTCCAGGCCCTGGCCGAGCGCGGCGACAAGGGGGCCAAGCTGGCCCTGGCGATGGCCGAGCACCCGACCCGCTTCCTGTCGGCCGTGCAGGTGGGCATTACCCTGATCGGCATCCTGGCCGGCGCCTACGGCCAGGCCACCATCGCCGGCGCCCTCGACAAGCAGCTCGAGCCGATGCCGGTGATCGGCCCGCACTCCGAGGCCATCGCCACCACCATCGTCGTCATCGGCCTGACCTATGTGTCGGTGATCCTCGGCGAGCTGGTGCCCAAGCGCCTGGCCCTGATGTTCCCGGACGTCATCGCCCGCCGCATGGCCCCGTTCCTGGCCGTGGTGGCCACGGTGCTGCGCCCGTTCGTCACCCTGCTGACCGTGTCGACCGCCGCCATCCTCAAGCTGATGGGCGTGCGCGACGAGCGCAACAGCGGCATCACCTCCGAAGAGGTCGAGACCGTCCTGGCCGAGGGCGCGGACGCCGGCCTGATCGAGCCCGAGGAGCGCTCGATGATCCAGGAGGTGCTGCGCCTGGGCGACCGCCCGGTGCGCGTGGCCATGACCCCGCGCCGCGACCTCTACTGGATCTCGCTGTCCGACGAGCCCGCGGCTGTCCAGGCCGAGGTCCGCGAGTGCCCCTATTCGCGCATCGTCGTGGCCCTGGAAGGCGACCTCGACGGCGAGATCGGCGTGGTGCTGAAGAAGGACCTGCTGGACTCCTGCCTCGGCGGCGAGCCGCTGGACCTGCGGGCCCACATCCAGCAGCCGATCGCCATCCCCGAGACCATGTCGCTGCTGCGCGCCATGGCGGTCTTCAAGCAGACCTCGCTGCACATGGCCCTGGTGGTCGACGAGTTCGGCTCGGTGCAGGGCGTGATCACGCCGCTGGACCTGCTGGAGATGATCGCCGGCGACTTCCCCGAGGATCACGACGAGGGCGAGCGCCGCATCCTGCGCCGCGAGGACGGCAGCTGGCTGGTCGACGCCCGTCTCGACATCCAGGAGCTCAACGACGCCCTGGGCGAAAGCTTCGAGGCCGAAGGCGGCTACCACACCGTCGCCGGCCTGATCCTCGACCGCCTGGGCCGCATCCCGGCCGAGGGCGAGATCCTGCATCTGGGCGCCTTCGACGTCGAGATCGTCGACATGGACGGCTCGCGCATCGACAAGGTCATCCTCAAGGCCGGCAAGGGCCGCGACGAGGACGAGGACTGACGGACCGACGCGAGGGCGGACGATGAGCAATCCCGGACCGTGGGGCGCCCCGCCGTCGGCGGAATCCGACCCCGCGCCCGCGCCCACGTCGGCGCGGTCGTCCAAACCGTCCTGGCGGCGCTGGCTGGCCTGGCTGCTGCTGGCCGGGGTGATCATCGCCGGACTGGCGCTGCTGGGGCGCTGGGCGCCTTGGGGACCGCGCGACAGCTATGACTGGACCTACGTCCTGATGTGGGGCGTGGGGATCGTGATGTTCACCGGCGCCCTGCTGCGGGCGACGCGGCGAGAGGCCCTTCGCGGGGTGGGGTTCGCGGCCCTGTGGCTGGTCATCGCCGCCGTCCTGGGCATGGGCTATCTCTATCGCGCCGAACTGGCGGAGGCGCCGCGGCGGCTGCTGATGGCCCTCAATGTCGGCGCGCCGGTGACGACCGGCGAGCATGAGTTGCGGGTGGCCAAGGACGCCGGCGGCGCCTTCGTGATCATCGGCCAGGTCAACGGCGTGCGCGTGCCCTTCCTGGTCGACACCGGCGCCTCGCACACCGTGCTCAGCCCGGCCGACGCCCAGCGCATCGGCATACCGGTCGAGACCCTGGCCTACGACCAGACCGCCGAGACGGCCAACGGCCTGGGCTATGGCGCGCAATGGACCGCCGACCGCCTGACCATCGGCCCGATCGTCCGTCAGGACTTCGCCATGGACGTCAACAAGGCCCCGATGAGCGGCTCGCTGCTGGGCATGAGCTTCCTCGACACCCTGGAGTCTTACGAGGTCCGCGACGGGGTGCTGATCCTGCGGTGGCGATAAGTTCTTCCCTCTCCCCTTGCGGGAGAGGGGGGGCCGCGAAGCGGGTCGGGTGAGGGGTCTCTCAGGCCTTGAAGCTGTTTGCGGCGGTCAGGCCGGGTAAAGCGTCTCCTGTTTGAGAGACCCCTCATCCGACGGCCTTCGACCGCCACCTTCTCCCGCAAGGGGAGAAGGGGATCGTATCAGGCCGCCGTCTTCCTGCGGATCCGGGCCAGCCGCCGAAGCCGCCGCCAGAAGCGGGTCTTTTCCGGTTCGGGATAGGGCTGCAGGTTCTTGAAGAACTCCTCGGCGCAGGCGCGCCACGAGAAGCCCTCGGCGAACTTGCGGACCAGGCCGTGGTCGATGTCGAGGCAGGCCAGGCACGCCTCGCGCAGGCCGTCCGTTTGACCTGGGGCCAGCACGCCGGCGCCGGAGCCGGGGATGATGTCGATCGGGCCGGGGGCCGAGAAGGCCGCCACCGGCACGCCGGCGGCCATGGCTTCCAGGATCACCAGGCCGAAGGTGTCGGTCAGGGACGGGAAGCAGAACACGTCGGCGCAGGCGAAGTAGCGGGCCAGTTCGTCGCCGAACTTGGCGCCCAGGAACTTCACCTCGGGATATTTCTCGGCCAGCTCCTCGCGCTGGGGACCGTCGCCGATGACGACCTTGGTGCCCGGCAGGTCGAGGCTGGCGAAGGCCTCGATGTTCTTCTCGACAGCCACGCGGCCGACATTGAGATAGATCGGCCGGGCCAGGCCCTCGAACAGGTCCGGCTCGCCTGGCAGGCGCGGCTTGAAGACGTCGGTGTCGACGCCGCGCGACCAGGGCGAGATGTTGCGGAAGCCGTGGCGCACCAGCTCGTCGCGCATGGTCGGCGTGGCCACCATCAGGCGGCCCGACGGCTTGTGGAACCAGCGCATGTAGGTGTAGCCGGCCGCCAGCGGCAGCGGCAGGCGGGCCGAGACGTACTCGGGGAAGCGCGTGTGGTAGCTGGTCGTGAACGGCAGCTTCCACTCCAGGCAGATGCGGCGCGCGGCCAGGCCGATCGGACCCTCGGTGGCGATGTGGATCGCCTCGGGCTCGAACGACTTGAAGCGCTCCTGCACGGGCTCGTAGGCGCCGATCGCGAGCTTGATCTCGGGATAGGTGGGCAACGGGAAGGTGGGGAACTGGTCAGGGCTGACCACGTCCACCTCATGGCCCATGGCGCGAAGCTCGGCCATCACCTTGGTGAGGGTCCGAACCACACCGTTGACCTGCGGTTCCCATGCGTCGGTGGCGAGAAGTATCCGCATCAGGCGGCGGCAGGCTCCGGCAACGGGGGCTCGACGGCGAGCGCCCGGGCCCTGTCGATTACCGACCAGGACCTCATCTTGGACCATTCGAGGATTTCGAGCTGGCCGTCCATATGCTCCACCAGAGCGGTGCAGCTTTCAACCCAGTCGCCGTCGTTGACGTAAAGAATACCGTCGATCTCCCGCATCTCGGCCTTGTGGATATGGCCGCAGATCACGCCGTCGACGCCACGGCGGCGGGCCTCGTCGGCGACGGCGGCCTCGAAGTTCTCGATGAACTGCAATGCGTTCTTCACCTTGACCTTCAGATAGGCCGAGAGGCTCCAGTAGCCGAACCCCATCCTCCGCCGCGCGCGGTTGAGCAAAGTGTTCAGCATGAGGATGGTTCTATAGGACCAATCCCCGAGGAAGGCGAGCCACTTGGCGTGCTGCACCACGCCGTCGAACTCGTCGCCGTGGACCACCAGGTAGCGCTTGCCGTCGGCGGCCTCGTGGATCACGTCGCGGGCCACGACCACGCCGCCGAAGTGGGTGCCGCAGAAGTCGCGGACGCGGTCATCGTGGTTGCCGGGAACGTAGATCACCTCGACGCCCTTTCGGGCCAGGCGCAGGATTTTCTGCACCACGTCGTTGTGGCTCTGGGGCCAGTACCAGCCGCTGCGCAGCTTCCAGCCGTCGATGATGTCGCCGACCAGATAGAGGCGGTCGCACTCCACATGGCGGATGAAGTCGAGCAGCAGCTCGGCCTGACAGCCGCGCGTGCCCAGATGGATGTCGCTGATGAAGATGCTGCGATAGCGGCGAACTTCGATCTCGGCGGCCATGGCCTCGGCTCCCCAGCGCTGCGGCGGGCCGCCCCCGCGACGACCGCCCTCCCATGCGAGAACTGAAGGTGGCGGATAAGCTGATTGCATGTCGCTTTAATGAAACCGTCCGGGTTCGGCGCGGGGTCGTTCGCGGCGAATCGCCGCCGCCGGGCTGGTCCCGACGGGCCGGGCGCCGTAGGGTCAGCCTTCGTTTCGACCAGTCCCTGCGCATGCGGCGGGCGCGTTCGAGGCGCCGTCGCATGGGCCGCATCCCTTGTGTTCTTTGGGAAAACGGCTGTTGCAGCGCAGCATGCTCCGCACTAGATCACGCCCATGGACGCCGCCCGCCTCGCCAAGGACACGCCGAAATCGCTGAAGACGCGTGCGCGGATTCTCGATTGCGCCATGCGTGTGTTCGCCGAGACCGGTTATCACGCGGCCACCAACCCGGTGATCGCCGACGCCGCGGGCCTGACGCGCGGGGCGATGCTCTATCATTTCCCGACCCGCGAAGCCCTGGTCGAGGCCGCCGTGGCCCACGTCCAGGCCGCCCGCTCGGCCCTGTTCCGCGCCGCCGCCGACAGCATCCCGGCCGGGGCCGACGTCACCGAACACGCCATCGATAGCTATTGGGACCTGTTGCAGAGCGAGCCCTTCCTGGCCTTCGCCGAGCTCGAGGCCGCCGGCCGCACCGACCCGGCCATCCAGGCCTTGCTGGCCCCGGCCCAGGCCGAGTTCGACCGCGCCCAGGCCGGCGACCACTTCCTGAAGATCCTGCACGCCGGCGCCGGCCCGCGCTTCCAGGCCAGCCGCGACCTGGCCCGCTTCATGCTCGAAGGCCTGGCCCGCACGACCCTGACCTACGACACCGACGGCCGCCGCGAGCGCCTGCTGATGCTGATCAAGCGCGCCACGCACATGCTGAACCGCAAGGGCGATATCCAGGACCTGTGGCCGGACTGACCTGATCCCTCTCCCCTTGCGGGAGAGGGTGGCCTCCGAAGGAGGTCGGGTGAGGGGTCTCTCAGAAGTTTGCGGAGAGGTCTTTCGACCCCTCATCCGTCGGCTTCGCCGCCACCTTCTCCCGCAAGGGGAGAAGGGCTAGATGGGGATCGGCAACGCCGTCGTGAACTTGATCTGCTCCATGGCGAAGCTCGACGACACGTCGGTCAGCGGCGCCGTCGCGATCAGGCGCTTGTAGAAGCGGTCGTAGGCGGCGATGTCCTTGACCACCACCTTCAGCAGATAGTCGACCTCGCCGCTCATCCGGTAGAATTCGGTCACCTCGGGCAGGGCCGAGGCGCCCTTGGCGAAGGTCTCCAGCCAGGCCTCGTCGTGGCGACCGGTCTTCACGGCCACGAACACCGTCAGCGGCAGGTCCAGGGCCTCGCGGTCGAGCAGGGCGACGCGGGCGGTGATGACGCCGGTGTCCTGCAGCCGCTTCAGCCGCTTCCAGCATGGGGTCTGGGACAGGCCCACGCGCTCGGCCAGCTCCGCGATCGAGACGGTGGCGTCCTCCTGCAGGATGGCGAGCAGCCGCCGATCGATATGATCGAGATCAATCATCTCTCTGAATCGCCTAGCGGAGATTGAATTTCTCCAAACCTGCCTTCCAGCCTCAAGATCGACAATGCCTTTCTCGCCGGACGGGCGCACGCTTCTCCTGTCGATCGAGGAAACAGGGGACCTTCGATGCTGCAGCTGTTCACCCGCCACCCGCGCCAGGTCGGCGAGACCTATGGCGAGCATTTCGCCATGGCCTGGAGCTTCGGCCTGCCGATGGTCGCCGCGGGCCTGGCCTGCCTGGTCCACGGCCTGCTGCCTTTCCTGTTCGAGCGCACCGGCAGCGACTGCGTGAAGGCCCTGCACGCCCGGATGAAGGGGCGCGGCGCCCCCGCCTCGGCGCTGGCTCCGGCCGGCTACCAGGCCTTCGACGCGGCGATCTGAGCCGACGATCCTTCGGTCGAAGCGGGTCTTTTCCGGCGTTTCGTCCGCACGGGGCGCGATTTCGAAGCCTCGCCGAAGATCCGTCGTCTTTGCGCCCGGCCCTCTTGGCGCGCCGCCGATCCCCGGCCATGGTCCACCCGCAGTCGGGAGGACGAGCATGAGTTTCTGGACGCGCCGCAAGGCGATCGACGGGGCGGGCGCGGGCCATGACGGCCACGTCCTGAAGAAGACCCTGAGCTGGCCCCACCTTGTGGCCCTGGGCGTCGGCGCCATCGTCGGCACCGGCATCTACACCCTGACCGGCGTCGGCGCGGGCCTGGCCGGGCCGGGCGTCATCCTGTCCTTCCTGATCGCCGGCGCGGTCTGCGCCTGCGCGGCCCTGTGCTACGCCGAACTGTCGACGATGATCCCGGCCTCGGGCAGCGCCTACACCTACAGCTACGTCGCCATGGGCGAGCCGGTGGCCTGGGTGATCGGCTGGAGCCTGATCCTCGAATACACCCTGGTCTGCGCCGCCGTGGCGGTGGGCTGGTCGGCCCACGCCCAGGGCCTGTTCAAGATCGTCGGCACGCCCGACTTCCTGCTGGCCGGTCCGCATGCGGGCGGGATCGTCAACCTGCCGGCCGTGATCATCTCGATGGCGGTGGCCGGCCTGCTGGCCCTGGGCACCCGCGAGAGCGCCACGGTCAACATGGTGCTGGTGGTGATCAAGATCGTCGCCCTGGCGGTGTTCGTCGTCCTCTGCCTGCCGGCCTTCGACGCCAGCCACTTCACCCCGTTCATGCCCAAGGGCTTCGCCGCAACGCCGGGTCCGGACGGCATCAAGATCGGCGTCATGGCCGCCGCCAGCTTGATCTTCTTTGCCTTCTACGGCTTCGACGCGGTGTCGACCGCCGCCGAGGAGACCAAGAACCCCAAGCGCGACCTGACCATCGGCATCGTCGGCTCGATGGCCGCCTGCACCCTGATCTACATGGTCGTCGCCGCCGTCTCGATCGGCGCCTCGCGCGCCGAGGTGTTCTCGGCCAGCGAAGCGCCGCTGGTCTTCATCCTCGAAAGCCTCAAGCACCCCAAGGTCGCGCAAGGCGTGGCCCTGGCGGCGGTGGTCGCCCTGCCGACCGTGATCCTGGCCTTCATGTATGGCCAGAGCCGCATCTTCTTCGTCATGGCCCGCGACGGCCTGCTGCCGCGCGCCCTGGCGCGGGTCAACGCCAGGACCGGCACCCCGGTGCTGATGACCGTTCTGACCGGCGTGCTGTCGGCGGTGCTGTCGGGCCTGCTGCCTCTGAAGGAGATCGCCGAGCTGGCCAACGCCGGCACCCTGGCGGCCTTCATCGCCGTCGGCGCCTCGGTGATCGTGCTGCGCCTGCGCGAGCCGAACCGCCCGCGGGTGTTCTCGACCCCGGCCTGGCCGGTCGTGGCGTCGGGCGCCATCCTCGGCTGCCTCTATCTATTCTACAGCCTGCCGGCCAAGACCCAGCTCTACTTTCTCTACGCTCAGTTGATCGGGCTCGCGATATACTTCCTTTACGGCGTGCGACGCAGTGTCCTCGCGAAAGGCGCGTCGCCCACGGTGTAAGTTCTGGGCGTGGGGACGGGCTTGAGGGGTTCAGATGAGCGATCTCGACCGTTTCCTGCGTTTCTGGCCCATCGCCCTGGTCATGGGCGGGTCGCTGCTGGTCACCGGCTGCGGTGGCGGCGGTGGTGGAAGTCCGACCACGGGCGTGACGACGCCGGTCACGCCGCCCGCGCCGCCGCCGCCCCCACCGCCTCCGCCGCCCAGCGTCACCAGCGCCGAATACACCCGCAGCTGGGGCCTGGCGGCGATCCACGCCAACACCGCCTATGACGCCGGCTACACCGGCTCGGGCGTCACGGTGGCGGTCATCGACACCGGCGTCGATTCTACCCAGGCCGACCTGTTGGGCCGGATTTCATCGGCCTCGACCGACATCGTCACCGGCCGCAACGAGCTGGCCAATCCGAGCGACCGCCACGGCGCCCGGGTGGCCGGCGTCATCGCCTCCAACTTCAACGGAACCGGCACGATCGGGGTGGCCTACGGCTCGACCATCCTGTCGATCCGCGCCGATACCGCCTCGACCGATCCCGATTGCGCGGAGTGCATCTTCGGCTCGGCCAACCTGGCGCGGTCGATCGACTACGCGGTCGCCAACGGGGCGAAGGTGATCAACCTGTCGCTGGGCGGCGAGACGACGCTCGGCACGACCTTCGAGGCCGCCCTGGCGCGCGCCACCGCCGCCGGCGTGGTCGTCGCCGTCGCGGCCGGCAACGAGGGCGAGGCCGATCCGACCTGGCCGGCGCGCTACGCGGTCGATTCCCGCTACCAGGGCTCGCTGCTGGCCGTCGGGGCCCTGACCCAGAGCGGAACCCTCGCCAGCTTCTCCAACAAGGCCGGCGTTGCGGCCAACGGCTACATCGTCGCCCCGGGCGAGCAGGTGGTCACCGACTGCGACGCCGCCGGCAGCTGCTGGCGGATCTCGGGCACCTCCTTCGCCGCCCCGCACGTGGCCGGCGCCCTGGCGCTGCTGCTGCAGGCCTTTCCCAACATCTCCGGCCGCGACGCGGTCTCGATCCTGCTGCGCACGGCCGCCGATCTCGGTACGAGCGGGACCGACAGCACCTACGGCCGCGGCTCGCTGGACCTGACGCGGGCCTTCCTGCCGGTGGGAACCAGCAGCCTGGCGGTGGGCGAGGGCGAGACCACGGTGCTCGACACCGTCGAACCCGGGACCAACATCTCCGGGCCGTTCGGACAGGCGATGGCCCGCGCCGACGCCCTGACCACGGTGCTGACCGACGACTACAACCGCCGCTTCGTCGTCGACCTGGCGGGCATGGCGCCGTCGGCCTCGCGTCGCGGCGTGGGCGACCTGCCGCCGCCTTCGGCCTCCAGCGCGGTGGTGCTGGGCGGGCCCAGCCTGGCCGGCGCCCAGCTGGCCTTCAGCGTCGAGGCGCCTCTGTTCGAGGACATGCCCAACGCCAGCGCTCCCGACCTGCTGCTGGGACCCCAGCCGATGCGGTCGGCGCGGATGCAGGCGGCCTTCGGGCGCTTCAGCTTCTCGACCTGGAAGGGCGAGGGCGGCGCGCCGGCCCCGGCCGGCCCAGAAGGCCGCGACGCCTTCCGCATCGTCGCCCGCCCGGACCAGACGGTGCAGGCCGCCGTGCGCGTGGGCCGCTTCGCCTTCAGCGCCGAGCAGGGCGAGGCCATGCGCCGCCGCCCGCTCGAAATCACCGAGATCAAGGCTTCGCGCTACGTCTCTGTCACCGGCCAGACCGCGGTCGGCGGCGGGGTGCTCAGCGTCACCGCCGGAACCCTGGACGAGCCGCTCGGCCCGCTGGGCTCGTTCCTGGCCCCGGGCTCGACCTTCGCCCTGCCGTCGACCACGCGTTTCACGGCCGCGGCCTTCGACCTGTCGCCGCGTCCGGGGGTCAGCCTGCGGGCCGAGGCCTCGATGGGCCGGATGTCTGGCCAGGGCGGCCTCTTCGGCCTGGACGGGGTGGTCAGCGGCGCCTGGCGTCTGGCGGCCGCCGCCGATTGCGGCCTGGTCGGCTGGTCCTGCGCCCAGCTGACCTTCGAGATCAGCCAGCCCCTGCGGGTCGAGGGCGGGCGGTTCACCGCCACCCTGGCCGACGCGCCGCTGTCCTACGAGGATCCGCTGACCTATTCGACCCGCCGGTTCAGCGCCTCGCCCGACGGGCGCGAGATCGACCTGCGCCTGGGCGTCGAGCATTCGCTGGGCGGCGAGCGGCGGATCAGCGTGCGCGGCGGCGTGGCCCTGGAGCCGGGGCACGACGCTTCGGCCGCTCCGGAGCTGAACCTGGCCGCCACCTATCGGGCCCGCTTCTGACGGCGCGTCCATAGGCTCTTCCATTCCGGTGCGCGCCGACTAAAGTCGGCGAATAAAACGATCGTTTGACGCGACGCGCAGGAAGGAAGACGCCATGGCCCTCGACCGCGAGACCCGCGACCAGCTGCTCGACATGGTCGCCCGCTTCGTGGCCGAACGGCTGCGGCCGATCGAGGCCCAGGTGGCCGAGAACGACGCCGTGCCCGACGCCGTGATCGCCGAGATGCGGGATCTGGGCCTGTTCGGCCTGTCGATCCCCGAGGAATACGGCGGTCTTGGCCTGTCGATGGAGGACGAGGCGCTGGTGGCCATCGAGCTGGGCCGCGCCTCGCCGGCCTTCCGCTCGGTGTTCGGCACCAATGTCGGCATCGGCAGCCAGGGCCTGGTGATGTTCGGCTCTGACGCCCAGAAGGCCAGGTGGCTGCCCGGCATCGCCTCGGGCGAAACCGTCACCAGCTTCGCCCTGACCGAGCCCGAGGCCGGGTCCGACAGCGCCGCGGTGCAGACCCGCGCCACGCTGGACGGCGACGCCTATGTGCTGAACGGGACCAAGCGCTTCATCACCAACGCCGGCAAGGCTTCGCTGTTTACCGTGATGGCCCGCACCAATCCCGAGGCCAAGGGCGGCTCGGGCGTATCAGCCTTCCTGGTCGAGGCCGGCCTGCCGGGCCTGCACGTCGGCAAGGCCGAGAAGAAGATGGGCCAGCAGGGGGCCCACATCCACGACGTGACCTTCGAGAATGTCCGCGTGCCGGTCGAGAATCGCCTGGGCGCGGAAGGCGAGGGCTTCAAGGTCGCCATGCAGGTGCTCGATCGCGGCCGGCTGCACATCGCCGCCGTCTGCACGGGCGTCGCCGAGCGCTTGATCAAGGACTGCGTGGCCTATGCCAGCGAGCGCAAGCAGTTTGGCCAGCCGATCGCCAGCTTCCAGCTGATCCAGGCCATGCTGGCCGACAGCAAGACGGAGGCCCTGGCCGCTCGCGCCCTGGTGCTGGAAACCGCCCGCAAGCGCGACGCGGGCGAGGGCGTGACGCTGGAGGCCGCCGCCGCCAAGCTGTTCGCCTCGGAAATGGTGGGCCGGGTCGCCGATCGGGCGGTGCAGATCTTCGGCGGCGCCGGCTATGTCGCCGACTACGGCATCGAGCGACTATACAGAGATGTTCGGATCTTCAGGATCTACGAAGGCACCAGCCAGATACAACAACTGGTCATCGCCAGAGAAACCCTGCGTCGCGGCGGATAGTCGCAAGCATATCTGGGTAGAGTGCGGCGGTTTGACGCGCTCTAAACGGGAAAAGTTTTACGGCCGTTAACCATCATCCGCGAAGTTGAACCTCGATATTCCAATCGAGGAAACGGCCAGATGAGCCAGGACTACGCCCTGAGTGACCGCGTTGCGTTCATGGGTCTCGACGATCGAGCCCGTGCGGCCCTGCGGGCTCTGCGTCCGCTTATCGAACGGGAGATCGGCCCGGCGCTGGCGACCTTCTATGACAAGGTCAAGGCGACGTCCGAAACCCGCCGCTTCTTCGGCGACGAGCGCCACATGGACGCCGCCGGATCCCGCCAGAAGGCGCACTGGGGCGTGATCGCCCAGGGCGACTTCAGCGACACCTACGTCAAGGCCGTGCGCACGATCGGCGAGACCCACGCCCGCATCGGTCTGGAGCCGCGCTGGTACATCGGCGGCTACGCCCTGGTCAGCGAGCATCTGGCCCGCGCCGCCATCAAGGACGCCTGGCCCAAGGGCTTCCTGGCCAAGGGCGACGGGGCCGACAAGGCCGGTGACGCGGTCTCGGCCCTGATCAAGGCGGTCATGCTCGACATGGACTTCGCCATCTCGATCTATCTCGAGACCATCGAGACCGAGCGCAAGCGCCTCGAAGAGGTGCGGCAGGTCAACGAGCGCAGCCAGAACGCCGTGGTCCAGGCCCTGGGCGAGGCCCTGGCGCGCCTGGCCGAAGGCGACCTGGCCTCGCGCCTCGACATTGAGGTCGGCGCCGACTTCCAGAAGCTGAAGGGCGACTTCAACGCCGCCGTGGCGACGCTGGAGGAGGCCATGGCCGCCGTCTCGGCCGCCACCGACGGCATCCGCTCGGGCACCGACGAGATCGGCGTCGCCGCCGACGACCTGTCGCGTCGCACCGAACAGCAGGCCGCCAGCCTGGAAGAGACCGCCGCCGCCCTCGACGAGATCACCGCCACGGTGAAGCGTTCGGCCGCCGGCGCCCGCAAGGCGTCCGACGTGGTGGCCGGCGCCAAGACCGAGGCCGAGCGCTCGGGCGTGGTCGTCAACGACGCCGTCGCCGCCATGGGCGAGATCGAGACCAGCTCGCGCGAGATCAGCAACATCATCGGGGTGATCGACGAGATCGCCTTCCAGACCAACCTTTTGGCGCTGAACGCCGGGGTCGAGGCGGCTCGGGCCGGTGACGCCGGCAAGGGCTTCGCGGTCGTCGCCTCGGAGGTGCGGGCCCTGGCCCAGCGTTCGGCGGAAGCGGCCAAGGAGATCAAGGCCCTGATCGGCGCCTCGTCCAAGCAGGTCGAGGCGGGGGTGACCCTGGTCGGCCAGACCGGCGAGGCCCTGCGCGGCATCGTCGACAAGGTCGGCGAGATCGATGCGCTGGTGGGCGAGATCTCGTCCTCGGCCCAGGAACAGTCGAGCGGCCTGGCCCAGGTCAATATCGCCGTGAACCAGATGGACCAGGTCACCCAGCAGAACGCCGCCATGGTCGAGCAGACCACGGCCGCCACCCACTCGCTGAAGGGCCAGTCGTCCGAGCTGACGCGCCTGATCGGCGGCTTCAAGACGTCCCGCCAGGCCGCGCCGATCGCGGTCCAGGCCCCCCGACCCGCGCCCCGCCCCGCCGCCGCTCCGCGCGTCGCGTCTCGGCCCGGTGTGACGGCGTCTCGCGGCTCCGCCGCCGTCGCCATCAACCAGGACTGGGAAGAATACTGAGTTTCTCCAGTAACCGGGGCGCGGCGTAGCGTAACGCGCCCCGGACCTTTCTTCGCTGCGTTCTCCTCCTGCACCTTGGCCCGCCTTCCGGCGGGCCTTTTCTTTGGCGGGCGGCGAGGCCGGGAAGGGCGCACGAAAAAGGGGCCTGCGCGGCCCCCGAAATCATAGCTCCAGACAGCAAAACGCCCCCGCCGGACCGGCCGTGGCGCATCCCGTGGGGAAGCGCCGGCCTGGACCAGCGGAGGCGTTTGAAAACCCCCGTTGGGAGGGCGCGTAAGACTTACGCGCCGCCCGGGAAGCGGAAGGGGACCTTCACGGTGCCGGTCTTGGCGCCCATCGGCAGCTTCTCGGCGATGCACATGGCCGCCTTGTCGAAGCCCTTGCCGGCCGCGCTGTTGTCGACGACCTTGCAAGCCGAGAGCTTGCCGGCGTCGGCAGTGCACTCAAGCATCACCTGGGCGGCGTCCTTGGTGTTCGCGAATTGTTGCAGGCAACGACCCATTTGGTCTTCAAAGCCGCCAGCGGCCGAAGCGGCTTGAGCGACAAAAAAGCTGCCGGCGATTCCCGCGGCAATAGCGATCGGATATTTCATCCCGCTGCTCCTAGTATTTTCTCTTCGTCCATTGGACGTTGCGCCAACCGGACGCATGCACTTTTTCGCAGTTGCGAGTTAAGATAGTCTGAGTCAGCGAAGACTAATCGATATTTACTTGTCGATAACCATAATGACTTGTGACCTACACCTCCTGGCCGCAATTCTCCGTCTCTAGACTAAAAGCGCGTGCGAGCGGGGCCCGCGAGCGCGACCCGGAGCGCGCCAGAGGTCGAGCGAGCGCGGTTAAGCTGCCCGGCGTGCGCGCTAAGTATTTGAATTAGAAGGCTGTTGGCAAGGTCTGGACGCTACCGCTCAAGCCTGGGCGACAGGCTCAGGGACGGGGGTGCGACAGGGTGCGGCCATCGTTCTTAACCAAAGTCAGGAACTATTAGGAATCTATCGTGATGATCCACCCTCATTGCAGGCGGTCCGTGGGCACGGCCGTCGCTTGGAGGGGAACTCGAGATGAAGCGCTTTCGACTAGTCGATCTGCCGTTGATCATAAAAATCGGCTTCGCGCCGGCTTTCGCTCTGGTGATGCTGGCCTTGATGGCCGGCGGGGCGATCATGATCCAGAAGAGCCAGTCCGCGGCGCTGCGCCAGGTCGTCGAGAACGACATGGCCCAGAACATGGAGATCCAGAAGCTCTCCAAGCGCATCTCGAACATCAACGGCGAACTCTACACCGTGATGACCCACAAGGCCGGCAACATCGATGTCGACAAGAACGACGCCCGCATGGCCGCCGTGCTGGCCGAGACCGAGTCGGTCAAGAAGGACCTGGCGAGCCTGAAGAGCAAGCTGCCGGCCTCCGAGCAGCCGCGCATCGCCGAGCTGATCAAGTCGCTCGAGGAATGCCGCAGCGCCATCGACACCGTGTCGGGCATGATCGGCGTCGACTTCAACATGGCCGTCGGCTTCATCGCGCCGTTCGAAGAACAATACGCCAAGATGACGACCCAGCTGGACCAGGTGGTGGCCGCGGCCAACACCCGCGTCGTCGCCCAGGCCGCCAAGAAGCAGGCCGAGGCCGCCGCCGCGATCAGCGTCACCATCGTGCTGTCGCTGATCACCCTGGCTTCGGTGGCCGCTCTGGCCTTCCTGACGGTGATGAACGTCCGCAAGTCGATCGGCGACATCGCCGGCGCCACCGAGAAGCTGTCGAAGGGTGAGAACACCATCGACCTGGAACGCCTGACCCGCGGCGACGAACTGGGCGCCATCGTCCGCTCGCTGAAGGTCTTCCGCGACAACCAGCTGCACCTCGAGCAACTGCGGGCCGAGCAGGAGAAATCCGCCGCCCTCACCGCCGACGAGCGTCGCTCGAAGGAAGAGGCCGCCGCCGCCGCCGCCCGCGAGAGCGCCCTGGTGGTCAGCTCGCTGGCCGAGGGCCTGGAGCGCCTGGCCCAGGGCGACCTGACCTTCCGCGTCACCGCCGACTTCCCCGGCGAGTACCGCAAGCTGAAGGACGACTTCAACGGCGCCATCGCCCAGCTGAACGATACCGTGAAGGTCATCGCCGCTTCGACCGACGGCCTGCGCACCGGCGCCGACGAGATCGCCCACGCTTCGGACGACCTGTCGCGCCGCACCGAGCAGCAGGCCGCCAGCCTGGAAGAAACCGCCGCCGCCCTCGACGAGCTGACCGCGACCGTGCGTCGCACGGCCTCGGGCGCCCGCCAGGCCTCGGACGTGGTTTCGACCACCCGTGGCGAAGCGACGCATTCCGGTCAGGTCGTTCATCAGGCAGTGTCCGCGATGGGCGAAATCGAAAATTCCTCCAAGCAGATCAGCCAGATCATCGGCGTGATCGACGAGATCGCCTTCCAGACCAACCTCCTGGCCCTCAACGCCGGGGTGGAGGCCGCCCGGGCGGGCGAAGCGGGACGTGGTTTCGCGGTCGTCGCCCAGGAAGTCCGCGCGCTTGCCCAGCGTTCGGCCGAGGCCGCCAAGGAGATCAAGACCCTGATCTCGTCATCGACCCAACAGGTCTCGGCGGGGGTGAGCCTGGTCGGTCAGACCGGCGAGGCCCTGCAGCGGATCGTGGTGAAGGTTGGCGAGATCGACGCCCTGGTCACCGAGATCGCCGCTTCGGCGGCCGAGCAGGCGACCGGCCTCAACGAAGTGAACACCGCCGTCAACCAGATGGATCAGGTGACCCAACAGAACGCCGCCATGGTCGAGCAATCGACCGCCGCGACCCACTCGCTGAAGGGCGAGACCGCGGAGCTGGTGCGCCTGATCGGTCGCTTCCGTGTGGGCGAAGGCTCCGCACAACGCTTTGAACGCCCGCGCGAAGCCGACGCCTATGTCGACTCGCCGGCCCGCAACCCCGTCGCTGAGCAACGCGCTCGGCTCGGCGCCTTCGCCCGGCCTGGCCGTGGTGGAGCCGCCGCGGCCGCAGCCCCGGTCAGCGACGGCTGGGAGGAGTTTTGATGACTGTCCTGTCGCTGCCCGAAAACCTTGATCTCAAGGCCTCGGGTCCCCTCAAGGCGGCGTTCCTGGAACGTCGCGGCGGGGCGCTGGAAGTCGAGGCCGGCAACGTCCGGCGTCTCGGCGGCCTCTGTCTCCAAGTCCTTCTGGCGGCCAAGACCGCCTGGGCGGCGGACGGAAAGTCCTTCTCTATCCGGGCCCCTTCGGAGGCCTTTGTCGAAACCACCCGTCTATTCGGCGCCGAAGGGGCGCTCCTCTCGGCGGATATCCATGGAGTTCAATCGTGACGCGGACGGTCCTCACGGTCGATGATTCCCGGACGATGCGGGACATGCTGCGCATGGCCCTCGCCGGCGCCGGGTTCAACGTCGTCGAAGCTGTCGACGGCGAGCACGGGCTCGAGGTTCTCTCGGCCCATCGCCCCGACGTAATCATCACCGACATCAACATGCCCAAGCTCGACGGCTTCGGCTTCATCGAGGCGGTGCGGGTCGACGACGACTATCGCGCCATCCCGATCCTGGTGCTGACCACGGAAAGCGACCCCGCCAAGAAGGACCGTGCGCGCCGCGCCGGCGCCACCGGCTGGATCGTCAAGCCGTTCAACCCCGAGAAGCTGGTCGACGCCATCCGCCGCGTCGCGGCCTGACGTCGCTTCCCACTCCCGGGCACTGAAGACTCTCTCGTTAGGAACGTTGGAATGGACGAGTTAGAGGCCATCAAGGTCACCTTCTTCCAGGAATGCGAGGAATTGCTCGCCGACCTCGAAGGCGGGCTCCTGGCCATGCAGGACGGCAACGACGATGGCGACACCGTCAACGCCGTGTTCCGCGCCGTCCACTCGATCAAGGGTGGCGCGGGCGCCTTCGGCCTCGAGCCGCTGGTGCGCTTCGCCCACGTGTTCGAGACCCTGCTCGACGCCGTGCGTTCCAACGAGGTGCCTGCGACTCCGGACCTGGTGGTGACCCTGCTGCGCGCCTCGGACGTGCTGGCCGACCATGTCAGCTCGGCCCGCGGGCTGGGCGACGTGGACGAAGCCGTCTCGGCCTCGATGGCCGCCGAACTGAAGGCCTGCACCGACCCGAACGCCGCGCCGGCTCCCGCCGCCGCGCCGGTCGTGGTGGAAGCGGCCGCTGCTCCGGTGATCGAAGCCGCGCCGGCGCTGATCGGGGCCGACGACGCCCTGGACGACGACGACCTCGGCTTCGACTTCCAGCCGATGACGATCACCATCGACGAGCAGGCGGCCGACGTCGCCGCCGCCGCCGGCAACGTCTGGACGGTGTCGATCCGTCCGAAGTCGGACCTCTACCGCAAGGCCAACGAGACCGCCCTGCTGCTGCGCGAACTGGCGCGCCTGGGCCCGATCCAGGCCACGCTCGACGCCAGCGCCCTGCCGCCGCTCGAGTTCCTGGACGCCGAGGCCGCCTATGCGACCTGGACCGTGCGCCTGGAGACCGACGAAGACGAAAACGCCATCCGCGAAGTCTTCGAATTCGTCGACGGCGACTGCGACCTTGAGATCACCCGCGGCGAAGCCGTGGCCCCCGACGCCGCCCTGGCCGCTCTGCTGGCCGGCGACGCGCCGGCGCCGGCTCCCGCGCCGGTCGTCGAAGCCTTCGAACCCGCGCCCGTCGTGGTCGAGGCTGCTCCCGAGCCTGCGCCGGCCCCCGTCGCCGCCGCGCCGGTCGTGGCCGCGTCCGCTCCGGTCGCCGCGCCGACTCCGGCCGCCGCCGCCAAGACCCAGCAGATCGAGGTCCCGGGTCCGGGCCAGTCGGTCATCCGCGTCGATCCGGAACGCATCGATCGCCTGATCGACCTGGTCGGCGAGCTGGTCATCAACCAGGCCATGCTGGCGCAGCGCGTCGGCGAATATGGCATCGCCCCGTCCTCCAACTTGGCCATGGGCCTCGACGAGCTGGAACAGCTGACGCGCGAGATCCAGGACAGCGTCATGGCCATCCGCGCCCAGCCGGTGAAGTCGGTGTTCCAGCGCATGCCGCGCCTGGTCCGCGAAGTCGCCAGCATGACGGGCAAGCAGGCCCGCCTGGTGATGGACGGCGAGAACACCGAGGTCGACAAGACGGTCATCGAGCGTCTGGCCGATCCGATCACCCACATGCTGCGGAACGCCATCGACCACGGGCTGGAAAGCCCCGAGGAGCGCAAGGCGGCCGGCAAGAATCCGGAAGGCGTCGTGCGCCTGGCCGCCCTGCACCGCAGCGGCCGGATCGTCATCGAGGTCCAGGACGACGGCAAGGGCATCAACCGCGAGCGGGTTCACTCGATCGCGGTCAAGAAGGGCCTGATCTCGCCGGAGCTGCAGCTGACCGACGAAGAGATCGACAACCTGATCTTCCTCCCGGGCTTCTCGACCGCCGACAAGATCTCGGACGTCTCGGGCCGCGGCGTGGGCATGGACGTGGTCAAGCGCTCGGTCCAGGCCCTGGGCGGCCGGATCTCGATCACCTCGCGTCCGGGCCAGGGCTCGACCTTCAGCCTCAGCCTGCCGCTGACCCTGGCCGTCCTCGACGGCATGGTGGTCGATGTCGCCGGCGAGACCCTGGTGGTGCCGCTCGCCGCCATCGTCGAAAGCCTGCGTCCCAAGCCCGAAGAAGTGCGCCCCCTGGGCCCGGTCGGCGCCGTTCTGGCCGTCCGCGACAGCTTCGTGCCGCTGATCGACGTCGGCCTGACCCTCGGCTACCGCGACAGCTCGCCGCCGCCGACCGAAGGCGTCGTGCTGCTGGTCGAGGGTGAAGACGGCTCGCGCGCCGCCCTGGTGGCCGACGCCATCCACGGCCAGCGCCAGGTGGTCATCAAGTCGCTGGAGCAGAACTACCAGCAGGTCGACGGCGTGGCCGCCGCGACGATCCTGGGCGACGGCCGCGTGGCCCTGATCCTCGACGTCGACGCGGTGATCAGCCTGCGTCGCCGCGAGCCGCCCCGTCCCGTCGAACCCACCCTGATCGCCGCGGAATAAGCCGATGACCGAAGAAATCATCACCACGGGCGAACGCCGGGAGCTGATCTCCTTCCGGGTCGGCGACCAGGAATATTGCGTGGACATCATGGCCGTCCGCGAGATCCGCGGCTGGAGCCCGGCCACGACGCTTCCGCAGTCGCCCGGCTACATGCGCGGCGTCATCAACCTGCGCGGCGCGGTCCTGCCGATCATGGATCTGGCCTGCCGCCTGGGCATGCCGATGGTCGAGCCGACCGTCCGCAGCGTGTTCATCGTCGTCAAGGCGGGCGACCGCATGATCGGCATGCTGGTCGACGCGGTGTCCGACATCCTGTCGATCACCGACGATCTCGTTCAACCGACCCCGGATCTGGCCTGCGACATGGTTCGCAGCTTCATCCGCGGAATCATTTCCATCGACGGCCGGATGATCAGCGAAATCTCGCTCGATCGCCTGCTGCCCGAGCGCGAGGCCCTGGCCGCCTGATGACTTTCGCCCCCTCCTCCACGGATCGCCGCGAAGCCATCGTCGATGGCGAATTCGCCTTCACGACCCAGGACTTCAAGCGGATCGCCGAGATCCTGTACGGCATGGCCGGCATCAGCCTGCCCGACTCCAAGGCGACGCTGGTCTATTCGCGCCTGGCCAAGCGCCTGCGCGCTCTCGGCCTGCGCTCGTTCAAGGAGTACTGCGTCTTCGTGACCAGCGAGCAGGGTCACGACGAGAGCCAGGAAATGCTTCGGGCCCTGACGACCAACGTCACCCGCTTCTTCCGCGAGCCGCACCACTTCGACGACCTGCGCGCCAACATCCTCGAGCCGATGGCCGACAAGGTTCGCGCCGGCGGCCGCCTGCGCCTGTGGTCGGCGGCCAGCTCTTCGGGCCAGGAACCCTATTCGATGGCCTTCACGGTGCTGTCGGTTTGGCCCAACGCGGCCGAGCTCGACATCCGCATCCTGGGCACCGACATCGACACCAACGTCCTCGCGACCGGCCGCCAGGCCGTCTACGACGAACACCTGCTCGAAGGCGTCACCGGCGCCATGCGCAGCCAGTTCTTCGAGCGCGATTCCAGTGATCGTCGGGCCTTCCGCGTCTGCGAAGCCGCCCGTCGCATCGTCGCCTTCCGCGAACTGAACCTGAACGGTCCGAGCTGGCCGATGAAGGGTCCGTTCGACGCCATCTTCTGCCGGAATGTCGTGATCTATTTCGATGAACCGACCCAGGAGCGGGTCTGGAGCCGCTTCCAGCCCCTGCTGGGGACGGGCGGCAAGCTCTATGTCGGCCACTCCGAACGCGTCGGCGCCAATGTGCGCGGCTTCGAGAGCTGCGGCCTGACCGCCTATCGCAAGACGGGGGTCTGAGCATGGCCAAGATTCGCGTTCTCGTCGTCGACGACTCGGCGACAATGCGCGGCCTGATCACGGCCGCCCTCAACCGTGACCCCGAGATCGAGGTGGTCGGCGCCGCCGGCGACCCGTTCGAGGCCCGCGGCATGATCAAGGCCCTGAACCCGGACGTCGTGACCCTCGACATCGAGATGCCGAACATGAACGGCATCGAGTTCCTCGAGAAGATCATGCGCCTGCGGCCGATGCCGGTGGTCATGGTCTCCAGCCTGACCCAGGCCGGGGCCGAGATGACCCTGCGCGCCCTGGAACTGGGCGCCGTCGACTGCGTCGGCAAGCCGACCACGGCCACCGGCACTGCCGAGGCCCTGGCCGAAGTCGCCGAGAAGGTCAGGACCGCGGCCCGCGCCTCGGTCCGCACCAAGGCCGACGCCGCCCCGGTCACCGCGCGCCGCGGCAACTACCTGCCCTCGGGCGACGTGGTGTCCATCGGCTCGTCCACCGGCGGGGTCGAGGCCCTGCTGGCGATCCTGACCCAGTTTCCCGAGACCTGCCCGCCGACGGTCATCACCCAACACATGCCGGCGACCTTCACCGCCAGCTTCGCCGCGCGCCTCGACCGCGCCAGCGGGGCCAAGGTGCAGGAAGCCACCGACGGCGCCCTGCTGGAGCCGGGCAAGGTCTATGTCGCTCCGGGCGGCGCCACGCACCTGGAGGTCGTCCGCTCGGCCGGCCTGCGCTGCCGCCTGACGGCCGGCGACCCGGTCAGCGGTCACCGTCCCTCGGTCGACGTGCTGTTCCGCTCGGTGGCCCAGGCCGTCGGCGAAAAGGCGGTGGGGGCCATCCTCACCGGCATGGGCCGCGACGGCGCCCAGGGCCTGCTGCAGATGCGCCAGGCCGGAGCCCGCACGGTGGGCCAGGACGAGGCCAGCTGCGTCGTCTACGGCATGCCGCGCGCCGCCTTTGAAATCGGGGCCGTGGAGAAGCAGGTTTCCCTGTCCTCCATCGGCCAATCCATTCTCGATCTAGCCTCCGCGAGGCGATAGACCATGCCCCAAGCAAGCACCATTTCCGTTCTCGTCGTCGACGACCAGCTGACCATGCGGGCGCTGATCCGAAACGCCTTGCAGCAGATCGGCTTCAAGGACATCCGCGAGGCGCCCGATGGCGAGGAGGCTCTGAAGAACCTCCTGGCCAAGCCGGCCAACCTGGTCATCTCGGACTTCAACATGCCGAAGATGGACGGTCTGGCCCTGCTGCGCGCCGTGCGCTCGCACCCGCCGATCCGGCAGACGGCCTTCGTCATGCTGACCGGCCGGGCCGACCGCGAGCTGGTCCAGCGCGCCGTGCAGTTCGGCGTCAACAACTACTGCGTCAAGCCGTTCACCGTGCAGGGTCTGCGCGACAAGATCGAACAAGTTTTCGGACAACTGACATGATCGGGCGCGACTTCTCCCACGACGACGAGCTGCGCGCGACCAAGGTCCATGTGACCCAGGGCGAGAGCCATGTCTCCACCGACCCGAACGTGGTGATGACCACGGTGCTGGGCTCATGCATCGCGGCCTGCATCCGCGATCCGCAGGCCGGCATCGGCGGCATGAACCACTTCCTGCTGCCTGACGCCGGAGAAGGCCGCAGCAGCAGCGGCGGCGACGCGGTGCGCTATGGCGCCTACGCCATGGAATTGCTGATCAACGGCCTGCTGAAGAAGGGCGCCCGCCGCGAGCGGCTGGAAGCCAAGATCTTCGGCGGCGGCAAGCTGTTCGACAGCCTGTCGGACGTCGGCGCCAGCAACGCCGCCTTCGCCGAGCGTTTCCTGCGCGACGAAGGCATTCCGATCGTGTCGTCGAGCGTCGGCGGCGTTTCGGCCCGCCGCGTCGAGTTCTGGCCGGTCACGGGCCGGGTGCGCCAGCGCCTGGTGGCCGTCGACAACGCGCCGCAGGAAGTGCGCCGTCCCGCCCCGACGCCCGCACCCGCCTCCTCTTTCGGCGATCTGGAGCTGTTCTGATCCGCATGACCGCCTCGCCCCAAGCCGCATCGACCTTGCTCGTCTCGCCGGAACACCAGTTGCCGGTGGGCGAGCTGTCGCGCCGGCTGGCGGCGGAGCTGGCGGCCGCCGCCACCATCTGCCGCGATTGCGAGCACGTGGCCGGCGAGTTGGCCAGCGGCGGCGCCGCGCTCGAAAACATCACCCGGCTGCAGGCTTTGGACGAACTGAGCCAGCGGCTGCACGGCCTGTCGGACGTGCTGGCCCGCATCAGCCAGCATGCCTCGGGCGAATGGAGCCTGGCCGTCGAGCCCCTGCTCGCGGGCCTGGGCCTGGCCGACCTGGTGGGCCGCCTGCGGTCTGACGAAGATCACGCGGGTTGGGGCGCCGAGGCCGGCGAACTCGACTTCTTCTGAGGTCTCGATGCCCGAGCCGCTCAACTCATCGACGCGGATCAATCTCGAGCGCGCCACCGTGCTGGTGCTCGACGACAATGGTCCCTCGCTCGACATCCTGTCGGGCGTCGTGTCCGGCTTCGGCGTCCGGACGCTGCATCGCGCCGAGTCCGTCAAGGACGCCCAGGCGCTGATCAAGATCCACACCTTCGACCTGATCATCAGCGACGTGCAGATGCCCGAGGTCGACGGCTACGAGTTCATCCAGTGGCTGCGCCGCGAGGGCCCCGAGACCAACCGCTACGTGCCGGTGATCCTGGTGACGGGCCACACCCGCACCGCCCAGGTGTTCAAGAACCGCGACGCCGGCTCGAATTTCACCGTCGCCAAGCCGATCACCCCCAAGGTGCTGCTGGAGCGGATCTTCTGGGTGGCGCGCGAGGAACGGGCCTTCATCGAGTGCGACACCTATGTCGGGCCCGATCGCCGGTTTAAACATGAAGGGCCGCCCGTGGGCACGGACGGCCGACGCAAGGACGACCTGCAGGGGGATGTGGGGGACGCTCAGGAGCCGAACATGTCCCAGGACGAGATCAACAGCCTGATGAAGATCGCGAAGGTGCAGATATGACCGTTCGCAAGTTCAGGCCGCCCAATCGCCTGGCCGCCATGATCAAGGACCGCGGCGGCATCCTGGCCAAGGACGCCATCGCCGCCGCCGAGGCCAATGTCGAGACCCTGCGTGACAGCTCCCTGGCCGCCCTCGACGAGGCCCTCGAGGGCATCGAGGCGCGCTTCGGCGCGACCGCGCCCGGCCGCGCGGGCGAGGATTTCGAGACGCTCTACACCATGACCCTGAAGATCATCGACGTGGCCGGCTTCGCCGCCGACGCCGGGGTCGACGAGGCGGCGGTGTCGCTCTGCGCCCTGGTGGACGGCTGCGCCGACGCCGGCGTCTGGCGCTGGGACGCGGTCGATGTCCACCTGTCCGCCCTGCGCCTGCTGCGCAACGTGGGCGCGAGCCTGCCGGCCGACCAGCGCCGCGGCATGCTCGACGGCCTGCACAAGGTCGCTCAGCGCTAGATCGGGGCTTCGATCAGGCGCCTGATCGCCCTTCGTCGCACCACAAGTCGAGACTTGCGTAGCGTCGGCGCCACGTTTGCGCCGATGAATGCAACTGTTACCGGTCCCACCGCTTGATGCGCCTCCCGGTGTTTGTTACGCGTTAATTGCTACCGGTGTCAGGTCGTAGCGACCGAGAATGACACCGGTTTCCAAAATGATGGCCTCCAGGGCCGCGCCGTAACAAATGGGAGGAGGACAGATGTCCCACGGACAGGACTCGCGCTTGCGCGCTCTCAAGATCGGGGTCTCGGCCGGCGCCGTCGCGATGGCCCTCGCGGCCGCCGGCGCGGCCATGGCGCAGGACGCCGCCGTCACCACCGAAAATTCCGAGGTCGAGGCGGTGGTCGTCACCGGCTTCCGCAACAGCCTGGCCAAGGCGCTGAACGTCAAGCGCGAGGAAGCGGCCGCCACCGACTCGATTCTCGCCGAGGACATCGGCAAGTTCCCCGACCTCAACCTCTCCGAATCGATCCAGCGCATCCCGGGCGTGGCCCTGGCCCGCGACGGCGGCGAAGGCCGTCAGATCTCGGTGCGCGGCCTGGGTCCGCAGTTCACCCGCGTGCGCATCAACGGCATGGAAGCCCTGACCACGGCCGGCGGCGCCGACGCCTCGGGCGGCACCAACCGGGGTCGCTCGTTCGACTTCAACATCTTCGCCTCGGACCTGTTCAACGCCATCACCGTGCGCAAGACGGCCGAGGCTTCGACCGAGGAAGGCTCGCTGGGCGCGACGGTCGACCTGCGCACCGCGCGGCCGTTCGACTACAACGGCTTCGCCATGTCGGCCTCGCTGCAGGGCAGCTATAACGACCTGTCCGAGAAGGCGACGCCGCGCGGCGCCTTCATGGTCTCCAACACCTGGCAGGACGGCCGGTTCGGGGCGCTGTTCTCGATCGCCTACACCAAGCGCAAGATCCTCGAAGAGGGCAACAGCACGGTGCGCTGGGCCACCGGCAACGCCTTCTCGCCGGGCTTCGACGCCTTGCCGCAGACCAGCGGCGCAAATATCGGCACGCCGGGCCTGGTCAACCCCTCGGCCCAAGCTGTCGCCGACAACGCCGCCTTCCATCCGCGCTTCCCGCGCCTCGACCGCTTCGAGAGCGACCAGGAACGCCTGGGCGCCACCCTGGCCCTGCAGTTCCAGCCGTTCGAAGGCACGACCCTGTCGTTCGACGCCCTCTATGCCGACTTCAAGGGCACGCGCCAGGAAACCTATCTGGAGGCCCCGTCCTTCAGCACCGGCGGCGCCTGCACCGCCGCCAACGCGGCCAACAGCTGCGGCATCGCCGACACCAACGTCGTCTCGCGGACGATCGAGAACGGCGTGATGGTCAAGGGCGTGTTCGACGACGTCGACCTGGCCGTCGAGAACCGCTTCGACAAGCTCGACACCAAGTTCACGCAGTTCTCGCTGACCGGCGACCACCAGATCAACGACAGCCTGACGATCCACGGCTTCGTGGGTCACTCCAAGTCGGATCACCAGAATCCGATCCAGACGACGCTGCGCTTCGACTACTTCAACGTCGACGGCTACAGCTACGACTACACCGACAGCCGCAACCCGAAGTTCGGCTACGGCAACGCCGCCCTGACCGATCCGACCAAGTGGAAGCTGACCCAGATCCGCCTGCGCCCGCAGTCGGCGGTCAACACCTACGACACGGCCCAGGCCTGGGCGGAGTACAAGCTCAACGACGCCCTCAGCTTCAGCGGCGGCCTGAACTTCAAGCAGTACGACTTCGAGACCACCGAGATGCGCCGCACGGTGGGCACCACGACCAACCAGGAAACGGTGATCCCGACGGCGATCGCGGCGCTGTCCCTGGCCAGCTTCAGTCGCCTGGCCAGCTTCGACGGCGTCCAGACGGTGATCCCGGACCTGGCCAAGGCCGCCAGCGTGTTGAGCCTCTATGATCCCACCGCCTATGGCGGCGCCTTCAAGCTCGGCAGCGAACCGGCCCTGGGCAACAACCGCACCGTCTCCGAAGAGGACCGCGGCGCCTATCTGCAAGGCGACCTGCGCACCGAGATCGGCGGCGTCGGCGTGCGCGGCAATCTTGGCGTCCGCTACGTGAAGACCAAGCAGTACGCCACGGGCTACACCTATGTCGGCGGATCACCGGTGGCGATCTCGGCCGGCCGCGAATACAGCGACACCCTGCCGGCCCTGAACCTGGTGGTCGAGCCGACCGATAACTTCCTGATCCGCTTCGGCGCGGCCAAGGTGATGTCGCGTCCGGATCTCGGCAGCCTGACCCCGGGCTCGACGGTCAGCGTCTCGGGCACCGCCCGCAGCGTCACCGCCGGCAATCCGAATCTCGATCCGTTCCGCGCCAAGACCTACGACGTCGCTTTCGAATGGTACTTCCAGAGCCAGGCCCTGCTGTCGCTGGCCCTGTTCCAGAAGGATATCGGCAGCCTGGTGCAGACGGTCACCACCTCGACCACCTTCACCGGCAATCCGTTCGGCATTCCCGACAGCGTGGCCATCGCCGCCTGCGGCGCGACCACCGGCTGCAGCCCCTCGGCGCTGTGGAACTTCTCCACGCCCAAGAATACCGACGGCGGCAAGGTCAAGGGCTTCGAGGTCAATTACCAGCAGCCGTTCAAGTTCCTGCCCGGTCCGCTGGCCAACACCGGCGTCCTGCTGAACTACACCTACGTCAAATCGGACGTGAAGTACGTCAATGCGAGCGGCGCGGTGGTGGCCACCGGCGACCTGACCGGCCTGTCGCGCAACGGTTACAACGCCACCCTCTACTACGAGGACGCCAAGTTCAGCGCCCGCGTCTCGGCCTCGTACCGCGACAAGTACCTGACCCGCGTCCTGGGCCAGGAGAACACCGCGGCCGCGCCGGTGCTTTATGACGGCACCAACGAGACCTTCAACGTCGACGCCTCGGTGCAGTACACCCTGAACGACCAGTTCAAGATCACCCTGGAAGGGGTGAACCTGACCGACGAGTATCAGGACCAGTTCAGCGGCGAGCAGAACATGCCGGTGGTCTATCACCACACCGGCCGCGAGGTTCTGGTGGGCCTGCGCTACAAGTTCTAGGGCGAACTTTGAGCGCCGCCCTTGGGGGAGGGCGGCAGGAAAGGGGCGCGGGCCGGGAGGCCGGCGCCCTTTTCTTATTCCCGCCCGTCGATCCAGGTGCGCACGACGTTGCGCTGGCCATCGAGCAGCACGAGGTCGGCGGCCTGGCCGGGGGCGATGGCGCCGCGCGTGGCCGAGAGGCCCAGGAAGGCGGCCGGCGCGGCCGAGGCGGTCATCACCGCGTCCTCCAGCGACAGGCCCAGCATCTCCACCGCGTTGCGGACGGCGCCGATCATGTCGAGATCCGAGCCGGCCAGGGTGCCGCCGGGGCCGACGCAGACGCCGTCCTCGACGACGATTTCCTGGCCCTGCAGGACGAAGCGCTTGTCGCTCATGCCGACGGTCGGCATGGCGTCGGTGACCAGCATGAAGCGGTCCAGCGGCCGGGTGCGCAGGGCGATGCGCAGCGTGGCCGGATCGACGTGGCGGCCGTCGACGATGATGCCGCACCAGGCGCTCTGGTTCTCCAGCGCCGCGCCGACCGCGCCGGGGGCGCGGCTGGTCAGGGGCGACATGGCGTTGAAGAGGTGGGTGAAGCCGGTCAGGCCGGCGTCGAGGGCGGCGCTGACGGTCTCGTAAGCTGCGTTGGTGTGGCCGGCCGCGACCACGACCCCGGCCTTGGCCAGGCGGGCGATCATGTCGGGCGTGGTGGTTTCGGGCGCCAGGGTGACCAGGGCCTTGCCGCGCTTGAGCGACGACAGCAGGGCGATCGCCGCATCGTCCAGGACGCGGAACTTGCCGGCGTCGTGGATGCCCTTGCGCTGTTCGTTGAGGAACGGGCCCTCGATGTGCACGCCCAGCACCCCGGGCACGCCCTGCTCGATGGCGTCTTCGGTCGCGCGCATGGCGGCATCGACGACCTCGAGGTCGTCGCTGATCAGGGTCGGCAGGAAGCCGGTCGTGCCGTAGGGCCGGTGGGCGGCGCCGATGGCGGCTATC
>NZ_JADWOX010000031.1 GCF_016135805.1 Caulobacter hibisci
CTTCTCGCAGGCAGATCCGTCATTTACGAAGGTCGATACGTCCGTATCGGCCTTTTTTCGCGCCCGCGTCTACCACTCATAGTGGCATTCTGGCGACAGCTGAGCCTCCGCGCGCGAATTTTTCTGGCCTGTGGCCACTTCCCATCGAGATTCTCCGTGCAAAGGGCGTAGCGCGTGCCGCAGTTTTGCGTCATGACTTGCCGTGGAAGGACGCGGGCCGGCAATTGGCCCGTCGAATGAGGTTTTGAGGATAAGATGGCGAACGGTGTCGTTAAGTGGTTCAACCCGGCCAAGGGCTTTGGCTTCATTCAGCCCGAGGACGGCGGCCAGGACGTGTTCGTCCACATCGCCGCGGTTGAACGTTCGGGCCTGTCGGGTCTGAACGAAGGCGATCAAGTGGCTTACGAGCTGGAAGAGGACCGCCGCTCGGGCAAGACCTCGGCCGGCAACCTGCGCGTGACCGGCCATGGCGCGGCCCCGGCCGGCGGCGCGCCGCGTCGTCCGCAACGCGGCTTCGACGCTCCCCGTGGCGGCGGCTATGACGCCCCGCGCGGCGGCGGCTACGGCGGCGGTGGCGGTGGCGGCGAAGCCGGCACCGGCGTTGTGAAGTGGTTCAACAGCACCAAGGGCTTCGGCTTCATCCAGCCGGACAACGGCGGCGGCGACATCTTCGTGCACATCTCGGCCGTCGAGCGCGCCGGCCTGCGCGGCCTGAACGAAGGCCAGCAAGTCGGCTACGAACTGGAACAGGACCGTCGCTCGGGCAAGACCTCGGCCGGCAACCTGCGCATCCTCTAAGGGATCGGTCTTTCGGCCGGGCGCGGAGCGTCCGGCCGTCTGCCGACCTGGCGAATTAGGCCCCGTCGGGACCTCGCTTCTGTCGTTGCGACAGGAGCGGGTTCCGGCGGGGCTTTTTCGCATCTGTGGTTGGCGTCATCGCGGTCCTGCGGCGGACGTTCAGTGCGCGCCGCAGCACTTCTTGAATTTGCGCCCAGAACCGCACGGGCAGGCTTCGTTGCGCCCGGTCTTCGGCATGCCCGATCGTGGGTTCGCGTTCCGCCAGAAGGCGTGAATCCGCAGAACGGTTTCCGGCACAAACTGGTCGGCGTTGGCGAAAAGCTCTTCCACGATCTCGGCGGGCAGCTCGACGAGGCGCTCGCCGTCCTCGTCGGCGCACAGCGCCAGGAGAGGCGTCAGCAGGTGGCCGTCGGTTTCCGAGCTCAACAGCCTGTCCCAGGCCGCGTAGCGCAGGCTGACCGCCATCACAAAGCCTTCGGCCCAGTCGGAGGCAATGATCTCCCCGGTCTCGGTTTCGAGGAATATGGGATCGAGCACGCGGGCCCCGAGACCCCGAAGGATCGTGTTGTAGCGGTTCATGATGGCCCCGAGAACCTTCTGGGCCTCGAGTTCATCGGCGAACGGCGGCTCGGCGCCGCCCCAGACCAGCGGCAGCCACTCGGCGGGCATGACCAATTCCGGCCCGACCGCCACGCCCGTCAGGAAGCCGTCGAGTTCGCTCAGCGTCAGGGTGCTGTCGGGAACGCCTTCCGACATCAGGAAGGCGTCGAGGATTTCGAGATCGGGGGTGAGGTCGGTGGCTTCGAGCGACACGGCGGGCCCTGTGCTGGGAGGAAGGCTGGATCGGACGATGGGCAAGCGGCGATCCCGCAGCGCCATCGTCGTCGCGTCGTCAGCTTACAGGGCTTGCTCTGCCTGTCGAATGCAGGTTGCGCCTGTTCGTCCCGGCCCGTGCGGGCTGGGATGAACAGGCGCGCCTTCTCAGCCCGCCTGGGCGGCGGCCCGTTCGGCGGCGGCCTGGTTCACGGCCACGGCGGTCATGTTGACGATGCCGCGGGCGGTGACGCTGGGCGTCAGCACCTGCACCGGGCGGCTCATGCCCAGCAGGGTCGGGCCGACCAGCAGGGCCTCGGTGGCGGCCGTCAGCAGGGTCAGGGCGATATTGGCCGCGTCCAGGGTCGGCATGACCAACAGGTTGGCCGAGCCCTTCAGGGTGCTGTCGCCGACCAGGCGGTCGCGCAGGGCCTGGGACAGGGCCGCGTCGGCGTGCATCTCGCCGTCGACCTCGAGCTCGGGGGCCTTGTCGCGGACGATGGCCAGGGCCTCGCGCATCTTGCGAGCGGTCGGCGAGTTGGAGGCCCCGAACGAGGAGTGCGACAGCAGGGCGGCCTTGGGTGTCAGGCCGAAGCGGCGCACCGACTCGGCGGCCAGCAGGGTCATCTCGGCCACCTGCTCGGCGGTCGGGTCGACATTGACGTGGGTGTCGCAGAAGAACAGCGTGCCGTTGTCGAGGATCAGCGACGACATGGCGTAGACCCGGCCGACGTTCTCGCGCTTGGGGATGATCGGCAGGACATAGGTCATGTGCTGCCACCAGTCGCCGCTGCCGCCCACGAGGGCCGCATCGACCTGGCCGGTCTGCAGCAGCATCGAGGCGGCCACGGTGCGGCGGCCCTGCACCCGGCGCTCGGCAGCCAGGGGCGGCACGCCCCGGCGGCCGACCAGGTCCTGGTACTGGCCGACCAGCGGCGCGAACACCTCGCGGTCGGCGCCCGGGTCGAGGATCTCGACGGCGCCGCCGAGATCCAGGCGCAGGCCCATCTCGGCGACCTTGGCCTTGATGACGTCGCGACGACCGATCAGCACCGGCGCGGCCAGGCCGTCGTCGACCACGGTCTGGACGGCGCGCAGCACGCGCTCGTCCTCGGCCTCGGCATAGGCGACGCGGACCTTCTGGGCCTTGGTGGCCTTGCGGGCGCGCTCGAACACCGGCCGCATCAGCTGGCCCGAGCGGTAGACGAACAGCTCCAGCTCGGCGCGGTAGGCGTCGAAGTCGGCGATCGGCCGGGTGGCGACGCCCGTGTCCATGGCCGCGCGGGCCACGGCCGGGGCGATCTGCAGGATCAGGCGCGGATCGAAGGGCTTGGGGATGATGTATTGCGAGCCGAACATCGGGGCCGCGCCGCCATAGGCGCTGGCGACGACCTCACTGGCCTCGGCGCGGGCCAGTTCGGCGATGGCCTCGACGGCCGCCACCTTCATGGCCTCGTTGATCTCCGAGGCGCCGACGTCGAGCGCGCCGCGGAAGATGAACGGGAAGCAGAGGACGTTGTTGACCTGGTTGGGATAGTCGCTGCGGCCGGTCGCCATGATGGCGTCGGGACGGTCGGCATAGACTAGCTCGGGCAGGATCTCCGGGTCCGGATTGGCCATGGCCAGGATCAGCGGCTTTTCGGCCAGCAGCGGCAGCCATTCGGGTTTGAAGACGCGCGGGGCCGAGAGGCCGAGGAAGATGTCGGCGCCGGGCAGCACGTCGGGCAGGGTGCGCGCGTCGGTCGGGCGGGCGTAGCGGGCCATGTTGTCGGGCATGTCCGGCTCGCGGCCGGCATAGACGACGCCCTTGATGTCGGTGAGGGTGACGTTCTCGACCGGCAGGCCCATCGACACCAGCAGGTCGACGCAGGCGAGCGCGGCGGCGCCGGCGCCCGAGGTGACCAGCTTGACGTCCTTCAGCTGCTTGCCCTGGACGAGCAGGGCGTTGCGGACGGCGGCGGCGCAGACGATGGCGGTGCCGTGCTGGTCGTCGTGGAAGACCGGGATGTTCATCCGCTCGCGCAGCTTGCGCTCGATGATGAAGCACTCGGGGGCCTTGATGTCCTCGAGGTTGATGCCGCCGAAGGTGGGCTCGAGCGCCGCGACCACCTCGATGAAGCGGTCGGGATCCTTGGCGTCGACCTCGATGTCGAAGACGTCGATGCCGGCGAACTTCTTGAAGAGGACGGCCTTGCCTTCCATCACCGGCTTGGAGGCGAGCGGGCCAATGTCGCCCAGGCCCAGCACGGCGGTGCCGTTGGAGATCACGGCGACCAGGTTGCCGCGAGCGGTGTAGTCGCGGGCCAGGTCCGGATCCTCGGCGATGGCCAGGCACGGTGCGGCGACGCCGGGGGAGTAGGCCAGGGCCAGGTCACGCTGGGTGGCCATCCGCTTGGTGGCCTCGATGGCCAGCTTTCCGGGCCGCGGCAGCCGGTGGTAGTCCAGGGCGGCTTTACGGAAATCCTCGTCCATCGATCGGTCCTGTTCTGCGCAGCGCTGTGGCGCGGGCCGTCTTCTTTGATGCGCCCTCCGTCCTGGAGCGCGCGCGCGGCCCGTCTGCCGGTGTTGCTAACGGGGTTGGCCGCGCTTTTCCAACCTTACGCAGCGTCCGCCGACCATTTTTTGCGATTCTACGCCGCTTTGCCGTCGTCAGGCGCCGGGCGGACGGGGATCGGGCGCGGCTGGTAAGTAATAAAAGACTTATATACGCTCAATCGGCGGGCGCCGGTCGCCGCCTGGGCGGGCGATCGGGCTCGCGGCGCAGGCGTCCGTCGCGCCGAGGCTGGACAGTCGGCGGTCCAGGTTCCAGCCTCTGAAGTAGAGGTGAAAGAGCGTATGATGACCCCAACCCCGCAGGACCCAGCATGAGCGGCCTGACGACCCACATCCTCGACACCGCCGCAGGCCAGCCGGCCGCCAGGGTGGCCTTGCGCGTCTACCGCCGGGGCGAGGGCGCGCCGGTGCTGCTGAAGACGGTGGAGACCGACGCCGACGGCCGCGCGCGGCTGGTCGAGGGCGAGGCCCTGGCGGTCGGCGGCTATCGCATCGAGTTCGACGTCGCCGCCTATTTCGCCGCCAGCGGGGCCAAGGTCTCCGACCCGCCGTTCCTCGATGTGGTGACCATCGATTTCTCCGTGGCCGATCCGACCCAGCACCACCACGTGCCGCTGCTGGTCTCGCCGTTCGGCTATTCGACCTATAGAGGCAGCTGAGATGGGCGGGACGATCCGGTTCCTGCTCGACGGCCAGGTGCAGGAGGCGGCCGGCGTCGATCCGACCGCCACCCTGCTGGAGCACCTGCGCGGACCGCTGCGCCGGACCGGAACCAAGGAAGGCTGCGCCGAGGGCGACTGCGGCTCGTGCACCGTGCTGGTCGGCGAGCTGACCACGGGCGACGACCTCGCGGCGGTGCGCTGGCGAGCAGTCAATTCCTGCATCCAGTTCCTGCCGATGCTGGACGGCAAGGCGGTGATGACCGTCGAGAGCCTGGCCTGTGAAGGCGCGGGCGGCGGATGCGCCGGAAAACCTCATCCCGTGCAGCAGGCGATGATCGACAAGCACGGCTCGCAATGCGGCTTCTGCACGCCGGGCATCGTCATGTCGCTGTACGGCCGGGCCGTCGGCGCCTGCGGGGCGGGGGCGCCGGTCGAGGACGTGCTGGCGGGGAACCTGTGCCGCTGCACCGGCTATGGCCCCATCCTGGAGGCCGCGCGCGAGGTGGTGCGCGAGGCCGCGCCGGACGTGGCCGCGCCGCTGCGGGCGATCCAGCGCGAGACCATGCTCAGCGTCGCCTATGACGATCCGATCCGGGGCGTGGTCCGCCGCTGGCTGGCGCCGCGCTGCCTCTCGAAGCTGGCGGCCGCCGCCGAGGCCAATCCGGACGCGGCCTTCGTGGCCGGGGCGACCGATGTCGGCCTGTGGGTGACCAAGCTGAGGAAGCCGCCCCAGATCCTGATCGACATCGGCCGCGTGCCGGAGCTGAAAGCCATCACCCGCGCCGGCGACGCTTTGCGCATCGGCGCCGGCGTTCGCTATGTCGATGCGCTGGAGACCCTGGCCGGCCGCTATCCCAGCCTGGGCGACATGATGCGGCGGCTGGGGTCGACCCAGGTGCGCAACAGCGGCACGATCGGCGGAAACATCGCCAACGGTTCGCCGATCGGCGACATGCCGCCGGCCCTGATCGCGCTGGGCGCCACCCTGGTGCTGCGTCGGGGCGAGCAGGTGCGCGAGATCCCTCTGGAGGACTTCTTCGTCGCCTATGGCCAGCAGGACCGCCAGCCGGGCGAGTTCGTCGAGGCGGTGATCGTGCCGCGCGGCCCGGAGGGGCAGATCTTCAAGGTCTACAAGCTGTCCAAGCGCTTCGACCAGGACATCTCGGCGGTCTGCGCGGCCTTCGCCATCACGGTGGTGGACGGCGTGGTCAGCGCGGCGCGCATCGCCTTCGGCGGCATGGCCGGCACGCCCAAGCGGGCTAGCGCCTGCGAGGCGGCCCTGGTCGGCCAGGCCTGGACGCGGCAGATCGTCGAGGCCGCCGCCGCCAGGCTGGACGAGGACTATACGCCGCTGTCGGACATGCGGGCCTCGGCCGCCTATCGGGCGACCACGGCGCGCAACCTGCTGATCCGCGCCTTCCTCGAAAGCGCCCAGCCGGGCGTGGCGACCAGCGTGCTGGCGGAGGCGGCGTATGGCTGATTCCGGCGCTTCGCTAAACGTCACCCCGTTCCAGGGCGTCCACGCCTCGGTTCCGCACGACAGCGCCCTGCGCCATGTGACGGGCACGGCGATCTATGTCGACGACCTGCCCGAGCCGCCGGGCACGCTGCACGTGCATCTGGGCATGAGCACCAAGGCCCATGCGCGGATCGTGTCGATGAACCTGGACGCCGTGCGCGCCGCCCCCGGCGTGGTCTGCGTGCTGACGGCGGCCGACATTCCCGGCGAGAACGACGTCAGCCCGGTGATCCACGACGACAAGCTGTTCGCCGACGGCGAGGTCTATTGCGTGGGCCAGAGCCTGTTCGCGGTGGCGGCGACCTCGATCGCCGCGGCGCGGGCGGCCGCCGCCAAGGCCGTGGTCGACTACGAGGACCTGCCGGCGGCGATCACCATCGCGGATGCGGCGGCGGCGGACCTGAAGATCGAGGCCAGCCAGCGTATGGCGCGCGGCGACGCGCAGGCGGCCCTGGCCGCCGCGCCCAACCGCATCCAGGGCCGCCACGCCATCGGTGGCCAGGACCACTTCTATCTCGAAGGCCAGGCCTCGCTGGCGACGCCGCGCGAGGAGGGCGACGTCCACGTCTGGTGCTCGACCCAGCATCCCAGCGAGGTGCAGCACCTGGTCGCCAACGTGCTGGGCCGGCCCAGCCACGCCGTGATCGTCGAGGTGCGGCGAATGGGCGGCGGCTTCGGCGGCAAGGAGACGCAAGCCTCGCTGTTCGCGGCGGCCGCGGCCCTCGTGGCGGTGAAGACCGGCCGCCCGGCCAAGTGCCGGCCCGACCGCGACGAAGACATGGTCATGACCGGCAAGCGGCATGACTTCGAGGTCGGCTACGACGTCGGTTTCGACGACGAGGGCCGGTTGCTGGGGATCAAGCTGGAGCTGGCCTCGCGCTGCGGGGCGACGACGGATCTTTCGCCGGCCATCAACGACCGGGCGATGTTCCACGTCGACAACACCTACTACCTGCCGGCGGTCGAGATCGTCTCGCACCGCTATCGCACCCACACCGTCTCCAACACCGCCTTCCGGGGCTTTGGCGGGCCGCAGGGCATGGCGGCGATCGAGCGGGTGATGGACGCGGTGGCCCAGGCGACGGGGCTGGATCCGCTGGAGGTGCGTCGGCGCAATCTCTACGGGGATGGCGGGCGGAACCTGACGCCCTACTACCAGGTGGTCGAGGACAACGTCGCGCCGCAGCTGATCGAGGATCTGGCGCGGTCTTGCGACTACGACGCCCGCCAGCGGGCGGTGGACGCCTTCAACGCGGCCAATCCGATCCTCAAGAAGGGCCTGGCCCTGACGCCGGTGAAGTTCGGCATCTCGTTCACCACCACCCACCTGAACCAGGCCGGGGCGCTGGTCCATCTCTATGCCGACGGCTCGATCATGCTGAACCATGGCGGCACCGAGATGGGGCAGGGGCTCTATATCAAGGTCGCCCAGGTCGCCGCCGAGGCGTTCCAGGTTCCACTTGATCGGGTGAAGATCACCGCCACCACCACCGACAAGGTGCCCAACACCTCGGCCACGGCCGCTTCGTCGGGCGCGGACCTCAACGGCATGGCGGTGCTGGACGCGGCCAACACGCTGAAGGCCCGGCTGGTCGAGTTCGCGGCCGGCAAGTGGGGCGTGCCCGCCGAGGAGGTGGCGTTCACCCCCGAGGGCGTGCGGATCGGGGCCGAGCTGGTCGGCTTCGGTCAGCTGTGCCGGGCTGCCCATATCGGCCGGATTTCGCTGTCGGCCACGGGCTTCTACGCCACGCCGAAGATCACCTACGACCGCAAGACCCATCGCGGGCGGCCGTTCTACTACTTCGCCTATGGCGCGGCCTGCAGCGAGGTGGTGATCGACACCCTGACCGGCGAGACCAAGGTGCTGCGCGCCGACATACTGCACGACGTGGGCCGCTCGCTGAACCCGGCCATCGACCTTGGCCAGGTGGAGGGCGGCTTCATCCAGGGCATGGGCTGGCTGACCACCGAGGAACTGGTCTACGACGCCAAGGGCGTGCTGAAGACCCATGCCCCCTCGACCTACAAGATCCCGACGGCGGGCGACCGGCCGCGTGTGCTCAACGTCGCCCTGTGGGAGCCCGGCCGCAACGCCGAGCCGACCATCCACCGCTCCAAGGCCGTGGGCGAGCCGCCGCTGATGCTGGGCATCTCGGTGTTCTCGGCGATCACCCGGGCGGTGGCGGCGGCCGGGGAGCATCGGGTGATGCCGAACCTGGACGCGCCGGCGACGCCGGAGGCGGTGCTGATGGCGGTCGAGGACGTGAGACGGCGGGCCGATGGGTAGGGCGCGTTTCCTGACCCTGTCCCATGGGAGAGGTTAGATTGCTGGCGACCCACAAGAACTGGGCCCGCGCAGCCCTGTCACGGCTCGACGCCGACGACCATGCCGCCCTGGTCACCGTACTCGCCACCGAGGGCTCGGCGCCGCGCGAGGCCGGGACCAAGATGGTGGTCTGGGAGGGCGGGCAGTCGGGCACGATCGGCGGCGGCAATCTGGAGCACCAGGCGACGAACCAGGCGCGGCGGATGCTGGTCGGATCCCAGGCCGCCTTCGCGATCCAGGACTACCCGCTCGGACCGCTGCTGGCCCAGTGCTGCGGCGGCCGGGTGCGGCTGATGATCGAGCGGGTCGAGGCGGCCAGCCGCGACTGGCTGACCGAGGCCGCCCGGCGGATGGACGCCGACCAGCCGTTCGAGCTGCGCACCCACTTCGACCCGGGCCTGCTGACCAAGACCATCGCCCCGATCGCGGCGCTCGATACCGACCCGCCGGCCGTGCGCCTGGCCGGCGCGCCGGCGGCGGCGCGCGGCAAGCGGCCCGACCTGGGCGACGAGCTGGTCGAGCGTAGCGAGGCCCCGCGCCGGCCGCTGCTGCTGTTCGGCGCCGGCCATGTGGGCCAGGCGATCGCGAGGGCCTTCGCGCCCCTGCCGTTCAAGCTCGGCTGGTACGACAGCCGGCCCGAGGCGGCCGAGGTTCCCGGCGTGACTGTGCGCGAACCGGCCGAGCTGGCCGCCCTGGCCATGGGGGCTTCGGCCGACGCCTACGGCCTGATCCTGACCCACGACCACGCCCTGGACTACGCCCTGGCCTCGGCCGGGCTGGCCGGCGGCGGCTTTGACTATCTCGGCCTGATCGGCTCGAAGACCAAGCGGGCGCGGTTCATGCACCGGCTGCGCGACGACGGCTTTTCGGCGGTGACGCTGAACCGCCTGACCTGCCCGATCGGCCTGCCGGGCCTGAAGAGCAAGGCGCCCGAGGTGATCGCCGTCTCGGTGGCCGCCGACCTGCTGATGCGGCTGGAAGCCGCTCAAGCCAGCAACGACGAGGACCAGAGTGCAAGCGTTTAGGGCGTCGATCCTCCATCTCCTGGATGATCCGACCAAGAGCGGGGAGGCGGTCGCCTTCCACGCCGACGGCCTGCTGGTCGTCGACGCCGGCCGCGTCGTAGCCTGCGGCGACCATGCCGAGCTCGCGCCGGTTTATGCCGACGTGCCGGTCGAGGACCTGAGCGGCTGCTGGATCACGCCAGGCTTCATCGACACTCACATCCACTTCCCGCAGGTCGACATCGTCGCCGCCCATGGCGCGCAGCTGCTCGACTGGCTGGAGCAGCACACCTTCCCCGCCGAGGCGGCCTTCGCCGATCCGGATCACGCGAAGGAGGCCGCAGGCTTCTTCGTCGACGAGTTGCTGCGCAACGGCACGACCACGGCCCTGGTGTTCGGCTCGGTGCACAAGGGCTCGGTCGACGCCCTGTTCGCCGAGGCCTATGCGCGCGACATGCGGCTGATCGCCGGCAAGACCCTGATGGACCGCAATGCGCCTCTGGGGTTGATGGACGACGTCGAGACCGCGCGTGCCGACATGGAAAGCCTGATCGCCGACTGGCATGGCAAGGGGCGCCTCGGCTACGCCGTCACCCCGCGCTTCGCCATCAGCTGCACCGACGCCCAGCTGGAGATGGCCGGGCAGGTGCTCGCTGAGCACCCTGGCGTCTGGATGCAGACCCACCTGTCGGAAAACCCGCGCGAGATCGACGAGACCGCCCAGCTGTTTCCCGGCGCGACCGACTATCTGGGCGTCTACGAGCGGTTCGGCCTGGTTCAGAAGCGGTCGGTCTTCGCCCACTGCGTCCACCTGCAGGGCGAGGCGTTCCAGCGGCTGGCGGCGAAGGACGCTGCGGTGGCCTTCTGCCCGACCTCGAACCTGTTCCTGGGGTCTGGCCTGTTCCCGCTGGACGAGGCCTGCGCGCACGGGGTGAAGGTGGGCATGGGCACCGACGTCGGAGCCGGCACGACCTTCTCGATCCTCCACACCCTGGGCGAGGCCTACAAGGTGGGACAGCTGCGGGGCGCGGCGCTGGACCCGTTCCAGGCGCTGTACCTGGCCACGCTAGGCGGGGCGCGGGCGCTGGATCTGGACGACCGGATCGGCAATCTCGCCCCCGGCAAGGAGGCTGACTTCCTGGTGCTGGATCTCGCCGCGACGCCCCTGCTGGCGCGCCGGCTGGCGGCCGCCAAGGGGCTGGAGGACCGGCTGTTCGCGTTGACCGTGCTGGGGGATGACCGGGTGGTGGCGCGGACGTACTTGGCCGGGGTGGAGCGGCATCGGAAGTAGCCGAGCCCTGAAAACAGGAACCTCCCCCTGTGGGGGAGGTGTCGCCGAAGGCGACGGTGGGGGGACGTTTTCAGCCGCCGAAGCATTGGCCGAACTCCCCCCACCGACCGCTGCGCGGTCGCCTCCCCCAGAGGGGGAGGTTCTTTTCTTACGACCCCACCACCCCGTTCATCGTCCGCGCGTACAGCGCCAGCAGGCGGTCAGCATCCACGGCGATCGCCGCGCTGTGGATCGGCTGGTCGTCCCAGGCCGAGGGGCCGTAGAGCTCGCCTTCCACCTTCTGCAGGGTCTGGCCGAGCGCGATGCCCTCGGTGACCACGCGGACTGAGCCGCGGCGGACCTCGAACAGGCTCTCGTCGATGACATAGGCCACGGCGGCGGCGTCGTGGACGCAGCAGCCGACGATGCCGTCGCGGCTGCCGTAGAAGGCCGCATAGGGCTTGGAGATGGCGTTGAGGAACTGGCCCGCCGGGCCGGCCGAGGCTTCCAGCGCCTCCATGAAGTCGGGGCTCATGATCACCTGGGTGGTGACGTCCAGGCCGATGACCGTGACGTGCCACGGGGCGGTGAAGACGCGGTCTGCGGCTTCCGGATCGTTCCAGATGTTGGCTTCGGCGACGGGGGTGACGTTGCCCGGCTTGCCGGCGACGGCGAAGGCCCCGCCCATGATCACCACGCCCTTGAGCAGGGTGGCGACCTCGGGATCGGCTTCCAGCGCCAGGGCCAGGTTGGTCAGCGGGCCGACGGCGACCAGGGTGATCTCGCCGGGGTTGGCGCGGGCCAGGTCGACGATCGCCTGGTGGGCCGGCTTGGCCTCGGGCTCCGCCGCGACCAGGCCGGTCAGCTCGACATCGCCCAGGCCGTTCTCGCCGTGCACGAAGGTCGGCGAGGGATTGCGCGGGCGCGACAGCGGCTTGTCGGTGCCCTTGAACACCGGCGCGGTCAGGCCGAAGCGGTCCTTCAGATAGAGGGCGTTGCGGGTGGTGGTGTCGATGTCGGCGTTGCCGAACACGGTCGTCACGGCCACCAGGTCGAGCGCCGGGCTCGCCTCGATGAACAGCAGGGCCATGGCGTCGTCGATGCCCGGATCGGTGTCGAAGATGATCTTGGTCGTCATCGGTAGGCGGGACTCTTATCGTTGTTCTGCAAGCGCTTTTTATGACGCCGGGAAGCCGACCACTCTAGCCGCTGGCGACGGCGGGAGCATGTCAAAAACGACAACGGCCCGGGCGTTTTGCAACGCCCGGGCCGTCTTTTTCAGTCGTCGTAACGTCGCTTAGCGGCGGGCGCTCAGCGAGATGCCGACGACGCGCGGCTCGTTGACGAAGCCGGTCAGGTTGTGGAAGTCGATGGCGCCGCGCAGGTTCACCTCGTTGGTGATGTTGCGGGCGAACACCGCCACCTCGTAGGCGCCGTCGGTGCGGCCGTAGCCCAGCTTCAGGCCGCCCTCGAAGGTGTTCTTGCTGTAGAATTCCTTGCTCTCGTAGAGGAACAGGTTGGTGTAGCCCTGGCGGAACCAGTCGGTTTCCGCGAACAGCTCGCCGCCGTCGCCGACCGGCACGTTGTAGCGGGCCGAGAAGTTCAGGATGTATTCCGGAGCGTTCGGGAACGGGTTGCCGTCCACCTTGGCCAGGCCGCCGACCAGCGGGTCGGTGACGGTGCACATGCCCGAGCCGCAGGGCGCGACCAGCAGGCCGGAGTCCTTGATCTCGGTGTGGCTGTAGCTGTAGCCGGCCGTGACCAGCAGGTTCGGCGTGACCTTGAACTCGCCGTCCAGTTCGAAGCCGTAGGCCTCGCCCTTCTTGGCGTTCAGCAGCATGGTGGTGTTGGTCAGGCCGCCGACGGCCGTGAACTGCGGGTCGTCGATGGTGTAGGTGTAGACCGCGCCGTTCAGGCGCAGGCGACGCTCGAGCAGTTCGCTCTTCACGCCGGCTTCCCACGACAGGATGGTTTCCGACTGGGCCACCGACGGGGCCGAGAAGAACACCACGTCGCGGCCCTGGATCGACGGACCGCGGAAGCCGCGGGCGACCTTGGCGTAGAGGCTGACGTCGTCGTTGACGGCGTAGAACGCCGACAGGTCCCAGCTGGCCTGGCTGTCGGAGACCGAGACGGTGGTCGTGGTGCCGACCACGTCCATGTCCTTGTCGTCGTCGGTCCAGCGGACGCCGGCCGTGACCTTCAGGGCGTCGGAGACCTGATAGGAGCCCTGGCCGAACACGGCCCAGGCGGTGTTCTTGTGGCGGACGGCGGCCTTGTTGAAGCCGGCGTCGGTGGTCACCGTGAAGTCCGACTTGAAGTAGTAGCCGCCGACCTGCCAGGCGAGCTTGCCGTCGGTGTCGCTGGCCAGGCGCACTTCCTGCGAGATCTGCTCGAGCTTGATGCTGTCCTGGGTGTCGGAGTCGTAGCGGATCACGCCCGGGTTCAGGGCGCCGACGCCGCCGTCGATGTCGCCGCGGCTGAAGCCCTTGCCGCCTTCATAGGCGCTGATCGAGGTCAGCTTGGCGCCGCCGAAGTCGTGGTCGATCTTCAGCGACGTGCCGCTGACGTCGTACTTCTGATTATTGCCGCCGCCGCCGTTGAAGTTGACCTTGTCGCGGTCGAAGTTCGAATTGATCTCGTTGCTGCCCTTGGTGAGGATGTTGGCGCGGAAGATCGCGGCCGTACCGTCCAGCGAGCGGGTGTGGGCGTTGAACAGAACGTCGGTGTTTTCGCCCGGCGAGGCCAGGATCTGCAGGCGGGCGGCCTTTTCGTCATAGCCGCCGATGGCGTTCTTCACACCGGTGAAGGTGTTGTCGATGTAGTCGTCGCGGTGCTGGTAGAGGCCCGAGACGCGGAAGGCGAGCTTCGGCGCGATCGCGCCGCCGACGCCGCCTTCGAAGGTTGTCGAGCCGTAGGTGCCGTAGGTGGCCGAGCCGTTGGCCTTGAACTCTTCGCTCGGCTTGACGGTGTCGAACTTGACGATGCCGGCGGTGGTGTTGCGGCCAAACAGGGTGCCTTGCGGGCCGCGCAGGACTTCGACGTGGTCGATGTCGTAGATCGGCGAGCTCTTCAGCACGACGTTCTCGAGGACGACGTCGTCCATGATCACCGAGACCGGCTGCGAGGCGGCCAGGTCGAAGTCGGCGTTGCCCAGGCCGCGGATGTAGAAGCGCGGGGCGGCCCGGCCGTTGGAGCTTTCGACATAGAGGCCCGGAACGCGGCTGGAGAGCGCGAGCACGTCTTCGCCGGCGGCGAAGATCGACTGCAGCTTCTCGCCCGAAACGGCGGCGACCGAGACGGGAACGTCCTGGATGTTTTCCGAACGCTTCTGGGCGGTGACGATCACGTCGTCGAGGGCGGTCGGCGCGTCCTGGGCGAAGGCCGGGGCCGCGACGGCGGCGGCCAGCAGGAGTACGCCGAAGGCGGCGCTGTTGCGCAGCTTGGCTTGGGTGGTCATGTCGAAATCCCCTTCGAACACCGGTGGAGGACCCGGTTGCGTGGGGTGCAATGCACAATGGCCGCGTCGAAATCAAAAGGCTTGATGACGACTCGGTCTCACTCCCGTGAAGTTTGTAGGGACCGTGTCACTATTTGACCACGCTGCGACAACGGCGCCCAAAACTAGGTCATAAGTCAGGACATACTTACTTATTGTCCTTGGGCGGAGGATGCGGCCGCCTATGGCGCAAGGCGTTGGTCGGCGCCGGCCTGGAGCAGGGAAACGTGCGCCGACACGATTTTCCAGCCGCCTTCGGTGCGCAGCCAGGTCTGGCTCTGGCGGCCGGACTGTTTTGCCCCCGTCCGCAGGAATTCGACGTTCGCGATCGCGAAATCGCGGCCGAAAGTGGTGATTTCCGTCCTCAGGCGATCGCGCAGCGGCGAGCCGCCGGAGCGCCCGATTCGAAAGGCGGCGATCTCGGCGAAGCCGTAGAGGTTCTCGGCCACGCCGTAGCGGACGGTTTCAGGAGCGTCACGAAAGAAGCCGTCCAGCGCCTCGACGTCGTTGGTCATCAGGGCGAGCTCATAGGCGTCGACGGCGGCGGCGACCTCGGCCAGGACGTCGGGGGCGTTGATGACGGTCATGCGGGCTCTCGGCGGAGGGGAGGGCGGTGGGCGGCGATGACGCCGGCCCGTTCCAGCCGCAGGGCGGCGGCGAAGGCCAGATCCTCGCGCCAGGCCGGGGCGATCAGCTGTACGCCGATCGGCGGCTTGCCGGGACGGTTCACCGGCGCGGCGATCACGGGGAGGCCGACATAGCTGATCGGCTGGGTGTAGGCGCCCAGCGTCTTGCGCACCGAGACGGGGAGGCCGTCCAGCTCCATGGTCGCCTGGCCGATCGGCGGGGCGGGGCAGGGGGTGACGGGGGCCAGCAGGATGTCGAAGTGCTCGAACAGCCCGCGCGCCTCGTCGCGGAACGCCGGGCGATAGCGCCGCGCGGCCTCGGCCACGCCGTCGGGCAGCAAGGCCCCGGCCAGCAGGCGGTCGCGGACGGCCGGGTCGTAGTCGAGGGCGCGCTGGGCCAGGTCGTCGAAATGCAGGCGCCCGCCTTCGGAAGCGCTCATGGCGAAGGCGGCGGCGCGGGCGGCCTGGGCGCCGGGCAGCGTCAGGCCGCGGCGGGCCTGCAAGGCGTCGGCGACGATCTCCAGCGCCTCGACCACCTCGGGGAAGGCACCCTGCTGGAACCAGCCGCTTAGGCATCCGACGCGCAACGGCTGGTCGGCCAGGGCGTCGAGGCGGCCACTCAGCGGATCGGCTGGCGGCGGCGCCAAGTCGTCCAGCGGATCCTCGCCCTGCAAGACGTCATAGGCCAGGGCGAGGTCGGCGGCGGTGCGGGCGAAGGGGCCGATGTGGTCCAGGCTGTGCACGAAGGGGAAGGCCCCCACCCGCGACAGGCGGCCCAGGGTCGGCTTCAGCCCGAACACCCCGCAAAGGCCGGCGGGGATGCGGATCGAGCCGTTGGTGTCAGAGCCCAGGGTCAGGGGCAGGAGGCCGCCGGCGACGGCGGCGGCCGAGCCCCCCGACGAGCCGCCGGCGATGCGGGCCGGGTCGTGCGGATTGCGGGTCGGGCCGTCGTGAGCGTTCTCGGTGACGAAGCCGTAGGCGAACTCGTCCATGTTCAGCGCGCCGACCAGCACCGCGCCGGCGGCCTTCATCCGGGCCACGGCGGTGGCGTCGGCGGTTGCGGGAGCGGCCTCGCGGCGGATCTTGCTGCCGGCCAGGGTGACGTGACCGGCGACGTCGAACAGGTTCTTGACCGCGAACGGGACGCCGGCCAGCGGGCCGGGATTCTCGCCGACCGCCAGCCGTGCGTCGACCGCGTCGGCCTGGGCCAGGGCCTCGTCCTCGAACACGGCGGTGAAGGCGTTGAACGGTTCGGCCTTGGCGGCGGCGATCGCGGTCTGGGTGGTCTCACGGGCGCTCGTGCGACCCTCGCGCAGGGCGGTGGTCAGGACCTGGGCGGTTGCAAAGCTCACGGCGCGAACGTCTCGATGGGCGCGTCCGGGTCGGTCAGGCCGGCGAACAGGGCGGCCTGGTCGCGCAACAGGGCGAGGTTCTCGGCGACCCCGTCGCGGCAGGCCTCGGGCACGGGCAGGCCGAGGTCGGCGCTACGGGAGTCCAGATAGGCGGCGACCTTGGCGTCGGAGAGGTTTTGGAAGGCCGACAGGTCGCCGCCCGACATGGGAAGTCACTCGCGCTAAAAAGTAATAAGATACTTCATAGCTATCCGACGATAACGCCGCTAGGCCAGAAGTTTCAAGGACCTAGAACGCCTCGGCAGTCTTTCGAATGCGCGGCGCTCGTGCAGATGGCGCCCGTGGTTGAGGCAGATAGCGAAAGCGGCGCCGCGCGATGTCGTGCGGCCTCGTTCCCGACCCGGCGTGGCTGGAGACTGGGGCTCGTTTCTTCGCTGCCGGTTCCGTCGTCGCCATGCATCACCACCTGTCCTCCACCCCGCAGACCGTCCGCTTCGGCATCTTCGACGCGGCCTTCGACCCGGTCCTGACCATCCAGCCGGGTGACAGCGTCACCTTCGACTGCGTGTCGGGCGGGCCCGAGGTGATGCCCGGGCCGGAGTCGTGGCTGACCATCCCGCCGGCCCTGCAGGCGATCCACGACGCCAAGCTCGATCGGATCGGCCCGCACATCCTGACGGGGCCGGTGGCCATCGCCGGGGCCGAGCCGGGCGACACGCTGGAGGTGCGGATCGAGGCGGTCGAGCCCAACAACGACTGGGGCTACTGCGCCGTGCGGCCCCTGGCCGGCACCCTGCCGGAGGACTTTCCCGAGCGCTATGTCAGCCACATCGCCGTCGACAAGGCGCGCGGGATCTGCAAGCCGCAGTGGGGGCCGGAGCTGCCGCTGCGGCCGTTCTTCGGCACCATGGGCGTGGCCCCGCCGGCCAGGTACGGCCGCCTGTCCAGTCGAGAGCCGCGCGAGCACGGCGGCAACATGGACAACAAGGAGCTGGGCGCCGGCGCGACCCTGTTTCTGCCGGTCTGGGTGCCGGGCGCGAACTTCTCGGCCGGCGATGGCCATGGCCGCCAGGGCGACGGCGAGGTCTGCGTCAACGCCCTGGAGATGGGCCTGACCGGGACCTTCACCTTCATCCTGCACAAGGCCGCCGACCTGGGCGTGGCGACTTGGCCCCGCGCCGAGACGCCTACCCACTACGTGATCATGGGCTTCAACGAGGACCTGGACCTGGCGATGAAGCAGGCCCTGCGAGGGATGATCGACTTCATCGTTTCGCGCTCGAACCTCACCCGTGTGCAGGCCTACCAGTTCTGCTCCCTGGCCGTGGACTTCCGCGTGACCCAGACGGTCAACGGCGAGAAGGGCGTGCACGGCCTGCTGGAGAAGGGGGTTTTGTTCTAGGCGTCTAAGCGATCTTCTCCCAGAGGGAGAAGGAGGGGCCCGCCGCGCAGCGGTGGGAGGATGAGGGGTTAAGCCGTCGGCCGGAGCGCCGGCACGCCGTCTTCAGTCCCTAACCCCTCACCCTCCCAGGCTTGCGCCTGGGCCCCTCCCTCTCCCTCTGGGAGAGGGGCAGGTTGAGGCGGCGTCTCGACGGCCTCGGTCGCCAGCAGGGCCCAGTGGGTGCGGAAGAAGGTCATGATCAGTCCTCCCGGGTCATGGCGATGAGGCGGGCCTGCAGGGCTTCGGGCGCTTCGGTTCCCGGATCGCCGTCGTGCAGCACGCGGGCGAACCAGTAGCCGTCGGCGGCCAGGCGCACGACGTGCAGGCCCGGGTCGGCGTCGGTCTCGGCGTGGCGGACCAGGCGCGCGTCGATCCAGTCGCGCCAGCGGCGGCGCAGGGCCGGATCGGTGACCATCGAGATCGACAGGGCCTGGCCGCTGAGCGCCATGTCGCAGCACTCGAAGGTCGAGACCACATAGGCGCGGGTGAAGCAGCCTTCGCCGACGTCGTCGGCCATCAGCCGATCGAGCGCCTCATCCATCTGTTCGAGCATGAAGTCGAAGACAGCGTCGATCAGGGCCTGCTTGTTGGCGAAGTGATGGAAGAGGCCGCCCTTGGTGACGCCGGCCCGGTCGGCCACGGCCTGGACGGTGATCCCGCCCAGCCCCTGCTCCTCGGCCAGGGCGACGGCGGCCTCGAGCAGGGCGCGGCGCACCTGCTCGGGCTGCTTGGGTCGGTTGTAGGCGGTGACGTTCATCCGTGGGCCACGCTGCGCGAGAACAGCTGGGTGACCAGCACGCCCGAGACGATCAGGCCGATGCCGACCATGGCCGGGGCGTCCAGCGACTGGCGAAACAGCACCACCCCGATGATCGCCGTCAGCACGATCCCCACCCCGCCCCAGATGGCGTAGGCCACGCCCAGCGGCACGTGCTTCAGCGCCTGCGACAGGCAGAAGAAGGCGAGCGCGTAGAGCCCGGCCATGGCCAGGGTCGGGACCAGCTTGGTGAACTGCTCGGACTTCTGCAGGAAGGTGGTGCCGGCCACCTCGGCGGCGATGGCCGCGGCGAGCATGGCGTAGGCGGAAGCGGGGACGGACACGCGGGGACCTCGGGTGGTGAGGTGTGCAAGATACCGCGTGGTCGGTTTGTTTTCAACCGTGCAAATGATCCTTCTCCCCTTGCGGGAGAAGGTGGCGGCCGAAGGCCGTCGGATGAGGGGTCTCTCAGAACGTAAAGGCCACGCCCAGCCGATCGGCCGTTGCTGCGGACAGGTCTTTCGACCCCTCACCCTCCCACGCCTGCGGCGCGGGCCCCTCCCTCTCCCGCAAGGGGAGAGGGATCACAGCGACAGCAACCGCCGCACCACGAACTCCAGCATCTCCGGCGTCAGCGGGCGGCGGGTGGCCTGGTTGTTGAGAGCCAGGCCGCTGATGGTGTCGATGACCAGGTCGGCGTCGGTGTGGGCGGGGATCTCGCCGCGGGCGACGGCGCGTTCGACGACCTGGCGGTTGTAGGCCCGGCGGCGCAGGAAGTCGTCGCCATGGTCCTCGAACAGCTCGGGCCGCACGCGGCTCTCGGCGATCAGGAAGCTCATGCAGGGGCCGACGACGGGATCGTTGTAGAGGTCGATCATCGCCTGGCCCAGGGCCACCAGATCGCTGACGATGTCGCCGGTGTCGGGCAGCTCGGCGAAGTGGAAGGCCTCGTTGAAGGCCTCGCCCACCGCCTGCATCGGCGTGGCCCAGCGGCGATAGAAGGTGGCGCGCGGGGCGCCGGCCTTGTCGCAGATCTTCTCCAGGGTCAGGCCCGACATGCCGTGCTGGGCCAGCACTTCGAGAGCGGCGCGTTTGAGGCGCTTTTCCACCCCGGGATCGCGCGGCCGGCCGGGGCCTCGGCGCGGCGCGGGCGTGTCGGCGGGAGGGGCGGGCGGCGTGCCGGCGTCGAAATCCATGGGATTAACTTAAAGGGGTTTCGCGCTGAGCGGGCAAAAAAACGGCGCATCCTGGGGAGGATGCGCCGCCAAACCGCGTGGCGCTGGGAAGGTCGGCCACGCGAAGTGTTTTCCCGAGGTCAGAACTTCCCGCGGATGCCGACCATGATCTGGCGGCCCGGCTGGTAGTAGGTGTAGGCGGCGCTGTCCCACTGGAACGGGCTGCGCTGGGCCTCCTCGGTGATGTTGATGACGTCGAGGCTGACGCGCGGCTGGGTCGGCAGCTTGTCGAACTGGTAGCTGGCCGACAGGTCCCACTGGCCGCGGGCGTCGGTGTTGATGGTGGCGAACGAGATGCCGTTCTGGCCCGGGCTCGACGAGATCTGGGCGTCGTTCCACACATAGGACAGCCGCACCGTGGCCCCGTGGTTCTCATAGTAGCCGGTGACGTTGTAGGTCCACGGCGAGATGCCGACCGCCTGGGCCGGCGCGCCGTTGCCGCGCGCGTTCTGCTCGACATGGGTGGCGTTGGCAGTGAAGCCCGCGCCGTCCAGCAGGAAGTCCAGCGGCTGCAGCCAGGTGACCTCCTGGCCCAGGATGGTCAGCACGCCATCGGCGTTGATCTGCTGCTGCACGGTGACCGTCGCGGCGTTCGGGCCGCCGCGGTTGTTGATCGCCTGTTGCTGCAGGTTGGTCAGCTGGTCGAAGGGCACGCCCAGCTGGGTGAAGGGGATGGTGTTGGTGCCGTTGACGGTGAAGCCGGTCAGCTCCTTGCGGAACAGGGCCACGCCCACATAGCCGGCGCCGCCGGTGTACCACTCGCCGCCGATGTCGAAATTGTTGGAGGTGTAGGGCTGCAGGTTCGGATTGCCCTGGTTGGCCTGCTGGGCCGAGGGGTCCGAGAAGGTGGTGCCCGGCAGCATGGCGCTGGGGTTGGGACGGGTCACCGTGCGCGAGGCCGAGGCGCGAAGGATGAGGCTCTCGCGCAGGTTCCAGGCCAGGTTGAACGACGGCAGCAGGCCGTCATAGGTGGTGGTGCGCGACAGGAACGAGGTCACGCCGTTGACCGTCTGCGGCCCCTCGATGGTCTGCTCGGTCGAATAGTAGCGGGCGCCGACGTTGAAGCGCAGGTCGCGGTCGAGCACCTGGGTCGCGCCATTGGCCTCGACATAGGCGCCGGTGGTCTTCTCGCGGATCAGACCCGAGGCAGCCCCGGTGGCGGCCGAGGCCGAGAACGGGGCGCTGTCGAAGAAGGCCTGGTAGTTGGTGTCGGCGAAGAACCGGTCCTTGTCCAAGGTGATGAAGCCCAGCGGGCCTTGCTTGATGTAGCTGGCGAGGTTGGCCTGGGGGATGGCCGAGCCGGCGCGGCCGTCGCAGGCCGGGGTCGGCGAGGGCGCGGGGCTCTGCGGCGTCACCCCGCCGCCGCCGCAGGTGAAGGCCTGCCAGCGGCCGGAATTGTCGAGGGCGGTGATCCGCCGGCCGACGTCGTCATAGGCCAGGCCGACCTTGAAGTTGGTCCCCTTGTCGTCGCCCAGGGTCAGGTCGAAGTGGGCGCCCTTGGTCGAGGTGACGCGCTTCTCGGCCTGGACGTTGACGCGGCCGCCGGCCCACACCCAGCCTAGCGACGGGTCGTTGAGGTCCTTGTTGGCGGTGATCGACGGATAGTCGCCGCCATTGTTGGCGTAGGTGACGTTCAGCCCCGAGTTTAGCGGGGTGTTGAACAGCACCGTCGGCGCCTCGCGGAAGAAGACGCTGCGGCTGTAGTTGAGCTGGCCGTCCAGCTTGATCCAGTCGTTGGGCCGCCAGGTGAAGCCGGGGTTGAGGTTCAGGACCTCGACGTCCTCCTTGTAGGGCCGGTACTCGAGGAAGAACTGCGAGTTCAGGAACGTGCCTTCGGTGACCACGCCGTCGCCGTTCACCTTCACGCCGGTCGGGACCATGAAGTTGGAGTTGCGCACGACCCAGTTCATGTCGATGCGCTCGAACTCGCGGCTGCCCTTGGAATAGAGGGTGTCGAAATAGACGTTCAGCTGGTCGTTGGGCCGCCATTCGGCCGAGAGGACGTAGGAGTCGCGGTCGCGCTCGCCCGACGACCAGGAATCGCGGCCCAGGCGCGGCAATTGGGCGTCTGACAGCTGCTGCAGCGTTGTGCCCGGGTTCAGCGACGCCAGCAGGGCGTTGTCGATCGCTTGGCCGGGCGTCAGGCCGTTGGCGGTGACGCCGGCCGGCACGGTCGAGGCCCAGTTGAAGTTGTTGCCGCCGGTGACGTTGCAGCCGGTGCAGGTCATGTTGGCGTTCGACCAGCCGATGCTCTCGAAGCCGGTGGTGGTGCTCTTGACCCGGGCGATGGCCACGCCGGCCAGCAGGCCGACCTCGCCGATCGGGGTGTCCCAGGTCTTCGAGGCGATCAGCGAGCCGCGCGGGCTGATGTCGTCGGCCTGGTTGTTCTTGCCCGCTTGCAGCGAATAGATCAGCTGGCCGTTTCCGCTCTTGTAGTCGAAGGGCCGGGCGCTGCGCATGTTGACCACGCCGGCCACCCCGCCCTCGACCATGCCGGCCGTCGGGGTCTTGTGGACGTCGAGCCGGGTGAACAGCTCGGTCGGGAAGAGGTCGAGGTCGACCTCGCGGTTCTGGTTCTGGCTGTCGGTGCGGCCTGACGAGGCCACCGCGATCTGCGAGCCGTTCAGCAGGATCTTGGTGAAGTTGGTGCCCAGGCCCCGGATGGTGACGTTCAGGCCCTCGCCGTTGATCTCGCGGGTCAGCTGGACGCCCGGGATGCGGTTCAGGGACTCGGCGATGTTGAGGTCGGGGAACTTGCCGATGTCCTCGGCGAACACCGAGTCGGTGAAGGCGACGCTCTCGCGCTTGGCGTTGGTGGCGTCGGCCAGGCTCTTGCGGAAGCCGGTGACGACGATCTCCTCGACGGCGTCGGGCTGCACGGCCTGACCGGCGGGCGCAGTCTGGGACGCTGTGGTTTGGGCGAGGGCGGGCAGGGCGATCAGGGCGGTGGTCAGGCAACTGGCCCCGACAAGGGCCCGGCGGATTTCACGCGTGCGGTGGCTGGACGACATCGGCTTCTCTCCCCTGAGCGCCAAGGTCCGGCGCTTCGTGCTGCCTGCGCTTTGACCGCCGCCGTCCGCCGTTTCGCCGGCGATACGGTTGGTAGCGGTCACAGAAGTAAACGGCTACGAGGTAAGGCCTATTATGTCAAGGTGGTCATACCTTACAGGCTTGGAGAGGTCGGACCAAGCTTGAGCTTGGTCCGATGGCCCTATCGCTCGCGCAGCTGCTCGCGCAGGAACTCGATGAAGCGCTGGGTCTTGGCCGGCAGCAGGCGGGTCTCGGTGACGGCGTAGACGGCGGTGGGCTCGCCCTGCCAGGCCGGGAGAATGCGACGCAGCCGGCCTGAGGCCAGATCCTCGGCGACAATGGCCTCGGGCATCAGGGTCACGCCCATGCCCTGGAGGGCCAGCTGTCGGATCATGCCGACATTGTTGACTCGGAAGCGGCCGCCGACCGGTGTCTCGACCGTCCGCTCGCCGTCGCCCAGCGTCCAGGCGGTGATCCGGGGCATGACCAGGCACTCATGATCCGCTAGGTCCGAGGGCCGAGACGGCTCGCCATGAGCGTCCAGATAGGCCGGGGCGGCGTAGACCGACGGGCGCAGCCGGGCCAGCGGCCGGGCGATCATGTGCGAGGGCGGCTGCTCGCCGATGCGGATGGCCAGATCGAAAGGCTCGGCCACCAGGTCCACCCGGCGCGGCGTCAGGTCGAACTCGAAGCCGATGCCGGGATAGCGCCGCGCGAACTCGGCGATCAGCGGCGTCAGATAGATGGTGGCGAAATCGATCGGCAGGGAAACCCGCAGCAGGCCGGTCGGCTGTTCCAGCATCTCGCCCAACTGCTCATGCGCCAGCCGGGCCTCGTCGACGATGCGCTTGCAGCGCTCGAAATAGACCTGACCGGCTTCGGTCAGCTCGATCCGCCGGGTGGTGCGATTGAGCAGGCGCAGGCCGACGGCCTTTTCGAGGGCCGCGATCCGGCGCGACAGGGTGGAGTTGGGCACGCCGGTGACCTCGGCCGCGCCGCGAAAGCCGCGCGCTTTCACCACCTCGACGAACAGGGCCATGTCGTTCAGCAGCGCCACGCCAATTGCTCCATGAATGGATCAATGATTTCCATTCGGCCTGGTTTATACCGATCGAGCGCGGGCGCATCTCCCTTCCCGAACAATCACCCGAAGGGATCACCTCCATGAGCCGCCTGTTCAGCCCCGTTCGCCTGGGCCGCCTCGACCTCTCCAACCGCTTGGTCATGGCGCCCATGACCCGCTCGCGCGCCACGCCCGACGGCGTCCCGGGCGCCCTGGCCGCCGACTACTACGCCCAGCGCGCCGGCGTCGGCCTGATCGTCACCGAAGGGACCCAGCCCTCGGAGGACGGCCAGGGCTACCTGACCACGCCCGGGATCCACACCGACGCCCAGGTCGCCGGCTGGAAGGCCGTCACCGACGCCGTCCACGCCGAGGGCGGTTACCTCTTCATCCAGCTGATGCACGCCGGCCGCATGTCGCATCCCGACAACACGCCGCATCACCGCCAGGGCGTCGCGCCCTCGGCCATCGCGCCGAACGCCCCGATGTTCACCGCCACGGGACCCAAGGACATCCCGACGCCCCGCGCCCTTTCCACCGACGAGGTTGGCCGGACGGTCGCCGACTTCCGGGCCGCCGCCCGCCGCGCCATCGAGGCGGGCGCCGACGGCGTCGAGATCCACGGCGCCAACGCCTATCTGGTGCAGCAGTTCTTCGCGCCCAGCGCCAACACCCGCGCCGACCAATATGGCGGCCCGATCGAGAACCGCGCCCGCTTCGCCCTGGAGGTCGCCGCCGCCATCGCCGAGGAGATCGGCGCCGACCGCACCGCCATCCGCCTGTCGCCCGGCACGACCCTTTGGGGCATCGACGAGGGCGCGGAGGGGCCGGACCTCTATCGCCACCTGGTCGCCGAACTCGACAAGCTGGGCCTGGCCTATCTGCATGTCATGCACCAGGGCGACGAGGTCTTGCTGGCCGACATCCGCCGGCTGTGGAGCAGAACCCTGGTCCTCAATCGTCCCGGCCGTCCGCGCGAGGAGATCGGCGCCGACATCGCCTCGGGCCTGGCCGACCTGGAGGCCTACGGCCAGATGGTGCTGGCCAATCCCGACTTCGTCGCGCGACTGAAGGCCGGCGCGCCGATGGCGGAGGCCGATCGCATGACCTTCTTCGGCGGCGACGCACGCGGCTATACCGACTATCCGGCCCTGGCGGTCGAGCCGGCCTAGGGCTTGGGGCTCTCCGCCGCCTCCAGCACCTCGGCCGCGGTGGTCCGCACCGCCTGGGTCAGGCGGTCGAGGAGACGGGCGGAGAGCCGCGTGCGCTGCCAGTAGAGGGTGACGGCCAGAGGTCGGCGCGGCGGCAGCTCCACCAGGCGGCCGACGGCCAGGTACGGCGCGGCCAGCGGGCGCGGCGTCATCGCCCAGCCCAGGCCCGCCAGGGTCATGTCCAGCATGCCTTGCGTCGAGGGCGTCCAGTGGGTGGGCGGAGCCAGCGGCGTGTTCCAGGCGTCCCGCGCCCAGCGGGCCTGCAGGCCGTCGCGGCGGTCGAAGCGCAGCATCGGCGCGGTTTGCAGGCTGGCCGCATCGACGCCGCCGGCGAAGAACCGGTCCATGAAGTCCGGCGTGGCCACGGCCAGGTAGGGGATGGCGCCCAACGGATAGGTCTTGCAGCCGGCGACCGGGGTAGGATCGGCGGTGACCGCCGCCAGCACCTCGCCCGAGCGCAGCCGGTCGGCGGTGTGGGCCTCGTCCTCGAGCACCAGGTCGAGCATGGCCCCCGTCTCGGCCGCGAACCGGGCGGCCGCCTTGGGAAACCAGGTGCTGACGCTGTCGGCGTTGACCGCCACCCTTATGGTGGACGGGCCAACGGCAGGACCGGCCAGGCCCGGCAGGTCGGCGACGACCTCGCCCTCCAGCAGCCGCACCTGCTCGACATGGGCGCACAGCTTGGCGCCGATCTCGGTGGGGCGGCACGGAACGCCGCGGGTCAGAAGGATGGCGCCCAGCCGCTCCTCCAGGCCCTTCACCCGCTGCGACACCGCCGACGGCGTGACGCCCAAGGCGGCGGCCGCTTTCTCGAAACTGCCCTCGCGCGCGACGGCGGCGAGGGCCGCCAGGGACGGATAGTCGAGCATTAGGTCGCCTAAATTCGGATAAGAAGACTTAGTTAGGCTACATCTCTGATCGGCGGCATCAAGCGGCCATGACCAGCACCTTCCTCCCCGCCTTCACCAAGGGCTTCGCCCTGTCCGCCGGCCTGATCGTGGCCATCGGCGCGCAGAACATGTTCGTGCTGCGCCAGGGGCTGAAGCGCGAGCATGTCTGGCCGATCGTGCTGTTCTGCGCGGCCGCCGACGCCACGCTGATCGTCGCCGGGGTCCGCGGCCTGGGCGGGGTGCTGGCCCTGGTTCCGGGCCTGTCGCTGGTGCTGGGCCTGGGCGGCGCGGCCTTCCTGGCCTGGTACGGGATCTCGGCCCTGCGGCGGGCGGCGCGGCCGTCGGTGCTGGTGGTCGAGCAGCAGGCGGGCCTGACCCTGGGCGCGGCCCTGGCGGGCAGCGCGGCCTTCACCTTCCTCAACCCCCACGTCTATATCGACACGGTGATGCTGATGGGCGCGGTGGGCGCCAGCCTGCCGGCGATCGAGCGGCCGCTGTTCATGGCCGGGGCGGCCCTGGCCAGCCTGGTCTGGTTCTCGTCGCTCGGCTTCGGCGCGCGCTTCCTGGCCCCGCTGTTCGCGCGGCCGGCCGCCTGGCGCGCGCTGGACCTTGGCATTGGCCTGACGATGCTGGCCCTGGCCGCCAGCCTCGCGCATGGGGCGCGGGCGGGGTAGGGGGCGTCCTTCGACAAGCTCAGGATGAGGTTTTCAGCGGCCCGACAATTGGTCCTCACCCTGAGCCTGTCGAAGGGCGAGGACCACGCAACGCCTAAGCCGCCGCCTGCGCCCGCGCCACCCGATCGGCCACGAAGCTCATGTGATCGGGCATGGTCTGCGCCGAGCGGGCGATGACCGCGCGGATCTCCTTCATGCGGGCGCGCAGCAGGTCCTCGCTCATCACGTCGGCCATCGGGTCCCAGCCGCGCGGCTTGAGGCCCTGGCCGATCATCACCGCGAACCACGAGGTGTCGTTGAACAGCTCCTCGTTCTCGCGGAAGATCCGGCCGTGGCTCTCGAAGACGGCGATCTTGTCGGCCAGGTAGTCGGGGATCGGCATCTCGCGCAGATAGTCCCAATAGGGCGTGTCCGAGCGCTCGGTGGCCTTGTAGTGCAGCACGAGGAAGTCGCGGATCTTCTCGTACTCGAAGGTCATCACCCGGTTGTAGCGGTCGATGTCGGGCTGCTGGAACCGGCGGTCGGGGAACAGTGCCAAGAGGCGCGAGATTCCCACCTGGATCAGGTGGATGCTCTGGCTTTCCAGCGGCTCCATGAAGCCGGCGGCCAGGCCGATGGCGACGACGTTCTTGTCCCAGCTCTTCTTGCGGCGGCCGGCCTTGAACTTCAGCGTCCAGGGATCGGCCAGGGCCTCGCCGTCGAGATGCGAGAGCAGGTAGGCTGTGGCCTCGTCCTCGCTGATGTGTGCGCTGGAGAAGGCGTAGCCGTTGCCGATGCGGTGCTGCAGCGGGATGCGCCACTGCCAGCCGGCGGGGCGGGCGGTGGCGCGGGTGACCGGGTCGGTCGAGCCGCCCGAGGCGCAAGGGACCGCCACGGCGCGGTCGTTGGGCAGCCAGTGAGACCAGTCCTCGAAGCCGCTCTTCAGGGTCTGCTCGATCAGCAGGCCTCGGAAGCCCGAGCAGTCGATGAACAGGTCGCCCTCGACGACCGTCCCGTTCTCCAGGGTCACCGACTCGACGAAGCCGTCGGTTCCGCGCTGGGCGACGTCGACGATCTTGCCCTCGATGCGGCGCACCTGGCGGGCTTCGGCGTAGTCGCGCAGGAAGCGGGCATAGAGGCCGGCGTCGAAGTGGAAGGCGTAGGCGATGTCGCCCAGCGGCGAGTTGGTCTGGCCGGTCGGGCGCTGGAACTTGGCCTGAGCCGCGGCCAGGGCCTGCAGGGAGTATTCGCCCAGGTCCGCGGCCTCGCCCATGGCCAGGTAGCGCAGCCAGTAGGCGTGAAACGACACCCCCTCCATGTCGACGCCGTAGGGGCCGAACGGGTGGTGGTAGGTGTGGCCGATCTGCTTCCAGTCGCGGAACTCGATGGCCAGCTTGTAGGTGGCCTTGGTGCGGCGCAGGAACTCGTCCTCGTCCAGGCCCAGCATGCGGTTGAAGATGTTGATCTGGGGGATGGTCGACTCGCCGACCCCGACCGTGCCGATGGCCTCGCTCTCGATGACGGTAACCTTGGTGACGCCGTCCTTGAGGAAGCGCCCCAGGGCGGCGGCGGTCATCCAGCCGGCCGTGCCGCCGCCGACGATGACGACGTTGCGGATCCGGTCATTCGTCATCATGCGGGGACTCCTGAAGTCGAAGAGGGGGCAGCAGCGCCGCAATAACGGGCGACGAACTCGGCGTGGCTGGGCATGGCCTCGGCCGTGCGGGCGATCAGGGTGGACAGTCCCGCCAGGCGCTGGCGGATCTGGTCTTCGGGCAGGCTGTCGACCAGCGGGTCCCACTCTTCGGGGATGATCCCCTGGCCCAGCAGCACGGCGGTCCAGTTGGTTTCGTGGAACAGGTCGTAGTTGGACGGGAACCAGCGGCCGCGCTGGGCGAACAGCTCCATGCGCCGGGCCAGGCTGTCGGGCACGGTCATCGACGACAGGTAGCGCCAGTAGTCGGTGTCGTCGCGCTGGGTCGCCTTGAAGTGCAGGATCACGAAGTCGCGGATGTGGTCGACCTGGGCGGCGGTTAGGCGGTTGTATTCGTCGGTCTCCAGCGGATCAACGCCGTTGCCGGGGAACAGGGCCAAGAGCTTGGTGATCCCGGCCTGGATCATGTGGATGCTGGTGCTTTCCAGCGGCTCGATGAAGCCGGCCGACAGGCCGATGGCGCAGACGTTCCTGTCCCAGGCCCGCTCGCGGCGGCCGGGGGTGAAGCGCAGGAAGTTGGGGTCCTCGGTCGGGCGGCCGTCGAGATTGGCCAGCAGGGTGTCGAGCGCCCGGTCGTCGTCGATGTGGTGGCTGGAATAGACGTAGCCGGCGCCGATGCGGTGCTGCAGCGGGATCCGCCACTGCCAGCCGGCCTCGCGGGCGGTGGCGCGGGTGAAGGGGGTCAGGCCGTCGCCGCCCAACTCGCACGGAATGGCCACGGCGCGGTTGTTGGGCAGCCAGCGGCTCCAGTCCTGATAGGGCACGCCCAGGGCCTGGCCGATCAGCAGGCCGCGGAAGCCCGAGCAGTCGACGAAGAAGTCGCCCTCGATGCGGCGGCCGTCCTCCAGCACCACGGCCTCGACGAAGCCGGTCTCGCCATGCTGGGCGACGCTGGCGATGCGGCCCTCGATGCGGGTGACGCCGCGCGGCTCGGCGAAGCCGCGCAGGAAGCGGGCGTAGAGGCCGGCGTCGAAGTGATAGGCGTACTTCAGGCTCGACATCACCTTGGCCGGATCGGGATCGGGCAGGGCGAAACGCCAGCGCCGGGCGGCGGCTTCGGTCAGGTTGAAGTCGCCGATCGGGCCGACCTGGTCGGCGAACTTGCGCCAGACCTGGTGGAATTTGATTCCCTCGACGTCGAGGCCGAAGGTCCCGAACGGGTGGTGATAGGTCTCGCCGATCGCGCCCCAGTCGACGAACTCGATGCCCAGCTTGAAGCTGGCCTTGGTGGCCCGCATGAAGGCCCGCTCGTCCAGGCCCAGCATGGCGTTGAAGGTCAGGATCGGCGGCACGGTGGCCTCGCCGACGCCGACCGTGCCGATGGCCTCGGACTCCACCAGGGTGATCTTCAGGCCTTGCGGCGCAAGGGTCTTGGCCAGGGCGGCGGCGGTCATCCAGCCGGCCGTGCCGCCGCCGACGATGACCACGGACTTCAACCGTTGGTCTGACATGATGTGCTGTCTCCGCCCCGAAGATCTTATGTCTGAACGGCCTTGGGCGGCCGTTTCAAGTGTGTTGCAAATTGACTGCGCTGTCCGCTTTTGTCACGTTTCCTTCTCGGGAAAAGCGTCGCCAGCGGCTGGGTGACGGATAAAAGATAATAAAAACAATCATGTGTCGCCGATCTGGTTCAGATTGCGGGGTTATTTCAACACCCTTGACGTCTCCGACCTTTGCCATATCATCAGACCAATAATGGTCTCGACATATGACCAATGGTAGCGCTACCGAGCTACCGGGACTGGGGAGGAAGACAAGAATGAGCTCCGTAAACGGAGCGTCCGCGACGCGTGGGCGCGAGAAACTGTGCGACAATCTCAAATTCGGCCTGAAGTGCGGGGCGTCGGCCCTGGCGCTGAGCCTGGTGTTCGGGGCCTCGGCCTTGGCCCAGACGGCTTCGACGACCGCTACGAAGACGACCGAGGACACGGTCGACGAGGTCGTCGTCACCAGCATTCGCCAGAGCCTCAAGAGCAGCCAGCAACTGAAGCAGTCGTCCGAGATCATCGGCGACTCGATCACCGCCGAAGACATCGGGGCCCTGCCGGACCGCTCGGTGACCGAGGCGCTGCAGCGCGTGCCGGGCGTGTCGATCAACCGCTTCGCCGCCGGCGTCGACCCTGACCACTTCTCGGTCGAGGGCTCGGGCGTCGTGGTTCGCGGCCTGAACTTCGTGCGTTCGGAGCTGAACGGCCGCGACACCTTCACCGCCAACAACGGCCGGATCCTCAGCTTCGCCGACGTGCCGTCGGAGCTGATGGGTGGCGTCGACGTGTTCAAGAGCCCCTCGGCCGACCTGATCGAGGGCGGCATCTCGGGCACGGTGAACCTGCGCACGCGCCTGCCGTTCGATAGCAACAAGCGCATCCTGTCGCTGTCGGCCGAAGCCAGCTACGGCGACATGGTCGAGAAGTGGAAGCCGACCTACTCGTTCCTCTACAGTGACCGTTTCGACACCAAGATCGGCGAGGTCGGCATCCTGGCCAGCTTCGTGAACTCGGAACTGGCCAGCCGCAGCGACGCCATCCAGGTGTCGAACTTCGGCTGCCGCACCAACCTGGGCGTCTCCAGCGCCGACTGCGGCAATGGTACGAAGGGCGTGTGGTTCCCGCGCGGCGCCGCCTTCCGCTCGACCACCAACGAGCGCGAGCGCCAGGGCCAGGCCGGCGCCGTCCAGTGGAAGAGCAACGACGGCACGATGCAGGCCGCGTTCCAGTACCTGCGCTCGAAGTCGACGACCAAGTGGACCGAGCACGCCATCGAGATCGCCACCGACAACGTGGCCGGCAACGGCGACTCGCGTCCGGCGGCCGGCACCACCTTCACCTTCGACGAGGACGGCGTCTTCACCAACGGGGTGATCACCGGCACCACCGGCTGGCGCGCCGACCAGAACGGCTCGGACCCGCGAACGCCGATCAACGGCCTGCAATCGAACAACGTGCGCCGCGACGAGAAGACGACCAACACCACCACCGACTACGGCTTCAATTTCAAGTGGACGCCGAACGAGCACTGGGGCGTGCTGTTCGACGCCCAGCACGTGGACTCCAAGGTCGATGCGATCAGCATGGGCCTGTGGGGGTCGTCGTTCCAGAACGCCGCCATCACCCTGAACGGCAACGACACGCCGGACGTCACCTTCACCGCGCCGTCCAACAGCGCCACCTTGGCCACCTGCACGACCTACAGCGCCAACTGTCCGTCCTACGCGCAAGGCTCGCACGCCAACCTCGCCGACCCGTACAACAGCTTCTGGCGGTCGGCGATGGACCACATCGAGCAGTCGGAAGGCACGGAAGACGCGGTCAAGATCGACGTCGAATACAAGTTCGACAACGACACTTGGCTGGACTCGATCAAGGGCGGCGTCCGCTGGTCGGAGCGCGACCAGACCACCCGCTTCTCAGCCTATAACTGGGGCGTGGTCAGCGAGATCTGGGGCAGCGGCGGCCCGGTGTGGATGGATGACGCCATCAATGGCAATCCGAACACGGCCGGAGGGGCCAACAGCACGGCCCTGATCGAGCAGTTCGTCTTCAAGAACTTCATGCGCGGCGATGTCGCTTCCCCGACCGGGGCGGACGGCCGGATGTTCTATGCGCAGAACCTGATCGACAACTACGACGCCGTCTCGCAGTTCGCCCTGTCGGTGGGCGACGAGTGGCGCGCTCGCCTGTCGAACGGCTGTCCGCAAAACTGGGTGCCTCTGGCGCAGCGTTGCGGCGTCACCGCCGGTACGCCGTTCCGTCCGGGCGAGGTCAATCCGGTCAACGAAGTGACCAAGTCGGCCTATCTGATGGCGCGCTTCAAGGGCGAGACCGGTGACTACAAGATCAGCGGCAACATCGGCCTGCGCTATACCAAGACCGACCGCGAGGCGTCCGGCTACTTGGCGTTCCCGACCCTGAGCAGCCTGGCCTCCGACCAGGACTGCACCGACGCCTACAACGCCTGGCTGGCGCGTCCGCAACCTAAGGACCCGTTCATCGCCTCGTCGTTCTGTTCGTTGACGCCGCAGGTGCGGGCGGCGGCGCGGGCCTGGGGCAACGGCGCCCTGACGCCCAGCACCGTCAACACCTCGTTCGACTACTGGCTGCCGAGCTTCAACCTGAAGGTCATGGCGCCGCACGGTCTGCAGTATCGCCTGGGCCTGTCCAAGACGATCACGCCGCCCGACATCGGCCTGACCCGCAACTATTACAACCTGACGCTCAACACCAACAACGACGGCATCACCAACGGCGCCCCCACGGGCAACGTGCCGGTCGGCAATCCCTATCTCAAGCCGACCCAGTCGACCAACCTCGACGCCTCGGTGGAATGGTACTTCGCACCGGTCGGCTCGCTGACCTTCGCGGCCTTCTACAAGGAGCTGACCGACGTCGCGACCAACACCACCGAGCGCCGGCCGTTCACCAACAACGGCGCGACCTTCGACGTGCTGGTGACCACGCCGGGCAACTCGGACAAGACGGCGAAGGTCAAGGGCTTCGAGATCGGCTACCAGCAGTTCTACGACTTCCTGCCCAAGCCGCTGGACGGGTTCGGCATCAACGCCAACTACAGCTACATCGAGAGCAACGGCGTGCCGCAAAGCACCCTGTCTGCCACCGATCCCGACGTCGCCGCCGGCCGCGTCTCGACGGTCGACACCAGCCTGCTGCCGCTGCAGGGCCTCTCCAAGCACAACGTCAACTTCGCGGCGATCTACGAGAAGGGGCCGATCTCGGCGCGCCTGGCCTACAACTGGCGCTCGGACTTCCTGCTCACCGTCCGCGACGTGATCATCCCCTACGCTCCGATCATGAACGAGGCGACGGGGCAGCTGGATGGCTCATTCTTCTACACCGTCAATCCGAAGGTGAAGGTCGGGGTGCAGGCGGTGAACCTGCTCAACGAAACGACCCGGACGACCCAGATCCTCAACAACGACCTGCTGAAGACCGGGCGGTCGTGGTTCGTGAACGACCGGCGCTACACCTTCGTGGTGCGCGCCAGCTTCTAGTGAGCGTGACGGGCGCGCGGCGGTTTCTGTCGCGCGCCTCCCTTTCCTGCTGACTTTGTCCGCGCATCGTCCCCCTGAGCCCGTCAGGTCTCCTGACGGGCTCAGATTTTTAGGAGTTCGGAGCGCGCCAAGGCGCGCTCCGGCGGTGCGCGGTTTTCTTTGAGCGAGACCCGTATGATCGATCGTCGCGCGCTACTGGGCGTCGCAGCCGCCGCGCTAGCCTCGCCGGCCATGGCCGCTGAGAGGCCCTCGCTAAAGGCGCTGGCCGCCAAGAAGGGGCTGATCTTCGGCAGCGCCGTCGGGGCCGGGCCGCCCGGGTCCCTGACCGGTTCGTTCGAGGACGCCCGCTATCGTGAGCTCCTGGCCCGCGAATGCGGCGTGCTGGTGCCTGAGAACGAGCTGAAGTGGTACGTGCTGCGGCCGGCCGAGCAGGCCTTCGCCTTCGAGCGCGCCGACCGCGTCGCCGCCTTCGCCCGCGAGCACGACATCGCCCTGCGTGGCCACACCCTGCTGTGGCATCACCCGCAGTGGTTTCCCGGCTGGCTGAAGGGCTACGATTTCGGCAACAAGCCGGCCGCCAAGGTCGAGGCCATGCTGGCCGAGCACATCGACCGCGTCTGCGCCCGCTATCCGCAGATCTATTCCTGGGACGTGGTCAACGAGACCGTCGATCCCGCCGACGGCGCCCTGCGCCGCACGGTCTTCTCCGACGCCATGGGCGGGGTCGAGCCGGTGCTCGATCTGTCGTTCCGCCTGGCCCGCAAGGCCGCCCCCAAGGCCCGCCTTGTCTACAACGACTATATGAGCTGGGAGGCCGGCAACGAGAAGCATCGCTACGGCGTGCTGAAGCTGCTGGAGGGCTTCAAGAAGCGCGACGTGCCGGTCGACGCCCTGGGGATCCAGAGCCATATCGGGGCCGAGAACGCCGACAGCTTCACCGGCTTTGGCCGGCCACAGGAGAAGGACTGGCGGACCTTCGTCGATGCGGTGACGGGCCTGGGCTACGACCTGGCGCTGACCGAGTTCGACGTCCACGACAAGGGCCTGCCGGTCGACTTCGCCGCCCGCGACGCGGCCGTGGCCGCCTACGGCAAGGCCTATCTCGACCTGATGCTCGACTACCGCCAGACCAAGGAGCTGCTGGCCTGGGGCCTGGTCGACAAATATTCGTGGCTGCAGAACCAGTGGCTGCGCCAGGACAAGGCCCCCAAGCGCCCGACGCTCTATGACGACGCCTATCAGGCGAAGCCGCTGCGCGAAGCGGTGGCGGCGGCCCTGGCCGCGGCGCCGGCGCGGTAGGTGAGGGCGCGGTGCGGCGGCGCGATCTGCTGACGGGGGCGGCCGCGATCCTGGCTAGTCTTGGGGCGAGCGGCGGGCCGGCCGCCGGCCGGGTCGCGGTCCTGACTGGCGAGCAGGCCCATCGCCGGATGCTCGACAAGCTGGGGATCAAGGCCCTGCGGCCCGGCGTCGACGGCATGAACCCGGACGCCGCCAACCCCGTGAACTACGACGAGGTCAGGGCTGGTCCGTTCAGCCTGCTGCCCGATCCCCTGGCCCTGCCGGACGGGACGCCCGTTCGCGATGCGGCGACCTGGTGGAAGGTGCGCCGCCCAGAGATCGTCGAGGCCTTCGCCCGCGAGATCCACGGCCGGGTCCCGCGCGGCCTGCCGGCCCCGGTTTGGCGGACGGTGAAGGCGGAACGGGTTACGCGCGGCGGCGTCGCGGTGGTCGAGCGACGTCTGGCCGGCGACGTCACGGCCTATGGACGCACCGTGACCATCGACCTGCTAGTCGGCGCGCCCGAAGGCGCGGTGAAAGCGCCGGCGGTGGTCGAGCTGGGCTTTCCTGATGGGCCGCCGTGGCTGCGCGGGCGGCCGCTTCCACCCGGACCCGACTGGCGCGACGCGGCGATCGCGCGTGGATGGGCCTATGCGATCTATGCTCCGACCAGCGTGCAACCGGACGATCCGGGCAAGCTGCAGGACGGGATCATCGGCCTGGCCCATCGCGGCCGGCCGCGCGATCCGGACGACTGGGGCGCGCTGCGGGCCTGAGCCTGGGGCGTCTCGCGGGTGCTGGACCTGTTCGAGACCGACACCGTAATCGACGCCCGTCGTGTCGCGGTGGCCGGCATGTCGCGTTACGGCAAGGCGGCCCTGCTGGCCATGGCCTACGAGCCGCGGCTGGCGGCCGGCTACATCGCCTCGTCCGGCGAGGGCGGGGCCAAGCTGCATCGGCGGCGACGCGGCGAGCAGGTCGAGAACCTGGCGGCCGTGGGCGAGCATCACTGGATGGCGGGAAACTTCCTGCGCTACGCCGGGCCGCTGACCGCCGACGACCTGCCGGTGGACGCCCACAGCCTGATGGCCCTGGCCGCGCCGCGGCCGCTGTTCATCGGCACGGGCGCGGATGCGAGCGACGGCTGGGTGGATGCGCGGGGGATGTTCATGGCCGCGGCGGCGGCCTCGCCGGTCTGGCGGCTGCTGGGCGGGCAGGGGCTGGACCGCGAGGTCTTTCCAGCGCCGCTGACCCTGACCGGCGGTGACGATCTCGTCTTCCGCCAGCACGCCGAGGGGCATACGCCCGGGCCGAACTGGCCCTATGTCATGGACTTCGTCGCGCGCGCCTTCAGGCGGGCGGGGTGAGGCGCGGGCCCCATTGCAGGAACGCGGCGAGGGCGATCGAGGCGATCACCACCCAAGCGATGAAGAGCGCGAACATTGGGTGACGCTGCCACCAATGCGCTCCGCTCAATGCGCCGCCAGAAGACCTGGCCATGACGTTTCCTTCCCGACGAGCGAAGAGATTAAATCTTTCTTCGGCTCTAGATGATGCAAGCTTTGGAAGTTAAGTGTGCGCTTGTTCATCCGAATGTCTATTCTGACATTTCGTCGCACTAATAACATGAGTCGTCGAATATGCGCAGCACTCTCATCGCTCTCGGGTTGCTCTTGGCCGCCGGTCCGGCCCTGGCCCAGACCGCGCCGGCCCCCGCGCCGGACGTGACGGTCAATGTCGCCGCCAACAACCTGGTCAAGGCCAACGCCTGGATGGCGGCCAACGCCAAGCAGCCGGGCGTGATCAGCCTGCCGTCGGGCCTGCAGTACAAGGTGACGACCTCGGGAGCCAAGGACGCGCCCTCGCCGAAGGCCGGCGACATCATCAAGGTCCACTACGAAGGCAAGCTGACCGACGGCGTCGTGTTCGACAGCTCGTTCGAGCGCGGCCGGGCGATGATCGCCCCGCTCGACGGCCTGGTGCCGGCCTGGCAGGAAGCCATCCCGCTGATGAAGGTCGGCGACGAGTGGGCCCTGTTCGTGCCGCCGGCCCTCGGCTACGGCGAGCGCGAAGCCGGCCCGATCCCCGCCAACAGCGTGATGATCTTCCGGGTGAAGCTCATCGACATGATGTCGGCGGACTAGGACCGCCTGCGGCGGCCCCCTCAGTCGCTCCGCGACAGCTCCCCCAGAGGGGGAGCATCTGGCTCGACGTTTCCAGATCCTCCCCCTCTGGGGGAGGTGGCCCGGAGGGCCGGAGGGGGTCCTCCGGCCCTCTGATCACTTCCGGCTCTTCATCAGCGGCTGAATCTTCGTGCCGAAGTCGTCCATGCCCTGGATGAAGTCGTCGAAGGTCAGCAGCACGCCGCCGGTGCCGGGCACCTCGGCGACTTCGTCGAGCATGCGCGCGATGCTTTCATAGCTGCCCACCAGCGTGCCCATGTTGAGGTTCACGGCCGATTCCGGCGCGGCCAGCTGGGCGGTGTTGGTGGTCGAGCCGGCGGCGGCGTTGGGGGCGGCCTGGTTGGTCAGCCAGGCCAGGGCCTCCTGGTCGGCGCCGTCACGGTATTTCTGCCACTTGGCCAGGGCCTTCTCGTCGGTCTCGTCGGCGATGACCATGAACAGGATGAACGAGGCGACGTCGCGGCCGGTCTTGGCGGCGGCCGCTTCCAGCCGCTTGTTGACCGAGGCGAAGGCGGTGGGGGTGTTGGTCCCCTTGCCCAGGGCGAAGCTGTAGTCGGCGTATTGCGCCGTGAAGGCCAGGCCCTCGTCCGACGAGCCGGCGCAGATCAGCTTGGTGTCCTGCGGGTGCGGGCTGACCCGGCAGTCGTCCATGGTGAAGTACTTGCCCTTGAAGTCGGACACGCCGGTGTCCAGCAGGTCCTTCAGCACGGTCGCGTATTCGGCCAGGTAGTTGTAGCGGTCGGTATAGTGGCCCTCGCCCGGCCACAGGCCCATCTGGCTGTACTCGGCCTTCTGCCAGCCGGTGACCAGGTTGATGCCGAAGCGGCCCGGCGCAATGGAGTCGATGGTCGAGGCCATGCGCGCGACGATGGCCGGCGGGATGGTCAGGGTGGCGACGGTGGCGAAGATCTTGATCTTCTGGGTCACGGCCGCCAGGCCCGCCATCAGGGTGAAGCTCTCGAGATTGTGCTCCCAGAACTGGGTCTTGCCGCCGAAGCCGCGCAGCTTGATCATCGAGAGCGCGAAGTCGAGACCGTAGTCCTCGGCCTTCTGGACGATGGTCTTGTTGAGATCGAAGCTCGGCATGTACTGCGGCGAGGTCTCGGAGATGAGCCAGCCGTTGTTGCCGATGGGAATGAAGACGCCGACCTGCATGGTGTTAGTGCCCCTTTGAAGAGTGTTGTGGTCTGGCCAGGAAGGTGCTCCCCCTCTGGGGGAGCTGTCGGCTAAGCCGACTGAGGGGGTAAGCGCCGCGCCGGGGGGGGGCCGGCCCCCGCGGCGCGCCCCCCCCCCCCCCCGGCGGGGGTGTGGGGGGTGAACGACACCCACAACACACCCACACACCAACCCCCACCCGCGCGAC
>NZ_JADWOX010000032.1 GCF_016135805.1 Caulobacter hibisci
GGCTCAGGGGTATATAGGTCGGGCACCAGCCCCCACATCCCGCCGTTCTCCCAACCGCTTGACGTAGCTTCCTGCGCATGCATTGTATGAGTGTATGCATACACACCAGCATGCCCTGGATGCGCTGCGCCTCGAAGCTTCGGGCGTGCCGATCTATGTGCAGCTGCGCGACCAGTTCCTGCGCCTGATCGGGACGGGCGTGCTCGGTCCCGGCGACCAGATGCCGACCATGCGGCAGGTGGCGGTGGCCCTGAAGGTCGACCTCAACACCGTGCGCCACGCCTATGACGAGCTGGAGCGGCGCGGCGCCGTGCAGCTGATCCGGGGTCGCGGAAGCTTCGTGGCGGCCCAGCCGCCGGCCCTGGAGGCCGACGCCGTCCCCTCGCCCCTCGACCAGCTCGCGCGCCAGACCCTGGCCGCGGCCACGAGCCTGGGGATCGATCCCCAGGCGCTATCCGAACGCATCGCGGCCCTGGCCGCCGACATGGAGGACCTTCGATGAACGTCACTCTCGCACGGGGCTTCACCCTGACCCGCACCAATCCGCCGGCCCTGGCGTTGGCCGGGCTGAGCCTTGGCCTGGCCTTGCTGGTCTTCGTGCGCGGCGCGGCCGTCCACGCCCCGGCATTGCATTGGCTGGCGGGCCTGTTCCTCGTGATCGGGATCCTGATCCCCGCCGCCCTGAAGATGGCCAATCCCTGGGAGCGGGCCGTGGTGCTGCGGCTGGGCCGGCTGCACCAGATCGCCGGGCCGGGCCTGTTCCTGATCATTCCGGTCGTCGACGAGGTGGCCTACTGGCTGGACCAGCGCATCCAGACCACCGAGTTCGACGCCCAGAGCGCCCTCTCGAAAGACACCGTGCCGGTCAATATCGACGCGGTGATCTTCTGGCAGGTGCACGACACCGAGCGGGCGGCGCTGGAGATCACCGACTATCGCCTGGCCATCACCCAGGTGGCCGAGACCTCGCTGCGCGAGATGGTCGGGGCCTCGATGCTGGCCAACCTGCTGGCCGAGCGCAAGCAGGGCGACGCGCTGCTGCGCGAGGTGATCGGCCGCAAGACCGCCGACTGGGGGATCAGCGTGCTTTCGGTCGAGATCCGCGACATCGGCGTGCCCACCGCCCTGCAGGACGCCATGAGCCGCCAGGCCCAGGCCGAGCGCGAACGGCTGGCCCGCGTGGCCCTGGCCCAGGCCGAGCACGAGGTGGCGGTGAAGTTCGTCGAGGCGGCCGACATCTACGCCCGCTCGCCGGCGGCGATGCAGCTGCGGGCGATGAACATCATCTACGAGACCACCAAGGAGCGCGGCGCGACGATCCTGATCCCCACCGCCATGGTCGACGCCATGAACCCGGGCGGGCTGCTGGGCCTGGCCCAGGCGGCGGAGACGGGGCGGTAGGGGGCGACCGAAGCCCCTCCCCCAACACCCGCTCCACCCAGGCCGGCACCACCTCGCCGGCCGGGCCGTAGAAGCTCTCGTCGAAGGCCCAGGCGTTGTCGGAGGGTTCGAGGTTGAGCTCGCAGGTGCGCACCCCCAGGGCCCGGGCTTCGCTGACGAAGCCGGCGGCCGGATAGACCGAGCCGGAGGTGCCGATGGCCACGAACAGGTCGGCCGCGTGCAGGGCGTCGGTGATCTCGTCTAGGAACAGGGTCATCTCGCCGAACCACACCACGTGCGGCCGGGCCATGCCCGCCGCGCCGCAGGCCTCGCAGATCGCCTCGCCGTCCAGCGGGCCGGTATCGGACCGCGTCGCCTCGCAGGCATGGCAGCGGGTGACGGCCAGTTCGCCGTGGATATGGACGACCTCGGTCGAACCGGCTTTCTCGTGCAGGTCATCGACGTTCTGGGTGCAGAGGAACAGGCCCCCGCCCCGCGCCGCCAGCTCGCGCTGCAACCGGGCCAGGGCGACGTGGGCCGGGTTGGGCGCCGCGCCCGCCAGGTTCTCGCGGCGGGCGTTGTAGAAGGCCCGCACCTTGGCCGGATCGCGGGCGAAGCCCTCCGGCGTGGCGACTTCCGCCAGGTCGTACTGGGTCCACACCCCGCCCTCGTCGCGGAAGGTGCCCAGGCCGCTCTCGGCGGAAACCCCGGCTCCGGTAAGGACAAAGACGTTGAGGCCCATGGCGACGTTTCTCTTTCTCGTTCAAGCGGCTGCGACGAAGGTGACGCCATCGTCATTTTTAATTTGACCGTACCGGAAGTTTGAGCGGACAGTGTTCACTCGACGAGAGGCCCGCGACAGACAGGCCCTTTTCGAACCCATTGGAGAGGAGCCGACCGTGACGGACAAGAACATCACCAAGGACGCCATGTACGACGCGGTGGCGCCCGACGACTTCGAGTCCATGCTCGAGCTCGACAGGTACGGCAACCGCTCGAGCGCCTTCGACAAGATCATCTCGGCCACCCACGACCACTTCTGGGACCCGCTCGACAAGGCCTATATCGATTTCGACGAGCCGTTCGACATGGAGAACCAACCGCTGGTTCCAGAAGAGCTCGTCATCGCCCTGTCGACCGACTACGTCTCCAACCACCTGTCCGATCCCAAGCAGCGCACCCGCTTCATCAACCAGTCGGTGCTGCGCAGCTTCTCGTCGATCCTGCACGGCGAGCAGGGCGCGCTGAACCTTTCGGCCAGCCTGTGCCACGTACTGAAGGACCAGGGCGCCCAGGAATACGCCGCCAACCAGACCCGCGAGGAGGCGCGCCACGTCACCGCCTTCGCCAAGTACATCAAGGCCCGCTGGGGCAAGCCGGTCGAGTGCGGCCCGGCGCTGAAGACCCTGCTGGTCGAGATCATCGCCGCCCCCGAGGTCTACAAGAAGATCATCGGCATGCAGATGCTGGTCGAGGGCCTGGCCATGGGCGCCTTCGCCACCTTCTTCAAGGAAATCCACGATCCGCTCGGCAAGAAGCTGCTGCAGCTGGTGATGACCGACGAGGCCTTCCACCACAAGTTCGGGAAGATCTGGGCCGACCGCACGGTGCCCAAGCTGACGCCCGAGGAGCACGCCATCATCGAGGACTGGGCGGCGCACTGCTTCCAGACCCTGCTGTTCAACCTCGTCTCGCCGCACCAGCAGCTGGATCTCTACGCCGAGTTCGGCCTGGATCCCGACAAGGTGGTCGAGGAGTACGGGAAGATCATGACCGACGACCTGCGTCGGGAGAACATGAAGGAGCAGACCAACATCTTCCGGGTGCTGGTGAAGACCCTGCTCAACGCCGGCATCATCACCGACCGCACCAAGGCCTTCTACGCCATGTACGTCGACATCGACGAACTGAAGGCCGAGGGCGACCGCATGGTCGGCGACGACATCGCCGAGGAAGGCATCCGCCACCTGCAGGCCATCAACTTCAAGGACCGCGTCGCCCCGGTGACCATCGCGGCGGAGTAGGCAGAAAACCCCTCTCTCTCTTAGAGAGAGGGAGGGGCCCGCCGCGCAAGCGGTGGGAGGGTGAGAGGTTTCACCGCCGGCCGGTGAACCTCGGCCCCTGCTCCCTTACATCGTCATCCCGGCCGCAGCGAAGCGCAGAGCCGGGACCCAGGGCCGCCGCATTGCGTCGGCCAAGGTCGGGCGGCGAACCCAGCCACGACGCCCAGTCCCCTGGGTCCCGGATAAGCGCTTCGCGCTTTCCGGGATGACGGTGATTGGGGGTCTTTCGGACCGTTTGTAACCTCTCACCCTCCCACGCCTTTGGCGTGGGCCCCTCCCTCTCTCACAGAGAGAGGGTCTTCGTGCAGTGGAACACCCACCGCTCGCCTTGCGTTTGCCCCCGTTCGAGGGATGAACTTGAGCGGGGCGCTCAGTCCGCCCCCTCCCGCCAAGCAGCAAGGTGTCGGAATGCGCGTAAGCCTGATCGTCTCCCTCGCGGCCGCCCTCGCCGTAACCCCCGTACTGGCCTTCGCCGGGGCCCAGCCGCCGTCCAAGCCGGTGGCGGCCGGGTTCTATACGGGCAAGTGGTACGAGATCGCCCGCACCCCCAATTCCGGCCAGCGCAACTGCGAGGCGCCGACCACCGAGTTCACCGCTGGCGGCGCCGACAGCTTCTCGGTGCGCCAGGTCTGTCGCCGCGACAGCGCCACCGGCAAGGCCAAGACCTTCAACACCAAGGGCAGGATCGTCGCCGGCTCCGAGAACGCCAAGTTCTCGATGAACTTCCTGGGCGGCATGAAGAAGCAGGAATATTGGGTGCTCGACCGGGCCGACGACGAATCCTGGGCGATCATGGCCACGCCCGGCGGCAACTTCGTCTGGCTGCTGTCGCGCAAGCCGGTGATGGCCGAGGCGGCCAAGGAGGCGGCCCTGGCCCGGGTCAAGGCCCTGGGCTACGACAAGCTGGTCTTCCCGCAGCAGCCGGAGGCCTGAGGTGCGGCGCTCGACCCTGCCGATCGCCGCGGCGGTCCTGTTGACGCTGGGCGCGGTCGTGGCCTGCGCCGCCCACCCGACCGGCAACCCGAACCCGCCGCAGCCGGCCAAGAGCGTCGAGCTGAAGCGGTATCTGGGCCTGTGGCATGAGGCCGCCCGCTACGACTTCCGCTTCGAGAAGGGCTGCGACGGCGTCACCGCCGAATATTCGCTGCGTCCCGACGGCCTGGTCGAGGTGCGCAACACCTGCCGCCAGGGCGGGCCCGAAGGCGTCGAGAAGGTCACCATCGGCAAGGCCAAGCTGGCCGACAGGCAGACCGACAATAAGGCTAGGGGCGCCAAGCTGAAGGTGTCGTTCTTCGGCCCGTTCTATGTCGGCGACTACTGGGTGCTCGACCACGCCGACGACTACAGCTGGTCGATCGTCGGCGAAGGCAGCGGCCGCTATCTGTGGCTGCTGACCCGCGACAAGCCGACCCCGGCCCTGACCCAGGAACTGACCGACCGCGCCAAGGCCATGGGCTACGACGTCTCACGCCTGAGGGTGACCAGGCACGCGGCGGGGTAGTCCGCTCTCCCCTGCGGCGCCCCTCCTTTTAAAGGTCATCGCCCGCTTCTTGCGGGCGACGCACGCTCAGCCAGCCCCATCCTGAAAGGCCGCTTGGGTCGCCCGGACAAGCCGGGCGATGACATCCAAAAAGAGCGCCTGAAAGCCGCCCGGCCTGCTTGCGCGGCGAACAAAGATGGAACATGGTGGCAGCCATGGACGTCGTCGTCGACATCGCCCTCTCCCGCGCGGACATGACCCGACCGGAGACCACCCTGGCCGTCACCCGCGGGGCCGCGCGGCTGCTGGTCGATCTGGGCTACGCGCCCCTGGCCGAGGTCACCCTGCCCAATGGCCGGCGGGCCGACCTGATGGCGCTGGGCCCCAAGGGCGACATCGTCATCGTCGAGGTGAAGTCGGGGCTGGACGACTACCGCGTCGACCGCAAATGGGGCGAGTACGGCCCCTATTGCGACGCCTTCCACTTCGCCGTGGCGCCGCACTTTCCGGACGGCATCCTGCCCGAGGAGCCGGGCCTGATCGTCGCCGACGGCTTCGGCGGGGCCGTGGTGCGGGCCGCCCCGGTCACCCCTCTGGCGGGCGCCCGACGCAAGGCCCTGACCCTGGCCTTCGCCCGCCTGGCGGCCCTGCGCGCGGCCGGAGTCGCCGCCGAGCGGCTGTCGATCTGAAAATAAACCATGCCTGCGACATTGTGTCCGAACACAACTCAAGATGACGCCCAAGCAGGGCCGAAAGCCCAGCTAACCCAAGGGAACGCGGCGATCTAAAGTTGTTCTATAGTCGACTGGCGGACATTTCTGGTTAGCCGGATAACGGCGTAATCTAGACGGCGTTACCTCTTATTTACGCCCCTCGCGACATCACCCTGCTCACAAGCCCAACAAAGGGCAGGGGATTTCAACAGAATGTCGAAGAAAAAACCCGCAGCGGCGCTGGCCGCGGCGCTCCTCACCATCGCGCCGCTGAGCGCGCACGCCGACGCCGCCAAGGACCTGCAGATCGCCGGTCGCGCGTTGACCTTCCTGGAGAACGGCCCCACCGGCAAGCAGGTGCTGGGCATCGTGTTCGATCCGTCCAAGCCCGCCTCGGTCGCCGAGAAGAACGCGGCCATGGCCGCCATCGGCGGCGGCATGAGCGCCGGCGCCCTGACCCTCACCGCCAAGCCGGTCGAAGCCAGCGCCGTCTCCGGCGTCAGCGGCGTCGCCGCCCTCTACGTGACCACCGGCGTGAACGTCGGCGCGGCCGCCAAGGCCAAGAAGATCATCACCATCGGCTCGGACGCCTCCTGCGCCGCCAGCGGCGCCTGCGTCATGAGCGTGTCGGCGGACCCCAAGGTCGAGATCATCGTCAACCGTTCGGCCGCCGCGGCCGTCGGCGCGGTCTTCAAGTCCGCGTTCCGCATGATGATCCGCGAAGTCTGATCCCGGCCAGCTGAAGAGACATAACCATGAAAAAGACTCTCCTGGCCGGCGTTTCCGCGGGCCTCCTCGTCGCCGCCGCCGCTTCGGCCGCTAACGCCCAGTCGATCGACTACGGCTCGCTCGAGCAGCTGTTCAACGAACCGGTCACCACCAGCGCCACCGGCGCGCCGCAGCGCTCGACCGAAGCGCCGGTGGACATGACCATCATCTCGGCCGCCGACATCCAGCGCTCGGGCGCCACCGACCTGCCGACCATCCTGTCGCGCGTCGCCGGCCTCGACGTCGAAGACCGCGGCGCCGGCGCCTCGGACGTCAGCGTCCGCGGCTACAACCAGGCCATGTCGCCGCGCCTGCTGGTCCTGATCAACGGCCGCCAGGTCTATCTCGACCACTACGGCTACACCGCCTGGGCCACCCTGCCCGTGCAGCTGTCGGAAATCCGTCAGATCGAAGTCGTCAAGGGCCCCAACAGCGCCCTGTTCGGCTTCAACGCCGTCGGCGGCGTGGTCAACATCATCACGGTGAACCCGAAGTTCGACAACACCGGCGACATCACCGTGCGCGCCGGTACGGCCGGCTATGGCGAGGTTTCGCTGGCCAAGTCGTTCAAGGTCGGCGAGCGCTTCAGCGCCCGCGTCTCGGCCGGCGCCAGCCAGTCGGACGAGTTCAAGAACACCGTCGGCGTGGCCAAGGCCCTGCTGAACGACCCGGCCAAGCTCTCGGCCAACATCGACACCGTCACCCAGCTGACCGACAAGGTCGAGCTGCGCGTCGAGGGTTCGTACTCGAACGTCCAGGTCAGCGACATGCTGTCCAACTACGCCTACTCGCCGAGCAAGTACCTGACGAGCTCGCTGAAGGGCACCCTGGCCGCCGAGACCAAGGTCGGTGAGCTGCAGCTGACCGCCTACCAGAACGACCTGACGGCCAAGCACGTGATCCTGGGCCAGAAGTCGCGCTTCGAGAACAAGATCACCGTCGTCTCGGCGCAGGACCTGTTCAAGATCGGCGCGAAGCACACCCTGCGCGTCGGCGCCGAGTACCGCCACAACGAGGTCAACACGGCCCCGATCGGCGGCGCCGAGGTCTCCTACGACGTCCTCGCCGCTTCGGCGATGTGGAACTGGGCGATCACCGACAAGCTCGCCTTCACCGCCGCCGGTCGCTACGACAGCCTGGACCTGTCGCGCGAAGGCACGTTCCCGGCCGGTTCGCCGCCGCTGGGCAACGGCTACTGGGACCGCAAGATCGAAGAGCCGAGCTACAACCTCGGCCTGGTCTGGCGCGCCACCGACGTCGACACCTTCAAGGCCACCGCCGCCCGCGGCGTGCAGGTTCCGACCCTGATCGACCTGGGCGCCCTGCAGGCCCGCGTCACCGTCGGTCCGTACACGATCGGCCTGGCCGGCAACCCGACCCTCGAGCCGGCGATCATCACCAACTACCAGCTGACCTATGAGCGCGCCCTGCCCGCCATCAAGGCCGAAGTCAGCGCCAAGGTCTTCGTGCAGAAGACCGAGGACGTGAAGGGCCAGCCGACCTCGGCCCAGATCGACGTGCCGGCGACCTTGGTCAGCCTGCCCGTGCTGAGCTATCGCAACATCGGCGAGAGCAAGATGAACGGCTTCGAACTGGCCGCCTCGGGCCAGCTGACCGGCGGCTTCCGCTGGAACGCCGACTTGACCCACACCGAGGTGGACGATGAGCCGAACACCGGCTTCTCGGCCGTGATCCGGACGGCCGCCTATGGCGAGACCACCCCGGAAAACCGCGGCAACGTCTCGTTCGGCTGGACCGACGGCGCCTGGACCGCCGACGCCTACGCCCACGTGGTCGGCCAGCACAAGGCCTACGCGCTCTACAGCGCCGCCGCCGCGCCGAACCTGGTCAACGTCGAGGCCTACACCGCCATCGGCGGCCGGGTGGCCCGCGCGTTCGACCACGGCGTGACCGTGGCGCTGAGCGGCCAGAACCTCGGCGACAACCGCCAGCGCCAGAGCGCCGGCCTGGAAGTCGAGCGTCGCCTGTTCCTGAGCGTCAGCAAGACCTGGTAAGCGTTTCGGGTCTCCCGAAAACCGGAAGGGGCGGCCTGAAAGGGCCGCCCTTTTTGTTGCGCCCTTCTCCCCTTGCGGGAGAAGGTGGCGGCGAAGCCGTCGGATGAGGGGTCTCTCAAATCCGGGCCGTCGCACCCGGTCGATCGGCATTCGCGGTGTCGAGATCTGAGAGACCCCTCACCCGACCTCCTTCGGAGGCCACCCTCTCCCGCAAGGGGAGAGGGATCATGACGGACTCACCAGTCGTCCTTCTTCTTCTTCATCAGCGCGAACAGCCCCGGATAGGGCCCCTGGCCGGTCCGGTAGAGGCACCACTCGTCGTCCTTCTTGCAGGCGCCGTCGAAGAAGTCCTTCTTGGACTGGTCGATCACCGCGTACATCGGCGCGTCCTTGGCCTTGACCCCCAGCTTGTCGTCGCAGGCCGCGCGTTCGGCCTTGGTCAGGCGGTAGAGGTCGGCGTGGTTGCAGCCGCCGCCTTCACGGGCGGCCTGGCGCAGGCCTTCGCCGCCGGGCGTGGGGGTTCCGCGCGACTTGAATCCGGGCGGGGCGACGGCGGCGCGGGGCGCCTCTGGAGCAGCGGACGACGGAGCCGGCGCGCTGGCGACCTGGGCCGGCACCTTGGGCGGCGGCGGGACCACGGCGCGGGCCGGCGGGGCGGCGGGCGAGGCCGACGCGGGCGCCTCAGCTTCCGGCGCGGAGACACGCGGAGCCGGCGGCGGCACGACGTCCACGAGATCGACGATCAGGCTCTGCGGCTCGACCGGCGGCGGCATGATCTTGATCCCGCTGACCAGCGCCACGCCCAGCAGCACGTGCAGGCCGCTCACCGCGATCAGGGCGAGCGCGAATGGCCTCTTGCGGCGAGCTGTCGATCGCCTACCGGCCATCCCGAATCCTTGCTTGCGCGCAACAGGCGCGATGGCTTGCGGATACGAGGGCCATGGGGCGCGGCGATGGCGGCAATGATGCGGCGGCGCAAAGAAAAAGGCCCGGCGTCGCCGCCGGGCCTCCTCATTTCGCCTTGCGGGCGACCGGTGATCCGAGAACCCCGCCCTTCGACAGGCTCAGGGTGAGGTTCTCTACTGCGGCCGCCTATCCATGATCCTCATCCTGAGCTTGTCGAAGGACGAGGATCACGCACCGCGGCTAAGAACGACCTTAGGCGGCCGCCTTCTCCTTGACGCCGAAGCGGCTGTAGAAGGTCTCGCCCTTGGCGGCCATCTCGCGCAGCAGGGCCGGCGGGGTGAAGCGCGTGCCGTAGGCGGCGGTCAGCTGGTCGAGGGTCTCGACGAACTTGGCCACGCCGATGCCGTCGATGAAGCTGACCGGGCCGCCGGTCCAGGGCGCGAAGCCCCAGCCCAGGATGGCGCCGACGTCGGCTTCACGCGGATCGGTGATCACGCCTTCCTCGAAGCAGCGCGCGGCCTCGACGGCCTGGCGGTACAGCAGGCGGGTGCGGATCTGGTCGATCAGCGCCTTGTCGGCGTCGGTGGTTTTGACTTCAACCAGCTCCGAGAGGCCCGGCCACAGGGTCTTGGGACCCTTTTCCGGATAGTCGTAGAAGCCCTTGCCGTTCTTGCGGCCATAGCGACCCAAGTCCTCGACCATCTTGGCGATGACCGCGGTGAACGGACGCTCTTCGTACTTGTCGCCGAGGTCCTTCTTGGTCTGGATCGCGATCTTGTGCGACAGGTCCAGGGCCACGTCGTCGTGCATTTCCAGCGGACCGCGCGGCATGCCGGTGGCGCGACCGACATTGTCGATGATCGCCGGGGCGATGCCGTCGCTGAGCAGCTCCATGCCTTCCTGCACGAAGGTGCCGAAGCAGCGCGACGTGTAGAAGCCGCGGCTGTCGTTGACGACGATCGGGGTCTTCTTGATCTTCAGCACGTAGTCGATCGACTTGGCGATGGTCGCCTGGTCGGTCTTCTCGCCGAGGATGATCTCGACCAGGCCCATCTTGTCGACCGGCGAGAAGAAGTGGATGCCGATGAAGCTTTCCGGACGGATCGAGGCTTCGGCCAGGCCGGTGATCGGCAGGGTCGAGGTGTTGGAGCCGAACACGGCGGTGTCGGCCAGTTGGGCCTCGGCCAGCTTGGTCACCTGGGCCTTGACGTCGCGGTTCTCGAACACCGCCTCGACGACCAGGTCCGAACCCTTGACGTTGGCATAGTCCGACGTCGGATGGATCAGGGCCAGGATGGCCTCGCCCTTCTCGGCGGTCAGCTTGCCGCGCGAGACGGCCTTCTTGACCAGGGCTTCGGCGTAGCCCTTGCCCTTGTCGGCGGCTTCCTGCGTCTGGTCGATCAGCACGGTCTCGATGCCGGCCATGGCTTGGACGTAGGCGATGCCCGCGCCCATCATGCCGGCGCCGAGCACGGCGACCTTCTTGACGTCGTAGTACGGCACGCCGGCCGGACGGCCCGAACCCTTGCCCAGTTCCTGCAAGCTGAGGAACAGGGTGCGGATCATGCCCTTGGCCTGCGGGGTCATCAGGGTCTTGAGGAAGTAGCGGGTCTCGATGCGGATGGCCGCGTCGAACGGAACCTGCAGGCCCTCATAGACGGCCTTCATGATGTTCTGCTGGGCCGGGTAGTTGCCGTAGGTGTTCTTGCGCAGCATGGCGTTGCCCATGATGAACACCTGCGCGCCGGTCGGGGTGTAGGGGCCGCCGCCGGGGATCTTGAATTCCTTCTTGTCCCAGGGAGCGACGGGGTCGCCCTTGGTCTTGATCCAGGTCTTGGCGGCTTCGACTTCCGTGCCGGCCGGCACGACTTCGTGCACGACCTTGGCGCCGAGCGCCTCGGCCGGCTTCATCGACTTGCCTTCCAGGAGGTACGGCGCGGCGGCCATGACGCCCATCAGGCGCGTCAGGCGCTGGGTGCCGCCGCCGCCCGGCAGCAGGCCGACCTTGGCTTCCGGCAGGCCCAGCTGCAGCTTCGGCAGGTCGGCGACCACGCGGTAGTGGGTGGCCAGGACGAATTCCAGACCGCCGCCCAGGGCCAGGCCGTTGATCGCCGCGGCGATCGGCTTGCCGCCGGTTTCCAGGGCGCGGAAGGCCTTGTTCAGCGCGAAGCCGGCGTCGAACGCGGCTTGCAGGTCGCCACCGCCCAGGCCGCCTTCGCCGCCCAGTTCGCCCAGGTCAGCGCCGGCGCAGAAGCCGGTGGTCTTGCCCGAGGTGATGACGGCGCCCTTGATGGCGTCGTCGGTCTTGATGGTCTCGACCAGTTCGCCGATCTCCTTGATCACCGAAGCGGTCAGGGTGTTCATCGTGCGGCCGGGGACGTCGAAGGTGACCAGGGCGATGCCGTCGCCGTCGACCTCGATCTTGAAGTTTTCCATGTTCTCTTCTCCAGATCCGCGAAGCGGGAGGGAGGAGCGCGCCGCGCTCACCCCCTCAGTCGCTCCGCGACAGCTCCCCCAGAAGGGGAGCATCGGTTGCTATCAGACGCGTTCGATGACCGTGGCGGTGCCCATGCCGGCGCCGACGCACAGGGTGATCAGGGCGGTTTCCTTGTCCGAGCGTTCCAGCTCGTCGACCATGGTGCCCAGGATCATCGCGCCGGTGGCGCCCAGCGGGTGGCCCATGGCGATGGCGCCGCCGTTGACGTTCATCTTGTCGTGCGGGATGTCCAGCGCCTGCATCATGCGCAGGACGACGGCCGCGAAGGCTTCGTTCAGCTCGTAGAGGTCGATGTCGGCGACTTCCATCTTCAGCTTCTTGAGCAGCTTCTCGGTGACCAGCGAGGGGCCGGTCAGCATGATCGACGGCTCCGAACCGATCGAGGCCATGCCCTTGATGCGGGCGCGGGCCTTGAGGCCGAGCGCGTCGCCCATTTCCTTGGTGCCGATCAGCACGCCGGCGGCGCCGTCGACGATGCCCGAGCTGTTGCCCGCGTGGTGCACGTGGGTCATGCGCTCGACCTGCGGGTAGCGCTGGGTGGCCACCGCGTCGAAGGCCATCTCGCCCATGCCGGTGAACGAGGCGTTCAGCGAGGCCAGGGTCTGCATGGTGGTGGCGCCGCGGACGGTCTCGTCGTGGCTCAGGATGTCGAGGCCCAGCTGGTCCTTCACCGGCACGACCGACTTGGAGAAGCGGCCCTCGGCCCACGACTGGGCGGCGCGGCGCTGGCTCTCGACGGCGTAGGCGTCGACGTCGTCGCGGCTGAAGCCGTAGAGGGTGGCGATCAGGTCGGCCGACACGCCCTGCGGCATGAAGTAGGTCTTGAAGGCCGACGACGGGTCGGTCGGCCAGGCGCCGCCGTCGCTGCCCATCGGCACGCGGCTCATGCTCTCGACACCGCCGCCGATGGTCAGGTCGGCTTCACCCGAGATGACCTTGGCCGCGGCCATGTTCACGGCTTCCAGGCCCGAGGCGCAGAAGCGGTTGATCTGCACGCCGGCGACGTTCTCGGCGTAGTCGGCGGTCAGCACGGCCGTACGGGCGATGTCGCTGCCTTGTTCGCCGACCGGGGCGACGCAGCCCAGGACGACGTCGTCGACCTTGGAGGTGTCGAGGTTGTTGCGGTCGCGGATGGCTTCCAGGACCTGGCTGGCCAGCGACAGGGCGGTGATCTCATGCAGAGAGCCGTCCTTCTTGCCCTTGCCGCGCGGGGTGCGCACGGCGTCGAAGATGTAAGCGTCGGCCATTGAATGGCTCCTTCCTGCGATCTCTTAATCGAGTTGTCCCTGACGGGATTCTTGAACCTCCAACCCGGCGGGGGCCGGGTCGGCGAATGAAACGGTGGCTACTTCTTCCAGGCCCCGATCGGGGACTTGTGGATCGGCGCGCACGAGAGGCCCCGGGCGCTGGCCTTGGCCGAATAGACGACCCGCTGGCCGAACTCCGGCGCGGGCAGGCGGCAGGGCGTGAAGCCCGGCGTGTTCACGGTCAGCGTCCACGCAGCGATCTTGGAGCGCAGCAGGTTGTTGCACTGCTCGACGCCCGGCTTCAGCGGCAGGTCGAAGGCGCCGGGCTGGGGGCGCTTGCCCTCCAGCTTGCCGGAGAACTGCAGCGGGCGGCGGCCCTCGGCCTTGACGCAGACCACGGCGGCGCGGGCGGCGTCCTGAGCGGGCGGGGGCGGCGGAGCGTCGGCGAACAACATCAGAGCGTCCTCGCGATCAGCAGCTTCATGATCTCGTTGGTGCCGCCGTAGATGCGCTGGACGCGGCTGTCCTTGTACATCCGGGCGATCGGGTACTCGTTCATGAAGCCATAGCCGCCGAACAGCTGCAGGCAGCGGTCGACGATCTTGTTCTCCAGATCGGTCACCCAGTACTTGGCCATCGAGGCGGTGGCCGCGTCGAGGTCGCCCTTCAGGTGGCGCTCGATGCAGTGGTTGACGAACACCTTGGCGACGGTCGCCTCGGTCTTGCACTCGGCCAGCACGAACTGGGTGTTCTGGAAAGCGATGACCGGCTTGCCGAACGCCTGGCGCTCCTTGACGTAGGCGATGGTCAGCTCCAGCGCCCGCTCGATGGTGGCCATGCCCTGGACGGCGATGTTCAGCCGCTCCTGCGGCAGCTGGGCCATCAGCTGGAAGAAGCCCTGGCCCTCGTCCGTGCCCAAGAGGTTCTCGGTCGGGATCTTCACGTCGTTGAAGAACAGCTCCGACGTGTCCTGGGCCTCATGGCCCAGCTTGTCGAGGTTGCGGCCGCGCTCGAAGCCTCCGGCGCCGTCGGTCTCGACGACCAGCAGGCTGGTGCCGCGGGCGCCGCCAGCCGGATCGGTCTTGGCGACGACGATGATCAGATTGGCCGTCTGGCCGTTGGTGATGAAGGTCTTGGAGCCGTTGAGGACGTACTGGTTGCCGTCCTTCTTGGCGCTGGTCTTGATGCCTTGCAGGTCGGAGCCCGCGCCCGGCTCGGTCATGGCGATCGCGCCGACCAGCTCGCCGGTCGACAGGCGCGGCAGCCAGCGGCGCTTCTGCTCTTCGGTGCCGTAGTGGGTGATGTACGGCATGACGATGGCGTTGTGCAGGCTGGCGCCAAAGCCGTCGACGCCCTTCTTACCCAGCTGTTCCATCAGCACGACCTCGTGGCGATAGTCGCCGCCGGAGCCGCCGTATTCTTCCGGCGTGGAGAGGCCGAGCAACCCGGCCTCCCCCGCCTTGTTCCACATCGCGCGATCGACGCAGTGGTTCTTGCGCCAGGTCGCGACGACGGATTCAGGGGCGTGCTCGTCGAAGAACTTGCCCACCGCGTCCTCGAAGATCGTGATGTCTTCTTCGGCCATGAAGGCGGGTTTTGCGACGTCGAGCACGCTCATGATCAGAAGGCCTCCGCGGGCAGCGCCATCAGGGTCGCCGAGCCGGTCTTCAGTTTGGCCAGATGCGCCGCAGCGTCAGGCAAGACCCGCTCGATGAAATAACGCGCCGTGGCGACCTTGGTCGTGAAGAACGGGTCGGTCGAGCCCTCGGCGATCTTGGCGTTGGCCGCCTTGACCATCAGGACCCACATGTAGGCCAGGCCCGTCAGGCCGAAGAGGTGCATGTAGTCGGTCGAGGCCGCGCCGGCGTTGTCGGGGTTCTGCAGGCCGTTCTGCATCAGCCACATGGTGCCGTCCTGCAGCTGGGCCTTGGTCGCCGCCAGGGCGTCGACGAACGGCTTCAGCTCGGCGTCGCCGTCGTTCTCGCCGACGAACTGGTCGATCTCCTGGAAGAAGGTCATCACGCCGCGGCCGCCCTTGGCCGCCAGCTTGCGGCCGACCAGGTCGAGGGCCTGCACGCCGTTGGTGCCTTCGTAGATCAGGGCGATACGGCAGTCGCGCAGGTACTGGCTGACCGGGAAGTGCTCGGTGAAGCCCGAGCCGCCGTGCACCTGCACCGCGTTCGAGCAGACCTGGAAGCCGCGGTCGGTCAGGTAGCCCTTCAGCACCGGCGTCAGCAGGCCCATGTAGTCGTCGGCCTTGGTGCGCACGGCCTCATCGGGGTGGCTGTGGGCCAGGTCGCCGTGCAGGGCGGTCCAGAACAGGAAGGCGCGGCCGCCTTCGATGATGGCCTTGTTCTCCAGCAGCAGGCGGCGCACGTCCGGGTGGACGATGATCGGGTCGGCCGGGCCTTCGGCGTTCTTCGGGCCCGTCAGCGAACGGCCTTGCAGGCGATCCTTGGCGAAGGCGACGGCGGCCTGGTTGGCCGCTTCGGCCTGGGCGACGCCCTGCAGGCCGACGCCCAGACGGGCTTCGTTCATCATCACGAACATCAGCTTCAGGCCGCTGTTCTCTTCACCGATCAGATAGCCCTCGGCGTCGTCGTACTGCATGACGCAGGTGGCGTTGCCATGGATGCCCATCTTCTCTTCGAGGCCCACGCACTTGGCGCCCTCGTTGCGCGCACCGACGCTGCCGTCGGCGTTCGGGAAGAACTTCGGCACGATGAACAGGCTGATGCCCTTCACGCCGGCCGGGGCGCCCTCGATGCGGGCCAGCACCAGGTGGACGATGTTGTCCGACATGTCGTGCTCGCCGGCCGAGATCCAGATCTTCTGGCCGGTGATCTTGTAGCTGCCGTCGCCGTTCGGAACGGCCTTGGTGCGCAGCAGGCCCAGGTCCGTGCCGCAGTGCGGCTCGGTCAGGTTCATGGTGCCGGTCCACTCGCCCGTGATCATCTTGGGCAGGTAGGTCTGCTTCTGGTCGTCGGTGCCGCCGGTGTGGATGGCCGAGTATGCGCCGTGGGCCAGGCCCGGATACATCGAGAAGGCCATGTTGGCCGAGCTCGACATTTCCGAGAACGACAGGTTCACGACGTGCGGCAGGCCTTGGCCGCCGTAGGCCGGGTCCGAGCCGAGGCCGGTCCAGCCGCCTTCGCACAGGGCCCTGTAGGCTTCCTTGAAGCCGGGCGGGGTGGTGACGGTGTTGGTGACCGGGTCGAGCTTGCAGCCGGTCTTGTCGCCGATGCTGTTCAGCGGAGCCAGGACTTCGCCGGTGAACTGGGCCGCGCCCTCGACGATCTGTTCGACGACGTCGATCGAGGCGTCGGCGAAGGCCGGCAGGTTGCCGTACTGCTCGATGTTGAGCACGTCGCGCAGCAGGAACATGTGGTCGCGGACGGGCGGCTGATAGGTCATTTAAGCGGTCCTGACTGATCGGGATCGGGAAGGAAAACGAACGGATCGCGTCCCGTTCCGCCGGTCTTGGCGAAAGCGGGCGCGGTCGTGACGGGAAGGGTTGATTACTTGCCGAGCGCCATGTCGGCGTGGCCGTCGAGGCGGGCGCGCAGCAGCTGCTCGTAGTCGGCCGAGCGCGGCAGCAGGTCGGGACGGATCTCGGCCAGGCGGCGCTCCAGGCGATCGCAGGCCTCGCGAAGCTCGATCAGGGCGCCGTCGATGTCTTCGCGCTGCTGCTCGAGGGCGGCGGCGCGCTCGCGGAACTTCTTCAGCGACCGGGCCATCTGGGCCGCGCCGTCGTCGTTCTCGTCGTACAGGTCCAGCAGTTCGCGGATTTCCGACAGCGACAGGCCCACGCGCTTGCCGCGCAGGATCAGCTGCAGGCGGACGCGGTCCTTGTGGGAATAGACGCGGTTGAGACCTTCGCGGGCCGGCGTCAGCAGGCCCTTGTCCTCGTAGAAGCGCAGCGCCCGGGGCGTCGCCTTGAACTCGTTGCAGAGCTGACGGATCGAGAACGTGCGTTCGGGACGTCGCAGATCGGTCACCATCGTTACCCTCCCAGGGTGCGGCCGGCCTTCGCGACCGGGTCGTTGGTTATCGGCGTTCACGCTACGCCGGACGCCGCGGAACGTCAACGCTTACGTAAACGTCAACCTTCGCCATTGACGCTAGGTTTACATTCCTAGGACCTGGGCATAATTTCCTTGGGACTTCCGTCGCTTGGCTCCCGCCGGCGACGCGGGGAGGATCCGATGCTCTCGCACGCCGAACTGTGGACGGCGATCGACGCCCTGGCCAAGCGCTTCGACATGAGTCCCTCGGCCATGGCCAAGCTGGCCGGGCTCGACCCCACCGCCTTCAACCGCTCGAAACGCGGCGACGCCGACACGCGACCGCGCTGGCCCTCGACCGAGAGCCTGGCCAAGGTGCTGGAAGCCACGGGGGTGGGGTTTTCGGAGTTCGCGGCCCTGACCGAGACGTCAGGGCTCGGGGGGCCGGGGCGGCGAGCCGGCGTGCCGCTGATCGGCCTGGCGCGGGCCGGGACGCCGGGCATGTTCGACGAGGCGGGCGCGCCGCGCGGGACGGGCTGGGAAGAGGTGGAGCTGCCGGGGCCGCGCGAGGAAGGGCTCTACGCGCTGGAGGTCGAGGGCGACGCCCTGGCGCCGGTCTATCGCGACGGCGACCGGCTCTTGGTCTCGCCGACGGCCGAGCCGCGGCGCGGCGACCGGGTGGTGGTGATGACCACGGACGGCGAGGTGCTGATCCGCGAGATGGGCCGGCTGACGGCCCGGACGATCGAGCTGACCTCGGTGCTGCGCGACGGCGACGACCGGGTGCTCGACCGCATGGCGGTGGCCTGGGCGGCCTGCATCCAGTGGGTCAGCCAGTAGCCGACGACACTTCTTTCGAGCATTCCTTTATCCGATAACCGCTTCGCACTTATCGGGGAACGCTCGCAGGATCTCAGGTGCGCGGGCAGCCGGCGTGGTTGCCGGCAAGCCAGTCGCGAAGGGCGGCCGCGCGGGGATCCTCGCACGACACGTCCACCCGGTAGGATTGCCAGGTGTCGTTGTGGGCGGCCTCGATCTGGGCGCCGGGGAACTGCGAAGCGATGCCGCCGATCAGGGAGTCGAATTCCGAACGATCGTGCGGGCGAAGGGTGAAGGAAGCCATCGGACTATTCCTGGTTCTGATGGTTCCAAGCCTAGACCCCCAAATGCGAGCAGACCCTTAATGGCGAATTCAGAAACCGTTCATCAAACGAGGCACGGTGTCGCACTGCGCTCCCTCTCCCCTTGCGGGAGAGGGTGGCCTCCGAAGGAGGTCGGGTGAGGGGTCGCACGTACAGAAACGCCGCGACGGCTGTTCAGCTGTCGCGGCGTTTTACTTCTGAGAGACCCCTCATCCGTCGCCTACGGCGACACCTTCTCCCGCAAGGGGAGAAGGATCAGGAGAGCTTCTCTTCGATCAGCGCGATCGTGCGATCCACCCCGAAGATCGCGGCGAACGAGCCGAAGCGCGGGCCCTGGCTTTGGCCGAGCAGCACTTCGTACAGAGCCTGGAACCAGGCGCGCAGCGGGTCGAAGCCGTGGGTCTTGCCGACCTCGAACACTTCGTTCTGGATCAGCTCGGCGTCCTGGGTCCCGGCCGGCATGGCCTTCAGCTTGGCCAGCAGGTCGAGGATCGCCGCGCGCTCGACGTCGGTCGGGGCGCGGAAGGTCTTCGTGGGCTTCACGAAGTCCTCGTAATAGTTGATCGCGTAGCCGGCCAGGCGGTCGAGCAGCGGCTGGGTCTCGGCCGACGCGCCCGGGATGTAGCGCGACAGGAAGCCCCAGAGGATCTCCTTGGTCGAGGCGTCGGCGGCCGACACCAGGTTCAGCATCAGGCTGAACGACACCGGCGAGCTCTGCTGCGGCGGCTGGCCCGAGTGGATGTGCCAGACCGGGTTGTCGAGCTGCTTGGCCGGCTCCTGGCGGCCGAAGGCGTCCAGCTGCTGCAGGTACTCATCCGTCGCCTTGGGGATGACGTCGAAATACAGCTTCTTGGCCGACTTCGGGCTCTGGAACATGTAGTAGGACAGGCTTTCCGGCGCGCCGTAGCGCAGCCAGTCCTCCATCGACAGGCCGTTGCCCTTGGACTTGGAGATCTTCTGATTGTTCTCGTCCAGGAAGAGCTCGTAGTTGAAGCCTTCCGGCGGAACCCCGCCCAGCGCCTTGCAGATCGCGCCCGAGGCCTTGACCGAGTCGATCAGGTCCTTGCCGCTCATCTCATAGTCGACGCCCAGGGCGGTCCAGCGCATGGCCCAGTCGGGCTTCCACTGCATCTTCACGTGGCCGCCGGTGACCGGCACTTCGACGCGCGAGCCGTCCTCGTCCTCGAAGACGATCGTGCCCTTCTCGACGTTGCGCTCCAGCGTCGGGACCTGCAGCACCTTGCCGGTGCTGGGGCTGACGGGCAGGAACGGCGAATAGGTGGCGCGGCGCTCCTCGCCCAGGGTCGGCAGCATGACCTTCTGGATGGCGTCGAAGCGGGCCAGGGCCGTCAGCAGGGTCTCGTCGAACAGACCGCCCTTGTAGCACTCGGTCGAGGACACGAACTCGTACTCGAAGCCGAAGCCGTCCAGGAAGGCGCGCAGGCGGGCGTTGTTGTGGGCGCCGAAGCTGTCGTGGGTGCCGAACGGGTCGCGGACGACCGTCAGCGGCTTGCCCAGGTCCTCGATCAGCGGCTGCTTGTTCTCGATGTTGTCCGGCACCTTGCGCAGGCCGTCCATGTCGTCGCTGAAGGCGATCAGGCGCGTGGGGATGGCGTCGTCGACGAGCGCGCGGAAGGCCTGGCGCACCATGGTCGTGCGCGCGACTTCGCCGAAGGTGCCCAGGTGCGGCAGGCCGGACGGGCCGTAGCCGGTCTCGAAGATCACGGCTTTGGAGAGGGCCGGATAGGCTTTCACCGCCTCGTCGGTCTTGCCGGCGTCGATCAGGGCTTTCGCCGCTTCTTGATCGGCGCGGTCGGGAAGACGCACGCGCAGGACGCGGGCGATGGTGGCGCGCGCCTGCTCGAACGGCCAGGAGCGGGCTTCGCGGGCGAGGGGGGAGAGGCCTTCAAACATGGCCGCGCGTATAAACCCTGGCGGGGGATGAGGCTAGGGCGAGGCTCAGAACAGGCGCGGATCGAAGCGGAACGGCTCGTCGCCTACGACCCTCACCTTGGCGAAGGCCGGGTGGCGGGGATTGAGCAGGGTGTTGGTTCGGCTAGCAAAGCTGACTGCCCATAAGCAGGGCGTAAAAGTTGCATTCCCCCAAATGTCAGCCTTAGTGTGAGGTCGTACTGTAGCGCTTGGCTGGTTCAGCCCTGAAGCGCCGCAGCGCGAGGTCAAGCAACTTCGCGGCAATGGGGCGGCGACGCGGGAGGACAGGATTGGCATCAGTAGTTACGGTTATGAACATGAAGGGCGGCGTCGGTAAGACGACGGCGACCCTAAATTTAGGAGGGCTGCTGGCGCGGTATGTCATTGGCGGCAAGCCACCACTGCGTGTCCTCATGATCGACTACGACCCGCAATTCAACCTATCTCAGGCTTATCTTACTGCAAAAGACTATTTTGCATTGGAAAAGCAACGCAAAACTACCCTCTCGATTCTAATGGATAGCGGCACGGCACTAAATCCGTATCAGCTACAAGTTCCAGGAAATCACGCGCCACCCAGCGTCGGATCGCTAGCGACAAATCTATATAAACACCCTTCAGGCGGCCTTCTGGATATCGTTCCATCAACATTAAATCTAATGTACGTGGCCCTGGGTCAGGCAACGACCAACACTGGGCCAATCGAGGAGAGATTTGAAAAATTCATTACAGATTGCCGTGCGCATTATGATCTAATACTTATAGATTGCCATCCAGCGGGCTCGCTGTTCACGAAAACATCTTTGACGAATTCCGATTACGTTCTGATCCCTGTCGTACCTCAGAAGTACGCCGTTCGCGGCATCGGCCTAATGATGGAATTCATGAAGGCAAAAAAGGCGGGCACAAAAGCTCCGGCCCCCCTAATCCTATTCAACTCCACGAGTCGCCACGGAACCTCACCGGAGGAGGCGGCCATTCGTGCGGATGGGACGTACGCGCCATTCTGTCTCGCGAATACGCTGAAATGGTATAAGGCTTTTGGAGAGCCCGAGGGGGGCTCAGGGTTCGTTTGGCAGAGCAGCAAGCCCTACAGCACCCAGGCCTTTACCAACTTAGCCGCCGTTGGGCGCGAGCTTCGGACAAAGATTGCGTTATGATGCAAACCGCCCGGTATCGAGCCTTGCTCCGCTCGCTGTTCGCCAGCGTTCTTCAGTCAGACCTCAGCGCTGCAGACCTTCAAGCGCTCGCTAGCGAGCTGCGCCGCGGCCGCCTAGCTGATGAGCTGGCATACATGATTGAGCAGACGAGCAAGCATTTCCGCGACCCTCCCGACATGGCGAGCGACGACTTGCGAGCCCTTGAGCGGCTGATAAAAGATAAGCGCCTAACAAAGTCTGCCGTTTATAACATTATTTCCAGCATAGATGCCGGATCCAAAGCCCCTGAATCTGCAACCTTGCGCCAGATGCTTCAAGATTTCCTTTCATCCGCCTCCTCCAAGCAGATTGAAAAACTTCTGGATGTCCTTGGCTCCGTGGAGGGGGTGGATCCGTACCTCAAAGGTATCACTGACCGAGAGCGTTGAAATGTCGCTTCCGCTAATCTTGGGTGGCGTCAATTGGTTCAAAAACATTGAGTCGACGTTTTCAGATGACGCATCCCTCGAAAAGCTTGAGGCCGCGCTTCTGAGAATAGCCATCTGGTCTAAACAATTAGAGATTTGCGATACTGAAAATCCAGCCCTGTGCTTCATAAGGGAAATGCAGATCGCGGCGCAGCAATGCGTCGCACTTCTGGGACTGTGCGTCTATAAGGCGTCCGCATCGTCATCCCGAACACTTCTGGAGACTTGCCTATATTATTCCTACTTTCGAAGCCACCCCAGTGAGCTGGCAACCCTAGTAAGGGTAGACAAATATTATATAAGCAAATCTGATGTTCTTGATTATCACAAGCTACACACTCCGAATTTCATAAAGCTTCAAGAGACATTCGACGTCATTGGTCGCTTAGAGCAGTGGTATTCACGTGTATCAGCGGTAGTTCACGGGCAAATTCCGGGTGTCTGGAATGCACATACTTCTTTAGGCGGAATCGGCTTCAATAAAGAGGCGCACAACCTTGCAATATCGACGTTCTTGGCAGGCGAGGAGCTTTGCCACCATTTCCTCCTCTGCACTGCTGGGAAGGATTTGTGGTCAGGATTCGCCCCGGACGCCAAAGCTCACCTTATAAAAGGTCTTGCCGGGGACAAAAAGGCAACCCTTGGCTTGGATGGAAAATAAAAACCTGGGCTCGCAGGCGCGGCGGCGCTGGACTAGGCCGTGCTGCTTTGCGTCGCTTAAATGGCGATCGATAGCAATTGTCGGCCTGAGAGGATGAGAGACCCCTCACCCGACCTGCCTTCGGGAGGCCACCTCTCCCGCAAGGTGAGAGGGACTATTACGCCGCCTTCGCCCCCGCGCGGTTGCGCACCAGGTCGTCCACCACCGACGGGTCGGCGAGGGTCGAGGTGTCGCCCAGGGCGTCCACCGCGTTCTCGGCGATCTTGCGCAGGATGCGGCGCATGATCTTGCCCGAGCGGGTCTTGGGCAGGCCGGGGGCCCATTGCAGAACGTCGGGGGCGGCGAAGGGGCCGATCTCGTGGCGGACCCAAAGCACCAGCTGCTTGCGCAGTTCCTCGGTCGGCGTCGCATCGGCCTTCAGGGTGACGTAGGCGTAGACGCCCTGGCCCTTGATGTCGTGCGGATAGCCGACCACCGCCGCCTCGGCGACGGCTTCGTGGGCGACCAGGGCGCTCTCGATCTCGGCGGTGCCCAGGCGGTGGCCCGAGACGTTGATGACGTCGTCCACCCGACCGGTGATCCAGTAGTAGCCGTCGGCGTCGCGGCGGCAGCCATCGCCGGTGAAGTACTTGCCGGGATAGGTCGAGAAATAGGTCTCGAAGAAGCGCTGGTGGTCGCCATAGACGGTGCGCATCTGGCCCGGCCAGCTGTCGGTGATGACGAGGTTGCCCTCGGTCGCCCCCTCCAGCACCGCGCCTTCGGCATCGACCAGCTGCAGCTTGACGCCCGGCAGCGGCTTGGTGGCCGAGCCCGGCTTCAGGTCGGTGGCGCCCGGCAGGGGCGAGACCAGAATGCCGCCGGTCTCGGTCTGCCACCAGGTGTCGACGATCGGCAGCTTATCCTTGCCGACCACGCGGTGATACCAGAGCCAGGCCTCGGGATTGATCGGCTCGCCGACGCTGCCCAGCAGGCGCAGGGACGACAGGTCGTTCTTGAGAACGTGCTCGTCGCCCTCGCGCATCAGGGCGCGCAGGGCCGTCGGGGCGGTGTAGAAGATCTCGACCTTGTGCTTGTCGATCACCTCCCAGAACCGCGACGGCGTCGGATAGTTGGGCACGCCCTCGAAGATCAGGCTGGTCCCGCCATTGGCCAGCGGGCCGTAGACGACGTAGCTGTGGCCGGTGACCCAGCCGACGTCGGCCGTGCACCAGAAAACCTCGCCGGGCCGATAGTCGAACACAGACTCGAAGGTCCAGCTGGCCCAGGCCAGGTAGCCGCCGGTGGTGTGCAGCACGCCCTTGGGCTTACCCGTCGAGCCGGAGGTGTAGAGGATGAACAGCGGGTCCTCGGCGTTCATCGGCTCGGGCTCGCACACGCTCGAGGCGGCGCCCCGGACGTCGTTCCAGACCACGTCGCGGCCTTCGACGATCGGAACCTCGGCGCCGGTCCAGCGGACCAGCAGCACCTTCTCGACCTGCGGGCACTGCTCGAGCGCCTCGTCGATATTGGCCTTCAGCGGCACGGTCTTGCCGCCACGGCGGCCCTGGTCGGCGGTGATCACCAGGCGGGAGTCGCAGTCCTGGATGCGGCCGGCGATGCTGTCGGGCGAGAAGCCGCCAAACACGACAGAGTGCACGGCGCCGATGCGGGCGCAGGCCAGCATGGCCACGGCGGCGACGGGCACCATCGGCAGGTAGATGGTGATCCGGTCGCCCTTCTTCGCGCCCAGGTCCTTGAGCACATTGGCCATGCGGCAGACGTCGTCGTGCAGCTGGCTGTAGGTGATCTTGTCGGAGACGCCCGGCGCGTCGCCCTCGAAGATCAGGGCGACGTCGTCCTTGCGGTGCGGCAGATGGCGGTCGATGCAGTTGGCGCTGACATTCAGCACCCCGTCCTCGTACCAGCGGATGCGGAAGTCGTCCTTGGCGTAGGAGACGTCCTTGATCTTGGTGGGGGCCTGGATCCAGTCGAGACGGGCGGCGAGATCGCGCCAGTAACCCTCGGGGTCGCTCTCGACCCGGGCCACGGCGGCCTCGTAGCCGGCGGCGTCGATATGGGCCTTGGCCGCCCAGTCTTCGGGCGCCGGAAACAGCAGTCCGTCACTCACCACGCATCTCCCTAGGTCTACAGTCGATCTTGTCGTCGCCGGCGGTCTTGCCGCTGCGTCAGTCGTCGTCTTGCGAGCGGGAGTATGCGAAGCGGCGGCCCCTGCGCAAGAAGACCAATACGGTTTCATGCTTCGCGACGCGGTTCTTGTTCGGCTTGGCGGCGATGTCGGCTTGGCCGCAGACCGAAAAGCACGACTCATGCCACGATTGACAAGAACAAATTGGCAACAGTTAGTGGTGCGAGTTCCGTAGCTGCAAGGTCGCCAATGCCCTTCGAACACCCGGACGCCCCCGTCGCGATCGTCGGCTCCACGCCGCCAAACCGCCCCTGGGCGAAGGCGCCCGCCTGGGTGCTGGCCCCGATGATGGGGCTTGCCTATCTGGTCTCGATCATCCAGCTCGGTTTCGTGCTGACCAAGGCTGGCCCACCGTTCATCACCGCGCTGAACGGCATCCACTCCTGGCATGATCTCGGAGGACTGCGCGGCCTGGGCGTTGGCCTGTCGCTGGCGATCATCCTGGCCGTCTTCGCCAGCGGCGGCTGGTTCTTCGCCGTGATGGCCAAATCGCTGGAAGATGAACTGAAGCGCCGGATGGGCCTTTGAGCGCGGCGAACGATGAAAGCCGCCGCGCCCGAGCTTTTGCCTAGGCCGGCTGCGGCACCACGCGCAGGTAGGGCTTCTGCTCGTCCCAGCCGTTCGGGAAGAGGTCCTTGGCCGCCTCGTTGCTCACCGACGGGACGATGATCACGTCGCCGCCCTGCTGCCAGTTGGCCGGGGTGGCGACCTTGTGGCCGTCGGTCAGCTGCAGGCTGTCGATGACCCGCAGGATCTCGTCGAAGTTCCGGCCCGTGGAGGCCGGATAGGTCAGGGTCAAGCGCAGCTTCTTGTTCGGGTCGATGATGTAGACGCTGCGGACGGTCAGGGTGTCGGACGCATTGGGGTGGATCATGCCGTACAGGCTGGACACCGAGCGGTCGGTGTCGGCGATCAGCGGGAAGTTCAGCTTCGCGCCTTGCGTCTCCTCGATGTCGGCCGCCCAGCCGCCGTGGTTCTCCAGGCCGTCGACCGACAGGCCGACCACCTTGACGCCGCGCTTGTCGAATTCCGGCTTCAGCTTGGCCACGGTCCCCAGCTCGGTGGTGCAGACCGGGGTGAAGTCCTTGGGGTGCGAGAACAGCACGACCCACGAGCCCTCGCCCCAGGCGTGGAACTGGATCGGACCTTCGGTCGAGGCCTGGGTGAAGTCCGGAACGATGTCGCCGAGTTGCAGGGCCATGAGCGGCCTCCATGCTGAAATTTCGGGTCGGCTCCGCGCGCCATCGGGCGTAAAGCCGTGGCCGGACACTAGGCGCGGGTTTCCCGCCGCGCCGACCCAGGATTTCTTTCGGAGTTTCCAGCCATGCTGCTCGCCCTTTCGACCTGGCCCGAGATCGAAGCTTTCCTGACCCGGTCGAAGACGGTGGTGGTGCCGATCGGCTCCAACGAGCAGCACGGCCCCACGGGCCTCTTGGGCACCGACTGGCTGTGCCCCGAGATCATCGCCCACGAGGCGTCCAAGCGCTCGGACGAGGTGCTGGTGGCCCCGACCTTCAATGTCGGCATGGCCCAGCACCACCTGGCCTTCCCGGGCACCATCTTTCTGCGGCCCTCGACCTTCATGGCCGCGATCGGCGACTGGACGCGCTCGCTGGGCGCCCACGGCTTTACGAAGATCTATTTCCTCAACGGCCACGGCGGCAACGTCGCCACCATCGAGGCGGCGTTCTCCGAGATCTACGCCGAGTACAGCTTCCGCAAGGAGCGCTGCCCCTTCGCCATGAAGCTGAAGAACTGGTGGGACCTCGACGGCGTCCACGCCCTGGCCATGCGCCAATTCCCCGTCGGCCACGGCAGCCACGCCACTCCGTCCGAGATCGCCGTGACGCAGTGGGGCTATCCGGACAGCATCAAGACCGCCGCCTACGAGCCGAAGATCGCCCCCTCCGGCCCGATCCGCGAGGCGCTCGACTTCCGCGCCCGCTACGCCGACGGCCGCATGGGCTCCGACCCGGCCCTGGCCACGCCCGAAAAGGGCGGCGAACTGGTCGAGCAGGCGGTCGTCTCGCTGATTAGGGACCTGGCGACGTTCGGGGCCGAGGCGCGGGTCTAGGGCGCTGTCATAAGATCCCTCTCTCTTTGAGAGAGGGAGGGGCCCGCCGCGCAGCGGTGGGAGGGTGAGAGGTTTCACCGTTTGCCGGGAAACCTCGACCCTAAGCCCCATCTTTACTCGGCGTCTGTCCGCGCCACGTTCGGACGAGCTGTAACCTCTCACCCTCCCACGCCTCCGGCGTGGGCCCCTCCCTCTCTCTCAGAGAGAGGGGTCTTTAAATAACCCCGGCCCGCAGCAGGTCGTGGACGTGCAGCACGCCCACCGGCTTGCCGGCTTCGACGACGAACAGCACGGTGATCCGGCGCTCGTTCATCACCTTCAGGGCTTCGGCCGCCAGGGCGCCCGAGGCGATCACCAGCGGGCTGCGGGTCATCACCTGGCCGGCGGTGTGGCCCATCAGGCCGTCCATGTGGCGGCGAAGGTCGCCGTCGGTGATCAGGCCCACGAGCGCGCCGGCCGCGTCGGTCACGCCGACCGCGCCGAAGCGCTTCTGGCTCATCACCAGCAGGGCCTCGCCCATCGGCGCGCCTTCGGCGACCAGCGGCAGTTCCTCGGCCCCGTGCATAAGGTCGGCGACCGAGCGCAGCACGGCGCCCAGCTTGCCGCCCGGGTGGAAGACCCGGAAGTCGCTGGCGGTGAAGCCGCGGCTTTCCAGCAGCGCCACGGCCAGGGCGTCGCCCAGAGCGATCTGCAGGGTGGTCGAGGTGGTCGGGGCGTTGACCTCGGCCGTGGCCTCCGGCGCGTCGGGCAGCAGCAGCAGCACGTCGCCGGCCTTGCCCAGCTGGCTGGTCGCGACGGCGGTGACGGCGATCAACGGGATCGAGAAGCGCTTGCAGTAGGTCAGGGTGTCGGCCAGCTCGCGGGCCTCGCCCGACTTCGACAGGGCCAGCACCACGTCGTCGGGGCCGATCATGCCCAGATCGCCGTGGCTGGCCTCGGCGGGATGGACGAACATCGCCTGGCTGCCGGTCGAGGCCAGGGTGGCGGCGATCTTGCGCGCCACATGTCCCGACTTGCCCATGCCGGTGCAGACGATGCGGCCTTTGGCGTCGTGCATCACCCGGACAGCCTCGGTGAAGGCCTCGCCCAGGCCGTCGGCCATCTGCGAGAGGGCTTGCGCCTCGATGCTCAGCACCCGGCGGCCCACGGCCACGGCGTCGGAAATGGTGTCGGTCATGTGCTCAGAAACTCCGTGCGCAGCCCATATCAGGCCGGGCGCGGTTGAGCGACCCCGGCCTTAGGCCGCGCGGCGCGCGGCCGGACGCTGGCCCGGACGGTCCGCGCCACGGGCGATCTTCAGCTCGCCCATGCGGTCGGCCAGGCGCGTGGCTTCGTTGGAGAGGGCGTGGCTGGCGGCCGTGGTCTCCTCCACCATGGCGGCGTTCTGCTGGGTCACCTGGTCCATCTGGTTCACGGTGGCGTTGACCTCCGCCAGGCCCTGGGCCTGGGTCTTGGCCGAGGCGGTGATCTCGCGCACCAGGCCGTCGATCTCCTCGACCTGGCCGGCGATGCCGCGCAGCACCTCGCCGGCGCGGCCGACATATTCGACGCCCTGCCCCACCTCGGCGGCGCTGGCGGCGATCAGGCCCTTGATCTCCTTGGCCGCGTCGGCCGAACGCTGGGCCAGGGCCCGAACCTCGGAGGCGACCACCGCGAAGCCTCGGCCGGCGTCGCCGGCGCGAGCAGCCTCGACCCCGGCGTTGAGGGCCAGAAGGTTGGTCTGGAAGGCGATCTCGTCGATCACCCCGATGATCCGGCCGATCTGGCTGGAGGACTGCTCGATGCCGGCCATGGCCCCGACGGCCTGGTCGACGACGTCGCCGCTGGCCTGGGCGGCCTGGCGGGCGCGGGCCACCACCTGGCGGGCGCGCTCGGCCCCGTCGGCGGCGGCGCGGACGGTGCCGGTGATCTGGTCGAGGGCGGCGGCGGTCTCTTCCAGGCTGGCGGCCTGGTGTTCGGTGCGGCGCGCCAGGTCGTCGGCGGCCTCGGTGATCTCGCGGGCCCCGCCCTGGATCATCGACACCCCGTCCAGCGAGGCGGCGACCAGGCCGGCCAGCTTGTCCAGCGCGAGGTTATAGTCCTGGCGCAGGGCCTCGTAGCCGGCCGGGAAGGCGCGGTCGATGCGCTGCGACAGATCGCCGACCGACAGGCTCTGCAGGGCCGCGCCCAGAGCCTCGACCACCGCGCGCTGGGTGGCGTCGGCCTCGTCGCGGCGGGCCTCGGCGGCCTGGCGCTCGGCCTCCAGCACCTCGCGGACGTCGGCCGCCTCCAGCTCCTGCTGGCGGGCGACGACGGCGTCCTTGAAGGCGTGCAGGGCGGCGGTCATCTGGCCGATCTCGTCCTTGCGGGCGCTGCTGGGCAACACCACGGTAAGGTCGCCCTGGGCCAGGCGGCGCAGGCAGCCGGTGACGACCACCAGCGGCGCGATCAGCACCCGGCGAGCGGCCACGACCATGGCGGCGGCGAACAGGGCGGCCACGCCCAGCAGGCCGGCCATCAGCACCTGGCCGATGTCGCCCATCTTCTTGGCGGCGTCGGCGTCGGCCTGGGCGGCGGCCTCGATCTTCTGGGACGCGCCCTCCATCGCCGTTTCCAGGGCGGAGAACTGCTTGTTGAATTCCGGCAGCAGGGCGCGGGCGGCCGCCGGATCGCTGCCGGCGGCGCCGACCAGCTTGTCGGCGGTGGCGATATAGGCGGCCAGGGGCGCGGCCACATGGTCGAGGGCGGCCTGGGCGGCCGGGTCCTGGGCCAGGGCGCGGCCTTCCTTGATGTCGCCCTCGAAGGCCGAAACGTGTTCGGCGAGGTCGGCCTGGACGGTCTTCAGATCGACGCCCAGGGCCGGGTCGGTGGCCATGATCGCGCCGCTGGCGTCGCCGCGCAGGGCGTCGTGCATCATGTCGGCGTGCATGTGCAGCCGCAGCACCCGCGACGAGGCCGCCGAGCGGTCCAGCGCGTGCGACAGGCTGACGGCCACCCACAGGCCCGCCCCAGCCGCGGCCGCGCACAGCAGCGCCGCGCCGATGCTCGCGCCCATGATCTTCTGACTCAGCGAAGCCATGAAGCCCCTCCCCGCAATCTCACGCGCCAGGATGCGGGCCGGGGTCTCTAACGAGCCTTAACCATGCCAGCGACCGATGGTCGCGGGGCGGGGGTTGGGGGAGCGGGAAGCGGATTTGGCACCCCTCTCTCATGGAGAGAGGGAGGGGCCCGCGCCGAAGGCGTGGGAGGGTGAGAGGTTTCACCCTTGGCCGGAAAACCTCGATTCCTTCCGTTGCGATTTCTCGAAGGCCGAGCCCAGGCTGGCTCCATGGACGCGACCGCCAACGCCCGCCGTCTGCGCCGAAGCCAGACCTTGGCCGAAAAGACCCTATGGACGCTCGTCCGCAATCGCCGCCTGGGCGGCTTCCGGTTCCTGCGGCAGGTTTCGATAGACCGCTACTTCGCCGACTTCGTCTGCGAGGCGGGCAAGTTGATCGTCGAACTGGATGGTGCAACCCATGAAGGGCGGGAGGACTACGACGAAAACCGCACTCGGGTGCTGGAGCTGTTCGGATACGTGGTTTTGAGGTTTCCCAACGAGCGGGTCATGGCTGATCCTGGCGGGATCGCCGAAGACATATTGGCCGTGCTTCGTTCGGATAGGGTGTAACCTCTCACCCTCCCACCGCCTGCGGCGGCGGGCCCCTCCCTCTCTCTATGAGAGAGGGATCATGTGGAGATTTCCCCTACCGCGGGATTTCCGCCGTCTTGACCAGGGCGACCTGGCGGTAGACCGCCGCGACGTCGAAATAGCGGCCGAAGGCGGCGTGGAACTGGTCGACGGCCTGCTTCACGCCGGGGCCGCCGATCTCGCTGATGTCGTGCCAGTAGTCGTCCAGCACCATCATGCCGCCCACCTCCAGCAGGCTCGCGCAGCAGCACAGGTCGATCATCACCGCCAGGGCCGTATGGCTGCCGTCGACATAGATCAGGTCGAACTTGTCGCCCCGCTCCAGCATCTTGGGCAGCTCGTAGGTCGAGAACCCCTTGTGGGTGTGGACCTTGCCGAAGGTCGTGCGGTTCATGTTGCGATGAAAGCGCGGCTCGACGGCGTGGTACTTTTCTTCCGGGTTCAGGTTTTCGTCGAACCAGGGGTCGATCACCGTCACGTCGAGGCGATCGGGGAACATCCAGTCCATGAAGGCGAGGTTGCGGCCCTCATAGGCGCCGATCTCCATGTAGCGGACCTTGGGGCCGGCTTCCGGACGCTTGGCCATGAAGTCGCGCAGCAGCGGGGCCACGAACGGGATGTTGTTGGCGGCCCAGGCCGAGGTGAACTCGAAGCCCTTGCCCTCGCTGTAGGCGGCGAAGGCGTCGGCGCTGTCGTGGTCGCGGGTCTTGGCCAGCATCGTGCGGGCCAGCTGCGAGGCGAAGCGCGGATTGATCTTGCCCAGGGAGCGCAGCTTGGCACCCGAGCCGCGGGCGTCGACGGCGTCCGTCAGCTCGGCGTCGAAAGCGGGGGTCGATCCGTCGGCCATGGCCCTGGCTCCTCTTTGAGTAGCAGGACCCTAGCCGACCATCGGTTAAGGAAGGATCAGGCCGCGAGCACCTGGCCGTCCTCGACCCGCACGGGCCAGACGGTGAGGCGCTTGCCGCCACAGGGGCCGGCCACGCACTCGCCGTCGGCGATGCGGAACAGGGCCGCGTGGCCGCCGCACAGGATCAGGTCGTTCTCGCGGGTCAGGAACCGGCCGCTGATCCCGGCCAGCGGCCAGCCGGCATGCGGGCAGGAGTCGACATAGCCGAACACCCCGCCGTCCTTGCGGACGACGAAGCCGGCGAACATCGCCTCGCCTTCACGGTAGCGGAACCCCGCCGCGCCCGGCTCGGGGATGTCGGCCAAGGCGCAGATCGCCTGGCCGGGCGCGGGGCGGGCGGGGTTTTGTGCGTCGGTCGGTGACATTCCGGATCCCTCCCAAGATGTCATCCCCCGACTTGTTCGGGGGACCCAAGCCGAGCCGGCCGGCGCGTGTCCTGAAAGTCGGCTTGGGTCACCCGCATGAAGCGGGTGATGACTATCTTTGTGGGAGGCCTTTCGTGGCGTCAGAGCGCGCCGATCGCCAGGCGCCATTGATGGACCTCGACGCTTTCGAACACGCCAGCGCCGGTGAAGGGGTCGTTGTCGGCCTGGGCCTGGGCGGCGGCCTTGTCTTGCGCCTCGACGACGATGATCGAGCCGATCGGATTGCCGTCGTCGTCCAGCAGGGCGCCGGCCAGCTTCAGGTTCGGCGAGTTGTTGAGGTAGTCGAGGTGGGTCGGGCGCGTGGCCAGGCGGGTCTCGAGCGCGCCGGGCTTGTCCTTGCAGATGATGGCGTAGAGCGGCATGGGCGGAGGTCCTTGTTGAAGCACGGGTGACGAGATCGACTTGGAGGATCCTCCCCCTGTGGGGGAGGTGTCGGCGCAGCCGACGGAGGGGGAGCATCTGCTGAGACGGCCAGCGCCCCGGAAGCTGAAAACGGGGCGCCCCGCCCGCGGGGGGCCACCCCCCCCCGAGGGGGGGGGGTTGATAAAAAAACACCACCCCCCGAGCCGGGGCGGCGGCGGGGCGGAGGGGGGTG
>NZ_JADWOX010000033.1 GCF_016135805.1 Caulobacter hibisci
GCCTGGGCGGCCGCCTTGGCCTTGCCTTGCCTGTGCGAGAGAATGATCGACAGGATCACGACCGGAATGCCCACGGCGGCGGTGCCGGCGAAGAAGATCGCGTACGACGTCATCAGGCTGAACTGCTTTTCCAGACCCTCGACCACGGCGCCGGAGAAGCCCTTCAGGAACTTGCCCAGCATGGCGTAGGTGCTCGACAGCAGGGCGTACTGGGTGGCGGTGTAGCCCAGGCTCGTCAGGCTGGACATGTAGGCCACGAGGGCCGCGCCGGCGAAGCCGGTCGAGACGTTGTCGACGATCATCGCGCCGATGAAGACGGGCATGTTCGGACCCGCCAGGGCCATGGCGGAGAAAGCCAGGTTCGAGCCCGGGCCCAGCACCGCGCCCAGCACCAGGGTCTTCTCGAAGCCGAGCTTCACCGCGCTGAGGCCGGCCAGGGCGATGCCGACAAAGGTGGCGACCAGGCCGAACGAGGTGCGCACCGCGCCGATCATCTCCTTTGCCAGGCCCAGGTCCGTGTAGAGCGGCGCGGCCATCGGACCCATCAGGAAGTCAGGCAGGCGATAGAGGGCCACGGTGCACAGCATCAGCAGGGCCATGGCCCCGTGGGTCTGGAAGAAGGTGATGAACGGGCCGACGACGGCGTCGAAGAAGCCGCGCGGGCTCCAAAGCGGCGCGGCCGCCGCGCCGGTGGCGGCCGTGGGGGTGCGGTCCGGCTCGGCGGCGAACAGGGTCGCGGTCAGGCCGATCGCCATGGCCAGGGCGCAGAATGTGTAGGAGGTCGGCCAGCCGACCTTGGCGGCGGCCACCAGGATCCAAGCGTCGGTGGCCAGAATGGCGACGCGATAGCCGAACTGGAACGCGGCGGTCAGCAGGCCCAGGTCGTCGGGGCCTTCCGCCCGCTCGATTCGCCAGGCGTCGACGACGATGTCCTGGCTGGCGGCGCCGAAGGCGGTGATCACGGCCAGCAGGGCGAAGGTTGCCAGGTGGCCTCCCGGGCCGACGGCGGCCATGCCGAACAGGCCCGCGCCGACGACGATCTGGGTCAGGACCATCCAGCCGCGCCGGCGGCCCAGACGGCCGAGCAGCGGCAAGTCCACCCGGTCGATGATCGGCGCCCAGAGGAACTTCAGCGAATAGGCGATGCCGACCCAGGACAGGAAGCCGATGGCGGCCAGCTGGATGCCCTGCTCGCGCAGCCAGAAGCCAAGGGTGTTGCCCACCAGCATGAACGGCAGGCCCGACGAGAAGCCGAGCAGCAGGGTGACCAGCACGCGTGGCTGGCGCAGGGCGGCCACGACGTCACGCCAGCCGTGACCCTTGCGGGCAGGCGCGGCCGCCGGTTCGGTGGTCTGCCCAGTGTTGTCCTGGCTCATGCGGTCTTCCCCGAGACGGGGAAAACGCAGGGTCCCGTCAGCCGGCGACCTTGGCGCGCGTCGCGTCGTTCGTCCAGCGGCGCGGGCGGTCGGGGCCGGTCCAGCGTGACAGCGCCTCGCGCAGGGCGGCGGGGGTCAGGGGCTTGACCAGGAAGTCGTCCATGCCGGCCAGCAGGCACTGGCGGCGGTCCTCGTCGAAGGCGTCGGCGGTCAGGGCCAGGATCGGCGTGTCGACGCCCTTGGCGCGGACGGCGCGGGTGGCCTCCAGGCCGTTCAGGCCGGGCATGCGCAGGTCCATGAACACGAGGTCGTAGGTCCCGCGCGACAGGGCGGCCACGGCCTCGTCGCCGCTGGCGATGCGGTCGACGGTGCAGCCCTCGCGCTCCAGCAGGGTGCGGGCCAGCAGGGCGTTGATCGGATTGTCCTCGGCCAGCAGCACCCGGGCGCCGGGGGCGGCGGCGGGGGCGATGCGGTCGTCCTGGACCTCGGCCGGGGTGATGATCGCCTCCAGCGCGGCGTCGACCGGCTTGGCGGCCAGCACCTGGGTCACCAGCGAGGCGCGGCGCAGGGGCTTGATCAGGTAGCCGCTGAAGCCGGCCTTGCCCAGGCTGGGGATCAGGTCGCGCTGGTCGGGGGTCAGCAGGGCCACGGCGGCGCGGCCCGCCGGCGCGGCCAGCGGACGGTCCGGCGCGGCCAGGGCGGCGTCGACCAGCAGCACGGTCTCGGGCGGCAGGGTCTCGACCTTGTCGAGGCCCGACAGGTTCCGGACCCACGCGCCTGACGCGATGGCCTGGGCGCCGACGGCCTCGCGGACCACGGCGTTGGGCGAGACCACGGCGACGAACCGGCCTTCCAGCGGCGGCGCGGCGCCGGCCGGGGCCTGGCGCTCGAACGGGGCCTCGAACCAGAAGTCGGCGCCGCCGCCGGGCGTTTCGCCGACCCCGGCCTCGCCGTCCATGGCGCCGGCCAGGCGGGCGACGATGGCCAGGCCCAGGCCCGCGCCGCCCAGCTGGGCCTGATGCGAGGGATCGGTCTGGACGAAGGCCTCGAAGATGCTTTCGCGCTGCTCGGGCGCGACGCCCGGCCCGGTGTCGGCCACGGAGAACCGCACGCGGCCCTCACCGGCGTCGCGAGCGGTCAGCAGAACGCCGCCCTTTTCGGTGAACTTGACGGCGTTGCCGGCGAAATTGAGCAGCACCTGGCGCAGGCGCCCTTCGTCGGCCAGCAGCGGCGGCAGGCCGCGCTCGACCGCCCAGCCGATCTCGATGCCCTTCTCGTGGGCGCGCGGGCTCATCAGCTCGGCCACCTGGCGCAGCAGGTCCTCGATATCGACCGGGGCCAGGTGCAGCTCCAGGGCCGTGGCGCCCAGGCGGGCGAAGTCGAGCACGTCGTTGACGAGGCTCAGCAGGTGGTCGCCGCTCTCGCGAAGGGCAGACACGTAGGAGCGCTGCTCGGCGGTGAGCTTGGTGTTCTCCAGCAGCCGCGCCATGCCCAGCACCCCGTTCAGGGGTGTGCGAAACTCATGGCTCAGGGTGGCCAGTTGTTCGGCGGAGACGGCGTCGCGCGGCTTGGTCATGGAGCGCGAGTGTAGGGCGGGCGGGTTAAGGCGGGGTGGAGGCGGGGGTCGGAATCCTTCTCCCCTTGCGGGAGAAGGTGGCGGCGAAGCCGTCGGATGAGGGGTCTCTCAGATCCTGGCCGCCGCACCCGGACTTTCCGCTTTCGCAACGGACAGGGCTTTCGACCCCTCACCCGACCCGCTTCGCGGGCCACCCTCTCCCGCAAGGGGAGAGGGATCAGATCGTCTCCATCTCCCCCGGCGCCGACGTCCGCCGATGCGCCAGGGCCTCGGCCACATGCACCCGCTTCACCGAGGTTGCGCCTTCCAGGTCGGCGATGGTGCGGGCCAGACGCAGGGTGCGGGTCCAGCCGCGGGCGCTGATGCGGCCGGCTTCCGCGGCCTTGGTCAGCAGCGAACGGCCGGCGTCGTCGAGGGCGCAGATGCGGTCCAGCAGGTCGCCCTCGGCGCGGCCGTTCAGGATTTCCGGCGCGCCGGGCGTCACCGCTTCGGCCCGCTCGCCTTGCAGCCGCCGGGCGGCCGCGACGCGGGCGGCGACCTCGGCCGAGCCTTCGCTCGAGGGCGGCAGGGCGAGATCGGCGGCGGTGACGGCGGGCATGTCGACGGCGAGATCGATGCGGTCCATCAGCGGGCCGGACACCCGGCCCTGGTAATCGCGGATGCAGCGCGGGGCCTTGCCGCACGCCCCGCGTCCGGCCCCGCCGTGACCGCAACGGCAGGGGTTCATCGCCGCCACCAGCTGCACCCGCGCCGGATAGCGGACATGGGCGTTGGCGCGGGCGATCATCACCTCGCCGGTCTCCAGCGGCGCGCGCAGGCTGTCCAGGGCCTGGACCCCGAACTCGGGCAGCTCGTCGAGGAACAAGACGCCGTTGTGGGCGAGCGATACCTCGCCGGGCTTGGCCTTGATGCCGCCGCCGGTCAGGGCGGCCATGCTGGCGCTGTGGTGCGGGCTGCGGAAGGGGCGGGCGCGGCTGAGCGTGCCCTTGGCGATCAGCCCGGCCACCGAGTGGACCATCGAGGTTTCCAGGAGTTCGCCTGAGGTCAGCGGCGGCAACAGGCCCGGCAGGCGCTGGGCCAGCATCGACTTGCCCGAGCCCGGCGGGCCGACGAACAGCAGGTTGTGGCCGCCGGCCGCGGCGATCTCCAGCGCCCGCTTGCCCTGCTCCTGGCCTTTGACGTCGCGCAGGTCCTTGGCGCGTTCGCCCTCGACAACAGGGCCGGGCGCGGGCGCGCTGAGGATCTGGCTGCCCCGGAAGTGGTTGATCAGCGCCACCAGCGAGCGCGGCGCCAGGATCCGCGTGCCGCCGGCCCAGGCCGCCTCGGGTCCGCAGGCCTCGGGACAGATCAGGCCGAGGTCCATGGCCCCGGCCGCCATGGCGGCGGGCAGGGCGCCGGCGCAGGCGACGATGCGGCCATCCAGCGACAGCTCGCCCATCGCCGCCCAGCCATCCAGCGCATCGGGCGGGATCACGCCCATGACGCCGAGCAGCGCCAGGGCGATGGGCAGGTCGAAGTGGGTGCCTTCCTTGGGCAGGTCGGCCGGCGCCAGGTTGGCGACGATGCGCTTCCCCGGCATCGACAGGCCCAGACCGGCGAAAGCGCCCCGCACCCGCTCGCGGCTTTCGGCCACGGCCTTGTCGGCCAGACCCACCACGGCGAAGGCGACGATCCCGCCGGTCAGCTGCACCTCGACGTCGACGCGGCGCGCCTCGACGCCCTCGAACGCCACCGTGACGACCTTGGCGGCCATCCGCTTCCCCCGAAATTCGTCCGACTTATCCACAACCCAAGCATGGCGAGCGGGTCGGAGCAAGAACGAAAAAAGAACATTTTGGGAAAGTGTGACGATTCAGTACACTAGCGCCGCTTTCTCATCCTCCGGTTGATCGAATGCCCTCGATCCGATCCCAGAGGATCGCCGCGGCGTCGATGCCGCTGAAGCGCTTCAGCTGTTGGGCGCCGGTCGGCGAGGTGACGTTGATTTCGGTCAGGTACTCGCCGATCACGTCGATGCCGACGAACAGCAGGCCGCGCTTCTTCAGTTCCGGGCCGATGATGGCGCACAGTTCCTTGTCGCGGGCGGTCAGCTCCACGGCCTCGGCGCGGCCGCCGACCCGCAGGTTCGAGCGCACCTGGCCGGCGGCCGGCACGCGGTTGATCGCGCCCACCGGCTCGCCGTCGACCAGCAGCACGCGCTTGTCGCCCTTGCTGACCGCGGGAACGAATTTCTGGGCGATGACCTGCTCGCGGCCGATCATGGCGTGCAGTTCCAGGAGGGCGTCGAGATTGGGATCGTCCGCCAGCAGACGAGCCACGCCCGAACCGCCGCCGCCGTAGAGGGGCTTCAGCACGATGTCACCGTGGCGGGCGCGGAAGTCGTAGATCGCCTCATAGTCGCTGGTGATCAGGGTCGGCGGCTGCACGCCCGGGAAGTCGGTGACAAACAGCTTCTCGGGCGCGTTGCGCACCTCGGCCGGGTTGTTTACCACCAGCGTGTGCGGATGCACCTTTTCCAGGAAGTGGGTGGCGGTGATGTAGGCCATGTCAAACGGCGGATCCTGGCGCATCAGCACCACGTCGACATCGTCCTTCATGTCGAGCACCACGGTCTCGCCGAGCTTGGCGTGCGCGCCCTTCTCGGCGAACACCTCCAGCGGCTGGGCGCGGGCGAACACCCGGCCGTCTTCGAGCGACAGCTTGTCGGGCGTGTAGAACCACAGCTTATGGCCGCGGATCTTGGCCTCCATCATCATCAGGAAGGTGGTGTCGGTGTCGATATTGATCCCCAGGACGGGATCCATCTGGACGGCGACGCGCAACGACATGGGGACTCCTGGGGATTTCGACGCGACTGGGGCGCGACTGCCTAGTTAAGGCGATTTCGCCAGAATGCGAGGGCCGTCACTCGGGTCTCAATAGAAGCGCGCTATGGCGTGAACCGAACGATATGCCAACTGCCCCTCGATCGACCTTCAATGATCGCCCTCACCTTCGGGAAAAAGGCGGCGATCTTCTTGGCTGTTCTCTCGTAGTCGGAAATTTGAAGTTCGGATCCAAAGCGCCTTTTGACCTGAAACATCCCGAGCCAAAGGCGATGTGTGCATATCGTAAAATGCTCTTGGTAATCTAGAATGCCAGGCTCCAAGCCCGAATTCCCTATCTCTTCGAAGCGGATGTTTTCGATTTTCCCGAAATAGGGCTGCACGGCGGCATTGCCGTATTTGCCAAACTGCAGCGCGAATATCCATGAGGTCGTATCGCCCTCAAGGCGCCACAGGCCCAATGGATGGCGCCAACCGAACTGCCGATCCTTCTTTTGCTCGTCGGTCGGCGACGCTTGCACGAAGCCCAGGGCCTTCAGTTCTGAAAGAACATAAAGGGTGAGCTCCTTCTTCAGGAGCGCTCGTCCCGATTTCGCCATGGCTTCGCCTATCGAAGTCAGTTCAGCCGCAGCCGCACCCGCTCTCGCGCTGCCCGGGCCGCGATCGTAGCCCCGCCGTCCAGCGTCTGCGCCCGCGACAGCGCCTGCAGCGCCCCGGCAAGAGCGCCCTGGCCTTCGCGGGCGGCGGCGACGTCGAGCCAGGGGTGGTGGTCGGTGGGGTCGAGCAGGGCGCGGCGCAGGGCCGAGCGCTCGGCGCGGGCCCAGTCGCGGGCCTGCTGGGCGCGGGCGAAGATGTTGTTCTGCAGGCGGATCAGCACGGCGCGGTCGGAGATCGGGGCCATCAGCTGGTCCAGCCGCGCGGCGACGTCGGGCATCAGGCCGGTGCGCAGGGCCCGGCGCGACAGCTCCGACGGCAGCACCACCCGGCCCTCGCTGAAGGGGTCCAGCGCCAGCGGGCCCTCGTCGGTTTCGATGCGCAGCAGGAAGTGGCCGGGGAAGTCGACGCCGAACACCTCGAGCCCCGCCTCGCGGGCGGCGTGGATGTAGAACACCCCGAGCGCCACCGGCAGGCCCTTGCGGCGGCCGGCGATGGCGATGACGTCGGCGTTGTCGGGATGGTCGTAGGTCAGCAGGTCGCCGGTCAGCCGCAGGTCGCCGGCCATGGCCTCGGCGATGGCCTCCTCGGGCGACTCGCTCTGCAGGCGCGACTTCAGGCGCTCGACGGCGGAGCGGGCCAGGTCCAGGGCCGGCTGCTCGTCGCGGTCGGGCTCGTCGTGCACGGCGCAGGCCAGGGCCGCCTCGAACAGCGGAAAGCCCTCGTCGTCGCGCTCGCCGGCCTGGGTGAGGATCGCTTCGGCCTCGTCGCGGGTCATGCCCAGGCCCTCCCGTCATCGGGCCAGGCGTCGGGCACGTGGCGCGGCGGCCGGCCGGGCGACAGCGCCAGCAGGTCCAGGCGCACGGCAACGCCCTTCAGCCCGACGCGCGAAGCAGCGGCCAGGGCGCCGGCCCGGCGCAGGCGCATCCGTTGTTCGAAGCTGACCGCTTCCAGCGCCGCCTCCAGGCTCGTCCGGCTCTTGACCTCGACAACGGCCAGGACGCGTCCGCGTTGCGCCAGGATGTCGATCTCGCCGGCTCTGGTCGCCAGGCGGAAGCCGAGGATGCGGTAGCCCTTCAGCATCAGCCAGGCGGCCGCCAGGGCTTCGGCGCGCCGGCCCGAGCGTCGCGCGGCCGCGCCGCGGACGCTGCGGATCTCGCGAAGCGGCCGGGCGCTCGTCATCCGGCCTCCTTCAGGGCCAGGGCCTGGCGATAGAGATCCTTGCGCGACAGGCCCAGCGCCTTGGCCACTTCCGAGGCGGCCTCGCCCAGGGGCAGGCGGGCCATGGCCTCGCGCAGGGCGGCCTCGGCGTCGTCGGCGGTGGCCAGCTCCTCGGCGCCGGGACCGACGATGATGACGATCTCGCCCTTGGGCGCTTCGAAGCGCGGGTCGACGGCCAGTTCGGCCAGGGGGCCGCGCACGCAGGTCTCGTAAAGCTTGGTCAGTTCGCGGCACACCGCCGCCGGGCGATCGCCGCCGAACACGGCGGCCATGTCGGCCAGGGTATCGTCCACCCGCGAAGCGCCCTCGAAGAAGATCAGGGTGGCGCGGACGTTGGCGAATTCCTCGAAGAAGGTCCTGCGCGCGCCGCTCTTGGGCGGCGGGAAGCCGGCGAACAGGAAGCGGTCGGTCGGCAGGCCGGCCAGGGTCAGGGCCGCAAGGGCGGCGGAAGCGCCGGGGATCGGGAACACCGGATGGCCGGCCGCGATCGCCTCACGGGCCAGGCGATAGCCGGGGTCGGAGACCATCGGCGTGCCAGCGTCCGACACCAGGGCCACGCGCTCGCCGGCCTCCAGCCGCTCCAGGATAGCCGGGATCGCCCGCTCGGCGACGTGCTCGTCGTGGCGTTCCAGCTTGGTCTTGATCGCATAGGCCGACAGCAGCTTGCCGGTGACGCGGGTGTCCTCGGCCAGCAGCAGGTCGCAGGCGGACAGCACGTCCAGAGCCCGCAGGGTGATGTCGCGCAGGTTCCCGATCGGCGTGGCCACGAGGTAGAGGCCGGGCGCGAGCGGGGCGTCGGACAGGACGGGCGGGGGAAGCAATCGGCTCAAGCGGCGTACTTTCCGTTGAGGAAGGGCCGGAGCCCGCGAAGCAGGAGCGTATCAGGTCGCCAGCACGCCTGTCAGCCGGTCAAGAACGAGCCGGCCATGGCGCGTGGCGCGCAGACGATGAGGGTCATCGACCAGCAGGCCCGACTCGACCAGCGATTTCACCTTGGGCGTGTCTGCCCTCAGGTCGAGCGCGGCCATTTCGGAAAAGGCGACCCCGTCGTCGATGCGCAGGCCCAGCAGAAGGCGCTCCTCGGCGGCCTCGACGGGGTTGAGGTCCTCGCGCTCGAAGCCGGTCCCCTCGCGGGCCACGGCGGCGATGTAGTCGGTGATCTTGGCGCGGGCGGTGGTGGCGACCTTGCTACCATCCAGCGTTAGCCGGCCATGGGCCCCGGGACCGACGCCGACATAGTCGACGCCCCGCCAGTAGACGAGGTTGTGGCGCGAGCGGGCGGCCGCGCCCTTGGCGTGGTTGGAGACCTCGTAGGCGTCGAAGCCGGCGGCCTCGAGCACTTCCTGCGTGGTCTCGAACAACTGGGCGGCCAGGTCCTCGTCGGGCGGGACGATCTTGCCGCGGCCGACGGCGCGATCGAAGGCCGTGCCGGCCTCGATGGTCAGCTGGTAGGGCGAGACGTGCTCGGGACCGTAGGCCAGCATCTGCGCCAGCTCCTCGCGCCAGGCGGCGTCGGTCTGGCCAGGGCGGGCGTAGATCAGGTCGACCGACAGGCGCGGGAACAGGCGCGCGGCCGTGGCCACGGCGCGCTTGGCCGAGCCGGCGTCGTGGTTGCGGCCGAGCATCTTGAGGGAGGCGTCGTCCAGCGCCTGCACCCCAAGCGACAGCCGCGCCACGCCCGCGTCCGCCAGGGCCTCGAAGCGGCCGGCCTCGGCGTCGGTGGGATTGGCTTCGAGGCTGATCTCCAGGTCGTCGGCGGGCGACCACAGGGCCTTGGCGATCTCGATCACCCGGGCGACGGCGAGCGGGTCCATCAGCGAGGGCGTGCCGCCGCCGAAGAAGATCGACAGTAGCCGGCGCGGTCCGGTCAGGGCGCGCTGTGCGGTCATGTCGGCGATGATCGCCTGCGCCAAAGCCGCCTGCTCCTCGGTCCGCCCCCGGTCACGCACGACGTTGAAGTCGCAATAGGGGCAGATGCGGGCGCAGTACGGCCAGTGGACGTAGAGGCCTAGGGGCGGCAGGCCGAGCGGGGGGAGGGCGCGATCTTCCACCTATCGCCTTCCTTTCAACCGAGCATCCCCGCGAAGGCGGGGATCCAAGCCGAGGCGCCGGATGGAATTCGACGTTGGAGCTTCCCCGCCGCGTCTCTTATGGAAAATCAGCTTGGATCCCCGCCTTCGCGGGGATGCTCGGAGAGGGGAACGGAGTGGAAGGGCCTCACTCAAACAGCGCCGCCTTCAGCTTCTCGAAGGCCACGGCGCGGTGGCTCATGGCGTCCTTCTGGGCCGGCTCCAGCTCGCCGAAGGTCTGGTCGTAGCCGGTGGGCACGAAGATCGGGTCGTAGCCGAAGCCCTTGTCGCCACGGGCCGGGAACACCAGCGTGCCGTGCACCTCGCCCTGCACCACGACGGCCGGACCGCCGTTGGGCCAGGCGACCGCGAGGGCGCAGGTGAACCAGGCGGCGCGGTCTTCCGAACCGGTTTCCTCGATGCGCTCGGCCACCTTGTCCATGGCCAGGGCGAAGTCCTTGGTCGGGCCGGCCCAGCGGGCCGAATAGATGCCTGGCGCACCGTCCAGGGCGGCGACCGAAAGCCCCGAGTCGTCGGCCAGCGACACCTCGCCCGACAGGTCGGCGGCGTGGCGGGCCTTGAGCAGGGCGTTGCCGACGAAGGTCGTCTCGGTTTCGTCCGGCTCGGGCAGGCCCAGGACGCCGGCGGCCAGCACCTCGAAGCGTCCATCGAGCAGGGCGGCCAGTTCCTTGGCCTTGCCCGGATTGTGGGTGGCGGCGACGATCTTCTGGCCGTTGATCAGTTTCAGCGTCATCGCGCGGCTCCGAGAACGAGAGAACGGCCCGTTAGACCCCCGGCGGGCGGTCGCCGCAAGAGCCGATCATTGCGAAAGTTTAATATCGTTTATCGATAAGCGACGTTGTTCGTCGGCCGCCGATCGGCGATCTTGGCGTCATCGGGAAACCGCTCCCGATTTCCCCGCCTGGAACCGCCCTGATGACGACGCCCCGCCTGTTCAGCCTGCTGGAAACCTCGGCCTTCCGCCTGGCGACCGTGGCGCTGATCGTGGGCCTGCCGATCTCGGCCGTGACCTTCCTGGCCCACTCGCTCTAGACTTCAACCCGGCGACCGGCGCACAGCCGAGTCGTCCCGGCGTGCTCGGGCGCGCTTCGACTTATAAGACATCGGGCCCGCTGGCGGGCGCGAGCGACTGGCGGGGACAAAGCCCATGCGCGCCTTGGGGCCGGGCTCGGTATCGAGCTTTCTGAAGATCATTCTCGACGTCAGCTTCTACGCCCTGTGGGTGTGGGTCAGCTTCCTGGCCCTGGTCACGGTGCTGGTGCTGCTGCTGAGCTTCAATCCCGACCTCCTGACCTCGATGCTGCCCAGCGAGGCGGCCGGGAAGCTGAGCAAGTATGGAGCGGGGGCGGCCGTGGCCCTGGCCGGTTGGGCGCTGATGTCGGGCGGCTGGATGGCCATCGTCGAGCGCCTGCGCAAGATCTTCGCCACCATGACCCTGGGCGACCCCTTCCACCCCGACAACGTCCGCCGCCTGCGGGTGATGGGGGCGATCCTGGCGGCGCTGGAAGTCGGCCGCTACGTGTTTTCGGGCCTGACCCGAATGCTGGTCGGCGAGAAGCTGTTCGATGGCTCCTTCACCCTCAACGCCTGGTTCTCGGTGCTGGTGGTGTTCGTCCTGGCCGAGGTCTTCCGCGAGGGCGCGCGCCTTCGCCGCGAAGCCGAACTGACCATCTGAGCGCGGAGCGCCCCATGTCCATCCGCGTCAATCTCGACCGCGTGCTGCTGGAACGGCGCATGTCGCTGACAGAGCTGTCCGACCGGGTCGGGGTGACCCTGGCCAACCTGTCGATCCTGAAGACCGGCAAGGCCCGCGCCATCCGCTTTTCGACGCTCGACGCCCTGTGCCGCGAGCTGGGCTGCCAGCCGGGCGACCTGATGACCTTCGAGCACGGGCCGGGCGACGGCGGCGACGAAGACGGCCCTAGCGACTGAACGACGACTGAACGACGACTGACGGCGGGCGACTGACGGGGCCTTAACCGCGCCGAAAGCGGCGGGCGCCTAGGGTCTGCGCCGACACCACGCCGCGCGGACGCCATGGACCCGAACTTCCTGATCGAGCTCGCCACCGCGCCCCTGCTGCGGCCGCTGACCTTCAACGACCCGTTCAGCCTGTGGTCGCTGCTGGGCGCGGCCCTGACCGCGGCGGTGTTCTTCCGTCTCGGCCGTCGCAAGCGGCCGGTGTCCGGCAAGGCCGCCGCCCGCCGCCGCGACCGGGCCCTGCTGGCCTATCTGGCGCCCAAGCGGATGCTGCGGCACGCCTCGACGCGGCTGGACCTGAAGTTCTACCTCGTCACCAGCATCCTGTTCGCGGCCTTCTTCGCCCTGTGGCCGCTGACCTCGATGGCCTGGAAGGCGCTGACCGTCCGTGAACTGACCAGCCTGTTCGGCCCGGGCCACGCGGCGGCCGTCGGCGGCGCGGCGGGCTGGGGCCTGGCCCTGCTGGCCACCGCCCTCTACGCCCTGGTCTTCGACTTCAGCTACTACCTCGTCCACCGCCTGCTGCACGAGGTGCCGGCGCTGTGGGAGTTCCACAAGGTCCATCACTCGGCCGAGGTCATGACCCCGCTGACCGAGTGGCGCCAGCATCCGGTCGAGGGCGTGGCCTTCCCGCTGGGGGCCGGCTTCTTCACCGGGATCGCCCAGGGCGTGATGGTCTGGGCCTGGGGACCCGACGCCCAGCCGGTCGGGCTGTTCGGCGTCAACCTGGTGATGCTGGCCTATATCGGCAGCGTCCTGCACCTGCGCCACAGCCATGTCTGGATGCCGTTCCGGGGCTGGCTGGGCCATCTGCTGCAAAGCCCGGCCCACCATCAGATCCACCATTCGATGCGGCCCGAGCACTTCGGCAAGAACCTGGGTTTCGCCCTGTCGCTGTTCGACTGGCTGCTGGGCACCCTGGCCATCCCGCCCAAGCGCGATCCGGGCCTCGACTTCGGCCTGACCCCCGCCGAGGACCACGGCAAGACGCTGGTCGCCGCCCTGGTCGAGCCGTTCGGCAAGGCCTGGGACCGCCTGCTGGGCCGGCCCGCCGCCGCGCCGGGGCCGCTCCCCGCCGAATAGGCCTTGCGCGGACGAGTGACGCTGCACACCTCTGCTGCCTGATCAGAGGACCCCGACCATGCAGATCGTCTGCCCGTCCTGCGGCGCGGCCAACCGCCTGCCCGACGACCGCGACCCCGCCGCCGGCAAGTGCGGCCGCTGCAAGAGCGCCCTGTTCACCGGCCAACCCATCGAAGTCGACGCCGCCGGTCTCGACCGCCATCGCCGCCTGACCCAGGGCGCGGCCGTGCTCCTCGACGTCTGGGCGCCGTGGTGCGGACCGTGCCGGGCCATGGCCCCGAACTATGCCGCCGCCGCCGGCAAGCTGGAGCCGCGCGTGCGCCTGCTGAAGCTGAATTCCGAAGCCCATCCCGCGCCCGCCTCGGCCCTGGGCGTCAGCGGCATCCCGGCCCTGATCCTGTTTCGCGACAATGCGGTGGTCGCCCGCTCGGCCGGCCTGATGAGCGCCCCGCAGATCGTCGACTGGACGAGCAAGGCGCTGGCCTGAGCCCGTCTCGCGCACGCGAGGTATCGACCTTCACAACCTGGCGGCTAAGCTCCCGCGTCTGTGACGCGGGGGCGATCAGCATGTCGGAAGCCTTTTCTCGCCGGGACGCCGTGGGCGGGGCGCTGGCGGGCGCGGCGCTGCTGGCGACGCCGGCCCGCGCCGCTCCGGCGACGGTCGAACAGGCGACTGGCGGCTCTGCGATCCTCGACGACGCCAGCGGCCTGGACGCCACGCCGGTGGCTCGCCACGTCCGCCCGGCCATCGACGGCGGTCTGGTCGAGGCGCTGCGGCGCGAGCTGAAGGACGCGGCGGCGGCCGGCCGCCCGGTCTGCATCGGCGGGGCGCGGCACTCGATGGGCGGCCAGAGCCTGGCGCAGGGCGGCACGGCCATCACCTTCGACCGGGGCGGCTGCGCGATCGACGCGGCGCGCCTGACCTATCGCGCCCATGCCGGGACGCGCTGGCGCGACATCATCCCGGCGCTGGACCGGCTGGACTTCGCGCCGAAGGTCACCCAGGCCAACAACGACTTCACCCTGGGCGGCGCCTTCAGCGTCAATGTCCATGGCTGGGCCGCGCCGCTGGGGCCGATGGGCTCGACGGTGCGGTCGATCACCCTGCTGATGGCTGACGGCCAGCTGGTGCGCTGTTCGCGCGAGGTCGAGCCCGGCCTCTTCGCCCTGGCCATGGGCGGCTACGGCCTGTTCGGCGTTATCGTCGACCTGGAGGTCGAGATGGCCCGCAATGTCCGCCTGAAGCCCGCCTACGAGGCCATGCCGGCCGCCGACTTCGGCCCTCGCTTCGCCAAGGCCCTGCATGGGCCGGACGTGGTCATGGGCTATGGCCGGCTGTCGGTGTCGCGGCGCAACTTCTTCCAGGAGGCGCTGATGACGGTGTTCAGGCGGGTCGAGGGCGCACCCGAACGACTGTCGGGCAAGGGCGATCCGATGGCCGGCGTGGTGCGCGGGATCTATCGCGCCCAGATCGGCTCGGAGCCCTGGAAGGACCTGCGCTGGTACGCCGAGACGGTGCTCAAGCCCAGCCTGGAGGCCAAGGCCGTCACCCGCAACGCCCTAATCAATTCGTCGGCCGACGAACTGGCCGACCGCAATCCCCGCCGCACCGACATCCTGCACGAATATTTCCTGCCGCCCGACCGTCTGGGCGGCTTCCTGGCCGCCTGCCGCGACATCATTCCGAAGTCGGGCCTGGACCTGCTGAACGTGACGCTGCGCTACATCGCCGCCGACCGCACAAGCGTCATGGCCTTTGCCCCGGGCGAGCGGGTGGCGGCGGTGATGTCGTTCTCGCAAGCCAGGACGCTTAAGGCCGACGCGGCGATGAAGCCCGTCACCCAGGCCCTGATCGACGCGGCCCTGGCCCACGGCGGCTCGTTCTACCTGCCCTACCGCCTGCACGCCCGGCCCGACCAGTTGGCGCGGGCCTATCCGGGGTTGCCCCGGTTCGTCGCCGAGAAGCGCCGGCTGGATCCGGGCGGGCTGTTTCGCAACACGATGTGGGACCGCTATTTCGCCGAGTTCGCCTGACGAAGGCTTGATCGTCTTTCGGGCGTTCGTACATGCTTGGTGAAGCTTATGGGCGAATGGCTTCGCGGCGAAGGGACCAGCGGTTGGGATTGAACATCGGCGGCGTTTGCCCGACCTGCAGCGCCAAGGGACAGGCCTTCGGTCCGCTGCGGTGCCTGAATCGTCGCGCCGTCGGCCGATGCCGCCAATGCGGGCAGGCTATCCAATCCACCCTGGGATGGGGGCCGTACCTGCTGCTCTGCGTATTGGCGACGCTCGGCGGGCCGTTGCTGATCGCGGTGTTCGCGTTGGCGCTGTTGTCGGGGCAGTGGCTGCTGGCCGGGGGCGCGGTGCTGCTGGCCTGGGCGACGATTCTGCTGCCCGGCGAGCTGCTGCACGCTCGCGAGGTGCGGGTCTACAGCCTATACGAGGGGTGACGGGTGGCGACGTGTGACCGCCCGGGCGCTTCAGGACGGAAAGGCCTCGGGATGATCGAGCGTATCGGCAAGGCGGCGCGGTGGAGCGACGCCGTCGTTGCGGGCGGCCTGGTGTTCCTGTCGGGCCACGTGGCCGAGGAGACCGTCGGCGGCTCGGTGCTGGAGCAGACGAAAGAGGTGCTGGCCCAGATAGACGACACTCTGGCCCAGGCCGGAACCGACAAGTCCAAGCTGGTCAGCGCCACCATCCACCTGGCGGACATCGGCCAGATCGCGGCGATGAACGCGGCCTGGGACGCCTGGGTCGATCCCGAAAACCCGCCGGCCCGCACGACGGTCGAGGCGCGGCTGGCCAGCCCGGACTATGCGGTGGAGATCACGGTGGCGGCGGCGCGATAGGTTCCGCCGCACTTTCCAAATCTCCCGTCATTCCCGCCCTTGTGGCGGGAAGCCCTCTGTCAGCCGCAGGTGAGAATGGGGCGGCGTGCTCAGCACGCCGCTTGCGCCTCTCGCGGAAGCGGAACCAGGGCTTCCCGCCACAAGGGCGGGAATGACGGGAGAAGGGGAGAGGGAGCTAACGCCTCTTACTTGCCGATCGCGGCGCGCTGGAATTCGAACAGTTCGCCGATGCCCTTTTCGGCCAGGCCGAACAGGGTGTCGAACTCGCCGCGGGTGAAGCCGCGCTTCTCGCCGGTGGCCTGGATCTCGACGATCTCGCCGCCGCCGGTCAGCACGAAGTTGCCGTCGGCCTCGGCGTTGCTGTCTTCCTCGTAGTCGAGGTCGAGCACGGGGGTGTCCTTGAACACGCCGCAGGAGATGGCGGCCACCTGGCCCAGGATCGGGTCGGCCTTCAGCACGCCCTCTTCCAGCAGGTAATTGGTCGCCAGGCGCAGGGCGACCCAGGCGCCGGTGATGGCGGCGGTGCGGGTGCCGCCGTCGGCCTGGATGACGTCGCAGTCGAGGCTGATCTGGCGCTCGCCCAGGGCCTTGAGGTCCACGACGGCGCGCAGGGAGCGGCCGATCAGGCGCTGGATTTCCTGGGTGCGGCCGGTCTGCTTGCCGGCGGCGGCCTCGCGGCGGCCGCGGGTGTGGGTGGCGCGGGGCAGCATGCCGTATTCGGCGGTGACCCAGCCGGCGCCCTTGTTGCGCATCCAGCCGGGGACGTTTTCCTCGACGGTGGCGGTGACCAGCACCTTGGTGTGGCCAAAGCCGATCAGGCACGAGCCCTCGGCGTAGCGGTTGACGCCGGTCTCCAGCGTGACGGCGCGCAGTTGGTCGGGGGCGCGTTCGGACGGACGCATGCGGAAACTCCGGTCTGGTTGGCGGGGGCTAGTCGGGATTGAAGGCGCCGCTTATCCTCCCCCGGACGGGAACCTCCAAGTCCCCGCTCGATTTTTTCGCCCCTCCACCCTATCTCCAAGGGCCATGACACAGCTTTTTCCGGGACCGATCGCTCGGACGCCCGGCCTTACCGAGCTGGACGCCCGCGCCCGCGACATCTTTCGCCGGGTCGTCGAGGCCTATCTGGAGACCGGCGAGCCGGTGGGCTCGCGCACCCTGTCGCGTGGCGGCATCCAGCTGTCGCCGGCCTCTATCCGCAACACCATGCAGGACCTGGCGCAGCTGGGCCTGCTCGACAGCCCCCACACCAGCGCCGGGCGGATGCCCACCCACGCCGGCCTGCGGATGTTCGTCGACGGCTTTCTGGAAGTGGGCGACGTCGGCGAGGACGAGCGGCGCGAGATCGAAAGCCGCCTCTACGCCAAGGGTCGCACCTTCGAGGAGGCCCTGAACGAGGCCTCGGCCATCCTGTCGGGCCTGGCCGGCGGGGCGGGCATCGTCGTCACCCCGGTCCGTGAGGGCGGGGTCAAGCACGTGGAGTTCGTGGCGCTCGGCGGCGGCCAGACCCTGGCGGTGATGGTGTTCGAGGACGGCACGGTCGAGAACCGGCTGATGCGCGGCGGCGTGGGCCTTACCCCTTCGGCGTTCCAGGAGGCGTCGAACTTCCTCAACGCCCGCCTGCGCGGCCGCACCCTGACAGAGGCCAAGGACGAGATCCGCGCCGAGCTGGAGACCGCTCGCCGGCAGCTCGACGAGACCGCCGCGCGCTTGGTCGAGGACGGCCTGGCCGCCTGGGGCGGCGGGGAGGGGGCCGAGCGGGCCCTGATCGTCCGCGGCCGCGCCAACCTGCTGGCCGAGGGCGGCCCGCGCGAGGATCTCGAGCGCGTGCGCCAGCTGTTCGACGACCTGGAGCAGAAGGGCCAGCTGATCGGCCTGCTCGACGACGTCCGCGACGCCGAGGGCGTGCGCATCTTCATCGGGGCCGAGACGCGACTCTTTTCGCTTTCGGGTTCCTCCGTGATCGCGGCGCCCTATATGACGGGGCGACAGAAGGTGTTGGGCGCGATCGGGGTGATCGGGCCCACGCGTTTGAACTATGCCCGGGTGATCCCGTTGGTGGACTATACCGCCCGCGTGCTCGGCCGGATGATCGATGGATGAGGACTGTTTGGAAATGACCGACGAGCAAACGCCGGCCGAAGATGTCGCTTTCGAAGCCGAAGACCTGACCCAGGAAATCGAGGCCCTGAAGGCCGAGATCGCCGCCATGAAGGACCAGGCGCTGCGCTATGCGGCCGAGGCCGAGAACGTCAAGCGCCGCGCCGAGCGCGAGATGAACGACGCCCGCGCCTACGCCATCCAGAAGTTCGCCCGCGACCTGCTGGGCGCGGCCGACAACCTGTCGCGCGCCACCGCGGCCAGCCCGCGTGATTCGCAGGACCCGGCGGTGCTGAACTACATCGTCGGCGTCGAGATGACCGAGAAGGAGCTGCAGGCGGGCTTCGAGCGCAACGGCTTGAAGAGGGTCGACCCGGCCAAGGGCGAGAAGTTCGATCCCCACCTGCACCAGGCGGTGATGGAGCAGCCCTCGGACGAGGTCGCCGCCGGCGGCGTCATCCAGGTGCTGCAGGTCGGCTATGAACTGCTGGGCCGCCTGGTGCGCCCGGCCATGGTCGCCGTCGCCGCCAAGGGCTCGACCGGCCCGGCCCCGGCCGAACCGGCGGCTGCGGCTCCGAATCCCTATGCGGCTTCGGGTGAGGACGCCGGCGGCTCGTTCGATACGAAGGCTTGATGACCTGATCCTTCTCCCCTTGCGGGAGAAGGTGGCGCTCAGCGCCGGATGAGGGGTCTCTCAGCAACAGGACGCCGCGACAGCCTGGCCGCTGTCGCGGCGTTTTGCGTTGGTGCGACCCCTCATCCGTCAGCTTTGCTGACACCTTCTCCCGCAAGGGGAGAAGGAAGGTTACGCCGCCGCCGGCTTTTCCTTGTCCGCCCGGCTCCACAGCCGTTCGTGGATGTTGAAGGCCACGGTCTGGACCATCGGTTCGACGATCCCCACGGCCAGGGCGATGCGCCAGTCGCGGGTGAGGGCGTAGGCGACGGCGATGGCCACCGTCAGGTGCATGGTGGCGTAGGTGGCGGTCTTGAGAGCGAGGCGCATGGCTGCGAACTCTTGTTGCGATTGATTATCAATATAAGAAGTGGTCTTCATTGCGCAAGGGACGAGGTTTTCAACCATCCGCCCCCGTGATCCACAGCCCTGGCTTGCGCCAAAGGCCTTGCAGGCCCTTCCCAGTGGCCGCGTTTGCGCTAATGTCCGTGGTCCATTGACGGCGGGGCCGGGCGCTGGGGGATTCTCCCGACGTTCCTGCGCCCGCGTCCAGCCTGGACCGAGAAATGAAGCTTACCATCGAGCGGGCGGCGCTGCTGAAGGCGCTGGGTCACGTGCAGAGCGTCGTAGAGCGCCGCAACACCATCCCGATCCTGTCCAACATCCTGCTGTCGGCGGATGGCGACACGCTTTCGTTCTCGGCCACCGATCTCGACATGGAGATCATCGACGAGGGCCTGGCCCAGATCGACGTGCCCGGCCAGATCACGGCGCCTGCCCACACCCTGTACGAGATCGTCCGCAAGCTGCCCGACGGCTCGGACGTGTCGCTCAGCTTCAACGGCGACGACCCGCGCCTGGTGATCCAGACCGGCCGCTCGCGCTTCAACCTGCCGGTGCTGCCGGCCGGCGACTTCCCGGTGATGAGCAACGAGGGCCTGTCGGGCCGCATCGCCGTCGACGTCAACGAGCTGATGCGCCTGATCGACAAGACGCGCTTCGCCATCTCGACCGAAGAGACCCGCTACTATCTGAACGGCCTCTACCTGCACACGGTCAACGAGGGCGGCGAGACCAAGCTGCGCGCCGTGGCCACCGACGGCCACCGCCTGGCCCTGGCCGAGATGCCGGCCCCCGAGGGTTCGGCCGGCCTGCCGGGCGTGATCGTGCCGCGCAAGACCATCGCCGAGGCCCGCCGCCTGCTCGAAGACGCCGGCGAGCAGATCGACCTGCAGGTCTCGCCCCAGAAGGTCCGCTTCGAGTTCGGCCGCGCCGCCCTGACCTCCAAGGTCATCGACGGCTCGTTCCCCGACTACATGCGCGTGATCCCCAAGGACAACGCCAAGATCCTTACCCTCGACAACGACCTCTTCGCCAAGGCCGTCGACCGGGTGGCCACCATCTCGGCCGAGAAGAGCCGCTCGGTGAAGCTGGCCATCGAGCCGGGCCGCATCACCCTGACCGTCCGCAACATGGAAGCCGGCCAGGCCGTCGAAGAGGTCGAGGTCGACTACGACGGCGAGCCCTTCGAGATCGGCTTCAACGCCCGCTACCTGCTCGACGTCTGCGGCCAGATCGCCGGCCCGCAAGCCGAGTTCCGCTTCGCCGACCCGGCCTCGCCCACCCTGGTGGTCGACCCGGTCGATCCGGGCGTGAAGTACGTGCTGATGCCGCTGCGGGTTTGATCGCGCGGTCTTGAACAGGAACGGGCGCCCCGAGGGGCGCCCGTTTTGCTTTGAGGATGTTTGTCTTGATGAAATCCCTGCTCGGCGCTTCGGTCGCCGCCCTGATCCTGGCCGGCGGGTCCGCGCTGGCTCAAACCGCCACCCCCGTCGAGCGCCGCGAGATCGGCAATCAGATCCTCGAGAACGTGCCGGTCGCCGATCCGGCGATCCGCTCGGGCCTGGCGCGCTATCAGAACGCCCGCAGCGCGGCCTTCCAGGACTGGACCGGCGACGGCGGCATGCTGATCGTCACGCGCTTTGGCAACACCAACCAGATCCACAAGGTCGCCGCGCCTGGCGCCGACCGCAGCCAGCTGACCTTCCACGACGAGCCGGTGGCCGGCGTTCACACCCTACCCACCGGCGAGATCCTGTTCTCCAAGGACACCGGCGGCGACGAGTGGTTCCAGCTGTTCGTCCGCGACGCCTCGGGCAAGGAAACCCAGCTGACGGAAGCCGGGACCCGCAACCAGTCGCCCGCCTGGTCGGCCGACGGCAAGGTGCTGGTCTGGAGCCGGGCGACCAAGGGCTCGGCCAATTACGACGTCGTGCTGCGCGACCCCGCCGCGCCGGACGGTCGCCGGGTGATCTTCCAGGGCGAGGGCCAGGTCTCGCCGATCGACGTCTCGCCCGATGGCAAGACCGTGCTGCTGGGCCGCTATTTCTCGATCGGGGAGAGCAAGCGCTGGCTGCTCGACGTAGCCACCGGCAAGACCACCGAGCTCAACCCGACCAAGACCAAGGTCTCCTACGACGGCGGGGTCTTCACCCCCGGCGGCAAGTCGATCCTGATGCTGTCGGACGAGGGCTCGGACTTCATGCGCCTGGTCGAGTTCGACCTCGCCACTGGCAAAAAGGTCCTGGTCTCAGGCGAGCGGTCCTGGGACGTGGAAGACTTCAAGCTGTCGAGCGACGGCCGCGTCCTGGCCTATGTGGTCAACGAGGACGGCTATTCGAAGCTGGTGGTGCAGGACTTCCGCACCCGCCGGGCCCTGCCGCAGCCGGCGCTGCCGGGCGGGGTGGTGTCGAACCTGGCCTTCTCGGAAGACGGCTCGAAGATCGGCTTCAGCCTGGCCACGCCCACGGCGTCCAGCGACGCCTGGAGCTTCGACATCGCCGACGGCCTGCTCACCCGCTGGACGGCCTCGGAACTGGGCGGTCTCGACGCCAAGGCCCTGGTCAGCCCGACGCTGGTGCGCTTCCCCTCGTTCGACAAGCGCTCGATCCCGGCCTTCGTCTACAAGCCCAAGCTGGCGGCCGGCCAGAAGGCCCCGGTGATCATCGACATCCACGGCGGTCCGGAAGGCCAGTCGCGGCCGGTGTTCAACGCCTTCCACCAGCACACGGTGGCGCAGCTCGGCGCGGCGGTGATCGTCACCAACGTCCGCGGCTCGTCGGGCTACGGCAAGACCTATCTCGACCTCGACAACGCCGAGAAGCGCGAGGATTCGGTCAAGGACATCGGCGCCCTGCTGGACTGGATCAAGACCCAGCCGGACCTGGATCCCAGCCGCGTCGTCGTCTACGGCCAGTCCTACGGCGGCTACATGTCGCTGGCGGTGATGACCCGCTATTCCGACCGCCTGGCTGGCGGCGTCGAGCGCTACGGCATCAGCAACTTCGTCTCGTTCCTGAAGAACACCGAGGCCTATCGCCGGGACCTGCGCCGCGTCGAATACGGCGACGAGCGCGACCCCAAGATGCTGAAGGCCTTCGAGACCATCTCGCCGCTCAACAACGTCTCCAAGATCACCAAGCCGATGCTGGTCATGCAGGGCTGGAACGATCCCCGCGTGCCGAAATCGGAATCCGACCAGGTGGTCGAGAAGCTGCGCGCCCAGGGCGTGGAGACCTGGTACGTCCAGTTCAAGGACGAGGGCCACGGCTTCCTCAAGAAGCTCAACAACGACCGTCGCCGCGAGGTCGAGACCCAGTTCCTGCAGAAGGTGCTGGGCGCTAGCCAGTGAGCTCACGCGGCGGTCCCGCCGGCCTGCTGCGCGAGGACCGCTTCGACGACCTCTTCGACCGCATGCTGACCCTGTGGGAGGCGGTCGACTTCACCGATTGCGCGACCTGGTTCGAGCGTTCGGAAGCGGTCGCGGCGGCCTTCGCCTCGCTGGACGGGGCGGTGGACCTCGCGGTCATGAACTCGGCCGTGCACCGGTCGATCGCGATCGACGCGCCGTTCGAGGTTTCCGTGCGTGAACTGGTGAACCGCGAAACCGCCCGGACGGTGTTCGAGGTCGAGCTGCGCCGCGTGCTGCTGGGCGCGGCGGGGGTGTGGCGGCTGACCGAAGTCGAGGTGGCGCGGGGGTATTTCGGGTAGGGCGTCGGTGAAATCCGGCGGCGGAGTAGGGATTAGCACGCCTCTTGACGCCCGCCTGCTCCACGCGCCACCGTCCGTTTCATAAGAAAACGGGAGGCTCGCCATGGCCAAGATCAGCTACATGACCGTCGGTTCGAACCGGCTGGAGGAGGCCAAGGCCTTCTACGACGCCTTGCTGGGCTCGATCGGCATGAAGCCCCTGTTTGAGCATCCGTCCGGCGGGCGGCTCTATCGCGGCAAGGGCGTGGGCATGTTCGGGGTGCTGGGTCCCTACGACGGCAATCCGGCCTGCATCGGCAACGGCATGATGGGCGGTTTCGACTTCGAGACCCGCGAGGAGGTCGACGCCTTCCACGCCAAGGCCATCGAGCTGGGCGGCGCCTGTGAGGGCCAGCCGGGCGAGCGGATGCCCAAGGCCTATTTCGCGTACTTCCGGGATCTCGACGGCAACAAGCTGTGCGCCTACCGACTGGGGGAATAGCGTCCCGCCCCTAAAACCCCGTCATTCCCGCCCTTGTGGCGGGAACCCCTCTGTCAGCCGTAAGGGCTGATGGGGCGACGTGCTGAGCACGTCGCTCGCGCCTCACGTGGAAGCGGAACCAGGGGTTCCCGCCACAAGGGCGGGAATGACGGGAATAATGGGGTTGGCTCCCAGCGTGACGTTGCCCGCGACCTGCCTTAAGAGACGCCCATGGCGTCCGCCACCCTCGCCCGCCTGCGGCTCACCGACTTCCGATCCTACGACCGCGCCGAGCTCGTGACCGGCGGGCGCAGCGTCTATCTGTTCGGGCCCAACGGGGCGGGCAAGACCAACCTGCTGGAAGCCGTCAGCCTGCTGTCGCCGGGCAAGGGGCTGCGCGGGTCGAGCCTGGCCGAGGTCGGCCGGCGGATGCCCGGCGAGGCCGTGGGCCGGGCCTGGGCCGTGGCGGCCGAGGTCGAGGAAGCCGACGGCGAGATGCTCAAGGTCGGCACGGGCACGGAAGCTGGCGGGGCGGCCCGCCGCATCGTCCGCATCGAGGGCGAGACCGTGCCGCCGGGACGTCTCGCCGACCACGTTCGCCCGATGTGGCTGACCCCGGCCCAGGACCGCCTGTTCCTCGAGGCGGCGTCCGACCGCCGCAAGTTCTTCGACCGGCTGGTGTTCGCCGCCGAGCCGGCCCACGCCAGCCACGCCAACGCCTATGACAAGGCCCAGCGCGAGCGCATGCGCCTGCTGAGCGACGCTGCCGACGGCGGGGCGCCGGCCGACCCGGCCTGGCTGACGGTGCTGGAGGCGCGGCTGGCCCAGGCCGGGGCGCTGATGGTCCAGGCCCGGGCGCGCACCCTGATCGCCCTGCAAACCGAGATCGACGGCCGCGGCGACCGGCCCTTTCCCCAGGCCCGTCTGGCCTTGACCGGGGCCTGGGAGCAGATGGCCCTGGACGGCGCCGACGAGGCCGAAATCGAGCTTCAGCTGGCCCAGGCCCTGGCCGCCGCGCGGCCTCGCGACGGGGCCGCGGGGAGGGCTCTGACCGGTCCGCACCGGGGCGATCTGGCGGTGTTCCACGTCGACAAGGACCGTCCGGCCTCGGAATGCTCCACCGGAGAGCAGAAAGCGCTGATTTTGAACCTGGTTCTGGCCCAGGCGGCGAGACTTTCGCGTGCGGAATCCGCGCCGAATCCTATAGTGTTGCTCGACGAAGTCGCAGCGCATCTCGACCTTACCCGGCGAGCCGCTCTGGCCGACGAACTCACGGCGCTCAAGCTCCAGGCCTTCCTCACCGGCACGGACGAGTCGCTGTTCGACCACCTCAAGGGTCGGGCTCTGGGCGTTCGCGTCAGCGAGGCCGGTCTGACCCCCATTGAGTCTACGGCTCTGGAAGACGAATGACCGAGAATACCGAAGGCCAAGTCCCCGAAGTTCCCGAAGAAGCCGTCGCCGGCGAGTATGGCGCGGACTCGATCAAGGTCCTCAAGGGCCTGGACGCGGTGCGCAAGCGCCCCGGCATGTATATCGGCGACACCGACGACGGCTCGGGCCTGCACCACATGGTCTACGAGGTGGTCGACAACGCCATCGACGAGGCTCTGGCCGGCCACGCCACCAAGGTTCAGGTGGTCCTCAACGCCGACGGCTCGGTGACGGTCACCGACGACGGCCGCGGCATCCCGGTCGACATCCACGAGGGCGAAGGCGTCTCGGCGGCCGAGGTCATCATGACCCAGCTGCACGCCGGCGGTAAGTTCGACCAGAACAGCTACAAGGTCTCCGGCGGCCTGCACGGCGTCGGCGTCTCGGTCGTCAACGCCCTGTCGGACTGGCTGGAGCTGCTGGTCCACCGCAACGGCAAGGTCCACCAGATGCGCTTCGAGCGCGGCGACGCGGTGACCTCGCTGAAGGAAACCGGCGTCTCGCCCGTGCGCGACGAAGGCCCCAAGGCCGGCGAGGTGCTGACCGGCACCGAAGTGACCTTCTTCCCCTCGAAGGACACCTTCGCCTTCATCGAATTCGACCGGAAGACCCTGGAGCACCGCCTGCGCGAGCTGGCGTTCCTGAACTCGGGCGTCACCATCTGGTTCAAGGACAACCGCGACGCCGAGCCGTGGGTCGAGAAGCTGTACTACGAGGGCGGCATCGAGGCCTTCGTGCGCCACCTCGACAAGGCCAAGACCCCGCTGCTGAAGGCCCCGATCGTCGTCAAGGGCCGCAAGGACAAGGTCGAGGTCGACCTGGCCATGTGGTGGAACGACAGCTACCACGAGCACATGCTGTGCTTCACCAACAACATCCCCCAGCGGGATGGCGGCACGCACCTTTCGGCCTTCCGCGGCGCCCTGACCCGGGTGATCACCAACTACGCCGAGAGCTCGGGCATCTCGAAGAAGGAAAAGGTCAGCGTCGGCGGCGAAGACAGCCGCGAAGGCCTGACCTGCGTGCTGTCGGTCAAGGTGCCGGACCCGAAGTTCAGCTCGCAGACCAAGGACAAGCTGGTCTCGTCGGAAGTGCGCCCGGCCGTCGAAAGCATGGTGCAGGAAGGCCTCGCTACCTGGTTCGAGGAGCATCCGAACGAAGCCAAGGCGATCGTCTCCAAGATCGCCGAGGCCGCCGCGGCCCGTGAAGCCGCCCGCAAGGCCCGCGAACTGACCCGCCGCAAGAGCGCGCTCGACATCACGTCACTGCCCGGCAAGCTGGCCGACTGCTCCGAGCGCGACCCGGCCAAGTCCGAAATCTTCATCGTCGAGGGTGACTCGGCCGGCGGCTCGGCCAAGCAGGCCCGCAACCGCGACAACCAGGCCGTCCTGCCCCTGCGCGGCAAGATCCTGAACGTCGAGCGCGCGCGCTTCGACAAGATGCTGTCGTCCGACCAGATCGGCACGCTGATCACGGCCCTGGGCGCCGGCATCGGCCGCGACGACTTCAACCCGGACAAGGTGCGCTACCACAAGATCGTGCTGATGACCGACGCCGACGTCGACGGCGCTCACATCCGTACGCTCTTGCTGACCTTCTTCTACCGGCAGATGCCGCAGCTGATCGAGCGCGGCTACATCTACATCGCCCAGCCGCCGCTCTACAAAGCCAGCAAGGGCAAGTCCTCGCGCTACCTGAAGGACGACACCGAGATGGACGCCTTCCTCGTCGACGAGGGCGTCGAGGGGGCCGAGCTCGACCTCGGCTCGGGCGAGCGCCTGATCGGCCAGGACCTGCTGGCCCTGGTGCAACTGGCCCGCTCGGCCAAGGGCAATATCGACCGCCTGGCGGCCCGCGCCCCGGCCTCGGCCGTCGAGCAGGCGGCCCTGGCCGGCCTGCTTGGCGAGACGCCCGACGCCAACGCCGCCGCCGCCCGCCTCAACCTCTACAACGAGGAGGGCGACGGTCCCTGGAGCGGCGAGCGCGGCGACACCGGCTATGTCTTCGCCCGCGTGCGCCGCGGCGTGTCGGAACGCATCGTGCTCGACGACGTGCTGCTGCACGCCGCCGACGCCCGCCGCCTGGCCGAACGCGCGGTCAAGCTGGCCGAGGTGTTCGAGAAGCCGGCCATCTATCGCCGCAAGGACAAGTCCAGCACCATCCGTGGTCCGCTCGATCTGGTGCAGACCGTGCTCGACGCCGGCCGCAAGGGCCTGACCATCCAGCGCTACAAGGGCCTGGGCGAGATGAACCCCGACCAGCTGTGGGAAACCACGCTGGACGTCGACGCCCGCACCCTGCTGCAGGTCCGCGTCAACCACGCCGACGACGCCGACGACATGTTCAGCCGCCTGATGGGCGACCTGGTCGAACCGCGCCGCGAGTTCATCCAGGAAAACGCCCTGGACGCCGAAGTCGACGTCTGACGTCGACTGGAGCGATTGGTCTGTCCGGAAATTAAACGATTTTCGTCCGGGCCAAGGGATAGTGATCCAAAATTAAATGGGTGGAGCAGTTTGCTTGAACCGCTCCACCCGGGTAGTGAGCGATCGAAATCGACCGCACTTCTGATCTCGAAAGAGTGCGAGCTGTGCACGTCCATCCGGACAATTCTGGCGCGCTCCCGATGCAGAGGTGGATCCGGCGAACCCGCAAAGTCCAAGCGATTGGACCTTGCGGGCTGCCCTTTCCTAGAACCGCTTCTTCGCCTCGACCCGCGCCTGGGTCGCGCTTTCGCCATCCGAAAGCCGTAGCCCCGCATCGAGCCCCAGTTCCCAACCCGAAGACAGCAGCAGGCCCAGACCCGGATCGATGAGTAGTTGCTCTCGCGACCAGCCCAAGGCGGGCAGGCTGTAGTAGGCGACGCCGGGGACATCGGCGTAGTCGACGCCTTGTCGCGATCCGCCGGAGAACTCGTGACGCCATTCGGCCCGCAGCGAGGTGGTCAGGATCCCGGCGACGGTCGGACGCTCATAGGCCGCGCGGAGCCCCAGCACTCCCAGTGTCGAGCGCAGGGAACGGCGATCGAATCGAAGATCGTAGATGCCCGCACCCTGCTCGCGGTAGGCGTCCAGTGACCCGCTCAGATATTCCAGGCGTCCATAGGGCGACCAGCTCAATCCGCCGCTCCGCCGGTCGACGCCCGCCGACAGCGCCGCAACGGTGAAGCGGCCATCGCGGGCGCCCAAAGTCGTCACCCCGCTGGTGGGATCCAGGCGGCGAGTGTCGAAGTCGAGCCAACCGCGAGCGACCATGCCGTCGATGAACAGCCCGTCGGCCGGCGCCAGGCTGCCATAGGCGGCCACTACCGTGCTCTGGGCCGAGACCCGACCGGCGTCGCCGCCGACGCGGCTGCGGTCCTCGCCGTAGCCGACGCCGATCCCGACGCTGGCGCGCTCCGACACGCGCTTGTCGACGCCCAGGCTCAGCCCGCTGCTGGTGGCGCGGATCTTCGAGGCGTCGCCCGAGGCGTCACGCGTGCTCAGCGAGATCGCCCCGCTGGTCCAGACCGACGCGTCGCCCGGACGGCAGCCCCGCACCGCGGCCGAGGCCTCGGCGTTGGAGGCGGCGCCGCCATTGGAGCCGTCCGAGGCGCGGTTCACCCCGTCCGGAGCCGGCCCGCCGACACGGCCGCGCGGATCGTCGGTGCGGTCCATGTCGACCGCGGACAGCGTCACGCCGTTGCCCGAGGCCAGGCAATCGGCGCCGTGAAGGCGTTCGGCCCGACGCATGAAGTTGTCGACCTGCGCCTGAGCGAAGCGGCGGGCCGCCTCGCCCTGCGCGTCGCTTATGCCCTGGACCACCGGGTCGGCCGCCGGGTTCGGGCGGGCGGTAACCTGGATCGTGACGGTGGCCGTCGAGGAGTCGCCGAACACGTTGGTCAGGGTGTAGTCGATCTTGATCGTCCCGCCGAAGCGGACCTCGGGCGTGACGTCGAGGCGGAAGGTGCGCGCCGAGGCGGTTCCGCCCTGCACGAGCGCGACCGTCGCGGCGTCCGCAGGGGTGACTGCGCCGAGCGTCGCGCCAGTGAACGGCCCGTCTGTGGCGCCAGTGGTCAGCTCGATCGAGACCGTCTTGCCGTCGGTGGTCGCAGCGGCCAGCGCCTTGGCTGTGGGCGGACGTCCGACCACGGTGATCGTGGCGACGGCCGGGGCCGAAACCCCGCCCGGACCGACGGCGACGAAGGCGAAACTGTCGACGCCTTGGAAGTCCTTGTCGGGGGTGTAGACCGCGACGAACTGGCTCGGGGTCGACAGGCCGGCGATGGCCATCATGAACAGACCGCCGCCGCCGCGCATGGCCAGGGTCTGGCTCAAGGTCACCGTGCCGTGCTGCGGCTGGGTGACGATGCGCACCTCGGTCACATCGCCGGTCACCAGGGTCGAAAGGTTGAGACTGACGTTCTGGCCGGCCTCGGTCTGGGTGTTGGCCGGCACCGTGGCGCTCGTGGAGTCGGCGGCCACCGGCGGCGCGGGAGCAATCGTTACCGTGTAGGCCGAAGAGCCCGTCGCGCCATTGGCGTCGGTCGCCGTCACCTGGAAGCCATAGCTCCCCGCCGTCGTGGGCGTTCCGGAGATGGCGCCCGAAGCGGCGTTCAGCGTCAGGCCGGGGGGCGGGGCGCCGCTCGTCACGGCGAAGTGGTAGGGCGAGGCGCCGCCGGAGACCGTGAGGGTCTGGGCGTAGGCGGCCTCGGCCATGCCGTCGGGCAAACCGCCGGCCGGGGTCAAGACCAGGGTCGGGGCGGTGACCGTTATCGTCACGAGGCCGGGGGGCGAGACCCCTGCAGCGTTGGCGGCCGTATAGGTGAAGCTGTCCACGCCGGAGAAGCCCGCGGCGGGAGTGTAGACGATCAACAGGCCCGAAACCGTAGCCGCGCCGTGGGCCGGCTGGCCGGCGATGGCGACGGAGGTTGCGGCCCCGCCCGACAGCGCCGGCGCGACCGGATTGTCCGCGCTGTTGGCGGCGACGGTGATCGACACGGCGCCCGCGTTCGGCGCGGCCAGGGGCGCCGGGGCGATGACGATCGTATAGGCCGCCGTTCCCGTCGCACCGTTGACGTCGGTGACGAGGATGTCGAACGCGTAGCTTCCGGCCGTAGTCGGCGTACCCGAGACGGCCACGGTCGCGGGATCGACGGTCAGGCCGGCCGGCAGGGCGCCGCCCGAAACGGCATAGACATAGGGGCCGGTTCCTCGCGACGCCGAAAGGGTCTGGGCATAGACCAAGCCGACCGTTCCGCCGGCCAGGGCGCCGGTCGGCGCCAGGATCAGGGTCGGCGCCGAGACGGCGATCGTCACCAAGGCGGGCGAGGAGGTCCCCGCGGCGTTGGTCGCTGTGTAGGTGAAGCTGTCCGAACCCGAGAAACCGGGGGCCGGCGTATAGGCGAACGACAGGCCGGACGCCGTGGCCGTACCATGGCTCGGCTGGCCGACGATGACGACCGACGTCGCGGCTCCGCCTGACAACGCCGGCGCAACCGGATTGCCGGTGCTGTTGGCGGCGACGCTCATCGTGACCGCCCCCGCGCTCGGCGACTGGAGCAGCGAAGCGATCGTGCCGGTATAGGTCTGGGCGTCGGTGAGGCTGTTGGCGTCGATGGCGGTGACGGCGAAGCTGTAAGCGCCCGCAGCGGTGGCCGTGCCGGAGATCGCACCGGTCGAGGCGTTGAGGGTCAGACCGGTGGGCAGCGCACCGGTGGTGACCGCGAAGGTCACGGGAGCCGTGCCGCCCGAAGTCACGACCGTCTGGC
>NZ_JADWOX010000034.1 GCF_016135805.1 Caulobacter hibisci
CTTACTTTGCGAACTCATAGCCCCCCGTCCACGTTACAGCGGCCTAAACCAAGGCGATGACTAAGCCGACATCGCGTCCTCAATACTCAGGAGCATAAAATTCAAGCAAAGCATTCAAGGACGCACAGCAAAGATTAAGGCGTGAGTACACACGCCGAAATTCGCCATAGATCACAAGTTGCTAGGAAGCCAAACGCCCCAGATACCCGACGATTAACCATACTGTTCGCCAACACCGCTGACAAGCGGCAGATTTCAGCTCAGAGAAACAACGCTACGAATCGCGCGATTCTATCGTTCAACTGCACATAGTTTTTGGCGACAACATGGAGAAATAGCGGCAACAGTTCGTCGACGTTATTCACGAAAATGGCCAAGCTTATAGCAGGCGCCAGATTATCGAGGAGAGAGGCACCAAAATCCGCCCATCGAACACGCAGGATTTCAACGAGCGCGAAGCGTGTCTTCGATCACCGCCCAGTATCGCTCGACGGCGCGGGCCACCGTGAAATCGAGAACCCGCCTGCCGCCGGCCGCCCTGAGGCGAGCGCGCAGAGCCGGGTCCTGCATCCGGCGGAAGGCGGCGGCCATGGCCTCCACGTCATTGACCGGGATCAGCAGCCCCCCCTGCCCCTCGGCGATGGCGCCGGGCTTCGGCTCCACGGTCGCCTCCAACACCTCGGCCGGACCCGAGGCGCAGTCCGTAGCGACCACCGGCACGCCGCAGGCCAGCGCCTCCACCAGCGCGTTGGGGAAGCCTTCGGCGTTCGAACTCAGCGCCATGAATTCGGCGCGCGCTATCAGGGCGTAGGGATTGGCGGCGAACCCTGGCATGAGCACCCGCCCGGACACCCCCAGCCTCTCGACCAGGGCCTCAAGTCGCGGCCGCTCTGGACCTTCGCCCAGTATCAGCAGCCGGCCTGGCGCCTCGGAGCGGGCAAAAGCCTCGATGGACAGGGCGAAGTTCTTGTTCGGCACCAGCCGGCCCATGGCCACGACATACGGCCCCTCCACCGTCATGGTCGGCGTTTCGGTCGCGCGAGCGGCGATCTTCTCGGCAGGCACGGGGTTGGCGATCGCGACCATGGCCGCGGGCGCGACCCCGAAATCCTCAGCCAGGGTGTCGGCGACCCCCTGCGAAACGGCCACGATGCGATCGGCGCGCGGATAGGTGAGGCGGACGAGCAGCTTGGCCAAAGCCGCTGCACGCCCTTCGTTCAGGTGCGCCGTGGTGTTGACGCGCTCGCTGAGCACGAACGGCCTGCCCCTCAGGGCCATCGCCATGGCGGTCACGACATTGGCCCGCGTCAGGAAGCTGACGGTCAGCGCCGGCCGCATCCGGCCGATCAGGCCCCAGATTTGCAGGAAGCTGCGCGCCAGAGACTGGCGGCCGTCCAGCCGCACGGTCTCTACCCAATCGGGCAGGTCATAGACCTCTTCCTCGCGATCCAGCAGGACCACCACGATCGCATAGCGATCGGCGAAACGCTGGGAACCGGCGATCAGGGTCGTGAGAACCCGTTCGGCGCCCCCCCCCGCGAGAGAGTTAATGACGAACAGGATCTTGGGCTTCACAGGACATCCGCTAGCTGGGCCGGCGCGGCCAAGGCTACATACCGACCACCGACGCATCGCCGCAAGGCCGACACACGCATCAAGGTTCGAGCTGACTATTCAAGCGCACTATAAAGATGACATAGGAAACGAGCAGCTTTAGCATATTAAAAAGCATGCTTGGCGCTCGCCGCCGGCTGTCTCTCTGGAGTTTTAGATGGGTTTCCGCGGTAACCGAAAGTTCGGCGTGTTCCTGGCCGTCGCCGTCCTGGTCGTGACGGGGTGCGCCACGCAACCCATCGCGACAGCGCAAGCAGCCCAGGGGCCCGCGCAAGCAAGCAGCGCCGCCTATCAATTGGGCGCCGGCGATAAGGTCCGCGTGCAGGTGTTCGGCGAACCTGACCTGAGCGGCGAGTTCCAAGTGTCGGGCGAAGGCAAGCTGAGCATGCCCCTGATCGGTGACGTCAAGGCCTCCGGCCTATCGGTGCCTCAGCTGCAGGCGGCGTTGACCTCGACCTACGGCGGCGGCTACCTGCGCGATCCCAAGATTTCGATCGAGCTGATCAGCTACCGGCCCTATTTCATCCTCGGCGAAATCGAGAAGCCGGGCCGTTACCCGTCGACCGACGGTCTGACCGTGCTGAACGCCATCGCGACGGCCGGCGGCTTTACCTATCGCGCCAACAAGAAGCGGCTCTATCTGCGTCGAGAAGGCGAAAGCGCCGAACGGCAGATCACCCTCGACAGCGACGTCGTGATCCGCCCCGGCGACGTGCTGCGCGTTCCCGAGCGCCATTTCTGAAAAAGCGGGACAGAGCGGAAATGAGTGTTCGGTGCTTGTTGGGCAGGCCGTCGGCTTGGGTCTTGATCGCAACCCTGGGTCTGGCGGCCACGCCGGGGCTTGTCCGCGCCCAGACGGGCGCCGATGCGTCGGACCGTGACGCTTATCCCCTTCTGGAGCCTGGCCGCGGCCAGCGAGACCCGGCTCGCGGCGTCCCTGTACGCGAGCGCTCGCGCCCCGACTACGATCCGATCGGAGACCTCATCGGGGCCTTCACCGTCAATAGCCAGGCGACCGCCAAGGTCTCGTACGACACCAACGTCTTTCGTGAAACGAACGGTCGCGACGACGTTATCGGCGATTTGCTGCTATCGGCCCAAGCGAAGTCCAACTGGTCACGCAATGCGCTGGTCGCCGAGGCCTTCGTCGGCGCCAGCAAGCAAGCGCAATATTCCGAAGCCGGAAACTCGACCTACGGCCTGAGCCTGCAAGGCCGGCTTGACGGCGGCATCGGCGAAGCCGTCACGGTCGACACCAGTTTCGAACGCCTAGCTCAGGACCGGATCGCCGTAGGACAGGTGCTCAGCACCCAGGAACCGACGATCTACAACCGCAGCCAGATTGGCGTCACGGGGCGGCGCGCTTGGGGTCCCTTGGGCGTTCAGCTTTCGGCGAACGCGGCGAAGTATGATTACAGAGACACCACCTCGCTGGACGGAGCTCCGCTAGACCAGCAGTTTCGCGACTACGCCCTAGGCCAAGTCGGGCTGGACGTTGCTTACGGAACCGATCCCGGACGGGCGTTCTTCATGTCCGTCGCCGGCGAGAACCGCGAATACCGGCTGCATCGTCCGGGCTCGGTGAACCGGGATCAGCAGGGTTACGAAATCCTGGCGGGTGTTCGCAGCGAGATCACCCCCCTCATCCGCGGTCAGTTGGGCATAGGTTACCTGCACGCTGATTTCGAGGAGCCCGGCGTCAAGACGCGTGATGTCGTCTCGTTCGACACCCGCCTTAGCTACCTCGTCACAGAACTGACCACGGTTCGCGTTTCTGGCCGACGCTTCATGCAGAACATCGACATCCCCACCGCCACGGCGGTGCTGGTGACCCGTGTGGCCGCCGGGGTCGACCACGAACTCTATCGCAACGTCATTCTGTCGGCGGACTTCCGGCACGATGAAGGCGATTTCGAGGGCGTTGACGGCAACTCGAAAGTCAACTTCGTCGAACTTGGCGCCATTTGGCTGATCGACCGTCACTACCGGGTCCAGGCGAACCTCACAGGCAGCCAACGTCGATCGGAAAGTTTGGATACCCGTCGCAGCATCGACGCGGTCGTCGGCTCGGTCTCGGTCACCTACCGCCGCTGATAGTCGATTCGCCAGGACCCTGGAGCGCTGTTCAGGGTCTCTGGCATCCTGGCCCGAGCCGGACCGTCGTATTCTCTGGGCCTGCGCCTTGCTGATAAAAGAGCAGTTTGCCAGCTTGGGGCAGGCCTTCGCAGCGCCCAACGATCAATGTGGCGCCCCGGCCGACGCCAAACACCGTCGGCAAAGTCCCCTGCTTGGCCGATAGCTGGATCAAATCGACCGAAAGGCTGCCACCAGGCTGCACCTGGACGGCGCCCTTGCGCCAATTCCGACAGGATAGGGTGGTGGCTCGAGCCTGCCCCCATATGCGGTAGCAAAAGTTCACGTCCTCAGCGCTGACGTCGTCCAGGAGCAAGCCATCCGTCTTGAAATCGAAGCCTCCGTCGGAGCAGCCGATCGCTTGCGCATTGCGCAAGGTGACGTTGCTCGACTTGCGCTCGCCGGAGAAGCAGTCGCCGTTCGTATACTTGCCGGCGACGGATTCCATGCGGAAATCATGGGCTGAGACGTTCTCAATCAGGATATCCGAACCGCTGATCACCTCCACCGCCACCGGCAGATTGCTGCCGCGTGTCGGCTGGCGCAGCCGAAAGGCTCCATCACGGATCACCACGTTGGAGGCGTTCCTGTCGATCCGCACGCCGCCGCGTTCGACAGTGATGTCAAAGCCCTTGAGCCGTAGGCCCGTGATGTCGCCACGGGCTCCATCGAGCCAGCGATAGCTGGCGCCGCGCGGCCCTCCATCGCGGTAGTTCTCTACAACCAGGTTGCGGCGGGGGTTCGCAGCCAGGGACGGGCTCGAAAGCGCGACGACCAGAATGCCGACGAACCATTTCAACTGAGGCTTGGTCACGGTGTGAGCGGACTCCAAGGGTTCGGCCGAGTGCGCTGCCGAACGGGCGCGAAGCGTCTTTAAACGCCTCGCGCCTGCCGAGGATCAAGTCGCGTAGTAGGACTTGAACTTGTTGTAGTAGATCATCTCGTCGCCGGCGCCCGCGCGGGCCTGCTGCTGCAGGTTTACCTGGGTCAGGGTCGCGCCGACCACGCGGGCCCCAGCCCGGTCGAGCTGCTCAAGCGCCATGTGGGCGGCGTTGGTCGGAGTCTTGCGCCAGCGCACCGTGAACAGCACCCCATCGGCCATGGCCGCGACCGCCCGGGCGTCCGCCAGCGCCAGGACAGGTGCGGTGTCGAGGATGATCAGGTCGAAACTGCCGCGCAGCGACTCGACAAGGGTTTCCATCGCCTTCGAAGTGATGATGTCATAATCGTGCGTTTCCGACGCCCGCTGCGGCAGCAGCCAGGCGCCCGACGCCTCATCCTTGATGACGGCGTCGCGAAGCTGGACTTCGCCCTTCAAGACCTCGATCAGGCCCGCCTTGACGTTGGACGAGAGCGAAGCGCTCGAGGACCGCCGGCGCAGGTCGCAATCGACTAGCAGGGTACGCAGGCCCGCCATCGCCGCCGACCGCGCCAGACAGATCGACACCGTCGTTTTGCCTTCAGCCGGCAGCGCCGAACAGACGGCCAGCGAACGGATCTTGCTGTCGGCGCGCCCCAGCGAAAGCGCGGCGCGGATGCTCCGGAAGGATTCGCTGAACACCGAGCCATCGTGGCTGACCAGATAATTGGCCGGCGCCATCGGATCGCGGCGCGACACCCGGGTTCCGGGCAAGGCGGCCAGGTCCGGCACCGAGGTCATGACCGGCACGCCCAGCTTGCTCTCCACATCGGCGCGCGTCTGGAAGCCGCTTTCCAGCAGCTCCAGTAGAAGAATGACGCCCGCAGCGGCCAGCGTCCCGGCGATCACGCCGCTCAGAAGGTAGAGCTTTAGGTCGGGCGAGTCTGGAGACGACGGTTGCGTGGCGCTCGAGATCACATAGGCATTGCTGCGCTCGGTTCCCTGGCCGGTGACAGACTGCAGGTAGCGGTCGAGCAGCGATTGATACAGGCCCCGCGCAGATTCCGCATTGCGCTCAAGCTCGGCCAGTTCAACCGAGGCGCTGTTGGCTTGGTTCAAGGCGCCACGCGCGCGGTCCAGCGAAGACTGGATCGACGCCACTCGCCCCTCGCTCACGCGAAGGTCGGCATTGTAGCCCGCGCGGATGCTGCGTAGCTCGTTGTTGATGCTCGCATTCACGTCGGCGATCTGACGATCGATCTTCTGAATGGAAGGGTGGGTGTCGAAGTACTTGCTGGCGAGGTTGGCGCGCTGCGCGCTCAGTTCAGCCTGCTGACCGCGCAAGGCGCGCAGAACCGCGGACTCCAGGCCATCGGCGCCCCGGGACGCCGTGACGCGAGAAGCCGCTGCGGCATTGTCAGCCTTGGCGGTAGCCAATTGGCCGTTCAGCAACGAGATTTCCTGCTGGACCGCCGTACCGTCCTTCTGAATGTCGATCAGGTTCGTCGCGCCGCGATAACGCGCGACGGCCGCCTCGGCCTGCAGAACGTCGGACTTTAGCTTTGCGAGGCGATCGCTGAGCAGCGCCGTCTCACGGCTGCGCTCGTTGACCTTGTCACCGCGCTGCCCGCTCACATATTCGTCGATCGTGGCGTTGACAATCTTTGTGGCCAAGGCTGCGTCGCCATTCGAATAGCTCACTCGTATAGCGTAGGAGTTGCCCTCACGCTTGACGGCCAGCCCGCTGCGCACCCGCTCGATCGCTTGGTCCCGATCCTTGTGGGAACCACCAAAGCCCGGCCGCGCAGCCAGACCGAGGCGATCAACGACGGCGCCGGCGACACGCGGCGAGGTCAGAACCTGAACCTCCGTATCGACCGACGAGGAGTCGGTGGCAAGCGGAGCAGCCGCACCCTGCGTCGGCGTCACCAGATCCTCGACCCGACGATCGATCCCGACCCGCGCCGTCGCCGTGTAAACCGGCTTGGCCTGCAGGTATGCGACGAGCGTCAGCGCCAGAACGATCGCGCCGGTGGCCAGCGCCCACCACTGCCGTCGACGGATGGTGCCGAAAATCCTGCGCAGATCGATAAGGTTTGTCGAAGCGCTCGCTACCGGCCGTGACGCCGTCGCGTTGCCTGGGCTGTACATTAATTTCCCCGATTGGCTCTCGTCAAAGGTCCGATAATTCATCGCTCATGCAGAGAGCGTTTGAACGCTTCAGTCAATGGGTCGAGCATGTACTGCAATGCCGTGCGTTTGCGAAGCTTGATCAGAACTTGGACCGGGACGCCAGGACGGATTCCAGTATCGGCCCCCCGCACCGCGCGAAGCAGCCGCATCTGACTTTCCGGGACCACGATTTCAGCCGAAAAGTAGGATTTGCCAGAAGCTTCATCAAGCAAGCTGTCGGCCGACACGTTTCGGATGGTTCCCAGCAGGATCGGCAGGTCTCGCTCGTGCAGAGACTGGAACCGCACCTCGGCTTCGCGGCCCTGATAGACGCCGTCGATGTCTGTGGGCGAAAAATTGGCCTTGATCTCGAGCGGCGCCGCGTCCGGCACGATATCCATGATGGCCTGGCCGGCCTGGATCACGCCGCCTTCGGTGAACACCCGCAGACCAACGACCTTGCCCGCGACGGGCGCTCGGATGATCGTACGCTCGAGCTGCTCGCGGGCGGCTCGCAGCTTGGGCAGAGCCTCGTTCAGCTGAAACTGGGTGTCGCGCAAGAGACCCGCGCTTTCCTCGGTATAGCGTCGGGTGGCCTGGATCGACTGCTGCTGGGACTCGGCGATCTGCTCTCCGGCGGCGGCGACACGCGACGAATAGTCGGCCGAGGTCCCCTCGAGTTGTGCAAGAGCGCGCTCCAGGGAGCGAACCGTATTGCGCGATGCAAAGCCCTTGGCCTCAAGTTCGCGCGTGCTTTCCAGTTGCTGACGCAGGGATTCCTTCTGCCGTTCCGCCGCTTCAGTCTGGGCCCGGAGGCCGCCTGTCTGCTGCTGGACACCCTGCGCCTGCTGCCGCAACACGGCGCGGCTGGAGGAAAGCGAGTTGCGGCGAGCCAGCAACTGGCGCTGCTGCAACATCATCGCTCGGTCAGCCAAGGAGCGGTCCTCGGTGCTGAGATTGGCGAACTCGGCCGGCCAGAGGATGCCCGTGCCGTTGATCTCGGCCTCAAGGCGAGCCTTTTGGGCCTGGAGATCGATGACGGTGTTGGCGTATGCGCGCTCCTGCGCGGCCACCTCCGCTGCGACCAGCCTGATCAGCACCTGACCGCGTTGGACATGTTGGCCATCCCGGATGTCTAGCGCCTCGATGACCCCGCCATCACGGTGCTGCACCGTTTGGCGGTTCCCGGAGACGGTAACCTGGCCCTGACCATAGGCGGCGGCGTCAAGTCGAGCGAAGGCCGACCACCCCAGCAGCACGACGAAGAACAACCCCGCGATAATCAGGCCTCCCAAGAGCACCCGCTTGGGCGAATCGTCGAGACCGACCTCGGGGGGAGCCCGAAGCGGCGCAGGCAGGAGTTCGCCCTCCATAATGCCTCGATCGCGGTTCGGCAGCGCCATCTCACGCTCCTCCCTGGCGCGCATCACGCCCGTCATCACCTTGATTCAATTGTCCCACATCAGACGCCGGCTCGGGGGACGGGGGCGCGGGCACCGGCGCGGAAGCGGCGGTGCGGAAGATGTCGTCGCGGTCGCCGAAAACCTGGATCTCACCGTCGCGGAGAACCATGATCTTGTCGACGCTTCGAAGGATGCCCGTGCGGTGGGAGGAAACAATGACGGTGGCGTTCCGTTGCCGCAGTTCCTCGATGGTCTCAACGAGCCGCGCCTCGCCGCCGCTGTCGAGGTGGGCGTTGGGCTCGTCGAGCAACAGGATCGTGGGCGAGTCGAAGAGCGCTCGCGCCAGGGCCACCACCTGCCGCTGGCCTGCCGAAAGACCGCCTTCGCGGTTTGTCAGCGAGGTCTGGTAGCCCTGAGCGAAGCGCAGGATCAGTTCGTGCGCGCCCGCCATCTGGGCGGCGTTGACGACCCGGCGATCGAGATCCGGACCGGCCGGTTCCAGATAGGAGCGGAAGCGCGAGATATTGGCGTGGACGCTCGCCGGGAACAGGGTCGGCGACTGGGGCATGTACCCCATGTTGCGCCCCAGGGTCTCGCGATCCCAGTCATCGAGCTTGGCGCCGTCAATCCGGATCTCGCCGGAGGTCGGCTCGATCGCGCCGGCCATCATCCGCAGCAACGTGGACTTGCCTGCGCCGCTGGGCCCCACAAGGCCGATGATCTCCCCGGGCATGACGGAGAAGGTCAGGTCGTTGAGGATCGGGCGCTCGAGGCCGGGAATCTCGACCGTCGCGTTGATGACGTCGAAGCGTCCTTGCGGCTTGGGCAGAGTGGTGCGCGGCGCGGCCGCATCGGGCAGCTCGCAGAACTCCAGCAGGTTGCGATAGGCGTCACGCGCGGAAAGCACGTTCTTGAGAGCGTTGAGGATCTGCTCGACAGGCTGCAGGGCCCGCCCCAGGATCAGCGAGGCCGCGAAGATCGCACCGGCGGAAATCTCTTGCTTGATGGCCAGCCAAGCCCCCAAGGCGAGGGCCATCGACTGGAATAGCATCCTTAGAAACTTGGTGACGGCCAGGAACGATCCGGAGGTGTTTGCGACCTCACCCTGGATCTGCGCCACCTCCGCGCGATCGGACAAATGCCGTGTCACCAAGGCGTTGCGCAGGCCCAAAGCACGCGCCACCTCGGCCGACTGGATCGAGAAATCCTGCAGCTGATAATTGATGTTGGCCTGCTTGCTCGCCTCGGCCACGCCGTTGCGGGTGGCGTAGTCGCTCAACACGGCGACGCCGATGAGCAGCAGCGAGCTGAGCAGCGCTAGCAGGCCGATCATCGGGTGAAGCATATAGCAAATGATGATGTATATCGGCGCCCAAGGCGCATCGAAGATTGCGATGATCGCCGGGCCGGTCAGGGTGTTGCGCAAGGTGTCGAAGTCGCGCATCGCCTGCAGGCGCTGCAGAGGCGTGGCTTGGCCCGCGCCCAGGATGCGGTGCAGGATGTCGCCCGCCGCGCGCTTTTCCAGCCGCATGCTCGACAGCATCAGCAGTCGCATGCGGACGGCGTCAAGCGCGGCGAATACGATGAGCGAGACAGCCAAGACGAGGCACAGGATCACGAGCGTGCCGCCGCCCCGGGTCGGCACGACGCGGTCATAGACCTGCAGCATGAAAATCGATGGCACGAGGTAGAGCAGGTTAATCAACCCGCTGAAAAGCGCCGCGCTCATGAAATGCGTGCGACAAGCCCGAAGCGCTGCTCGCAGCGGATTGGCGGATTTATAGGCACGTTTCACATGCGCACTTTCTAGCTTCAGGAACTAAGTCACTCGTCCTAGACACAAGCGACAGGGCGTCACGGCCTTGGCGGCGAGTCAAGGCCGTGCCGAACTGCCAGCTGAACTGTTCGCCCAAAGAGGGCGAAGTCCAACTTTACTTGATGACCGCGCAATTTGCGTTAAGCGCCTTCATTTTCGCGAGGAAGCGATCATAGCCACGCTCGATCTGCCAGGCGTCGGTGACCTGGGTTGCGCCGTCCGCGACGAGCCCCAGCAGAGCCAGGGCAGCGCCAGCTCGCAGGTCCAGCGCCTTGACCTGTGCGCCGCGCAGGGCGGGCGTCCCGATGATGTGGGCGGTGCCGTTCCGCACATGCCCTTCGATGCCCATCTTAGCGAATTCACTCAAATAGGCGTAGCGATCCGCGAAGCGCAGGTCGACGATACGCGATTCCCCGCGGGCGCAGGCCCCGAGGGCGGCGAACAGCGGCTGCATGTCGGAGTTGATGCCCGGATACGGGCCGGTGCTGATCTCGACCGGATAGGGACGGCCGGAGCGGACGATGACGGTGTCCTCCGACTGAAAGACCTTGGCGCCGCTCTCTCGCAGGAAGATCAGCGGCACTTCGAGATCCTTGGCCGGGAAGTCCAGGATTTCGACATCGCCGCCGGTGATCACCGAACCGATGACCCAGGTCATGGCCTCCATGTTGTCGGGCATGACCTGATGGGTGACGCCGTCCAAGTTTTCGGCGCCGTAGATCTCGATGCTCTCCTGGCCGTTGATCGTGATCTTGGCGCCCATTTTCCGCAGGAAGGCTGCCAGATCCAGGATTTCGGGACGGATGTGGGGGTTCCACAGCACCGTGCGGCCCTTCGCCAGCGAACCAGCCAGAAGCGCGTTTTCGGTCGCGCCGGTGGAGCGCAGCGGCAGCACGATCTCGGCGCCGGTCAGGCCATTGGGCGCTTCGGCGCACAGACGGCCGTTCTCCTCCCAGACACGGGCGCCCAGGCGGGTCAGGACGAGCTCGTGCAGGTCGTATTTGCGGTCGCCCAGATTGCAGCCGCCGGGCAGCGGAACACTGCCCACGCCGGTGCGCGCCACCATGGCCCCCAGGATAAGAAGGGTGTTGCGGATCGAACGACCGGTCCAATGCAGGCCGGTGGGGGGCGCCGAAACCTCCGAAATCGTCAGGACGCCATTCTCGACGACGCAGGACTTGCCCAGGGTGTCGAGCATCCCGACGTGGACGATCGCGTCCAGCAGGTGCTCGGGATAGTTCTGCAGCACCACTCGGCCCGAGGTCAGGAGCGAGGCGGCCAGAAGGCGCAGGACGCTATTCTTGGCGCCGCTGACCCGAACCTGGCCCTCAAGCCGGGAGCGCATCACCTCGAAGGTGCGCGACTCGGTCGGCGCCACGTCACTCTCCGCTTCTTGCTCGACGATTTTGAGCTGCGCGTTGCGATCAGTCATTGCCGTTCTCCAAGGGTAGTGGGCCGAACTGGTCGGCGAGTTCGTGAGCCGGTCGAAGCTGACCGACGGGACTGAGGTGACGCACTTCAGCCAGCATGGCGACGCCGGTCAGCTCGAAGACCCGGCGGCGGGCGGCCGCGATCAGGGCCAGGACGTCCACGGAGCGGGCCTGGCCATTGTTGACGATGAAATTGGCGTGTTCGGGAGAGATCTGGGCGTCGCCGGCGGCGAGGCCCTTCAGACCCGCCCGCTCGATCGCGAGGCCCGGCGGCCCGATCAACGAATACAGGCGCGGATCGCTCACGAACACGGATCCGCAGTTGGCGCGGACCTTCGGAAACTTTGCGCGTCGCGACCGCATGATCTCCACGGCCTCGCGGCGCAGCGCTCGGGCGTCGCCGGGTTCGAAACGGAAACGGGCGGACACCAGGACCAGCGCCCCGTCCTGAAGGCGCGAATGGCGATACGAGAAATCGAGTTCTTCCTGCTGGAGCCAGCGCACATTGCCGTCGAAGTCGATGACCTCCGCGGCGATCAGATGCTCGCCGATACCCTTTCGCTGGCTGCCGCCGTTCATGGCCACCAGGCCGCCGACGGTGCCGGGGATGCCGATCGCATGAATGGCTCCGGCAAGGCCCTGGTTGATGGTGGCGTGCACGAAATGGGGGACCCAATGGCCGGCGCCCACGGTGACCTCGCCGTCCGAACCGAACGACACCCCGCCCAACGCCCGACCGATCTGGACCACCACGCCGCGGAAACCGGCGTCGTCGAACAGAAGGTTTGAGCCATCGCCGATCACCACGTGCGGCAGGCCGCTTCGGGCCGCCGCGCGCAGGGTGCGCGCCAAGGCGTCTCGCGAGGCCGGCGTCACGACCAGATCGGCCGCGCCCCCGATCCGCCAGCGGCTGAGTTTCGACAACGGGGCGTCGTACTGGAACTCGTCGCGGGCGAGGCCCGCGACAACGGCGTCCAGTAGTCGGTCGTCATCACGCTTGGTGTTGAATGTCGTCAACAGACTGTCAGCCTTCAATCGCCGCGCCTGGCGTCGCCAAAACCGCGTTCGGTGTTTCTCCTCATAAGCGCTCAAACTTCTCTTTTGCAGTTAAACCTTGTCTCAAGGCGCGACTTTTTTTTAAATGCCCCGCATGCTGGCTTTCAAGGCGGGTTAAATCCGTGCCCGACAGCCGTCCGAGAAGAAGACACGGCTGCGTGTCATTCTGATGATCGCGCGCCAACAGTGCAGCTGCGCCGTCGTGGACCTGAAACGTCGCCTTGATATTGGCTTGTCGCCGCGCCGGCTATAAGGGACGGAAACAACGTCGAAGTCCTGCGCACCTGAGCGCGTGCACCTCGACGGCGGGCCAGTCAGGAGACGCCATGGGGGATGCAACCGCGCCGCGGGTTTCGGTGATCGTCGCGGCCTATAACGCCTCCGCCTATATCGCGCGGGCCGCCGCCAGCCTGCAGGCCCAGACCATTGACGACTGGGAAATGCTGGTCGCCGACGACGCCTCCTCCGATGACACCTTGGCCGTCGTCCGCGGCCTGCAGGCCAGCGACGCCCGCATCAGGCTGCTGCCGGCCGAGACCAATGGCGGCCCGAGCGCCGCGCGCAATCGCGCCATCGCCAAGGCCAGGGGCGAGTGGGTCGCGGTGCTCGACGCCGACGACGCCTGGCGCCCGGAGCGTCTCGAGCGGCTGCTCGCGGTCGCCCGGGCCGAGGGTTGCGACGTCGTGGCCGACAACTACATCCGCTTCGACGACCACGCCCAGGTCGAGGCGGGCGCGGCCTTCCATGATCCACGACCGGTAACCGTGCTTGATCCGGTCCGCTTCCTGGACAGCGAGCATCCATTCGGCAAGGTTCGCTTCGGCCTATTGAAGCCGATAATCCGCCGTAGCTTTCTGGAGGCGCACGGCTTGGCCTACCCCACCGAGATTCGCTACGCTGAAGACTTCCTGTTCTTCATGCGCATCCTCCTTGAGGGCGGGGTCGGACGCCTAGTCAGCGCCCCCTACTACATCTACACGCTCCCCCAGAGCCCGACGAGCGGCAGGACCTCGGCCGGTACGCGCACGGCGCCCAAGCTCAGCGACCGGGTCTGGATCGCTAACCACCTCATCGCCCACTACGGCGCCGGTGCGGCTCCGGAGGTGCGCGCCGCCCTGGAGCGCTATCGGCAGGGCATGGCCGACATCCACGAAGGACACCTGGCCCACCGGCTGTGGAGCGAGGGGCGCCGGGCCGACGCGCTGCGCCAGATCGCCCGACGTCCTCGCGGCGCCATAGCCTACGCCTGGAACCAGCCGGTCACCAAGCGCCTGCGCGCCCGCGTAGGCCTTTAGCCGCGAAGACCGCCCGCCAACTCGCCTCGAACGGCGGCAATCCTGACGGGAGGCTCACGAGCCGGGTCGCCCTGGTTGGGACGGGCCGCAATTGATGTATAGGTCGGGCGTCGTCCCACGACGCTCGGCGCCGTGAGACCAGGCCGCCAGACATGATGTCCAAGACCGGCAATGCGCGAGTGATGACACACGTGAACGACATGGTTCTGTACGCCCCCGCCGACCGTCCGGCCCAGCTCGATGTTTCGGTGATCCTCTGCACACGCAACCGCGTCGACGCCTTGCGCGACGCGCTGGACAGCCTCGCCGCAGCGATCCAGGCGAGCGGAAACGTCTCCGCCGAGATCGTGCTGGTCGACAGCGCCTCGACGGACGCAACGCCCGATCTGCTCAGGTCCTGGGCGGAGAGTCAGTCGTTTCCGGTCGTTGCCATACGCTGCCTGTTGCCTGGCCTTGCCCGCGCGCGCAACGCCGGGCTGAGCCAGTCCCGGGGCGCGATCATCGCCATGACGGACGATGACTGCGTGGTGGCCGCCGACTATCTCGACAAGATCAAGGCCGCCTTCGCCAGCGAAAGCGGGCCGGCCATCATCGGCGGACGCATCAACCTCGGCGACACGCGCGACCTTCCGATCACGATCAAGCCTGACCCCGAGCCCAAGGTGTTCGACAAGATGCGCATGCCCAGCGGCTTCATCATGGGCGCGAACCTGTCTTTCAACCGTCGCGTGATCAAGGAGCTGGGCGAGTTTGACGTCCGGTTCGGCGCCGGCGCGCGCTTCGTCTCGGCGGAAGACAGCGATCTTCTGGTCCGAGCGCGGATCAAGGGCATCCGGGTGCGCTACGCGCCCGAGATCGTCGTCAGCCACTTTCATGGCCGCCGACAACTGTCCGACGCCCAGAAGCTCAACGCCGGCTACAGCTTTGGCGACGGCGCCCTGTTCGCCAAGCACCTGTTCGCGACGAGCTTCATCGCACGCGCGATCATCGGCGCCCTGGCCCGCTCGGCCCGCGATCTGGTGCTGCCATCGAACGATCCCATCCTGGGCCGCCGCAAGCACCTCTTCCGACTGAAGCACCAGTTTCGGGGCTTTGCCGCCTTCCTCAGGACCCGCAACATCCCGGAAGACGGCGCGTTCAAGGCGGGCTGACCCACCGGTCTGCGGAAGACCCGCCCCCCGCAGACCGGTGGGTCGCCCGCCAGCCTCAGGTGAACTTCAGGAACGGCAGCTTGAACGGCAGAGACCGCAGCACCATCAGGAAATCGCTTTTCCGGAAGAGGATGATCTCCCGCAGCTTCAGGCCAGTCAGTCGCGAATAGAGGCCGACATAGGCGACGGTCGCAACGATATAGCAGATGCTCGAGCACCAGGCCGCGCCAGCGGCGCCGTACTTGACGACCATCCACCAGCCAAGGGCGACATTGAGCGCGAGAACCGGGACCATTATGACCTGGGTCGCCCAAGGCTTGCCTCTGCCGGCGATATCGATGTTCAGCATCTTGAAGGCGCCAAACGCGACGACGCCCGGCAGCATGTAAACGCAGAGCAAGGCGCTGTCGGCGAAGTCCTGGCCGAACAGAATCGGGAAGGCGAACGGCGAGACGATGGCCAGGCAGATGCTGCCCAGTGTGGCCGCCAGGAAGCTGACGCGGGTCAGGGCGACGACCTTCAGCGAGAATTCACGCTCGTCCTTGGAATTGACGCCGCGCGACAGCACCAACGACGAGAGGCTGTTGGGCACCTCCCATAGCAGTTCGGCGATCAGCACGGCCTGCGAATAAATCCCGACGGTTTCCAGGCTGGCGTATCGCGTCAGCAGGATCAACATGATGCGATAGTTGAGCATCAGCACCAGCAGCGACAGCGCGTAGCTCAGGCCCTTGCGCTGCAGTTGCTTGGCGATTTCGGGATTGAAGCCGAACCGAAGCGGCCCCTCCTTGCGCAGCAGGAACAGCGCATAGCCCGCCGCCAGCATTGAACCGACAACGCCGGCGATCATCACGCCATAGAGGCCGCCGTTCAGCATCCAGGCGAAGACAACGAGGATGGCCAGCTTCAACACCGGCGGACGCCACGACGCCTTGCGGTACTCGCTGATCCGCTCGCGACCGAGGAACACTCCGGTGGAATAGCTGGCGACCAGGGCCAAGGGGATCGTGATCAGCGCCAGAAAGCGGATCAGCCACTGGTCCTCGGCGACGTGCGCCCATTCGAAATAGGCAATCGAGGCGACCGAACCGACCACGCCAGCCAGGGGGATAAGAGTTAGCAGGGTCGGAAGCAACTGCTCGACCGTATAGACCCGCTTGCCCAGATAAAAGGCGGTGGCCTGCCGGATGCCCAATTCGGAGAAGGTTGTGGCCAAGGACGTTGGGACGCTGAGCGCCGCGATCAGGCCCCGCCCCTCGGCGCCGAGCACGCGCGCGACGATAAGGCTGGACAGGAACCCCGTCAGGCGGATGGCCACGCGGGCAACAGCGATCGTGAAGGCCTCGAAACCGAAGCTCGCGCGCTTCTTGGTCGGAGACGGCGCAGCGGCTTCCGGCGGAGCGGAAATCGCCTGGGTCTGTTGTTCGGGAGGAGGCGACATAAGGACCTTGGTTCACTGACCTGCGGAAGGGCGTCTGCGCGACGACGTGTCGAACGGCATCCGACCACGCTTGGGATGCTTCGGGCGCATGACGATGTGATGAACGGGACGATCACCTCGTATGCGAAATCTCGCTCTAGCTGAAGTCGAACTTGGCGTAGGGGTTCGTGCAGGATTGAAAGCCCTTATACAGCACGGGATCGCTGGGCGCCTCCCGCCGTAGATAATCCGTCTTCGTGATGAATTCGGTAAGAGCACGGCGTTCGATGTCGACGATGCTTTCGTTCGCGCCGCTCGACGCCTTCTTCAGGGCGCCGGCACCGCCCAATTGCTCCACGGTGGCCAGCACCGATGACTTTAGCGGCGCCGGCAGCTTGACCTCCTGGGTCAGCGCCGTGAGGTTTTCACGGGACATCTCAAAAGGACCGACGAGCCGGTGGAGCACCGACAGCACGAGGTCCTCCTCGCGGTGCGAGGTGACGAAGGCCCAGGCGCCGCCGCCAAGAGCGAGCGTGGAAACGCCGGCGCCCAACAGAACCGACCGACGGGAAAGAGCCATCCGCGCCTCCTCAGGCCAGGCTGGCCGCGCGCAGCGAAAGCGCGGCGGCGGTCAAGCTGGGGTTCACACACGAGCACGTCGAGAAAGCCGCGGTGCCGACGACGGTCAGGTTTCGCCATCGGTGATGGATCATCTTGTCGTCGATCACCGAGTCCTCGGCCGTCCTGCCCATGCGCAGGGTACACTGCAGGTGCGATTCCGTAGGACGTTCGTAGCGGTAGATGATTTTTTCGACCGGCAGCGGGGCCAGCAATCCAGGCAACTTCTTCTGCGCTTCCTCGAGGCCGCGCTGGGCATAGGCGTGGGGTCCCCCGAAAGTCACCCGCGCGCCCCCTTCGTTATCGACGGTGACGGTGTTGCCCGCCTGCGGCAGATCCTCGCAGACGATCATCAATGGCAGGCTCTGGCGCCAGCGTCCGGGTTCGGGCCGCAGGCCGTGGGTCCAGCGATTGTCGAAGTAAATCAGCGCTCCGCTGTATTCCGACCGGAACGCCCCGTCATAAAGACCGAAGTTGAGGCCGGTGGTGATCGTGCTGCCGTCGAAATTGTCCATGCCCTTAAGCAAGGCCTCGACATGGACGCCCACGGCTTCGGTGAGGCCCACGCCGGTCAGCCCACCAGCCATGCCCGACCGGTGCAGGATGGCCGGGCTCTGGATTGCGTTTGCGCCCAGCACGAACCGGTCGGCGGTGACCGACAGCGTTCTGCCGTCGCTGTCCATGATCAGCTTGCGGACGACGCTGTTGTCTGCCTCGAAGCGAACAGCCTGGGTCCTCAGCAGCAGGGTGACCGACGGCTCCTCGTAGAGACCGGTCAGGCCATTGTTCGCAGTGAACTTGGCGTCCGCTGGGCAGAGATAGCAGCGCAGGTTGGCGCAGCAGGCCGAGCGCGTCTTCGTCGGCACCCTGGCGCGCGCCGTCGGCATGATGAAGTGTTGCCCGGGTTGGGCGGCCTTCATGACTTGGTCAGGCGTGGACGGCCGGTGCGGCGGTTGCGGATAGGGAGTCGACCGGGGGAACATGACCGCCGAGTCCGGGTCGCCGGCGATCGACATGATGTCTTCCGCCTGGCCATAGAACGGCTCGAGGTCCTCGTAGGTCATCGGCCAGTCGGCGCCGACGCCGTAGAGCGTCTTGAGCTTGAAATCCGTTGGATGCAGGCGCGGAGTCTGGGCGAACCAGCAGTTGGTGCCGCCGCCGAAGCCGATCGTATAGTTCCAAGGCTTTTTGGAATTGGAGCTGTAGGTGTCTTCGTCACGAATGGCGGTGTTGCGCTCGTTCTCCATCTGCCAGTCGTGGGGATGGTGGTCCCCCCACTCGACGACCAGGATGCGCTTCGCCCTACGCTGCTCGAGCACCTTGTGCAGGTAGAAGGACGAGCCAAACCCCGTGCCGACGATGACGAGGTCATAATGCTCGCCCGAAACGGCCGAGGGATCTGCTGATTTGAGCATCTGCCTTCACTATTTCAGTGAAACTTAACCGTCTGACACGTCGGGAGGCGCGATCCCGCGCCTAAGTGCCGCCCCCGAGCACCTAGGTTATGGCCTTGAGCGCTTGGACGGCTAGCCGAAAAGCAGTCTTCGTCGGCCAGAGCGACATCGAACGCAAAGCATAGGCGAAACCGGTCCGCGGCTGCCCCATATCCTTCAGGTAGATCTGCGACATTCGCATCTGATGCTTGGCGCGCAGGCGCCGGCGGAAAACCGGGCCGCCCTGAGCTTCGCTCTCGATCCGCGCGAACAGCACCTCGTGCCCCTTGAGCACAGCCTCCATGTTCCGGCTGATCCGGTCCGTTCCCGACTGGTAGAAGCTGACCAGCGGCTCACGGACGATCGCAAACGGGCCCAAGGCTCGCAGGCGCAACCACAGGTCCCAGTCCTGGCAACTCGGCAGGGACTCGTCGAACCCCTTGACCTCGATTAAGGACGAGCGCCGAACCAGGGCCGACGACGTCGTGCTCAGTACGTTCAACTGTTGCAGGTCGCGGAGCGAAATATCGGCGGCTGGTCGGAACACGGCGGCAGGACCGTCGTCGGAGACGATCTGCTGGGCGGTGAAGCTGGCCACGCTGTCCGGGGCCGCCGACAAGGCGGCCGCCTGCAACGCCATCTTCTCGGGGAACCATTCGTCGTCCGAGTCCAGAAAGGCGATCCAGTCAGCAGCGGCAGCGTTCACGCCGCGATTGCGCGCAGCGCTGGCTCCGGCGCGAGCAGGCTGGCGAAGGAGCTTTATGCGCGGATCTTCCACCGCCATGGCCAGCACGCGGTCCGGCGTGTCGTCGGTGGAAGCGTCGTCGACGATGATGATCTCCGCCACCGGTGACGTCTGGGCCTGGATGCTGCGAATGGCGCGGACCAGGACATCCCGCCTGTTTCGGACGGGGATCACGGCAGCGACTTGCATGGCGGTCTTTTCCGTGAGCGATTGGGTGCGGGGCGCGACGATCATGCTCATGACTTTCGCCCGCGGCCGAGCAGCGGGCGCACCACGGGCGCCACACCGCGCCAGAGCGCGGGATGGGCCAGCGACAGCCCGGCGATCCAGGACAGCAACAATGTCTTTGGACTGACCACCTGACCACGAGCGGCCGCTATAAGGAGGCGGGCGGGCGCGTCTTCGCCTCGCGCCAGCGCCTCTACGCCTAGACCGGAAAGCTTTTGCGCCAACCTCTTGGAACGCTTGGCGAAGAACGGCGCGGCGGCGCCGTAGCGGTCGATCAGATCCGGCTCGTCCGGCGCACGGCCATACGCGCACTGTTCGGCGAAGTCGGCATAGAAGGCCTGCTGCATCAGCTTGGCCGGGTCTGCGTTCACCACGCCGGCGAAACGCCGCCTTACATAGAGCAACTCAGGCACGATCCAGAAGGCGCCGCCGGCCCGGTCAATCCGACACCAAAGGTCATGATCCTGACCAAACTTGAAGAACGAACGGTAGCCGCCGAGACGGTCGAACATGCTGCGCCTGAACATCACCTCGCCATGGGTCATCGGGCTGTAGTGATAAGTCTGCAAATATGTCAGAGGCCGGGGCTCGAAGTCGGCGTAGACACGCGAACGACCGCCCTCGTTGTCGACATAGACACCCGCCACCATCACCTCGGGATGGGAGGACAAGACCTCCGCCTGGCGCTCGATGCGCAGCGGATAGGAGATGTCTCCCGACCCGTGGATGGCCACGAACTCGCCCCGCGAAGCCTTCACCGTCGCGTTCAGCGTGGTGGTGAAACCCTTGTTGGCCTGCGAAACGATGGTGAGCCGCGGATCTTCGAAGCGCTTGAGGCGCTCCAGCGTGTCATCAGTCGAACCGTCGTCGACGACGATGATCTCAAGCGGCTCGTAGGTTTGGCTCAGCAAGCTTTCTATGGAAACTTCGACTTCTGCAGCTCGATTGTGGAAAATCGAGATGACTGAGACGAGCGGGCGCTTAATTTCCACGTTTTCTCACAACTTGGCGCGGCTGAAAGACCGTTGCAGGTCAAGCGCGCTGGCAAAGGCGCGGCCGCATGCGAAGGCAGCCATAATTTTTCCCAGCACGGCCTGTGACAGCGTCATCTATAGCCTTCCAGATGACAGTGCAAAGGGGGAGCTGCGCCCGTAAGATGAAAATCTAATGAAATGCCTTCATCTTCATGGTGTTGTCGAAAATCTAGCGAACTAAACGAACCGTCGCTGGCGTTTCGTGGCAAATCGCTGTGAACAGACTTGCCCTCGTCAGCGCCGTGTGGCTGTTCAACCGACGGAGGCGCGGCGAGAGCCCCCGTCCTTGCGGCGCCGCCTGAGATGACGGACGAACGGGTCTTGAGGAACACATGCATTTTCGCTCAATCGCAGACCTGCACGCCGACATCCTTTCCGGATTGCACAAGATTCCGCGCGACGTCGATGTAGTGGTGGGCGTCGCGCGAAGCGGCATGCTTCCCGCCACCATGATCGCGCTCGCGCTGAACGTTCCGCTGGCGGAAATGAATAGTTTCGCCCATGGCCGCCTGCTGGGATCCGGCAAGACCCGCCGCGTCAAGCGGATGAACGTGGACTTCGAGGACGTGCGACACGCGCTTGTCGTCGATGACAGCATCGACACCGGCGGGTCGATGCTCGAGGCGCGGGCGGTGCTCGCCCCGCTCGCAGACAGGATCAAATTCACCTTTCTGGCCGCGTACGGCGTCAAGGCAGACCCGGCTCCAGCCGACGTGATCCTCGCCACAGTTCCGCAGCCGCGCGTCTTCGAGTGGAACGCGCTGCACCATGCGATCCTGTCGCGAGCATGCGTGGATATTGACGGCGTGCTCTGTCACGACCCCACCGACGAGGAGAACGACGACGGCGAACGCTATCTCCGGTTCCTGACCCAAGCGCGCCCTCGCACCATCCCGACCAAGAAGATCGCCAGCCTGGTGACCAGCAGGCTGGAGAAGTATCGTCCCGAGACTGAGGCCTGGCTGAAGGCCAACGGCGTCGAGTACGGTGAACTGATCATGCTGGACCTGCCCACCGCCGAGGAACGGCGGCGAGCGGGCGTCCACGGCAGCTTCAAGGGCGAATACTACAAGCGAAGCAAAGCCGAGATCTTCATCGAAAGCGAACTGGCCCAGGCCCAGACCATCGCCAACATCAGCGGCAAGCCGGTGCTGTCGCTGGAAGGTCCGGTCATGTGCGAACCCGGCAACCTGTCGCCCGTGCGCTTGGCGGCGCGGGCCATCCACCGCAGCCCGCTGCGAAAGCTGGTCTCCAAGATCAAGTGGCGGCTCGTCAAAGCCGTGAAGGCCTGACGGAACGGCTGGCGCGCGCCTGGCTCAGGCCTGGCGCGCGCCCTCCAGTCGACGATAGACCGCCTCCACGGCCGCGGCGTGGGCGCGGATGGAGAAATCCTCGACCACCGCCGCGCGGGCGGAGGGACCAAGCAGCACCTCGTCGGGCGCGGCCAGCACGGCCAGCGCCGTCTCGGCGAATTGGCCTGGCTCGTCCTGCAGCGGAACGAGGCGTCCTCCACCCCAGCGACGACCTATCTCGGCATGGCCCGCATCGTCGGTGGCGACATAGGGCGTTCCCAGAAGCCCCGCCTCGATCGGCGTGCGGCCGAAGGGCTCGTTGACGGCGGGCGCCATGAGCAAGTCGATCGCGGCGATGTTATCCTCGGCCGGCATGAGAAAGCCGGCGAAGGTGATCCGCTCGCCAAGCCCCAGGGCTTGCGCACGCGCCTCCAGATCCTCGATTTCGTAGTCGGCGCGACGGCCGAACAGGATGAAATGCAAGTCCGGCCGCTTGGCCAGCATGGCGGCCGCGGCCTCCAGGAAGAACAACGGCCGCTTGCGCTCCCAGAAGTTGCCCACAAAACCCGCCAGCACCCGACTGGGATCTATCCCCAGAGCCGCGCAGACCCGCGATCTTGCAGCCCCACGATCAACCAGGCCGACTTCTATAGGGTTGAGCACGTAGCGCGCCTTGTCCGCGCCCACGAAGGCGACGGCCTGCAGGCAGATTTCGGACACCGCGATGACGGCGTCCGCGACCCCCACCAGCAGACGGTTGGGGAAGATCATGCGGTTCAGGGCGTGATGGTGATAGACGACCTTGCCTCCAAGCAGCTTGGCCGCGAACCCGAAGGACTGCATTTCCAGGATGTCGTTGCAATGCACGATGAACGGCGAGCCGATGCGTCGCAACAAGCGAAGGCGAGCGGGCAGGCGCTTGAGCGCGAAAAATGGGTTTCGGCGCCTGCGCATGGTCCAGTGGCTGGCGTCCAGTTCGCCGGTGTCGATCACCTCAATGCCGAGCCGCTCGGCCTCATCGGCGATCGGCGTGCCCTTGGCCACCAGAAACACGCAGCGGCGCTGCTGGTCGCGCTGCAACCCAGTAACCAGTTCGAAGGTCGCCACGTGGCTGCCCCCGATGTAGTAACCCGAAAACGGGAAGACGATTGTCGAGCGGACCATTAGGTTCTTCCTGTCCTCACCGCGCTCTCGCCGACGCGCCGCGACAGCGGCTGCGACACTGGCGGCTCAGTAGGCGAGGCGATAGATTTCGAGGGTTTCGCGGGCGACGACATCCCAGTCGAACCGGCTGCGAATGGCTGGACCGTCTATGGCGAATTCAGGCCTGGGACGTGCAAGAGCGGCCGAAAGCGCCGCCTCGTCGCCCACAGGGAAGTAGTTGCCTTCGGCGAGGCCGATGTCGCGGTTGGCGCCGATGTCGCTCAAAAGCATGGGCGCGCCGCAGCTCGCGGCCTCAAGCGCCACGATCGGCAAGCCCTCATGGAATGAGGGCAGCACGAAGAGGTCAGCGCCTTCGTAAAGCTTGCGGAGCACGCTACGCGGCTGCCGCCCCAGAAAGCGCACGCGCTCGCCAGCGGTGGCCAGAAGCTTGCGCGAATAGTCCGTCTCGTGATCCGCCGCTCCGGCGATCAGCAGCTGACGGTCGGTGCCGCTGTCCAGGAAAGCGCGAACCAGGTAGTCGAAGCCCTTCTCGGGCACGAGCCGGCCAACCGCCAGCACGTAGGGCCGCTCGTCGACGCCCAGGCGCGACAGCACCTCGGGCAACCCTTCCTGAGAGTCGGCCAGCGCCGGCGCCCCGTTGGGGACGTAGCTGATCTTGCCCCTGGCCGCCGGAAACTGCTGCTTCAAGGCCTCGGCCAACGAAGGCGAGACAGCGATGACCCGATGCGCGAACGCCACCCCGGCCCATTCGCCGAGGCGCAGCATCGCGCGAGCGAAGGGATTCCACTTCGCTCGGTCGTAGTCTCGCCCGTGGTGAGTGAGCACGACGCGAAGGCCGACCATACGGGCAAGCGGCGCCAGGAGGCCTGGGCCGATGGCGTGGATATGGATGAGCCTCCAACCATAACGCCTGGCATGAAGGACCGCTAGAAAGGTCGAGACGATGGCTTCGAGACTTTGCTGCCGCGGCGAGGGCAGAGAAACCACCTCCACGCCTTTGAATTCGGCCACGCCTTCGGGGAGGTAGGGCTTGCGCCCGACGAGGCGGATCGCGAGCTTGGGGTAGAGCGCGAGGATCCGGGGAAGGAGCTCCTCACAATGCGACTCGACGCCTCCCATCACCCCCGGCAGGCCGCGTAATCCCGTAACGCAGATTCGCATTTCTCGTCTCTCGAAGCGACGACGCTGATAGACCATGGCAGAGGTCCGCGCGGTCGATATCCGCCTCTATCACATCGAACCGCGAGCGTGTCTTGTCGTTCGGGAAATAAATCGCGACCGCGCCGGCCATACCCCAACTAACCGAAAACGTAGTGCGGGCGCTGCTTGCTTAGGCGACGGCCAGCCGCGCCGGCTTCAGAGACCCAGAAGGAAGCTGGCGCCCGCGAAGACGCCGGCCCAGGACGCCACGGCGATGCTGACCACGATCACGAGTTTCCGACCGAGACCCCAGTCACAGTTTGAAGCTTTACCGTAGAAGCCTTCAAAGGCGTCCGCAGCGTCAGGACGCGCCGTCGAATAGACCGGTGAATAGGCGACGGAAACGGCGCGCTGGGCCGACAGCTTATATTCCGTGCTGAACATCGTTCACTCCAAATCTTGCTGCCTCGACCATAGGCGCAGCCCTGTTTTGAAGCCGTGAACAGACGTGGTTTCAAATGTGTGGACATAAAGAAGCGGAGCCTTCCGAGCGCTTAACTGGGGGCGACTGCGCGGTCCGGACTGCCGAATCCTTCGAACGGCCTCGCTTAATACCAGCAGCGACACCGTAAGAGCGGAGTAACTTAGTTAGTAAACATGGATAATGCCTACTTGTGAATTCTCATACACGGACAATTCGTCCGCCTTATGAGGTTCCTTCAGCATGAATATTTTTAAAGGGCGCCGCAGGGAAGCCACAACGACCGATCGAATATTTCGCGTCTGACGGGAACTCCCCCCCGCCGGAAGGAAAAAAAGAAAATTCATCCTCAGCCAACAAACTCCACCATTCAAGTAAAAATTCCACACAACTTCAGTATTATATTTATATACAATAGATCAATTCAGCAAACTTGATCGCACATTTGATCGATATCGATTGTTAAACCTTTTATATAAAGTGCACCACATTTTCTATACAGAAAGATGTGGTCTACAGATGGATTATGTGAAAATTTTCACACTTAAACGGTGAATTTTTCACTATGAGGTAGCTGCCCATTAATCACACACATCAATGTCGCACGCCAAACGGCCCAGGCGCGCGCTGTCACCGGATCGGGGTGAAAATACGTGACGCTCAAAATACAATGGTTGACGAGTTATGAACGCGACAGTAATGTCTCGAAGGTTCCAGTAATCTTGGCACTTGCATCTAGAGGGGGCTCTCCTTGGCCATGCAGTCGCCTGTTTTCCATCACGCAAACGCAATCATTTTTTAGGGGTACACCATGGCTCTGGGCGACAACTCCAAGCTGATCACCACCGCTGACACGGTTTCCGTCAGCGGCAATGGCACGAACGATCCGATCGCCAACACTGGCGGCGCCACCGCTTTCTCGTTCACCGGCGGTTCGGGCGATGACCAGCTCGAAGGCTTCGGCAAGAACGACAGCGTTCTGAACTATCAGAAGATCTTCGACGGCAACGGCGACGGCATCATCGACTTCGGCCCGAACGGCATCCTCGACATCTCGCGGACGACCGCCAAGAACGCCGGCGCCGACCAGATCACGCTGCAAGGCATGGAAAGCAAGCAGCTGCGATACCTCGGCTCGAAGGAAGGGTACTTCGTGTACGCCGACGCGAGCGTTCGCCTGAAGGGCTTCACCGAAGGCACCGTCAATAACGACACCTTCGACGCCGGCACCGGCGCCAAGAAGTACTTCTACGACACCGCACTCGGCCTGAACCTGGGTGGTGACACTATCACCAACTTCGGCGCTGACGACCGGATCGTGACCACCACCAAGCTGCACAACGGCACCGACGCTGGCGCGCTGATCACCTACGGCAAGAACGAAGTCCTCGACCTGTCGGGTGAAACCAACGGCATCAAGGGCGACGTCGGCCCGACCCACGGCGGCCAGATCGACATCGTTGGCACCAATCACCTGGCCCTGCTGGACATCGCCGAGGTGAACGGCGTGACCTACTACTACTACGGCCTGGAAGTCTAAGATCGCGACATCCGACGACACGTCGGATCCGCAAGGTCGAAACACGTCGAAGGGGTGGCCCAGCCGGGCCACCCCTTCTTCGTTTCAGGCCTCAAGAAAAGCGAGGCGAGCAGTTGCGAGCAAAGCCCGCCTGGACGTTTAGAACAGCACGGCGCCCGTTCCGGCCGCCGAATCATCCATGCTGTAGACAAAATACGAGACACCGTCGCGCGTCACGACCCCGTCGAACTCCAGATCGCCCACCAGGGCGCCCTTGGCGTTGGTCACCGTCAGATCACCCTGGTCCCAGGCATGGTCGCTGCCGGCCAGGCTGATCGAGCCGTTGGCGCCGACCACGACATGGCCGGAACCATCGACCTTGAGCGCCGAGGTGGTGACAATGACGTCCCTGGCGCCGAAGCTGGTCACCTTGTCAGAACCCAGATCCAGGCCCAGGTCGTTGTCGAAGAAGAACACCTGGCTCTTGGCGTCGGCCGCATCGCCCTTCAGGACGTCAGCCCCGAGCGTGCCTTCCAGTGCGCTCTTGGGACGGACGGACGCGTCGGCGTACACGAAGTTGCCATCCTCGTCCGAACCCAGCAGTCGCAGGTTCGCCACGCCAGTCAGGGTGACCGTATCGGTCCCCTTGGGCGCGTCGATCGCCACCTTGCCGCCGCTCAGCGCGATGATCCCGTCGTTATTGCCGTCGTAGATCTTGCCGCTGGTGACCAGGAGATCGCCGTGGCCGAAACCGACGACCTTGTCGGAACCCGACTTGGCGGCCAGGTCGAAGTAGAACACGTCCTGTTCGGCCGTGGCGGTGTAGGTGCTGTTGGTCGAGGCCGAGCCGTTGACCACGTGCGCGCCGTCCAGCACCCCCGGCGCCTTGGCCAGGCCTTCGACCGTCAGGGTGACGGTCGAGCTGCTGGTCGTCTTGCCGTCGCTGACGGTGTAGGTGAAGCTGTCGGAGCCGGCATAGCCCGCGGCGGCCACGTACTTGTACGAACCGTCGGCGGCCACCGTGACGGTGCCGTGCGCCGGGCCGGCTTTCAGGCTCGCCGTCAGGGCGTCGCCGTCGGCGTCGACCGCCGTGGCCAGCACGGAGCCGCTGACAGAAGCGCCCGAGGTGACCGTGGCCGAGGAGGCCTTCAGTTCCGGGGCGTTGTTCGGCGGCGCCTGGACCGTCAGGGTGACCGTCGAGCTGCTGGTCGTCTTGCCGTCGCTGACGGTGTAGGTGAAGCTGTCGGAGCCGGTGTAGCCCGCA
>NZ_JADWOX010000035.1 GCF_016135805.1 Caulobacter hibisci
GGCGGGGGCGGGGGCGCTGGGGGGGGCGGGGGGGCGGGCGGGGGGTTCCTCTCCTGGGACCCGGCGGGGGGGGGGGGGGGGGGGGCGGGGCGGCGGCGCCCCCCCCAGCGCGGCGCTCCCCCCCTCAGTCGGCTTCGCCGACAGCTCCCCCAGAGGGGGAGCATATATCCTCTAAACCACCGTCAGCTTCGTCGCCTTCAGATCCACCGAATTCGGCCCGACCAGGATCGAGAAATCCCCAGGTTCGACCACCCGCTTCATCTCCAGGTTCCACAGCCACAGATCCGACGGCCCCACCTCGAAGATCACCGTCTTCTTCTCGCCCGGCGCCAGGGTGACGCGCTTGAAGTGCTTCAGCTCCAGCACCGGACGGGTCACCGAGGCGGCCTCGTCGTGGATGTAGAGCTGCACGACCTCGTCGCCGGCCACCTTGCCCGTGTTGGTCACGTCCACCGAAACGGCCGTGCTCTCGCCCTGGCCGATGCTGGCCTTGGACAGGCGCGGGGCGGCGATGTCAAAGGTCGTATAGGAAAGCCCGAAGCCGAACGGATAGAGCGGGCTGGTCTGACGGTCGAACAGGTAGCCGCGGCGGGCCGTAGGCTTGCGGTTGTAGTAGATCGGCAGCTGGCCGACGTCGCGGGCGATGCTGACCGGCAGCTTGCCGCCCGGATTGGCCCGGCCGAACAGTACATCGGCGGCGGCGTTGCCCGTCTCCTGGCCCAGATACCAGCCCTCGACCAGGGCGTCGGCCTGCTCGGCCAGCAGGTTCACCGACAGCGGCCGGCCGTTGAGCAGGAACACCACGGTCGGCTTGCCCAGGGCGAAGATCGCCTTGGCCAGGTCGTTCTGCTGGCCGACCAGGTCCAGGCTGTCGCGGTCGCCGAGGTGGGCGTCGGCCCAGGCCTCGCGGCTGGTCTGCTCGTTGTCGCCCAGCACCAAGACGACGACGTCGGCCTTCTTCGCCACCTCGACCGCTTCCGCAATGAGCTTCGCGTTCACGGCCGGATCGACCAGCTTGACCTCGTCGGCGGCCCAGACGCGCTTTTCGGTGATCCGCACGGCCTCGGCGTAGTCGAGGGCGAAGCCCTGGGCCTTGGCCTCGGCGGTCAGGCCCTCGAAGACCGAGACCACGTGGCGCGGCTCGTCGGAATAGCCGCCGATCGGGGTGTCCTTGGCGTGCGTGCCCAGCAGGGCCAGGCGCTTGATCTTCTTGCCGTCCAGCGGCAGCAGGCCCTTGTCGTTCTTCAGCAGCACCACCGCCTTGCGGGCGGCTTCGCGCGCCAGGGCGATCGCTTGCGGAGTCGCCGTCTTGGCGTCGGCGGTCTTTTCATCCGCATACGGATTTTCGAAGAAACCGCCCTCGAACTTGATCCGCAGCACCCGCGCCACGGCCGCGTCGACCTCGGCCTCGGGGATGCGTCCGGCTCGCACCAGCTGCGGCAGCAGGGCGTAGGCCTCGCCGTCGGGCAGCTCGACATCGACGCCGGCGTGCAGGGCCATCACCGCCGTATCGGCCAGCTGGTCGGTCAGCTTGTGACGGGTGATCATCTCCTTGATGGCGAAATAGTCGCTCATCGTCGCGCCCTGGAAGCCCCACTCGCCACGCAGCACGTCGGTCAGTAGCCAGCGGTTGGCGTGCGAGGGCACCCCGTCGATTTCGTTGTAGCTGGGCATGACCGAGCGGACCGGCAGCTCCTTCACCGCCCGCTCGAACGGCGGGAAGAAGTTCTCGCGCAGGGTGCGCTCGGCGATCTGGGCCGGGCCGACATTGGTGCCGTTCTCGGGCTGGCCGTGGCCGGTCATGTGCTTAAGGGTGACGAACACCTTGTCGGGGGCCAGCGGCAGGGTCTTGCCCTGGAAGCCGCGGATGGCGGCCAGGCCCATCTCGGCGCAGACGTGCGGGTCCTCGCCATAGGTCTCCTCGATGCGGCCCCAGCGCGGGTCGCGGGCCACGTCGACGACGGGGGCCAGGGCGATGTTGGAGCCGCGCGCGCGCATCTCCTTGGCGGCGGTGGAGAACACCTTCTCCACCAGCTCCGGATCGAAGGTCGAGGCCAGGGCGATGGCCTGCGGGAAGCTGGTGGCGTCGCGCGCGACATAGCCGTGCAGGGCCTCGTCGTGCATCAGCATCGGAATGCCCAGCCTCGTCTTCTCCATCGCCCACTTCTGGGCGGCGTTGACGTAACGGGCGGTCTGCGGGGCGTTGCGACCGACCGAGCCGTCGTCGGCCCCGGCGGCGGCGTTGACCTCGGTCGTGGGCTTGAGGCCCTTGCGGTCGGTCGGGCGCGAGATCTGGCCCAGGCCGTTGGGGAAGTTCTTGCTGGCAGTCTCGGGCGAGAAGTCGCCCTCCGGGGTCTGGATCGCCGCCTTGGTCAGCCAGATGCCGATCAGCTGGGCGGCCTTCTCCTCCAGGGTCATGCGCCCCAGCAGGTCCTTGACCCGCGCCTCGACCGGCTGGGAAGCGTCCTTGTAGAGCGGCTTGTCGCCCGCCGCTTTCGGCGCGGCCCGAACCATGGGGGCCATGGCGGCGCCGAGGGCGGCCAGGCTGACGCCCAGCGTACGGCGGGTGAGAGTGGTGGTCATCCTGCGTTTCCCCAGCATCCGTCACGGCGGCTTCGCGCCGTCTTGCCTGACACTATGGGTGAGGTTGTCTGACCACTCAAGCCCCATGTTACCGGTCACTTTCAATCAGTGACGGGAACGGTCGAAAGGCGTAACCCCAAGGCGCTCACCACCTTCAGCACGGTGTCGAAGCGCGGATTGCCGTCGCTCGCCAAGGCCTTGTAGAGGCTCTGCCGTCCCAGCCCGGCAACCTCGGCGATCTCGGTCATGCCCTTGGCGCGCGCCAGGACGCCCAGGGCGTCCGCGATGAAAGCCGCATCCCCTGTGGCCAGGGCCTCATCGAGATAGGCAGCCGCCGCTTCCGGCGTTTCGACATAGGCGGCGGGATCAAACGGCTTGGTCTCGACGGTCATGCATCGCCTCCATTCTCGTCCAGCTCTCGCGCCAAGGCTTTGGCCCGAGTGATGTCACGCGCCTGGAAGTTCTTGTCGCCAGCGCACAGCACCACGATCAAGACCTCGCCTCGCTGGACCACATAGACCCGGTAGCCCGGCCCGACATGGACCCGCAGTTCGCTGACGCCTTCGCCAACGGGCCGAATATCGCCAAGCAGGCCAAAGGCGAGCTGGCGAATACGGGCGGCGATCCTGGCCTTCGCCACGGCGTCACGCAGCTCCGCCATCCAGCGACGAAAGATCTCGGTCTCGCGAACTTCGATCACACAAATGTCTCCCATAGGAGACACGCAAGCACAAGCCGAAGCCGTCACCTGTTTGTCCCGCAAAGAAGAAAGGCGCTCCGACAGAAGCCGGAACGCCCTTCATATTACGCGAACAAATAGAGAACTCAATTTTGAGTTCTACCGCTCTGCTGTTGGCTCTCTCGCCCTACTTCCGCGCCGCCAGGATGTCGTCCAGGCGGGCCGGGGTTCCGGCGATGCGCTCCAGGCGCGGGTAGCGGAGGCCGCCGGTGTAGTCGAGCTTCACCGTCCGGTAGCGCGAGCCGTCCTTGACCAGCAGCTCGACCGCCCCGCCCTTGGCGGTGGCCTTGACGGCGGCCTTCAGCTTGTCGGCGTCGTAGGCCTCGCCGTTGACGGCCACCAGGGTCAGGCCCTGGGTCAGGCCCGCGTTGAAGGCCGGGCCGCCCCACTGCACGTCGCCGAGCACGCCGTCCGAGCCCACCGTCAGGCCGATCGAATAGGCCAGGTTGGTGGTCTTGGTGCGGGTCTCGGAGACCTTGAAGTAGTCGGTCGGGGTCTCGGTATAGACCAGCTTGTAGCCGCCCCGGGTCAGGCCATCGAGCGGGGCCTTGGGGTTCACGCCCTCGATACGGTTCTTGAGGAAGCTCGCCCAGTCGTAGGCGACCACGCCGTTCAGGTTCGAGACCACGTCGTCGAAGGTGTAGGTGTGGGGCACGTAGGAGCCGTCGGCGACGCCGAAGAAGGCCTTGGCGAAGTCGTCGAGCGACTTCTTGCCGCCGGTCTTCTCGCGGATCAGGGTGTCGGCGTCGAGCCAGACCAGCTGGCCTTCGGAATAGTAGTCCTCGCTGCGCTGGTAGGAGAGCCAGGACAGCGGCTTGCGGTTGGCGATGATCGGATCGTTGGTGGTGTCCTGCACCGGGCGCCAGTCGCGGCCGCGGCGGTTGTCGTACAGCGCCGCCGTCATGGCGATGGCGTCCAGGGTCTGGTCCTTGCTCAGCAGGGTCGAGCGCGCCGACAGCACGAAGCCCCAGTACTGCGTCTGGCCCTCATAGACCCACATCAGGCTGTCGCGCATCGGGGTGTTGAGGGTCGGGGTCCACAGGTCCGCGCCACGGCGGAACTTGCCGTTCCACGAGTGGGTGAACTCGTGGGGCAGCAGGTCGCGGCCGACATAGGCCTTGTCCCAATCGGCGAAGTATTTCGGCGCGACGCGGTTCTCGCTCGACCGATGGTGCTCCAGGCCGATGCCGCCCAGCTGGTCCGACAGGGCGACCAGGAAGTCGTAGTGGTCGTAGTGCTGCGAGCCGTAGAGCTTGTAGGCCTGCTGCACGAGGTTCTTGTGGGCCTGGAGCTGCTCGGGCTTGTAGTCCAGCAGTTCGGGTTTGTCGGCGATCATGTTCAACCGCACCGGAACCTTGGCCCCCGGATCCAGATCGACCGACTTGAAGTAGCGGCCGGCGAACATCGGCGAGTCGACCAGGGTCTCGACCGTGGTTGGCTTGAAGGTCGTCACCTGGCCTTCGGTCTTGGCGACCTCGAGGGCCGAGGCGAACTGGAAGCCTTCGGGCAGCTTGACGGTCGGCTCGATGGCGATGCGGCGGGTGAAGTGGCCGGCCGGATACATGGCCATCTGCAGCCATTGCAGGTTCAGCATGTCCGGGGTCATGACGATGCGGCCGACCTTGGTCTCGACCGGCGACAGGAACTTGTAGGCGACGTTCAGCTCGGTGACGCCGGCCGGCACGTCGAGGTGGAAGGCGTTGACCTCGACCACGTCGCGCTTCCAGGGGATCACCTGGCCGTTGGCGGTGATCACCAGCCCGGCCAGCTTGTCGAGGTCGTTGCGCGGCGAGTGGCCGCCCGGCACCCACTCCGGATAGTAGAGGGTCAGCGGGCCGGCCTTGGCCACCGGCAGGGTCAGCTTGATGTCGAAGATCTTGCGGTCAAGGTCGGTCGCGTCGACGAACAGCTTCAGCGTGCCCGGATAGGCCACGTCCTGCGGGGCGGCGATGGGCGGGGTCGGCGGGGCCGGCTGGGGCAGATAGTCCTGGGCGAGAGCCGCGCCGCCCACCAGCGACAGCAGCGAAACCGAGAAGAAAAGCGCTTTCACGAAACCAACCCAATGCAGCCCGCGAATGTCCCATCGCGGCGGAAGCCAGGATACTTCTTGTGTTGAGGGGCGGTTGTCGAGGCCAAGTTCGCCGCACGTTGTTATAATATAGCTAGGCCGGGTCCAGCTCCGGATAGCGCCGGAAGATGCCCATTTCGTTGAACGGGATGCGTCTTTCGGAGGCGAGATAGGCCCCGACGCGTGGCAGGTCGGCGACCCGATCGTGCAGGGCCGTGACCTTGGGGATGTCCGGCTCCAGCCTGGCCATCGCATGCGGGAAGGCGTAGCGCAGGCCTTCCACCGCCTGGAACAGCGACAGGTCGGCATAGCTGACCGCCCCGCCGGCCAGCCAGGCGTCGCCGCCGTCCAGAGCCCGCTCGAACCAGCCCATGAACTTGGGGATTCGCTCTGAGCGGAACTCGGTCGAACGCCGCGCCGCCTCGTCCTTCTGGTCCTCGTAATAGAGGCCCATGCCGACGGGGTGATGGGTGTCGTGGGCCTCGGCCACGAGGTCGGCGATGGTCAGCTGCAGCTGGTTGACCCACAGCCGGCCGGTCTCGGCCGCAGGGGCCAGGTCGTGCTTCGGTCCGAGGTACAGCAGGATGTTGGCCGTCTGGCCGATCACCAGGTCGCCATCGACCAGGAACGGCGGGGCGAAGGCCGCGCGCGGGCCGCCGATCTCGACCAGGTCATCCATCAAGGCGTCCTCGCCGCCGCCCTCGTCTTCCGGCGCGCGGGCCACGTCGACATAGGGCGCGCCGGCCGCCTCCAGCGCCAGGCGGACGAACTCGCCGCGCCCCTGGATGCCCGGCCAATAATGCAGCTGATAGGTCATGCCCACAGAACCGATCACGGGCGGATTGTTTCCAATCGTGGCCAGAGACCGATCGGGTCTTGTAATTGCAAGTCGCTCTCAAGTATGGACGGCGGCATCGAAGCTCGTCCGTTCCGGAATCCCGTGAAAGCCGCCGCCGAACAGAACCGCCGCTCCTTCTGGCTCAAGCAGTTGCACCAGTGGCACTGGATCAGCGCGTCGGTCAGCCTAGTGGGCATGCTGCTGTTCGCCATCACCGGCTTCACCCTCAACCACGCCGGCGCGATCGAGGCCCAGCCCAAGGTGGTCAGCCTCAAGGCCACCCTGCCCGCCGACCTGATCGCCGAACTGGCCAAGGGCCCGGTCGAGGGCAAGCGCCCGCTGCCGATCAAGGTCGAGACCTGGCTCGACAACGCCGTCGACGCCGACATCGCCGGCCGCGTGGGCGAATGGTCCGACGCCGAGGTCTATCTGGCCCTGGCCCGTCCCGGCGGCGACGCCTGGATCGCCATCGACCGCGAGACCGGCGCCGTCGAGCACGAGAAGACCACCCGCGGCGCCATCAGCCTGCTGAACGACCTGCACAAGGGCCGCAACGCCGGCAAGGCCTGGGGCTGGTTCATCGACATCTTCGCCGGGGCCTGCGTGATCTTCACGGTCACCGGCCTGATCCTGCTGCAGTTCCACGCCCGCGGGCGGCCGATGACCTGGCCGCTGACCGCCGCGGGGCTGGCCATACCGCTCCTCATTCTGATCTTGTTCGTCCACCTCTAGTGAAAGGCCGCCTTCCGTGAAGCGCACCGTTTCCCTGCTGACCTTCGCCGGCGCCGCCGTCGGCGCTCCCGCGATGGCCGCCGACCTCAATGTCACCGTCGAGATCCCGCGCCTGACCGTGGCCGAATACCACAAGCCCTACGTCGCCATCTGGGTCGAGGCGCCCGACGCCACCGCCGCCGCCACCCTGGCCGTCTGGTACGATCCGGACTCCAAGGAAGACAAGGGCGAGAAGTGGCTGAAGGACATGCGCCAGTGGTGGCGCAAGGCCGGCCGTTCGATGAGCTTCCCGGCCGACGGCATCTCCTCGGCCACCCGCGCGCCCGGCCCGCAGAAGCTGACCTTCAGCGGCTCCAAGAGCGAGCTGTCGAAGCTGAAGCCCGGCGCCTACACCCTGGTGGTCGAAGCCGCCCGCGAAGTCGGCGGCCACGAGGCCGTGCGCGTCCCGTTCGTCTGGGGCAAGGCCGGCAAACCCGCCACCGCCAAGGGGACGGCCGAACTCGGCGCCGTCTCGGTCACCGTCAAATAATCAAAGAGAGAAACGCCATGACCCTTCGCAAGCGCCTTCTCGCCCTGACCGCCGCCACGGCGGCCCTGGCCCTGCCGCTGGCCGCCCACGCCCACCGCTCGTGGTTCGTGCCCTCGGCCACCATCCTCTCGGGCGACGGCTCGTGGGTCACGGTCGACGCGGCCGTGTCCAACGAACTGTTCTACCCCGACCACCGCGCCATGCGCGTGGACGGCGTGGTCATCACCACCCCGGACGGCACGACCGAGCCGGCCAAGAACGCCGCCACCGGCCAGTACCGCTCGGTGTTCGACGTCGAGCTGGCCAAGCCCGGCACCTACAAGATCGGCACCGCCTCGGCCTCTATCATGGCCAGCTGGAGCGAAGGCGGCGAGACCAAGCGCTTCCGCGGCACGCCGGAAGACTTCGCCAAGCAGGTTCCGGCCGGCGCGGCCGATCTGAAGACCATCAAGAGCTTCAACCGCAACGAAACCTTCGTCACCCGCGGCGCGCCCACCGACACCGTCCTGAAGCCGACCGGCAAGGGCCTGGAGCTGGTTCCCGTCACCCACCCCAACGACCTGGTCGCGGGCGAGGCGGCGACCTTCAAGTTCCTGGTCGACGGCAAGCCGGCCGCCGATCTCGAAGTCACCATCGTGCCGGGCGCCGCGCGCTATCGCGCCACCCCGGGCGAGATCAAGGTCAAGACCGGCCCTGACGGCGCGGTGAAGTTCACCCTGCCGGAAGCCGGCATGTACTGGCTGAACGCCAGCGTCCGCACCGGCGAGACCGGTCGCGGCGGCATGGGCGGCGGCGCTCCCGGCGGCGCCCCCGGTGGTCAGGGCGCCCCGCAAGGCGGTCCTCCCGCTGGCGGCCCGGGCGGCGGTCCGGGTGGTCCGGGCGGCGGCACGGGCCCGCTGGCCGGCAACGGCTTCAGCGCCAGCTACACCGCGACCCTGGAAGCCCAGCGTCCGTAATCCACATATCTCTCCCTTCCCCCTTTGATGGGGGAAGGGTCGGGGATGGGGGTGACACCGGCTCAGGACCTGGCTCCGCCGGGGTGACGTCCACCGCCGCTCCACCCCCAACCCTGCCCGTCCCCCATCAAGGGGGAAGGGAAGAGGTTTCCCCCCATGACCCGCGTCCTCGTTCCCCTGATCTCCACGCCGCCGGCCAGGCCGGTGGGCGGGATCGTGCGCGGGTTCGACGGGGCGACCATGGGCACGACATGGTCGGTGAAGGCCGTCCTGCCCGCCACCACCGACCTTCCGGCCATGACCGCCATGGTCCAGCGCGCCCTCGACCGCGTCGTGGCCGAGATGAGCGCCTGGGACCCGATGTCGGCCCTCTCCCGCTTCAACCGCTCGGCGGCCAGCAGTTGGACCGCCCTGCCCGAAGGCTTCGCGACCGTGCTGCGCCGCGCCCTAGAGATCGCCGAGGGCAGCGACGGCGCCTTCGATCCGACCCTGGGCGCGGTCACCGATCTCTGGGGCTTCGGCCCCCGCCCCATCTCCGGCGCGCCGCCCAGCGCCGACGCCATCGAGGCCGCCCGCGCGCCCATGGGCTGGAGCCGCATCGTCCTGGACGGCGACGCGCTGTTTCAGCCGGGCGGCCTGTCCATCGACCTCAACGGCATCGCCAAGGGCTTCGGCGTCGACGAGGCGGCCCGCGCCCTGGAGCGGGCCGGCGTGCGCTCCTACCTGGTCGAGGTCGGCGGCGAGCTGCGCGGCGTGGGCGCCAAGCCCGACGGCCAGCCCTGGTGGGTCGAGCTGGAGCGCCCGCCGGTCGCTTCGGCCAACGACGAGGCCGCCCCGCGCACCCTGCTGGCCCTGCACGGCCTGTCGGTGGCGACCTCGGGCGACTACCGCCGGTTCTTCGACCATGCCGGCAAGCGCTACGCCCACACCCTGGATCCCGCCTCCGGCGCGCCCTGCGACGCCGGCGTGGTCAGCGTCACTGTCATCCATCCCGAGTGCATGACCGCCGACGCCCTGGCCACGGCCCTGACCGTCATGGGTCCGGACGCAGCCCTGGCCTTCGCCACGGCCCGGAACCTGCCGGCCCTGATCGTCACCCGCGGCCCGAACGGCCTGGAGGAGCGCCTGTCGCCGGCCTTGCAGGCGATGCTCGACGCATGACCGACCTGCTCTCCGCCCTGCCGCCGGGCTCGCGCCGCCTGGTCCTGGCCGCGATCGTCGTCGGCCTCTACATCCTGCTGTGCGCCGGGATCGCGCTGAAGGTGGCGCTGCGCAAGGCCAAGGCCCGCCGCGAGGAGGCCGCCCTGGCCGCCGGCGCCGGCGAGCCGGTGTTGGTCGCCTTCGCCAGCCAGACGGGCTTTGCCGAGGAGCTGGCCCTGGCTACGGCCAAGGCCTTGCAGGCCGCCAACGTGCCGGTGCGCCTGCGCGAACTGGCCGCCGTAGAGCCCGCCGACCTGACCGGCCGCGCCCTGTTCATCGCCAGCACCACCGGCGAGGGCGACGCCCCCGACAACGCCAGCCGCTTCATCCGCGACGTCATGGCGACCGAGCCGAACCTGTCGGGCCTGACCTACGCCGTCCTGGCCCTGGGCGACTCGACCTACGCCCAATACTGCGCCTTCGGCCATTCGCTGGACGCCTGGATGGCCCGCAACGGCGGGGTGCGCCTGTTCGATGCGGTCGAGGTCGACGATGGCGACGCCGCCGCCCTGCGCCACTGGCAGTCGCAGCTGTCGGTGCTCACCGGCGCGACCGACGCCCCCGACTGGAGCCGCCCGGCCTATGGCCGCTGGACCCTGGCCGACCGCCGCCTGCTCAATCCCGGCTCGGCCGGCGAAGGCGCGTTCCACGTGCGCCTGGAGCCGCTGGACGGCGGGCTCAACTGGCAAGCTGGCGACATCGTCGAGATCGGCCCGCGCAACGCCCCGTCCGACGTCGCCGACCTGCTGGCGCGGCTGTCGCTGAACGCCGAGGCGCCGGTGAAAGCCGACGAGGCCGCCACGCTGGGCGAGGCGCTGTCCTGGCGTCGCTTACCCCACGAACCCGCCTCGATCACCGCCCTGGTCGGAACCTCGCCCCAGGCCTTGGTCGACGCCCTGTCGCCCCTGCCGCATCGCGAATATTCGATCGCTTCCCTGCCGGCCGACGGCGGGGTCGAGCTGGTCGTGCGCCTGATGCGTCGCGCCGACGGCAAGCCGGGCCTGGGCTCGGGCTGGCTGGTCGAGCATGCGCCGGTCGGGGCCGAGATCGCCGGCCGGGTGCGATCGAACCGCAGCTTCCACGCGCCCGAAGACGACCGGCCGATGATCCTGATCGGCGCCGGCACCGGCCTGGCCGGCCTGCGCAGCCACTTGAAGGCCCGCGCCGCCATGGGCCGCAAACGCAATTGGCTGGTGTTCGGCGAGCGCTCCTCGGCCCACGACTATTTCCACCGCGAGGAGATCGAGGCCTGGGTCGCTTCGGGCGTCCTGGCCCGGCTGGATCTCGCCTTCTCCCGCGACCAGGCCGAGAAGGTCTATGTCCAGCACCGCCTGCGGGCGGCCGCCGACGAGGTCCGGGCCTGGGTGGCGCGCGGCGCGGCGATCTATGTCTGCGGCTCGCTGGAAGGCATGTCGCGCGAGGTCCACGCGGCCCTGGCCGAGATCCTCGGCGCGGCGGCGCTGGAGGACCTGGCCGACCACGGGCGGTATCGGCGGGACGTGTACTGAGGGCGGGAGCTCCGAAGCTCGTGCCCCCCTTTCAGAAGTCATCGCCCGCTTCATGCGGGCGACCCAAGCTGAACTCGCCACATCCTGACACCCCGCTTGGGTCGCCCGAACAAGTCGGGCGATGACTCTATTTTGGGGAATTGGGACGAGGATCGAGCCGCGCCCGCTCCTCCGGCGTATTGGCTCCCAGGATCCGCGCCCGCGCGTCCTCGGGACACGGCAACACCGCCAGCCCCGCCCGCTCGACCAGCCGCCGCAACGGCCACCCGGCCGCAGCGCCCTCCGGCACGGCCCCGAGCGGCAGCACCATCGGCACGGGCGAAACCTCGAACGTCGCCCCCGCCTCCGCCGCCAGCAGCGGCGCCAGGTCGTCCACCGTCAGGGTCGGCGCATCCACGGCCAGCACCAGCGCCCGGTCGCAGCCACGCGCCCGCAGCGCCGCGACGCCCGCCAGCACCCCGCCGACCGGCCCCGCGCCCTCCTCGGGATCCGGCACCCAGTCCAGCCCGTAGTCGCGCCCAGCAGTCAGCACCACGCTTGCTCCAGCCGCCCGCGCCAGTTCGGCCACGCGATCGACGGCGCGCACGCCGCCCCAGTCGAGCAGGGCCTTGTCCCGCCCCATCCGGATCGAGCCGCCGCCGCACAGGATGATGGCGCCAAATGCGTTCATGGCCCTTCCTTACGCCCGCCTGGAGACCGCTACCAAGGCCGCGCTTCCCCCGCGCGCGAGAAACGGTCTAGACTCGCCCCAAAGGGACGGATTTCTCAGTATGAACGAACGCACCGAGCGCACGCGGCGGCGCAGCAGCCAGAGCGCCACGATCCGCGACGTCGCCGCGCTCGCCGGGGTGTCGCCGATGACCGTCTCGCGGGTCATCAACCGCGAATCCACGGTCAAGGAAGAGACGCGGGCCCTGGTCGAGGCGGCCATCGCCGAGCTCAACTACGCCCCCAACCCGGCAGCCCGCAGCCTGGCGGGCAGCGCGCCGTTCCGCATCGGCCTGCTCTATGACAACCCCTCGACGGGCTATCTGTCGGAGTTCCTGGTCGGGGCGCTGGACGAGAGCAGCCGCACCGGCTCGCAGATCGTCATCGAGAAGTGCGCCGAGCCCGAACTGGCCGGCGCCACCCTGGCCCGCCTGCTGAAGACCGGCGTCGATGGCCTGATCCTGCCGCCGCCCTTGTGCGAGTCCCAGACCGTGCTGGCCGAGGTGAAGGCCGCCGGCGCGGCCGCCGTGGCCGTCGCGCCGGGCATGGCCAGCAGCGACATGGCGACCATCCGCATCGACAACGAGGCCGCCGCCTTCGAGCTGACCCAGCACCTGCTGAGCCTGGGCCACAAGCGCTTCGGCTTCATCAAGGGCCACCCCAACCAGACGGTCAGCCAGCAGCGGATGGACGGCTTCATGACCGCCCTCAAGGCCGCCGGCATCCCGCTGGAGGACGTGCGCATCGAGCAGGGCTTCTTCACCTATCGCTCGGGGCTTGAGGCGGCCGAGCGGCTGCTGAACGTCAAGGACCGGCCGACCGCCATCTTCGCCGCCAACGACGACATGGCCGCCGCCACGGCGGGCCTGGCCCATCGCCTGGGCCTGGACGTGCCGGGCGACGTCTCGATCGTCGGCTTCGACGACACCTCGATCGCCGCCAACATCTGGCCGGCCCTGACCACCGTCCACCAGCCCATCGCCGCCATGGCCCGCGCCGCCGTCGACCTGGTGCTGGAAGAGATCCGCCGCCACCGTGACGGCACGGGCGAGCCCCGGCAGCTGATGCATCCGCATACGCTGATCGTGCGGGCCTCGACGGGGCCGGCGCCGCAGTAGTCAGATGCCTGCCCCGCAAAGCGGGGCAGGACCGCGGCAGCGCTTCTGGCAGACCCTGTAGAACAGTTGTCAGACAACTGGCTTGCGCCCCTCCACATGTTAGCGCTAACAAGTGGACGAGTACGAAAGCGTGGGTGGGCGTTCGCATGATCCACCGCGCGCGATAGGGAGAAAACGCGGTGGGCGTGACGCAATACCTTCCCGAGGACTGGCGGGAAGCGACCCTTCTGGGCCGCATCGATTTCGGCCAGGGCCCGACCCCCGTCGTGGTGCGCGGCGGCCGTGTCGAGGACGTCAGCAAGATCGCCCCCACCGTCGCCGACCTGATGAACGCCTACGCCCCCGGCGCGGAAATCCCGCGCGGCGAGGACAAGGGTCCGCTGGAAGAGCTCGACCTGCGCGCGGTCTGGGAAGACCCGCAGGGCGAGGCCGCCGCCAAGCTGCTGGCCCCCGTCGACCTGCAATGTCTGAAGGCCGCCGGCGTCACCTTCGCCGTCTCGACCCTGGAGCGGGTGATCGAGGAACGCGCCCGCGGCGACGCCGCCGCCGCCCTGAAGATCCGCGAGCAACTGTCCGAAAGCATGGGCGGCGACCTGCGCAGCGTGAACCCGGGCTCCGAAGGCGCCGAGCGCCTGAAGCAGACCCTGATCAAGGACGGCCTGTGGTCGCAGTACCTCGAGGTCGCCATCGGCCCCGACGCCGAGATCTTCACCAAGGGCCCGACGCTGTCGTCGATGGGCTGGGGCGACCAGGTCGGCGTCCGCAGCGACAGCCACTGGAACAATCCCGAGCCGGAAGTCGTGCTGCTGTGCGACGGCCAGGGCCAGATCCGCGGCGCCTCGCTTGGCAATGACGTCAACCTGCGTGACTTCGAGGGCCGCTCGGCCCTGCTGCTCAGCAAGGCCAAGGACAACAACGCCTCCTGCTCGATCGGCCCGTTCTTCCGCCTGTTCGACGACGCCTTCAGCCTGGACGACGTCCGCTCGGCCGAGGTCGAGCTGAAGATCACCGGCCGCGACAACTTCGTGCTCGACGGCAAGTCGAACATGAGCCTGATCAGCCGCGATCCCGCCGTGCTGGCCAGCCAGGCCTTCGGCAAGCAGCATCAGTATCCGGACGGCTTCGCCCTGTTCCTGGGCACCATGTTCGCCCCGATCCAGGACCGCGACACCGCCGGCCAGGGCTTTACCCACAAGGTCGGCGACCGCGTCCGCGTCTCGACCCCCAAGCTGGGCGTGCTCGAGAACGAGGTGACCACCTGCGACCAGGCCAAGCCCTGGACCTTCGGCATCTCGGCCCTGATCCGCAATCTGGCCGGCCGCGGCCTGCTGTGACCCTCGTTTCCTCTTTCCAGGCTTAAGCGCATGTCCTCCGCCATCTATCCCAGCCTCCAGGGCAAGCGCGTCGTCATCACCGGCGGCGGCTCCGGCATCGGCGCGGGCATCACCACCGCCTTCGCCAAGCAAGGCGCCGAAGTGATCTTCGTCGACATCGCCGTCGAGGACTCGCAGGCCCTGGTCGCTGACCTGGCCGACGCCGCGATCAAGCCGGCCTTCAAGGCCGTCGACCTGACCGACCTGGAGGCCGTGAAGGCCTTCTTCGCCGAGATCGGTCCCGTCGACGTGCTGGTCAACAACGCCGGCAACGACGATCGTCACAGCCTGGCCGACGTGACCCCGGCCTACTGGGACAACCGCATGAACGTGAACCTGCGGCACATGCTGTTCTGCGCCCAGGCCGCGGCCCCGGGCATGAAGGACCGCGGCGGCGGCGCGATCATCAATTTCGGCTCGATCAGCTGGCACCTGGGCCTGGAGGACCTCGTCCTCTACGAAACCGCCAAGGCCGGCATCGAGGGCATGACCCGGGCGCTGGCCCGCGAGCTGGGCCCCGACGACATCCGCGTCACCTGCGTGGTGCCGGGCAACGTCAAGACCAAGCGCCAGGAGAAGTGGTACACCCCGGAAGGCGAGGCCGAGATCGTCAAGGCCCAGGCCGTCAAGGGCCGCATCCTGCCGGCCAACGTCGCCTCGCTGGTGCTGTTCCTGGCGTCCGACGACGGCAGCCTGTGCACGGGCCACGAATACTGGATCGACGCCGGCTGGCGATAAGATAGGTCGGCGAAGGACCCCCTCCGGCCCTCCGGGCCACCTCCCCCAGAGGGGGAGGATCTAGGAGCGCCGCACCAAGAAGATGCTCCCCCTCTGGGGGAGCTGTCGCGGAGCGACTGAGGGGGCCAGCGCCGTAGGAGGAGACGAAGCGCGATGACTGCCCCCACCTGCGTCTGGGACCTGAAGGCCACGCTCGGCGAAGGGCCGATCTGGCATGGCGACGCCGTCTGGTTCGTCGACATCAAGGGCCACAGGGTCCACCGCTACACCCCCGCCACCGGCGAGACCGCCAGCTGGGACGCCCCCGACCAGGTGACTTTCGTCGCGCCGCGCGTCGGCGGCGGCTTCGTCGCGGGCCTCAAGAGCGGCCTGCATCACTTCACGCCGGAGCTGGGCTTCACCTTCATCTCCGAGATCGAGGACGCCGGCCTCGACAACCGCCCCAACGACTCCACGGTGGATGCGCAAGGCCGCCTGTGGTTCGGCACCATGCATGACGCGGAAGAAGCCGACAGCGGCGCGCTCTATCGCCTCGAAGCCGACGGTTCGCTGAGCCAGCACGACGCCGGCGTCTGCATCACCAACGGCCCGGCGGTCAGTCCGGACGGGGCGACCTTCTACCACACCGACACCCTCGGAAAGGTGATCTGGGCTTTCGACATTGGCGCCGATGGCGGCCTGTCGAACAAGCGCGAATTCTTCCACCTGGAGATCGAAGACGCCTGGCCGGACGGTTCGGTGGTCGACGCCGAGGGTTTCGTCTGGACGGCCCTGTGGGGCGCTCGCGGCGCCATTCGCCTGTCGCCGGAAGGCCAGATCGTCCAGCGCGTCGAGCTGCCGGCAATCAACGTCACCAAGCCGTGCTTTGGCGGGCCGGACCTGAAGACCCTCTATTTCACCACTGCCCGCAAGGGCCTCAGCGACGAGCAGCTCGCCGCCAACCCGCTGTGCGGCGGCCTGTTCGCCCTGCCCGTCGACGTCGCCGGCCAGCCGCAATACGAGGTGCGCCTTGACCTCCGCTAACAGAACGCCCCGCCGGTTCCGCTCGCGCGACTGGTTCGACAATCCCGACCACATCGACATGACCGCCCTCTATCTGGAGCGGTTCATGAACTACGGGATCACCCCGGAAGAGCTGCGCAGCGGCAAGCCGATCATCGGCATCGCCCAGACCGGCAGCGACATCTCGCCCTGCAACCGCATCCACCTGGACCTCGTCACCCGGGTGCGTGACGGCATCCGCGACGCCGGCGGCATTCCGATGGAGTTCCCGGTCCACCCGATCTTCGAGAACTGCCGTCGCCCGACGGCGGCCCTGGACCGGAACCTCTCCTATCTGGGCCTCGTGGAGACCCTGCACGGCTATCCGATCGACGCCGTGGTGCTGACCACCGGCTGCGACAAGACCACCCCGGCCGGCATCATGGCCGCCACCACGGTCAACATTCCGGCCATCGTGCTGTCCGGCGGGCCGATGCTGGACGGCTGGCACGAGGGCGAGTTGGTCGGCTCGGGCACGGTGATCTGGCGCTCGCGCCGCAAGCTGGCGGCCGGCGAGATCGACGAGGCCGAGTTCATCGAGCGCGCGGCCTCCTCGGCCCCCTCGGCCGGCCACTGCAACACCATGGGCACGGCCTCGACCATGAACGCCGTGGCCGAGGCGCTCGGTCTGTCGCTGACCGGCTGCGCGGCGATCCCCGCCCCGTACCGCGAGCGCGGCCAGATGGCCTACAAGACCGGCCAGCGGATCGTCGACCTGGCCTATGAGGACATCAAGCCCAAGGACATCCTGACGAAGAAGGCGTTCGAGAACGCCATCGCCCTGGTCGCGGCGGCCGGCGGCTCGACCAACGCCCAGCCGCACATCGCCGCCATGGCGCGGCATGCGGGGCTCGAAGTCACCGCCGACGACTGGCGCGCGGCCTACGACATCCCGCTGATCGTCAACATGCAGCCGGCCGGCAAGTATCTGGGCGAGCGCTTCCACCGGGCCGGCGGCGCGCCGGCGGTGCTGTGGGAGCTGCTGCAGCAGGGCCGCCTGCACGGCGACGTCCTGACCGTCACCGGCAAGACCATGGGCGAGAACCTGCAGGGTCGCGAAACCGGCGACCGCGAGGTGATCTTCCCCTACGCCGAGCCTTTGGCCGAAAAGGCGGGTTTCCTCGTTTTGCGCGGCAACCTGTTCGACTTCGCGATCATGAAGGCCAGTGTCATCGGCGCCGACTTCCGCGAGCGCTACCTGTCCAAGCCGGGCCAGGAAGGCGTGTTCGAAGCCCGGGCCATCGTCTTCGACGGCTCGGACGACTATCACGCCCGCATCAACGACCCGGCCCTGAACATCGACGAGAGCTGCATCCTGGTGATCCGGGGCGCGGGTCCGATCGGCTGGCCGGGCTCGGCCGAGGTGGTCAACATGCAGCCGCCCGATCACCTGCTGAAGAAAGGGATCATGAGCCTGCCGACGCTCGGCGACGGGCGCCAGTCGGGCACCGCCGACAGCCCCTCGATCCTCAATGCCTCGCCCGAGAGCGCGGTGGGCGGGGGCCTGTCGTGGCTGCGGACCGGCGATGTGATCCGCATCGACATCAACACCGGCCGCTGCGACGCCCTGGTGGACGAGGCCGTGATCGCCGAGCGCCGCAAGGAGGGCATTCCGGCCGTGCCGGAGACCATGACTCCCTGGCAGGAGATCTATCGCGCCCATACCGGTCAGCTCGACACCGGCGGGGTGCTGGAATTCGCCGTGAAGTACCAGGACCTGGCGGCGAAGCTGCCGAGGCATAACCACTAAAGCCAGCGCTGCGGACCTCGCCCTTCGACAAGCTCAGGGTGAGGTCCTTCTGCTCCGGCGGTTCGACTGAAAACCTCATCCTGAGCCTGTCGAAGGACGAGGTTTTCACGCCGCCCAAGAAACCGATCGGGAAGAGGAAACGAAGCCATGTTCTCGCGCCGCCGCCTGATGGCCGCCGCCGCCAGCCTGACAGCGCTGCCGGTCCTGCCCGCCTTCGCCGCCGACAAGCGCGTCATCGCGCTGGACGTCGCCAAGGCCACGACGCCGGTCGACCGCTTCTTCGACCTCTCCATCGGCTCGGACTATCCCGGCACCCTGCTGCGCGACGACAGCCTGGCCCAGCTGAAGACGGCGTCCGACGAGCTGAAGTTCCGCTACATCCGCTTCCACGCCATCTTCCACGACGTGCTGGGCACGGTGAAGAAGGGTCCGGACGGCAAGATCGTCTATGACTGGACGAAGATCGACCAGCTCTACGACCGGCTGCTGGCCATGGGCCTGAAGCCCTTCATCGAGCTGGGCTTCACGCCCGAGGCGATGAAGACCTCGGACCTGACGATCTTCTGGTGGAAGGGCAACACCTCCCACCCGCAGTTCGAGCCCTGGGCGCACCTGATCGACGCCTTCGTGACGCACCTGCGCGGCCGCTACGGCGAGGCCGAGGTCCGCACCTGGTTCTTCGAGGTCTGGAACGAGCCCAATCTCGACGGCTTCTGGGAAAAGGCCGACCAGAAGGTCTATTTCGACCTCTACGCCCTGACCGCCAAGACCATCAAGGCGATCGACCCGACGCTCCGAGTGGGCGGCCCGTCGACGGCCGGCGCGGCCTGGGTTCCGGAGTTCCTGGCCTACTGCAAGACCAATGGCGCGGCGGTCGACTTCGTCACCACCCACACCTACGGCGTCGACGGCGGCTTCCTCGACGAGAACGGCAAGGACGACACCAAGCTGTCGCTCTCCCCCGACGCCATCATCGGCGACGTGCTAAAGGTGCGCCGCGAGATCGAGGCCTCGGCCTTCCCCGGCCTGCCGCTCTACTTCACCGAATGGAGCACCAGCTACACGCCGCGCGACCCGGTGCACGACAGCTATCACAGCGCCGCCTACATCCTGGCCAAGCTGAAGGGCGTCAAGGGCGCGGTCCAGGGCATGAGCTACTGGACCTACAGCGACCTCTTCGAGGAGCCCGGCCCGCCGACCGCGCCGTTCCAGGGGGGCTTTGGCCTGATGAACCCGGAGGGGATCCGCAAGCCCTCGTGGTTCGCCTACAAGTACCTGGCGGCCCTGCGCGGCAAGGAGATCCCGTCCACGGACGGTTCGGTGCTGGCCTCGGTGGACGGCGGCAAGATCGCGGCCCTGGTCTGGGACTTCACCCAGCCGGTGCAGCCGACCAGCAACCGCTCGTTCTACACCAAGGTCCAGCCGACGACCGACGCCCCCGCCGCCGCGCTCAGCGTTGCTGGCCTCAAGCCCGGCCGCTACCGCCTGAAGGCCCAGCGCACCGGCTTCCGCGCCAACGACGCCTACACGGCCTATATCGAGCTGGGCCTGCCGCAGAAGCTTTCGGCCGAGCAGGTGACGCAGCTTCAGGCCCTGACCACCGACAAGCCGGTGGTCGACAAGACCGTCACTGTCGGCAAGGACGGCGTCGCCAAGCTCGACTTCGCCATGCGCAAGAACGACCTGGTGCTGGTGACGCTGGAGCAGGGCTGAAGATGCTCCCCCTGAAGGGGGAGCTGTCGCGAAGCGACTGAGGGGGAAGTGACTGCTGACCTAGCGGCTGCTGAGAACGGGGGGGGGGGCCCCCCCCCGCCCCCCCCGCCCCCCACCGCGCGGGGGGGGACGCCCCCCCCGCCGCCACCCGCCCCCCCCCCGGGCGGGCGCGGGGCCGCGCGCCCCCCCGCGGC
>NZ_JADWOX010000036.1 GCF_016135805.1 Caulobacter hibisci
GCCTGCCGATTACGAACATGTCTCTGACGGTTAGTTCACCTCAGACGCTCAATTATTCCGCTGAGCTCTGGCTAGACAATGGAAATGAGGACTGGACGCTCCGCTACCACCGGGACCACCCCGCTTTTGACGACGCCGGTGACGACGCAAAGGTCGAAATTGTGAGACGTCTGATGGCCGGTCGCGGCGACATGTCGTGCAAAGCGTCCGTTTCATCGACCACGTTTTACGAACTTGGCGACACGCTTAACCGAGCCGCTGGTGCGGAGGCCGACGAGCAACTCTTCGATGTGCTGGCCAAAAGACCATAGGTTGGGGGCTGGCCGAGCGTCCAGTTCTCGGCAGCGCGCCAACGGCAGTGAACCATGCCGGCGTCGTAACGCTGGGATCGTCCTGGTGCGTCTGGCGATGATCGACGCGCCGGCGGCGGCCGAACTGCTGGCCGAAGCCTGGCGGGCGGCCCAGCCGAGCCGTGCCGGCGGTTTGACCCAGGACGAGTTTGCGGGCCCGGCCGCGCGCGCCGGCTAGGACCTGCCCCGCCGTTCGCCTGTCTTTGTACGCCAGGGTACGACGAGCCGATTTGGCTGTTGAGATCGGCAGGATCCGGGTCTTCTTACTCATCCCCGTAAACAACGGGGACCGGTCGTGGACCTTTCCGAACGCGATGTTGGACGTGAGCGCAGTCGCCAGATGCTGCGCACGGCGCTGGGGCCTTTGCTGCTGGCGCGACTGGAGGATCCGGGCGTGGCCGAGGTCATGCTCAACCCCGACGGCCGGGTGTGGATCGACCGGTTCGACGTCGGTCTGGTCGATGCGGAGCTCTCGGTGGGAGCCGCTGACGCTGAGCGGACCCTGCGGCTGGTCGCCCACCATGTCGAGGCCGAGATCCATGCCGGACGGCCGCGGTTGTCGGCCGAGCTGCCGGGAACCGGCGAGCGCATCGAGGGTCTTCTCCCGCCGCTGGTGGCCGCCCCGACCTTCTCGATCCGCAAGCCCGCCAGCCTGGTCTTTTCCCTGGATGACTACGTCCGCACCGGGGTGATGAGCGCTGATCAGGGCAGGGTGCTGCGTGATGCGGTGGCCATCCGCGCCAACATCCTGGTCGTGGGCGCCACCTCCAGCGGCAAGACCACCCTGGTCAACGCCCTGCTGGCCGAGGTGGCCAAGAGCGGGGATCGCGTGATCATCGCCGAGGACCTGCGCGAGCTCCAGTGTGCGGCGGAAAATCAGGTCGCGCTTCGGACCCGCGACGGTGTGGCCAGCCTTTCGGACCTGGTGCGCTCGTCCCTGCGCTTGAGGCCCGACCGCATCATCATCGGCGAGGTCCGCGGGGCCGAGGCCCTGGACCTGATCAAGGCCTGGGGGACGGGCCATCCGGGCGGGGTGGGCACTCTCCACGCCGGCACGGCCCTAGGCGCCTTGCTGCGCCTGGAACAGCTGATCCAGGAAGCGGTGGTCATCGTGCCGCGCGGCCTGATCGCCGAAACCATCGACCTGATCGCGGTCCTGCAGGGACGGGGCCGACAGCGCCGCCTGGCGGACCTCGTGCGCCTCGACGGCCTTGGGGCCGACGGCGCCTACCAGCTCAGCCCCGCCTGAGACCCCGCCCCTAAACCCCGGAGATTTACTCGATGCCCACGCGAGAACCCTCGCGCCTGCGCGCACGCCTGCTGTCGGGCTCCATGCTCGACCGGCTAGGCCACATCGGGGCCGCCGCGCCCCTGACCATCGCCAGCCTCCTGGCCGCCTCCTCGGCCAAGGCCGCCGGCTCCTCCATGCCCTGGGAAGAGCCCCTGCAACGGATCCTGGAGTCGATCGAAGGCCCCGTCGCCAAGATCATCGCCGTCATCATCATCATCGTCACGGGCCTGACCCTGGCGTTCGGCGAGACGTCGGGGGGCTCGCGCAAGCTGATCCAGATCGTGTTCGGTCTGTCGATCGCCTTCGCGGCCAGCTCGTTCTTCCTGTCGTTCTTCAGCTTCGGCGGCGGGGCGCTGGTCTGATGGCCGGCGATCGCGCGATGGGGCTGCCCGCGCCCGTCCACCGGGCTCTGACCGAGCCGATGTTGCTGGCCGGCGCTCCGCGCGCGATCGCCTTGGTCAACGGCACCTTGGCCGCCGCCCTGGGGGTGGGATTGCGGCTGTGGGTGGTGGGCCTTTTGGTCTGGCTGGTCGGCCACGGCCTGGCGGTCTGGGCCGCCCGCCGCGATCCGCAGATCTTCGACGTCGGCCGCCGCCACGTGCGGCTGCCCGCCCACCTGGAGGTCTGAGCCATGCTCGACCTTCGGGAATATCGCCGCCGCCCCGCGCGCCTGGCCGACTTCCTGCCCTGGGCGGCCTTGGTCGCGCCGGGCGTGGTGCTCAACAAGGATGGCAGCTTCCAGCGCACGGCCGAGTATCGCGGACCGGACCTGGACTCGGCCACGGACGCGGAGGTCGCCGCCGTCGCCGCCCGGCTGAACGGGGCGCTGCGTCGACTGGGCTCGGGCTGGGCTTTGTTCGTCGAGGCGCGCCGCGACCGCGCCGACGCCTATCCGGAAAGCCGTTTCCCCGACCCGGTCTCGACCCTGGTCGAGGCCGAGCGCAAGGCCGCCTTCGTCGAGACCGGCGAGCACTTCGAAAGCCGCTACTACCTGACCCTAACCTATCTGCCGCCGGCCGAGCGTCGCGGCCGGATCGAAGGCCTGTTCGTCGAGGGCCGGGCAGGGGACGGTCTCGACTGGCGCGCCGCGCTCGCCGGCTTCATCGACCGCTCCGATCGCCTGCTGGCCCTGCTCGACGGCCTGATGCCGAAGGTCGCCTGGCTGGATGATGGCCAGACCCTCAGCGTGCTGCATGGCGCCGTCTCGACGGTGCGCCAGCGGGTGGCCGTCCCCGAAACCCCGATGCAGCTGGACGCCCTGCTGGCCACCGAGCCGCTGGCCGGGGGCCTTGAGCCGCGGTTGGGTCGCGCGCACCTGCGGGTGCTGACCCTGACCGGGTTCCCCGCCGCCACGACGCCGGGTCTGCTCGATGAGCTCAATCGCCTCGGCATCGCCTATCGCTGGAGCACCCGGGCCCTGTGCCTGGACAAGACCGACGCCGTCGGCCTGCTGGGCAAGATCCGTCGCCAGTGGTTTGCGAAGAGAAAGTCCGTCCTCGTCCTGCTGCGTGAGGCCTTGACGCAAGAAGCCTCGCCGCTCGTCGACAACGACGCGTCCAACAAGGCGCTTGAGGCGGACCTGGCGCTGCAGGAACTCGGTGGCGACGCTGTCGCATACGCCTATGTCACCACGAGCCTGGTGGTCTGGGATGACGATCCGGCCATCGCCGAGGCCAAGCTGGCCCTGGTCGAGAAGGTCATCCAGGGCCGCGACTTCACTGTCATCCGTGAGAGCGTCAACGCCGTCGAGGCCTGGCTCGGGACGATCCCCGGCCATGTCTACGCCAACGTTCGCCAGCCACCGCTCTCGACCCTGAACCTGGCCCACATCGCGCCGATGTCGGCGGTCTGGGCCGGGCCCGAGCGCAACGCCCACCTGGACGGCCCGCCGCTCTTGCTGGCGCGCACCGCCGGCTCGACGCCCTTCCGGCTGAGCCTGCATGTTGGCGACGTTGGCCACACCCTGGTGGTCGGCCCCACCGGCGCGGGCAAGAGCGTGCTCCTGGCGCTGCTGGCCCTGCAGTTTCGCCGCTATCCCGGGGCTCAAGTCTTCGCCTTCGACTTCGGCGCGTCCAGCCGGGCCGCCGCGCTCGGGATGGGCGGCGACTTCCATGACCTGTCGGGCGAGGGCGGCGCGGTGGCGCTCCAGCCGCTCGCGCGGATCGATGAGCCCGAGGAGCGAGCCTGGGCGGCCGGATGGCTGGCCGCGGTGCTGGCCCGCGAAGGCGTCGAGATCACGCCGGCCGTCCGCGAGCATCTCTGGACCGCGCTGGGCAGTCTTGCGAGCGCGCCGATCGGCGAACGTACGCTGACCGGGCTTGTGGCGCTCTTGGCCAGTCAGCCTCTGAAAGCGGCGCTGGCGCCCTTCGTCCTGGGCGGGCCTTTTGGTCGGCTGCTGGACGGCGCCGGCGAAGCCCTAGGCGAGGCCGAGGTCCAGGCGTTCGAGACCGAGGGCCTGGCCCGAAGCGCGGCCGCGCCGGCGGTCCTGACCTACCTTTTCCATCGGATCGGCCGTCGGCTCGATGGTCGTCCGACCCTGATCGTCATCGACGAGGGGTGGCTGGCCCTGGATGATCCGGCCTTCGGCGCCCAACTGCGCGAGTGGCTGAAGACCCTGAGGAAGAAGAACGCCTCGGTGATCTTCGCCACCCAGTCGCTGGCCGACGTGGTCGACAGCCCCATCGCCGCCTCCATCGTCGAAAGCTGCCCGACCCGGATCTTTCTGCCTAATCCCCGGGCCCTGGAGCCGCAGGGCGCGGCCGCCTACGGCCGGTTCGGACTCAATGACCGGCAGATCGAGATCCTCGCCCGGGCGACGCCGACGCGGGACTACTACCTGCAATCGCGTCTCGGCGATCGCCTCTTCGATCTGGGCCTGGGGCCCGTGGCGCTGGCGTTCTGCGCGGCGTCTTCCAAAGCCGACCAGACGGCCATCACCGCCGTGCTCGACGCCGTCGGGCGCGCGGGCTTCGCGGCGGCCTGGCTGCGGCTGCGCGGCCTGCCTTGGGCGGCCGATCTTCTGACCTCGGGGGCGGCGGGCGCTTCCCCTTCTTCACCGGAGTGCCTGCCATGATCCCGTCCCGACGCCGCATGGCGGCGGCGCTGCTCTGCGCCCCGATCGCCATTGCCTTGGCCACACCACCCGCCCAGGCCCGGATCGTCGTCTTCGATCCCACCAACTACGTCCAGAACGTGCTGCAGGCCGCGCGCGCCCTGCAGACCATCAACAACCAGATCGCCTCGCTGCAGAACGAGGCCCAACTGCTGATCGGCCAGGCCAAGACCCTGGCCAGCCTGCCGTACTCGACCTTGGCGACCCTGCAGGCCCAGGTCGATCGGACGCGGCAGCTGTTGGGCCAGGCTCAAGCCCTGGCCTACGACGTCGCCTCCATCCAGCAGGCCTTCACCACCAACTATGGGGCGGTGTCGCTGTCGGCCTCGGATGCGACCCTGACCGCCCGCGCCGATGCGCGCTGGACGACGGCGATGGCGGGATTTCAGGACGCCCTGAAGCTCCAGGCCGGCGTCGTCGAGGGACTGGGCGCGAGCCGAGACCAGCTCACCGCCCTCGTCGACGCCAGCCAGGGCGCGGTGGGCGGGCTGCAGGCGGCCCAGGCCGGCAACCAGCTCCTGGCCCTCCAATCGCAGATGCTCGCCGACCTGATCGCGCTCGCTGCCGCGCAAGGCCGGGCCCAGGCGCTGGAAGCCGCCGACCAGGCCGCCGCCCGCGCCGACGCCAAGGCCCGCTTTTCCAAGTTCATGGGGACGGGCTCGCAATGAGGTGGGCGATCGGTCTTGCCGCGGCGAGCTGGATCCTGATCGGCGTCCTCGTGGTCGCTGTTCGCGGTCGGCATGAGCCGTTGGCGCCGTCGGCGGCCGTGGCTGTCGCCGAACGTGACGATCAGCTCGGTCGCTGTCGGGATCTGGGCGAGGCGGCAAAGGAGGATGTCGCCTGTCGCCAGGCCTGGGCCGCCGCGCGGGCCCGCTTCTTCGGGGAGCGCCAGCCATGAACGACACCGGCGTCATCGACCGCTTCTTCGACGTCTATGGCAGCTACATCGACAGCGGCTTTGGCCTGCTGGGCGGTGAGGTGGCGTTCCTGTCCACGACCCTGGTGGCCATCGACGTCACCCTGGCCGCGCTCTTCTGGGCCTGGTCCCAGGGCGAGGACATCCTGGCGCGGCTCATCAAGAAGACCCTGTATGTCGGGTTCTTCGCCTTCCTGATCGGCAACTTTCACACCCTGACCGGGATCGTGCTGGCGAGTTTCTCGGGGCTGGGCCTGAAGGCCGGCGGGGTCGGGACCTCGGCCGAGGACTTCCTGCGGCCGGGCAAGCTGGCGGCCCTGGGCATCGAGGCGTGCAAGCCGATCCTGCAGGCGGCCAGCGACCTGGGCGGTTTCCCGGGCTTCTTCGAAAACATCGTCCAGATCCTGATCCTGTTGGTCGTGGCGATCCTGGTGATCGTCTCGTTCTTCATCATCGCCGTGCAGATCTTCGTGGTTTTGATCGAGTTCAAGCTCGTCAGCCTCTGCGGCTTCGTGCTCGTGCCCTTCGGCCTTTTCGGGCGCACTGCCTTCCTAGCCGAAAAGGTCCTGGGCAACGTCATGGCCTCGGGCGTGAAGGTCATGGTGCTGGCGGTGATCGTCGGCATCGGCTCGACCCTGTTCTCCCAGTTCACCAGCGCCGCCTCCGGCCAGCCGACCCTCGAAGAGGTTCTGGCCATGGCCCTGGCCGCGCTCACCTTGCTGGGCCTTTCGATCTTCGGGCCGGGCGTGGCCTCAGGGCTGGTCTCGGGCGCGCCGCAGCTGGGCGCCGGCGCGGCGGTCGGCACCGGCCTGGTCGTCGGCGGCATGGCCATGGCGGCGGCCGGCGCGGCCCAGATGGCGGCCGGGGCGATGTCGGGCATGTCGTTCGGCGGCGTTGGCGGCGGGGGCGCGGCCGGGGCGGCCGCGGCCGGCGGCGGTCGCCTCCCGCCGCCTGGCGGTGGGTCTCTGCCGCCGCCCGAGGGCGGGCCTTCTGGGCCGCCGCGCCTGCCGCCGCCTGGCGACAATGGCGGTGGCGGCGGTGCGGGCTTTGCGATGCCGCCGCCCAAAGCCAGCAACGACGAGGGCGGCGGCGGGGAGGGCGGTTCGGGCGCGCCCATGGCCCCGATGTGGGCCCAGGCCCTTGCCGACCGTCATGCCCTGACCCGCGGCGTGGAAGTCGCCGCCCACGCCGCCGGCGGCGGCGACCACTCCGGCGGCGACGCCGCCCCCAGCCTGAAGGAGGACTAGGATGAACCCGTTCAAGGGCGCGGCGCGCTATGGCGCGACCCCGGCGCCGGAAACCCCATACCAGCGGGCCGGCCAGGCCTGGGACGAGCGGATCGGCTCGGCCCGCGTCCAGGCCGCCAACTGGCGCCTTGCGGCCCTGGGTCTGCTGATGGCCAACACGGCGCTGTGCGGCAGCCTGGCGTGGCTGGCGACCCGCGGCTCGGTGACCCCGTGGGTGGTCGAGGTCGACAAACTCGGCGAACCGCGGGTCGCGGCGCCGGCCGTGCAAGGCGCCAGGCCGACCGATCCGATGATCGCCTGGACCCTGGCGCGCTTCATCACCGATGTGCGCGCTGTGTCCACCGATCCGGTGGTCATGCGCCAGGCCTGGCTGCGCGCCTACGACTTCACCGATGCGGCCGGGGCCGCGGCGCTGTCCGACTATGCCCGCCGCGCCGATCCCTTCGCACAGGTCGGGCGAGCCCAGGTGGTCGTCAGCGTCTCCAGCGTCGTGCGCGCCACGCCCGGCAGCTTCCGGGTGGCCTGGACCGAGCAGCGCTACGCCGATGGCCAGCTGGCCGCCACCGAGCGCTGGAGCGCCATCCTGACCGTCAACCTCGTCCCGCCGCGCACGCCTGAGGGCCTGCGGGCCAATCCGCTGGGGGTCTTCGTCTCCGGCATCGCCTGGTCCAAGGAGTTCGGCGCATGACCCGCTCGGTCCTGATGGTCTGCCTGGCCCTGGCGACCCCGGGCGCAGCTTTCGCCGCACCGTCGGCCCAACTGGAGGTCCCTGGCGGCGCCAAGCGCTTCGACTACCGCGACGAGGCGGTCTATCCGGTCATCGCCACGCCGGGCCGCATCACCGACATCATCCTCGAACCGGGCGAAAACCTCGTCGGCTCGGGACCGGTGGCGGCCGGCGACACCGCCCGCTGGGTGATCGGCGACACCATCAGCGGCCAGGGCGGACAGCGCCGTGTCCATGTGATGATCAAGCCCACGGCCTCGGGCCTGGCCACGAACTTGGTCATCAATACCGACCGGCGCACCTATCACCTGGAGCTGCGCGCCTCGCCCCGCACCTGGCTGTCGCAAGTGGCCTGGCGCTACGCCGACCCGGCCCCGGCGGCCCCGGCGCTCGCGCCGATCGGGGCGCCCAGCCCAGGGCCGATCGTCCCGCCCGTGCAGCCGGAGCGGCCGTTGAACTTCGCCTACAAGATCAGCGGCCCGCACCCCAATTGGCGTCCCGTCGCCGTGTCGGATGACAGCCAAAGGGTGTTCGTCGACTTCGGCCCCGCCGTGGCAATGGACGATCTGCCGCCGCTCTACCGGATCGGGCCGGACGGCAAGACCGCCGAACTGATCAACTATCGCGTCGAGGGGCGGCGGATCGTCGTCGAGCGGCTTTTCGATCGCGCCGAGCTTCGCCTGGGCGCCAAGCGAGCCAGCCGCGTCGTTCGCATCATCCGCACAACCCCGATCCAGGAGGCCGGCCGATGAGCCAGGACGCCGATCAATCCGAGAAGACCATCGCCAAGACCTTGCGCCTGCATGGCGCCCAGGGGCCCGTCGCTCGGGTTTCGCGCCGCGCGCTGGTCATCGTCGGCGCGGTCTTGATGGCCGGCGTCGCCGGGGCCGTGGCCTGGTCTTTGACCGAAAGGCGCAAGGCGCCGCACGAGGAGGCGAAGGTGACGATGGCCCAGCCGCCCGAGGCCGTGACGGCCCTGCCGCGCGGCTATGTCGGTCCGGCCGGTACGCCGGTGCTGGGGCCGCCGCTGCCGGGCGACCTTGGCCGGCCCATGCTCAGCGCCGCGCGGGCTCGCGAGGGGGGCGCGTCGTCCCCCGTCGGAGCCGATCCGGCGCCCGTCGCCTCGCCTCAGCCGATGGCGCCGCCCGATCCCCGGATCGAGGCTGGTCGTCAGGCTTACCGGGCGGCGATCCAAAGCGGATTGTTCGTGGCCGCCGCGGTTCGGCCCGTGGTTGAAACGGCGTCGTCGCCAGGTGCGGCGCCGGGCCTGGTCTTGGCGCAGACCAACGGGGTCGATGGCGATCCGCGCCTGACCAGCGTCGAGCGCCTGCAGCCACCGGCCTCGCCCTATGTTCTTCAGGCCGGCGCGGTGATCCCGGCGGCCTTGATCACGGGGCTGCGCTCGGACTCGCCGGGCCTGGCCATCGCCCAGGTGACCCAGGACGTCTTCGATAGCCTCGGCGGCGGCTATCTGCTGATCCCCAAGGGCGCGCGGTTGATCGGCGAGTACGACGCGGCGGTCAAGAACGGGCAAAGCCGGCTAGCCGTGGTCTGGACCCGCCTGACCCTGCCCTCGGGGCGGTCCATCGTGCTGGACAAGCTGCCGGGCGCCGACGCCCAGGGGATGGCGGGGCTGCAGGACGGCGTCGATCGCCACGGTGGGCGCGTGCTGGCCGCGGCGGGGCTTTCGACCCTGCTGGCGATCGGCGCCGATGCCGGGTCGTCGAGCGAGGAATCCGATCTGGCGCGGGCGCTGCGTCGCGCCGGCGCCGATACGGCCAGTTCGGTCGGCCAGCAGATGGTCGGCAAGAGCCTTGACCTGGCCCCGACCCTGACGATCCGGCCGGGCGCACCGCTGCGGGTGCTCCTGACCCGCGACCTCGTCCTCGAACCCTATGTCGATGAAAGGAAGACACCATGAGCGGCAAGCTGAAGCTCGGGGCGCTCGAGGACGACACCCCGGTGAAGGTGACGCTGGACCTGCCGGCCAGCGTCCATCGCGACCTGGTGGCCTATGCCCAGATGCTCGCCACCCAGACGGGTGGGAAGCCGGGCGAACCGGCCAAGCTCGCGACCCGGATGCTGGAGCGGTTCATGGCCACCGACCGGGTGTTCGTGCGCGGGCGCAAGGGACGCACGCCTTAGGCTGCCTCCGCGTCGGGTTCGGCCAGGGCCTCCATCAACGCCAGGACCTGCCGTTGCTGGAGCGGCCGCAGGCCGGCCATCAGCAGGGCCAGTCCCACGCCGTCTGGCGTAGAGACCAGGGTCCGGACGGCGCGTGCTGTTGAGAGTTCGGCCGGTGTCGGCGGGTTATCGCCATCGGTCGCCGGCAGGCCCTCGAAGAACCACCCCGGCGCGACCTTCAGCACGCAGGACAAGGCGTACAGCATCGAAGCGCTTACGCGATTGGTCCCCCGCTCGTACTTCTGGACCTGCTGGAAGGTCAAGCCGATGGCCTGCGCCAGACGCGCCTGACCAAGTCCCAGGACCTTTCGCCGTTGTCTTAGGCGGGCGCCGACATGGAGGTCGACGGGGTGGGGAACGGACTTGAGGGTCAAGGCGGTGTCTCCGGCGTGAAGCTTGTTCCGGTGGAGACACCTGGGGCGTGGATTTCGGGTAGCCCGTGGCGAAATTTCTCCGTGAACTCGCGAGGCCGAGCGTTATCGGTGCGGCTCGCGTCGGAATGGTAATCCGGCTAAGCTCGACCATGGTCTACAAATCGGCCGATGAAATCCTCAAGCCCGACAAGCGGTTTGAGAATCTATGTGTGCCAGCAGGCAACCACTTCCGGTTCATGACACTCGCAGATCACCACGCAATGATCGACGAGATTGTCTTGGCCGGCGGGGCGCCGGCGCCCGTTCGAGAGGCTTATGACCGGGCCCGTAACGCCATGCTTTACGCCTTTTTCGACTACGATCTGCTTGTTGTCGGCGAGGGGCAGGCGCTGTCTGCTTTCGAACTGGCGTTGAAATATCGGCTCGATGGCGGCGAACAAGGCGGCAGGGGCACATTGCGCAACCTCGTGGACCGGGCCCGAAAGGCTGGGATAATCCCCAGGCCCGTCAAGGGAGGAAGCCCTTTCGACGATCCTGTCGAGCGCATGATCTACCTGCGCAATGACTTGGCCCATGGCAACAGCCAGATCCATTCACCCAGCATGGCGTTGACAATCCTTGCGATGTGCGCCGAGGGGATAGACGGGGTGTTTGCTGGCGGCGACTTCAACGCAGCCGAAGCGGCTTCGGAACTGCCGACGAAAGAAGCTGAGGTTTAATGGCCCGATCCATACCGCAATGGTTCTTGCTTTATCACGCTTTGGACCAACAGATCATGGAAAGAGTGGCAAAAGCCGCCCATGACGCCGTACTTGACCGGCAAGTGCAACTGGCGCCGTTTCGAGCGCTCTACTTCTTTCAAGACTCTCTCAATTTGGCGAGGGAAGCCAATCGAACTGGGTTGCACGCCAACGCCTTGGCGCTGACGCGTCAGTGTGTCGAGGCGATTGGGGTTGTCGAATTGGGAATTTGCGAACGCCCCGGCGCGGAGGCGCAACTGATGCGCTGGGCGCAGGACGATCTTAAGCCCGGAAACCTGCGCAAGTGGCTCGACCAGTTTGCCTGGGCCGCCTATGGCGAAGGCCTGTGGACGGAGACTTGGTCGCAGTTCATGGGGCAGTTCACTAAGGCGCTCCAACCCTATGCCCACTATGGCCGGGATCTCGCCCAATGGCAGATGAGCCTTGTGCACGTTATGACGCCCGTGGAACCGGGCCAGCCGATTGAGGCGGCGCTCGCGTTCCGCCCGGGCGTCTGCGACGAACAGTTGGCGACCCGCATTACGCTGTTCCATGGCCTGCTATTCTATGTCTTGGGTCGGATTTGGATCGCAGCCCACCCTTCCGACATCGAATTCGCGACGCAGATCAAGGATTTTGGACGGGCGTTGGGCCAGTCGGCTTATCTTGACGGTCACCAGAGCGACTGGGGCCAGCAGTTTTGGGCGATGATGTGGGCTAGCGACGGTCAGATCGTGCTCGAATAGGAGCGGCTGTTGGCCGTCAACACCCCGGGGGGAAAGGGGCCATGAGCGATGGAGAGGATGAGACGCTCTGGGTCTGCGCGGGCTGCGTGGGCGAGGAGTATCTCAGCGGGGAGATCGCCGCGAACGGCCAGGGGCGGACCTGTGGCTTCTGCGATGCGGCGAGCGCTTGCATCTCAGTGGGACAACTTGCCGACTATATCGAGGCGGCGTTCGAAACGCACTACTATCGGACCAGCGATCAGCCTGACTTCTACCAGTCGATGCTGCTGAACGATCGCGAAAGCAACTACGACTTCGAGCGGCCGGGCGACGAGGTGCTCTATGCGATCGGAGAGGCGGCCGCGATCGACGAGGTGATCGCGCAGGCGGTTTTGGACGTGTTGAGCGATCGCCATGGCGACTTCGAGTCCGCGGCGATGGGCGAGGAAACCGAGTTCGATCCCGACAGCTACTACGCGCCGCGTGGGCCCAACGACATCGAGTTGCAACTCGCATGGAAGAGTCTCGAGCGCTCGCTGAAGGGCGAAGCGCGGTTCTTCAACAAGGAGGCTGAGGACTTGCTTGGCCGGCTGTTCCGGGGTGTCGGCAGCTACAGCACGGTCAACGGGCGCGCCGTCGTGAAGACAGCGGGTGTGGACGCCGATCTACCCAGCTTCTTTCGCGCCCGAGTATTTCATACCGGAGCGGCTTTGGCCCGCGCCTTGGAGCGTCCCGATCGCGAACTGGGCCCGCCGCCTAGCGCCATCGCTATTGGTGGGCGAATGAACGCGGCGGGGGTGGCGCTATTCTATGGCGCGACCGATGCGGAGGCCGCGCTGGCTGAGGTGCGCCCGACCGTTGGCAGCCGCGTCCTTGTCGCGCGTTTCGATGTCATTCGACCTCTACGCCTGCTCGACGTCGATGCTCTGCGCTCTGTCTACGTCAACGGAAGTATCTTCGATCCGAGCTATATGGGCCGGCTGGAGCTCGCCAAATTTCTCGAAAGCCTAAGCGAAAGGATGACATTACCAGTGATGCCGGGCGATGAGCCGGCAGAGTATTTGATAACCCAGGTCATTGCCGACTATCTGGCCGGCGATGCCGAGCTAGGCCTCGATGGGCTGCTCTACCCATCGGTCCAGCGGGCTGGCAAACACCAAAACGTGGTGCTGTTTCGCGCCGCGTCCCGGGTCGCCGAACTTGATCTTCCTGCTGGAACGAAGGTCAGCGCCCAACTTGAAGACTTTGACGAGGAGGGGGCTTCGCCCAGCTACTGGGTCTCGGAATCCGTGCCGCCGCCCGTACCGGTTGCGCCAGAGGCCGATGACGATCTTGTCGCTCAGTTCCGGCCCGGTCCGTATCTGGATCCCTTCTCGGAGCCGGAAGACGGCAGGCAGACGTCCCTGGCCTTGGCGGTCGACACCCTCCAGGTTCACCACGTCGAGGCGTTGGTCATCGATACGACGTCGTTCGACGTCACACGGCTTCGCCATACCAGCGGGCCACGGAAGTTCTGACCGTGGGGCGCTTAGAGAGCAGCTGCCTTCCAATCCGTTATCTGGTCAGCAAAGCTCCTTTAGTCTTGTGCATCGAGGGGAACCTCAGTGCTTGGCTCGGTCACCAGATCGTCGATGTTGTGAAACACGCGGACTCCTTGTTGGCAGTCGAGGATCGCTGACGCCGATCCTAGCCACAGGACGTCGCCTCCATGACAGCGCTCATCGATGGCGCTCTCGGCCGCGACGCGCAGCCCCGTGGTGTAGACTTGCGGTGGTGGCGAGCGATGATTGAGTAAGCGCCATCCAGACTTGGAGATCCCTGCCGAGCCCCAGATCAAATAAAAGAATGAAGTTGCAAGCGCCACCAGCATGGTGATGCAGAAGTTGATCCGCCGATCCTGTTCGATCTCGGCCATTCGTTCGGCGAACGTTTGGCGACGAGGGCTTTCCGTCTGCCAGCGCCGACACAGCTGTTCCAGCATCCAGCGGAAAAGCCCCATGCCGATATAGGCGAGGGCAAAGGCGCAAGCGACCTGCCAAAAGATCGCAAAACCACCCATGACTACATCGGTTGGACCGGCGATTACGTAGAAGTTGAGCCGCCAGGCCGCCCAGAACAGAAAGCCGTTGATCAACGCGCTGAGACCGAAGATGGCGGCCGTCGCCAGGCTACAAAACTTCAAAAACTCGACGAGTGGGGAAGGGCGAATAGGCACTAGGAAATGGGTTCTCTTGAGTTGAGGGGGCGGTTCCCCTTCTCGAGCTGCAGCCGAATGGCAATTTGAGCCACGTCCAAAACCCGCGGGGTTGGAGGCATTGGCGCGACAGGATTGAAGTCTTAGGAGCCGGTCTTCCAGCGGGCGTAGCGCGCCGCCGGCTCATGGAAGGCGGACAGGCTGGGCTTGGTCTTCAGCGACCAGATCTTGCGCGCAAGCGTCTCAAGGTCGGCCGCGCCCCTGGGGCTCCAGCCATGGCGGATCGCCCAGGATTTGATGGTCGACGAGGGATCGGCGTGGCCCTTGGCCCGCAGGATGCGCAGATACTCGTTGGCCCGCTCCTTGTCGCGGGGGTGGCTCAGGCCGGTTGAGAGGTTGATGATCGAGGTCAGCCCCTCCAGGGCGCGCACGACGACCGGGTCGTCGATCAGGGGCGCGGGCGCGGCGGCCTTGGCGCCATGGACCATGGCGGTCCACCGGGCCGCCCAGCCATCGGCTTCGCCGGGAACCCATGGCACGGCGACCACGCCGCCCACGTCGTGCAGCCCGTCGACGAAGTCGAGCATCTTCTCCTCGGCATAGTAGGCGATGATGACCGCGCCTCGGGCCGAGTAGCGCAGGGTCTTCATCGTCTCGTAGCGCAGGCTCGCGCCCCAGGGGAGGCTGGCCGTCTGGCCCTTGTTCAGGGCCTTGGCCGCGCCTGGGCCGATCATCCGCGACAGCCCCGTCGAGCCGTCCAGTTGGCTCTTGGTGTGGGTGAGCAGGATGACGTCGTTGGTCTTGGCCTTCTCGGCGATCGCCTTGGCGTAGGACAGGGCGTAGCTGAACGTCTCGTCAGCCTGGCTGTCGAGAGGGATCATTACGCGGGTGATCTGGGTCATGTCGGCGCCTGGCTGTGTGCGGGACCTAGGGCGGGGAGGGCAGGTCCAAGCTTCACGGTTAGGTAGAGCATTGGCGTGGATTCGTCTTGTCCTTCGCGATCGTCAGGGCCCCCCCCAGGAACGACGGCTCAAGCGATTAGATGAGCTGGGCGATCGAACCAGCCTGACAAGTTTGGGGAGGGCCTCGCAGCTAAGATTGAAGGATCGCCATCGGCGATCGAGCTGCGCCCCTCGGACTTGCCGGTAGCGCGGGTGCTGCAAGTCGGGGCGACGATCCAACGGACTCTTGCACGGCGCGCCGTCGGCGATGATTGTTTGTCGCGGAAACGCCGATCGAAATTGGGTGCGTCTATGTCTGACGAACTTGCGAAACTGGGCAGCAAGATGGGGGCCTTGGAGCGCGCCGCGCGCGGGCTCACGGCCGCAGACGACCTCCTTGCTGCTGCGTCGCGTCCGTCCGCGTTGAGGCAGATCGAGGAAGCCACGTCCAAGGCGCTCGCCTTTGACAAGGTCGCGCGTGGCCAATCGGCCGTCGCCGATATGCTCGCCACTTCCGAACGTTACAGGCAGCTGATCGAGGGGCCTTCGGCGCGGGTCCGCGCCGTCGAGGAGGCTCTCCGGATGCCGTCGACCCTTACCGATGCGCTCGCCGCGGCCGAGCGGCAAATTGACCTGATCCGTAAGATCTCGCCTCAGATCCAAGCCTTTGAGCGTTTCCAGTCCCTGTCGCCAAACGTGGCTCGGCTCGTGGAGATGACTCAGAGACCGGTCTATCTTGACGCTCTGGCGCGGATGACCGATCCAGCCTCCCAAGTCCGCCAAAGCCACGCCGCCATGCTCCTTGCCCAGAGGCCTGCGGGTCTTGACCGGCTAGCCGAGATCGCGGCCGGTCGGGTGTCGGCATTCGACGGTGGTTTCCTTGAACGCGACCCCTGGTCGTCGGTTCTCGCGCGGCGTATGGGCGCGATCGACGCCGAATGGGTTCTCGCCGATGAACCTGAGGCCTCGGCGGAAGCCTTCGCTCGTATGGGCCGCCTGGCGGATGCGACCCGGTACGGCGAGCCGTTCACCGATGAGACGACCGAGATCATCGTCGAGGAGTTGGGCGTCCCCAGCCAAGCGCCCGAGGAGATCGAAACTGTCGAGGCGCGTGAAGAGCGGTTCGATGAAGCTGGGCGTGCCCGCGAACTCATCGCGTTTCCACCGGCCGCCTATCGCGAAGTCCTCGTCTCTTCGGGTTTTGGATTGGTGTTTCCCGCTCCGCCCGTCGTCGCCACCGTGGAGCCGACCTTCGAGCCCTTCAAGTTCAGTCCCGAGACCGGCCATCTTTTGCAGAGCCTCGAGGCGCATCTTCGCGAGCACGTCTCTCTGCGACTGGAGGCGCTCGATGGCACGGCATGGGTGCGCCGGCGGGTCCAGCCCGCCCGGGACAAGTGGAAGGCGCGCCAGGACGACGCGCGAAGCGCCGGAAAGCCGGTCTTCGGGCCGATCTACTACGCCGACTTCATGGACTTGCTCGATA
>NZ_JADWOX010000037.1 GCF_016135805.1 Caulobacter hibisci
GACCCACTCGTAACATCACGGAACGGCTGGCGGTCCAATCACGCCTTCTGAGCGATCCTGCAAACCCGCCCTTCTCGCAACGCCCCAAGCGGCCCCGCTCGATGCGATCACAGCCGCAACTTGGGCCGGTACCAAGAGCCCTCCCCATGGCTGGGATGGGTTTAGTATGGGGGCGGTTTTGGCGCGTCTGATAAGTTTGGGTGAGAAAGTTGTAGTGCGCTGTTTTGGTGGGACTCTTTTTCGAGTTCGCCGGGGATGGACGCCCGCCAATCCCCGTCCGACCAACCTAAAGCCGCCTTCCTGGGCCTTGTGCCCAGGATCCACGGTTCAGCCGCTCAGACCTTGGCAGGACGGTCGAGGTTTGAGCGGTCGCCAGCATGGGCCCTCGCCACGAGGGCGAGGGAGGCGGGATTTGTTGTGGGGGCCGGGTGAACGGGGGCCGGGTGAAACGACGGACGTTTCGAAAGCTGAAAACGTCCCCCCTCCGGCCCTGCGGGCCACCTCCCCCAAAGGGGGAGGATCTTCTGCCTACCCCTTCACGGCATACGAAATCGGCGTTTCGAAGCGGCGGCGGTTCCAGTCGGAGTCGCGGGGGGCCTTGGGGAACGGGGCGGCGTTGGAGAGCAGGTCCAGGGCGGCGGCGTCGACGGCGTGATCGCCGCTGCTTTCGACGATGCTGGCCCGCGACATCCGGCCGAAGCGGTCGAGGGTGAAGGCCACCACCACCACGCCCTGGGTGCGGCGACGGCGCAGCGCCTCGGGCATGGTCTTGCGGGCCTCGATCCACGACAGCACCAGGGCGGCGTAGGGATCGTGCGACTTGGACGCGTCGCCTCGAACCTGAACCGGCGCACCGCCGCCGGCCGGGGCCGAAGCGGCCGCGGCAACGGCCGCCACGGGCGTCACCGATGAAGAAACCCGGCTCTCGACCGGCTGCGGCGCGACCTGCGCGGCGGCGATCAGCGGCTCGGGCGCGGGGATCGGAACCGGGCGCGGCCGGATCGGCGAAACGCTGCGGACTTCGCGCGGCACCTCTTCGGCCCGCCGTTCGCTCGACGCCGTGGACGGCGAAGGCCGGGGACTGGGCGTCAGGGCCTCGAACAGCGCCGCCTCCATGGCCGGCGGCTCGGTCAGGCCCGGCATGGCGCGGACGAAGCCGAACAGCGCCACGACCACGGCCGCGTGGAGACCCAGGGACACGCCCGTCGCGAGCGCCTTGTCCCCGCCTCGCCCGCCCGTCCGGGGTCGTCCCACGCCGATAGACTCCACGCACTCGATAAGAATGCGTCGCATCTACAGGAGGAAGCGCCCCGCGACAACGTCCGGGCGGCTACGGATCACGCCGCCCAGAGAGTCTCCGAGCGGACTTGCGGCGCGAAGCCCGGATAGAAGGTCGCCAGCATCCGCTCGGCATAGGCCACCAGGTTGCAGAAGCCCTCGGCCCGCTGGCGGATCGGCGAGTCGAAGAACGGCGTCAGGATCTGGGCCAGCATGGCAAAGACGATGGCGTCGACGCTGGTCGGCCGCTCGCCCATCATGAAGGCCTTGTCGCCCAGCAGTTCCGACAGGGCGGTCAGCGACCAGGCGGCCAGCTCGACGATCTCGTCGGGGCCGTGGCGAGCGACGCCGACGGCCTTCAGATTGGCCTCGACCGCGTCGAGCAGGCTCGCCCGCAGCTCGGCCCGCATCGCCTCGGGCGCGCCGTCGAACCACCGGGCCGGCCCCTTCTCGAAATTGTCGAAGTCGAAGAAGCGGAAATAGCAATTGGCCCAGCCCAGCTGGTTCTCGACCATCCGCTCGATCGTCCAGGCCTGGGCGCGCTCGACCCGGGTCAGGCCGGCGTCGAGATCGACGCCGTAGCTGCGTTCGAGATAGGCGCGGATGAAGGTGGAGTCGGCGACCTTGACCCCGTCGTCGTCGATCCACGGCAGCTGGCCCTTGGGCGAGGTCTCCGGACGGGCCGGGACCTTGTCGTAGGCGAGGCCCGCCATCATCAGGTGGATCTCGGTCTTGGTGACGTAGGGGCTTCCCTCGGGCAGGCCGTAGGCCGGGCCGGCGGCGTAGAGCGTGATCATCTCGAGGTCCCTCTCGTGCGCGGTTGCGATGAGGAGAGACTGCCGCCACCCTGCTGCCAGCATGCTGTCAGCAACGATCAGGCACGGTAGACCCCATGAGACGCGCTGAACGCCTATTCCAGATCATCCAGATTCTTCGCCGCAGCCGCGCGCCGGTCACCGCCGACGCCATCGCCGGCGAACTGGAGACCTCCAAGCGCAGCGTCTATCGCGACATCGCCGCCTTGGTCGGTCAGAGGGCGCCCATCCGCGGCGAGGCGGGCGTCGGCTATGTTCTGGAGGCCGGATACGACATGCCGCCCCTGATGCTGACGCCGGACGAGATCGAAGCCGCCGTGCTGGGGGCCCAGTGGGTCGCCGGCCGCGGGGATCCCGCCCTGGCCACCGCCGCCCGCGACCTGATCGCGAAGATCGCCGCCGCCGTGCCCGACAACCTGCGGCCCTATGTGCTGGAGCCGGCCACCCGCGCCCCCGCGCCGTGGAACCCGACGCCCGACAATATCGACATGGCCCAGACCCGGGCCTGGATCCACGCCGGCCGCAAGATCCGCCTGGACTATCGCGACGAGAAGGGCGCGGTCAGCCAGCGGGTCGTCTGGCCGGTGACCGTCGGCTACCTCTCCACCGTGCGGATGCTGATCGCCTGGTGCGAGCTGCGCAGCGACTTTCGCAACTTCCGCACCGACCGGGTGGTGGCCGCGCAGTTCCTCGACGATCGCCACGGCCAACGGCCGGCGGTGCTGCGGGCCCGCTGGCAGCGGCAGATGGAGGCCGAATGGGCGGCCTATGACGCGGCCAAGGCCGCCGCGCCGCCCGCTCTCCCCGGTTAGGCGGAGCCGGCTAAATCAAGGCGCGCGTGATCGGTTCTGCGCGCCTGGCGATTACATTTGCAAATGAGTTTGCATTTGACTCGCAACTAAACGCCGGATAGCTGCGACCCGTTCTTAAGTAACGGGGGATTGCATGAAGTCGCGGTTGATGACGGCGAGCGCCGTGGGCGCGTGGGCCTTGCTGGCGGGCGGCGCCTGGGCGGCCGATGCGCCGATCGCGACGGCCCCGGCCGACGCACCCACCGCCGTCGAAGCCGTGGTCGTCACCGGCGAGAAGACCAACCGCTCGGTGCAGGACACCGTCACCAGCGTGGCCGTGACCACCGCCGCCACGATCGAGCGCGAACAGATCCGCAGCTTCTACGACCTGGTCGCCAAGACGGCGAACATGAGCGAGACCTACGGCAAGAGCGGCTTCACGATCCGGGGCGTGGCCAACAACAACGTCTCGGGCGGCGGCACCAGCGGCCTGGCCACCGTCTATGTCGACGGCGCGGCCATTCCCGAACGCGCCATGTACGGCGGCCCGCTGGACATGTGGGACGTGGGCCAGGTCGAGATCTTCCGCGGTCCGCAATCGACCCTGCAGGGCCGCAACGCCCTGGCCGGCGCGGTGATCATCCGCACCACCGACCCGACCTTCGACTGGAACTTCAATAGCCAGGTCGCCTTCGCCAGCGGCGACGACCGCTCGATCGGCCTGGCCGGCGGCGGCCCGATCGTCGACGACCAGCTGGCGTTCCGGCTGGCCTTCCACGATCGCCAGGCCGACGGCTTCATCTACAACACCGTCCAAAAGCGCGACGACGACGCCGTCGACACCCGCTCCTATCGCGGCAAGCTGCTGCTGACGCCGACAGCTCTCGAAGGCTTCAAGGCGATCGCCACCTACAGCCGCAACGAGAACAGGTCGGGCTATCTCTACACCTACGCCCGCACCGACACGCCGGACTATTACGACCACCGCGTCAGCACGACCGACAGCCCCAACACCAGCGACATCACCACCGACATCGCCAATCTGGAGCTCTCGCAGAGCCTGGGCGACCGCTTCACCCTGTCGGGCGCGCTATCGTGGAGCAAGGTGGATCTGGCCCAGCGCTATGACGTCGACCTGACGCCGGCCCGGCTGTCCTACGGCGGCCAGGACGAGGTGGTGAAGACCACCAGCCAGGAGCTGCGCCTCAACTATGACGGCGAGCGGTTCAAGGGCGTGGTCGGCCTGTACCACGCCAAGCGCGACGCCGACCGCAAGTCGGCCAGCCTGACCAACGTGCCCTTCCCCACCGCCACCCTGGTCAGCGTGCTGACCTCGACCCTGACCGGCGGCGGCGTGCCGCTGGCCACGGCCCAGGCCCAGGCCAACGCCTTCGCGGCCCTCTATGTCGCCGCCCTGCCGGTGATCCCGGTCGACTATTCGTCGGACGCGCCCGAGATCGTCACCACCACCGCCCTGTTCGCCGACGGCAGCTTCGACCTGACGCCGAAGCTCAGCCTGCTGGCCGGCTTCCGCTACGACCACGAGGAAAACGAGCAGGAGTCCAGGCAGACGGCGGTGTTCGCCGGGACCTATCCGACCCCGGCCAGCTTTGGCCCCTATGCGTCGTACGTGGTGCTGGTGAACAACTTCGTGGCCTCGATGGTCGCCCAGGCCGGCGCCTCCTCGCCGGGCGCCACCCGCAAGTTCGACGCCTTCCTGCCCAAGCTGGGCGTCAAATACGCCTGGACCGACGACCTCTCGACCAGCTTCGTGGTGCAGCGCGGCTACCGCTCGGGCGGCTCGACGGTCAACGCCGCCCGCGCCAGCGTCGTGCCTTACGACCAGGAATTCACCTGGAACTACGAGCTTTCGCTGCGCTCCTACTTGCCGCAGTGGGGGCTGACGGCCAACGCCAACGCCTACTATGTCGACTGGACCGACCAGCAGGTGATCGTCAATCTGGGCCTCAACACCTACGACTACCAGGTCGAGAACGCCGGGACCTCGCACCTCTACGGCTTCGAGGTCGAGCTCAACCAACGCCTGTCGTCCAAGGCCAGCTGGTGGGCGTCGCTGGGCCACACCAGGACCAAGTTCGACGAGTTCCGGGTCGGCACGGGATCGGACATCCGCGACCTGTCGGGCTCGGAATTCCCCTACGCCCCGCACTGGACCTTCGCGGTCGGCGGCGACTACCGCTGGGACAACGGCCTGGTGGCCAACCTGAACGCCAACTATCGCGCCAAGGCCTTCACCGAGGCCGGCGGCGAGCAGGACGGGCGGATCGCCGACGCCCGCACCCTGGTCAACGGCCGCTTCGGCTACGAGACGGATCGCTGGGGCGCCAACTGGGGAGCCTACGTGTTCGCCAAGAACCTGCTGAACGAAAAGTACAAGCAATACGGCCGCGACGACGTGCCGGTGGCCCTGCTGGGCGAGCCGCGCATCCTGGGCGTCACGCTGGAGACCCGCTGGTGATCGGGCTGGGTGGACTGGCTCTCGCCCCCATCGCCCTGGGCGGCGCGCTGCTGCTGCGGCGCGCCTGGACCCACGCAGACGCCCGCCGGCCCTGGCTGATCGTCGGCGGCTGGGCGCTGCTGGCCGTGGCGCTGGCCGCCTCCGTGCCAGTGCTGGGCGCGGTGCGCGGTCCGGCGATCCTGCTGGCCCTGGCCTCGACGGTCGCCCTGGCGGTCGTGGCCGCCGGGGTCGAGCTGCGGACGGCCAAGCGCAAGGCGCCGCGCGAGCTGGCCCTGGAGCCGTCCGACCGCCGCCGCATCGCCTGGCGCGGCTGGCTGCGCGGCTTTCTCGCCGGACCGCTCGGCGGCGCGGCCGCCATGGCCGTGGGTCTGGCCGTCGCCGTCTGCTTCCCTGCCGAGGTCAAGACCCGGCTGATCATCGGCGGCATGCTGGTGCCGTTCCTGTGGGCAGGCGGCATGGCCTGGACCCTGTCGGACGACAAGATCCTGCGCGCCCTGGCCGTGCTGGTCGGCGTCACCGTCGCCGGCTTCGGCGCCGTCCTGCTGAAGGGCTCCCTCTGATGCACGCCCCGCAATCCAAGCCCAAACCGGGCAAGCCGATCTGGCCGAAGGTCCCCGCCGGCTTCGTGCGGGCCATGCTGGCCGGCCACTCGGCGCTCGGTCTCGCTTTCGCCGCCCTGATCTATCTCGTCTGCTTCTCGGGCGCGGTGGCGGTGTTCACCAGCGAGTTCACCCGCTGGGAACAGCCGGCCGTTCCGGTGCTGCACAGCGTGACGCCCGCCGCCGTCGGCGCGGCCTTCGAGGAGACCCTGGCCAAGAACCCCAAGGCCCACGACCTGTTCATCCGCATGCCCGAGCCCGCCTATCCGCGCCTGTCGGTGCACGGCGACGACGCCAAGGGGGCCGAGCACACCTGGTTCGCCGACGCCTCGGGCAAGCTGGTCGCCGAACAGCGCACGCCGTGGACGCAGTTCCAGGCCGCCCTGCACACCGTGCTGCACCTGCCGTCGAGCTGGGGCTTCTTCGTCGTCGGCCTGACGGGCGTGGCGCTGCTGTCCTCGCTGGTGTCGGGCGTGCTGTCGCATCCGCGCGTGTTCAAGGACGCCTTTGCGTTTCGCTGGGGCGGCTCCAAGCGCCTGCAGGAGGCCGATCTGCACAACCGCATCTCGGTCTGGGGCCTGCCCTTCCACGTGGTGGTGTCGCTGACCGGCGCGTTCCTGGGCCTTAGCGTCCTGATCGTCGGGGTGCTGGCCCTGGTGGTGTTCGACGGCAATCGCGAGAAGGTCTTCGCCCTGTTCAGCGGTCCGCCCGTGGCCGACGATCCGCGCCCGGCCCCGGTGATCGACGTCGCCAAGGGCCTGGCCGTGCTGCAGGCCCAGAACCCCAAGGCCGGCTTCAACTACATCTTCGTCGAGCATCCCGGCGAGGCCGGCCAGCACATGAGCGTCAACCGCGTCACGCCCGGCCGGCTGTCGCGCGGCGAGACCATGATCGTCGACGGAAACGCCAAGGTGCTGGGCGCGGCCGGCTTCGAGGGCGGCAACCTGGGCATGGCCATCTATTCCAGCCTGACGCCGCTGCACTTCGGCTGGTTCGGCGGCTGGCCGGTCAAGGTCGCCTATTTCCTGCTGGGCCTGGGCCTGACGGCGGTGACCGCCAGCGGCGTGGCCATCTGGCTGGCCCGTCGGCGCGACAAGGGCCGCCCCGCCCCGCGTTGGGAGCGGGTCTGGGTCGCCTTCTGCTGGAGCCAGCCGCTGGCCTACGGCGTGTCGGCCATCGTCGCCCTGCTGGCCACGGGCCTGCCGCCGGTCGCCGTCTGGGGCGGCGTCACCCTGCTGGCCGCCGCCAGCGCCTTCCTGTGGACGCCGGCGGTGATCTCGGTTCGCCTGCGCTCGGCCTCGGCGGTCAGCCTGGCCCTGGTGGCGCTGGTGCACCTGGGCCTGAACACCGGCAAGGCCGTGGATCCGGTCGCCTGGATCCTCGACGCGTCGCTGGTTCTGGGCGCGGTGCTGCTGGCGGCGTCGGTCTGGGCGACGAAGAAGTCGGCTGCGGCCTGAGCCAAGCCGATCCCCGAAACGACGAAGGCCCGCCGGAGACGGCGGGCCTTTTTCGTAGGCGCTCGAAGAAAGCTTGGAGCGGGCGGGGGGAATCGAACCCCCGACATTCAGCTTGGGAAGCTGACGTTCTACCTCTGAACTACGCCCGCACGGGTCGCGAGCGACCGTGGAAGGGCTGCTTAGCCGGTCTTCCCCTGTCGCTCAAGCCGTGAAACGGCCTCGCCGCGCCCTACTGAATCCGCTCGGCCTTGATCCCGAGCTTGGCCAGCTCGGCCTGGACGCTGTCGGGGCCCACCAAGTGACCAGCGCCGACGGCGACGAAGCTGACGCCCTTGCCGGCCAACTTGGTCTTCAACTCGCCGGCCCAGGTGGTGTTGCGGGCGACGATCAGCCGGTTGTAGAGCGGCGGATACTTTTCGCGCATCTCGGTGACGAACTCGCCTTCCAGCGCCTTGAGGTCGCCACTGGCCCAGGCGGTGACCAGGCTGTCGAGCTTGGCCGGCCCTTCGTCCACCTCCGCCAGGGTCGATTCCAGCAGGTCCACCTCGTCCTTGGCCGGCAGGTCGGCGAAGAAGCGCAGCTGCTGCTCGGCGGTTTCGAGGCTGGCCAGGGGTTTGCCGGCGGCCTTGGCCTCGGCGGTCAGCACCTGCTCGACGCCCTTCTGGGGATCGAAGCCGGCTTTGAGCATCGGCGCCAGCGCCAGGGTGACCGAGGCCATCCACGGGCGCATGGAGTCGAAGACCGGCTCGGGCAGGCCCATGCCCTGGGCATAGCCCTTGGCCTTGTCCCAGTCGGCGGGCGACAGCTTCTTCGACAGCGGCGTGGTGCGGTCGATGCCGTACTGGATCATCAGCGGCTGCATGACGGCCGGATCGTCGGCGCCGACCACTTCGGTGACCAGTTCCGCGGAGGCCTTGAACGCCCCGTCCAGCTTCGGCGTGCGCCACTGGGTCTGGGGTCGCAGCACGTGGACCGTGCCGAACAGGTAGATCGTCGAGTCCTTGTCCTTGACGACCCACAGGGCGGGATCGGCCAGGGACGGCGTCGCCGCGCCGAGCGCCAGGACGGAGACGAGGCCGACGATCGTGCGGCGAACGGCTTTGACGGACGACTTGAACATGCAGGCTCCCAAGAATGGATCGGCGTTCGGAAATTCGGCCCGGCGCTTCGGGCAAGTCGCGAGAGAGAGAGGCGGCTATTCGACCAGGCCGCGTCGCCAGCCCACCAGCACGGAGATCACAAGATAACCGATCATGGTGACGTTGAAGGCGTCCCACAGCGTCATGGCCGGCAGCAGGGCCAGCTTCTCGCCGGCGGCCCACAGGAACAGCAGCCCTTGGAGCAGTACGAACGAGACGGCGGCGGTCTCGGCCATGACGCGGCGCATGAGTTCGTCGCAGCGCATCCAGAGGCCGATATTGCCGACGGTCTGCAGCAGGAACAGGGCGATCAGACCGGTCATCACCGCCGAGGCCAGCAGCGGCGACAGCGGATTGAACAGGGCCACGGCGAGCGGCGGCGCGGCCAGCATGACGCCCGCCAGCAGCATCACCCCGCCCTGCCCGACATAGAAGCGCACCTGGTCGGGCGTGGCGGCGCGACCGGCCTCGCCGTTGATCCGCTTGCCCAGCGCCATGCGATTGGCGGCCGTGGCCATGACGATCAGGCCAGACAGGACCAGCACCGACGCCAGCACCAAAGTCAGAGCGTCGGACGGCGGCAGGTGGATCGTCCACGCGCCGCGCTTCATCCAGTGGCCCAGGCCGTAGCCGACCGGCGCGGCGACGGCCGCGAAGATCAGGATGCGGAGAAGGCGCGGCGAGACTTTCGAAGGCTGCGGCTCGGCATTCATGTCAGGCCTCGTCCTGGAAGATGGCTTCGATGGGCTGTTCGAACAGGCGGGCGATCCGGAAGGCCAGCGGCAGGCTGGGATCATACTTGCCGGTCTCGAGCGCGTTGACGGTCTGGCGCGAGACGTCGAGGCGCTGGGCGAGGTCGGCCTGGCTCCAGTCGCGCTCGGCGCGTAGCACCTTGAGGCGGTTTTTCATCGGAGGGTCAGCGCCGCGCCAGCCACCAGGCGGCCCAGAACAGGCCGTAGCCGAGGATCAGAAGTCCGCCCAGAACCCCCATGCCCGCCACCAGCGCGTGGGCCGGCGACAGGGCGCCGTCCAGCGAGGCGTTCACCTCGCGCGGGAAGAAGGTGATCAGGATGCAGGCCACGCCGCCGATGCAGAGGCCGGTGGAGCCGCCCCAGTACCACGACCACTTGTGGGCTTCGCGCGTCGCCTCGTCGGCCGCCAGCCACCAGCGCGCGCCCAGCCAAAGGGTCGCGGCCATGACCGCGCTCATCACCACCGCGACGATCAGGGCGAGCACGGGAACGGAAAGGCTGGCGGACTGGCGCTGGGCGACCACCAGGCCGGCCCCGACCACCCCGCCGACGGCGGCGATGACCAGGCTTCCGGCCACGAACGCAAACAGGCGCCGATGCGCGAGGCTCATACCCGACATGCCAAGGTCCCCCGTCAAAATGACAAGGGTATTTGACATATCAATCCGGCTCCATGTCAAGGACCCTGGACAAAAATCGCGTTTAAGCCGCGTCGCGCTCCCCACGCCAGTGGAGGGGCATCGGCGGGGTGACCCCCAGGGCCTTGGCCAGCCAGTGGGCCTTGGGGTCGGCGTTGAGCAGCCAGCCATATTGCGAGAAGCGGTCGCCGTAGTCGTCCCAGCGGATCACCCGGCCCTCGGCGTCGCAGCGCCAGACGGCCTTGTCGCAACCGGGGATGCGCTCGGCCCGCTCCCAGGCGGAGACGCGCTGGCTGTGGGTCGAGAACGGGCCGGAAAAGAGGCGGTTCATGACGCTGGGGCTCCTGTCGACGCGGGCGGGCACGAGATCGAATCTGCGTGTAACCGCAACAATCAGACACTAGCACTTGATGATAGCCAGCGTGACAGACACCACATGTAGTGCGACGCCGTGTCGCGCGACAGCTTGAGCACGACGCTCAGCTTGCGTTTTTCGCGACTCAGGACGGCGTAAGCGCTCGCCGGTCGCGGCCCAGCGGAACGTGCAGATCGGTCCGCCCGGGCAGGTCTTGCGCGCACCAGGCGGTGAGGCGCTCATAGTGGTCGAGGAAGCGCTCTAGGGCGGCCGAATCGAGGCCGCCGCGCCGGCCTTCGGCGGCCAGGCGGGCTTGCAGCTTGGCCTCCTGCTCGCGTCGCCAGGCCCGCACCGTGGCGAAATCGGGCGCCGTCAGCACCGCCAGCCAGTCGAGCCGGGCGAAGAGGTCGCGATAGGGACCGGCCAGAGCGGCGTCGATGAAGCCGCGCCAGGCGCCGTCCGGGTCCTCGTCGCGCTCCAAGGCGTTGGCGGCGCAGCCAGGGCCGCCGGCCCCTGCGGCCGCGCGCCCAGGCACCAGCCTTCCAGCAGCACCACGTCGGCGGGACCGTCGAACAGCGGCCAGGCTTCACGCGGGGCGCGGTCGTCGGACGCCTTGTCGAAGCGCGGCAGGGCCGTGCGCCCCGCCCCGGCCAGGCCGTCCAGCGTCGAGAGCCCCAGCGCCACGTCGTGCGTGCCCGGCGGGCCGCGGGTGGCCAGCAGCGGGTGGACGTCGGCGGCCAAGGCCTGGCGCTCGGCGCGGGTCAGGTAGAGGTCGTCCAGCGACAGGGTCGCAACGCTCAGCCCCTGGTCCGCCAGCAGCCGCGCGACCACCGCCACCAGGGTGGACTTGCCCGCGCCCTGGGGTCCCGAGAGACCCGCCACGAAGCCCGGTCGGCCATGCGCCCGCGCCGCCTCGACCAGCCGCTCGGCCAACGGTCTATGCAGGATGTGGAAGGCCTCGGCGAAGGCCGCGTCCAGGCGCTCGGCCTGCATGAAGTCGGACAGCCAGGAGGGGTCGGGCGCGCTCATGCCCCGACCATGCACCGCTTCGCGGCCTTACTGCACCCGCCGCACGCGATAGCCGCGCGCCTTCATCAGGGCCGGCAGGCCGTCGGGACCGGCCATGTGCAAGGCCCCGACCGTGACCAGTTCGACGCCTGAGCCGGCCATCTCGCGATCCAGAACCTCCGCCCAGGCCAGGTTGCGGCGCTTGAGCAGGGCCTCGTACAGTTCGGGACGGTCGCGGCGCATGCCCTCGACCAGGATCGCGCCCAGGCGGTCGACATCGCCCTTCAGCCAGGCTTTCTGTAGGTCCACGCCCCAGCGCGGCGGCGAGACCTGCTCGGCGGCGACGTCGTCGAGATACTGCACCTCGACCGCCTCGGGCAGGTCGGCGAACAGCCGCAGCTGCTGCTCGAAGCTCTCGAAGGACAGGATCGGTTTCTCGGCCTTCACGGCCTGGCGGGTGACGGCCGCGTCGGCGCCGCTGGCCACCGAGCCGCCGGCTTCCGTCATCGGCAGGACGGACAGCATCATCGCCGCCGCCCAGGGCCGCAGGTGATCGACGCGGTCGAGGCTGGCGCCGCGCTGGTCGAGAGCCGCGCGCAGGCTGGCCACGGTGCGCGGCGGCAGCTTCTCAGTGAGGGAGCGGCTGGCGTCGACGCCGTAGCGATCGACCAGGGCCTTCACGGCGACGGGGTCGGCGTCGACGCGGGTCTCGAACCACAGCTTGCCGGCCTGGGCGTAGGCGCGGTCGAAGGCCGGGGTGCGCCAGCGGAGGTCGGGCGACAGCACGTGCATCGAGCCGAACAGATAGATGCGGGAGTCGCCGTCGCTGACTTCCCACATGGCCGGAGCGGCATGGGCGACGCCAGACAGCCCCACGACCGCCGTCATGACCGCCAGCAGGCGTCGAACGCCTCTCACCCAAGCTGAAACCATCGCTTCCCCCGACAGGAATACGAGACCAGCCTAGGGTGATGCGGGTTAACCGCGCGAGCGCGAAGCGCCGCGGCCTAACGCCACGGCTTGAAGTGCTTGGAAAGCTTCAGCCCCTGCCTCTGATAGTGCGATCCGCCCTCGCCATAGAGGCGGGCCGGACGGGCGGTCAGGGGCTCGTAGACCAGCCGGGCGACGGTCTGGCCGTCCTCCAGCAGGAACGGGGTCTCGTGGCTGCGCACCTCGAGCACGCCCTTGGAGCCGACGGCCCCGGCCTCCTCGGTGCCGAAGCCCGGGTCGAAGAAGCCGGCGTAGTGGACGCGGAATTCGCCGACCGACGGGTCGATCGGGGTCATCTCGGCCGCTTCCATGACCGGGATCTCGACGTCGTCCTTCGAGGCCAGGATGTAGAACTCGCCCGGATCGAGCAGCAGCTCGCCGTGGCGGGTCTCCAGCGGCTCCCAGAAGTCGCGCGGGTCGTGGCCGTCCTCGCGGTCGAGGTCGATGACGCCGGCGTGGCGACGGCCGCGGAAGCCGACGATGCCGGTGTCGCCCGGCGTCAGGTCGACGCCGACGCTGCGGATGGCCAGCTTGGCCGGATCGCCGCGCTTCAGGCGCAGCTGGTTCAGGCGCGTGCCGGCCCGGACCAGCACCGAGAAGGTCTGGGGCGCGATCTCGATATAGAGCGGCCCCTCATAACCGGCCTCGATATCGTCGAAGGCCTTGGAGTGGTCGCTGAGCAGGCGCACGAAGACGTCGACCCGGCCCGTGGAGCTCTTGGGATTGCCGCGCGCGGCGACATTGGCCGGCAGGGCCAGGCGCTCCTGCACCTCGGCGATGTAGACGCAGCCCTTCTCCAGAACCGCGCCCTTCGACAGGTCGAGCTCGTGCATGGCCACGTCCTTGAGGCGGTCGGGCACGCGACGGGCGACGCCGGGCAGGAACGAGGCCCGCACGCGCCAGCAGCGCACGCCCAGCCGCAGGTCGAGGCTGGCGGGCTGCACCTGGTCGTGGTCGAACGGCGTCTGCGAGGTGATCGCCTCTTGGGCGATCAGGTCCTCGATGGTCTGGCAGGGCAGAATCCCCGCGGCGTGGGCGTCGGTCATCGGCCGCACACTCTCTAAAGCGGCGCCGCGAGGCAAGGGCGCTATGGGCGAGGCCGCGAGAATCTGGACGGCGTCAGGCGACCTGCGCCGCCCCAACGCTCGCCTGGCGCGCTCGGACCGTGACGAAGCGGTGAAAGATCGCCTATACCGTCGGCGATTGCGCCCATCGAAGCTGAGGGCGCGGGCCTAAATGTCATCGGGAGTATCGCGTGTCCGAAGATCCTAAGAACTGGGACGCCGCCACCAAGCTGATCCGCGGGGGTCTGGCGCGTTCGCCGTTCATGGAGACCGCCGAGGCGCTCTACCTGACCCAGGGCTTCACCTATGACAGCGCCGAGGGCGCCGATCGCCGGTTCTCGGGCGAGGAGCCCGGCTTCGTCTATTCGCGGTTCAACAACCCGACCGTGAAGATGTTCGAGGACCGCCTGGCCCTGCTGGAAGGCGCCGAGGTCTGCCGCGCCACCGCCACCGGCATGGCCGCCGTCCACTCCTCGCTGATGGGCCTGGTGCGGGCCGGCGACCACGTGGTGGCCGGCAACGCCCTGTTCGGTTCGTGCCGCTGGCTGGTGGCCGAGTGGCTGCCGCGCTTCGGCGTCGACACCACCTTCGTCGACGCCACCGACGTCAAGGCCTGGGAAGCGGCGATGCGCCCCAACACCAAGGCCGTGCTGATCGAGACGCCCTCGAACCCGGTGCTGGCGATCACCGACATCCGCGCAGTGTCGGAGCTGGCCCACGCCGTCGGCGCCAAGGTCATCGTCGACAACGTCTTCGCCACCCCGATCTTCCAGCAGCCGCTGGAGCTGGGCGCCGACGTCGTCGTCTATTCGGCCACCAAGCACATCGACGGCCAGGGCCGGGTGCTGGGCGGGGCGATCCTGACCACCGAGGCGATCAACGAGGAATTCTACCGCGACAGCATGCGCCACACCGGCCCGTCGCTGTCGCCGTTCAACGCCTGGGTGATGCTGAAGGGCCTGGAGACCCTGGACCTGCGCGTGCGCCGCCAGACCGACAGCGCCCTGGCCCTGGCCAACACCATGGCCGAGCACAAGAAGGTGCAGCAGGTGCTGTACCCCTTCCGCGCCGACCACCCGGGCTACGACGTGGCCAAGCAGCAGATGAGCGGCGGCGGCACGGTGATCGCGCTGGACCTCGGCTCGCGCGAGGCGGCCTTCAAGTTCCTGAACGCGCTGGAGATCGTCGACATCTCCAACAATCTGGGCGACGCCAAGTCGATGGCCACCCACCCGCCGACCACCACGCACCGCTCGGTGCCCGAGGAAATGCGCCCGCTGCTGGGCGTCACCGAAGGCGGCGTGCGCCTGTCGGTGGGCCTCGAAAGCCTCGGCGACCTGACCCGGGACGTGATCCGTGCGCTCGACCAGGCGTGAGTCCAGCCCGCCCCTGAAGCGGATCCGTCGACGCCGCGGCGCCGACACCGGCATCTACGAGGCCCGCACGCGCGACATCGTCGTGCGGGTCGCCCCCAGCTACCTGCCCGAGGAATCCTCGCCCGAGCAGGGTCTCTACCTGTGGGCTTACACCGTCGAGATCGAGAACCACGGCGTCGAGACCGTGCACCTGGTGGCGCGCTGGTGGCGGGTCACCGACGCCATGAACCGCAGCAACGAGGTCGAGGGCTCGGGCGTGGTCGGTGAGCAGCCGGAGCTGCGGCCGCGCGAGGCCTTCCGCTACGTCTCCAACTGCCCGCTGCCGACGCCGTCGGGCACGATGGTCGGCCGCTACCAGATGGTCACCGAGGCCGGCGAGGCCTTCGATGCTCAGATCCCTGAGTTTTCGCTGCATCTGCCGGGGGCCGCGCGCCGGGCGAATTAAGGGAAAGTGTGGGCGGTTTCGGCGCCCGCCACGCTCGACGCTTCGAGGCGCGGCCACAGGTCGCAACCCTCGCCTGACTAGAGTCGTTGCCAAGTAACCACGTTATGCGTTTACTTCCTGTCAGCGGCGTCAGACCGCGAGACATAGGGAGGTTGCGGCGTGGCGGATTACGAGCTCACCCTCATCAACCAGAGCAGCGACGTCCAGAATTCGACGGTCGTGGTGTTCCCCAAGGCGCAGGCGCGCCCCGTCAGCCTGGCGCGGACGATCCCGCCGGGCGGGTCGTCAAAGATCCATCTCAACAATGTCGAGCCGGACGCCCAGGCCTATCTGGTGCTCGGCGAACGGCTGCGGCTGGACGGCGGCTCGCCGCCGGACGGCTCGGTGCGGCTGGATCTGGACCTGACGCATGAGTACGTCATCGGGAAGAGCGAAGGGCGACACTAGGCGCCGCTAGCCCCTACTCCTCCCCCGAGAAACGGGGGAGGTGGCGCGCTGCGGATACGCAGCGTGACGGAGGGGGCGAGTTCAAGCTCGGCGCCCCGTCACGGGGGCGCCCCCCCCGGGCGCGGGCGCCCCCCCCCCCCGCCGCGCGGGGGCCTCGGGGTAAGAGCGCGG
>NZ_JADWOX010000038.1 GCF_016135805.1 Caulobacter hibisci
CCCCCGCGCGCAGGTGACCACGGCCCGGGGCGGGCTAGCCCGCAGGCGCTCGGCGATCTTCTCCACGGCCTCGGCATTGGCCGCCAGCTGCCGCGCCACCACGGCCGAGGCCTCGCCGGCCTCCTGGAACATCCGCGTGGCTTCGGCTGTCAGGGCCGGTGCTTCGGGTCGGGTCAAGACGGTCGCCTCCAAGACGCTTCCTCTTCGTGGCTCAGGCTCAGGACAGGGCGTTGAGTTCGGCCACGAAGTCGTAGGCGTCGCCGCGGTAGTAGGACTGGGTCACTTCCACCGCCCGGCCGTCCTTGAGAAAGCCGCGTCGCTCGATCAGCAGGCCCGCGTCCTTGACCGGCACGTGCAGCAGCTCGGCCTGCTCGTCAGCGAACAGGATGGCCCGCAGCCGTTGCAGGGCGCGCACCGGCCGATGCCCGGTCTTCTCCAGCGCCTCGTACAGCGAGGTGCCGACGATGTCGGTGGAGGGCAGGGCGAAGGCGGCGATGGTGGTGTATTCGACCGCCATCGGCGAGCCGTCGGCGTAGCGGATGCGGGCGAAGCGATAGACCGGCGTGCCGGGCGACAGGCCCAGCGTCAGCGACTCCTCGGGGGTCACCTGGCCCTCGCTGCGGCTGATCCATTCGCTGTGCGGGACCCGGCCGCGCGAGATCATGTCCTCGGTGAACGACGACAGGGCCGAGAAGCTCTTTTCGACTCGCGAGGCGACGAAGGTGCCCGCGCCCTGGCGGCGGTTGAGCAGGCCTTCGCTGACCAGGCCGTCGAGCGCTTTGCGAACGGTGATCCGCGAAATGCTGAATTCTTCGGCAAGGTCGCGTTCGGCCGGCAGGGCGTCGTCCGGCGCCAGGATCTTCTTCTGGATCGCCTCGCGCAGGGCGCGCTGAAGTTGCTTGTACAGCGGGGCGTGGTCCTGCCCGTGCCCGTCGAGGCCGCCGATCTTTTCGGAAAACAGCATCAGGTCCCCACTACCCCCTGATCACAGGCCTTGGAGCCTGCAACCGCCTGGATACGAGCCGCCGAAGAGCGCTCGCAACAGTTCATGACCATTTTCATACCAATTATCTCATGGTCTGCAATTGGTTCTTTTTAGGTATTGTCATGCGCAAAAATTTCGTCACAGTCACACTCCGAGGTCTGAGAAGTACCGCTCTTTGCGGCTTTGCCGCGAGAAATTGGTATCGGATTGGGCTTGGGGTTCGGCTCCGGGTCCATGGACCCGGCAAAAGGGGAGAAGCCGATTATGAAAAGCTTTCACAAGGCGGTCCTGACCGCTTCCGCCAGCCTGCTGGCCGTTCTCGCAGCCGCGCCAGCGATGGCGCAGGAGACCGCGACCTCCGTAGAGGAAGTCGTCGTCACCGGCATTCGCGCGTCGCTGCAGCAATCCATTGAATCCAAGCGTAACGCCAACGCCATCGTCGACGTGGTCACGGCCGAGGACGTCGGCAAGTTTCCGAGCTCGAACGTCGCCGAAGCGCTGACCATCGTTCCGGGCGTCACCGTCGACCGCCAGTTCGGTCAAGGTGAAAAGGTCTCGATCCTGGGCACCGACCCGGCCCTGAACCGCACTCTGCTGAACGGCCAGACGGTCGCCTCGGCCGACTGGTTCATCCTTGACCAGCCCGGGCGCACGTTCAACTACGCCCTGCTGGCCCCGCAGATCGTCGGCAAGGTCGAGGTCTACAAGTCGCCCGAGCCCCGCCTCGACGAAGGCAGCATCGGCGGCACGGTGATCGTCAACACCCGCAAGCCGTTGGACCTGAAGTCGCTGACCCTCCAGGGCTCGCTTAGCTATCTCTACAACGATCGCTCCAAGGAGTCCGACCCGCAGGTGGCCGTGCTCGGCAGCTGGAAGAACGAGGCCGGCACCTTCGGCATCGCGGTTTCGGCCCAGCACGCCAAGGACCAGCTGCGCCGCGACGGCATCGAGTCCTACGGCACGATCCCGGCCAGCTACTATAACGGCGGCAATCCGGAAAACCCGGTCAGCTCGATCACCAACGGCAACTGCACCGGAACCTGCGCCACCACCCTGGCGGCCAATCCGAACGCCCGCGGCGTCAACTCGCTGTCGGTTTCCTACTTCGAGCAGGAGCGCGTCCGCGACAGCTACACCGCCGCCGTCCAGTGGCGCCCGACCGACGCCCTCGAGTTCAACTTCGACTGGCTGAAGATCAAGGCCACCTACGACAACACCAACCAGTCGCTGTTCGCCTTCCAGGGCAACACCTGGAACAGCATCGGCGCGCTGACCGCGATCACCGTCGAGGACAACGTCATCCGCAAGGCCTCGTTCAAGCATGCCCTGAGCGTGCTGGACGTGCAGTACCGCGAAGCCGAGCTGAACTCCGACACCTATCACCTGACCGGCAAGTGGACCGGCGACGGGATCGACGTCTCGGGCGAGGCCGGCTACTCGAAGGCCGACGGCGGCACCACCCGCCAGCTGTACGGCGAGTTCCTGAACTGGGCCGACTACACGGTCGACTTCACCGGAACGCCGGGCTCGCCGGGCGTGCTGACCTACACCAACCCGACCGCCGACGGTAATCCGCTGGGCGACGCCAGCAAGTTCTCGTTCGACGGCGGCTGGGGCGGCGGCGATCCGTCGGTCGGCCCGACCGGCTACAACGCCGGCTGGGGCGGCAACATCGTCTCCAAGCCGACCACCGACAAGGAGACCTACGCCCAGATCGACGCGGGCAAGGACTTCGAGGGCGTGATCAAGCGCGTCCAGATCGGCTACAAGTACCGCAAGCACGAGACCACCCAGGCGATGTCGGGCGTGACCGTCTCGGTCTACGGCAACCCGGCCAGCGCCTCGCAGTTCAGCCCGTCGACCGTGCCCAGCAACTACCTGAAGGGCTTCGACGGCGTCACCGACGCCATGGGCAGCCGCTTCAAGATCGACGGCGAGGCCCTGGCCAACTACATCGCCGCCGGCGGCTACCTGCGTCCGTGGCAGGCCAAGCCGGTGCCGACGATCTTCGGCAACGCCGAGTTCACGGCCCAGAACTGGGGCATCGAGGAGACCATCAACGCCCTCTACGGCCAGGCCGACTTCGAGGCCGACAACGTGCGCGGCAACTTCGGCCTGCGCTACGTGAAGACCGAGTCCGACAGCGGCGGCTACACCTGCGTCAACCAGACCGCCAGCGGCTGCGGCACCACGGCCGCCGACTGGGCCTGGACCGTCAAGTCCAAGTCGTACGAGGACTTCCTGCCCAGCCTGAACGTCATCGTCGACGTGCAGCAGGACCTGGTCTTCCGCTTCGCCGCGGCCCAGGTGATCTCGCGCCCGAACTACGCCGACATGTCGAACTACTTCTGGCTCTCCGACCAGATCCTGACCGGCGGCGGCGGCAACCCGGACCTGAACCCCTACAAGTCGAGCAACATCAACGTCTCGCTCGAGTGGTACTTCGCGCCGGAAGCCATCCTGTCGGCCGAGCTGTTCCACAAGGACATCAGCAACTACATCCTGCAGAAGACGGTCGCCGAGCAGCACTTCAACCAGGCGCGCAACGCGGTCACCACCTACCAGATCAGCCGTCCGACCAACGCCGGCTCGGCCACGGTCAAGGGCGCGGCGGTGGCCTACCAGCAGACCTTCGGTCTCGGCTTCGGCCTGCTGGCCAACTACACCTATGCCGACGGCGAGGCCGACGACGGCGCCCCGCTGCCCTACAACTCCAAGCACCAGATCAACGTCAGCCCGTTCTACGAAAAGGGTCCGTTCTCGGCCCGGGTGACCTACAACTGGCGCTCGAAGTACTTCACGGGCCTGGATCGCGGCGACCAGATGTTCGTCCGCGCCTATAAGGGCCTGGATGCGACGGCCGGCTACGCCTTCACCAAGAACGTCAACCTCTCGGTGTCTGCTCAGAACCTACTGGACAGCGAATACTACGCCTACGCCAACACCACGACGCTGCCCCGGGGCGTGTACCGCACCGGCCGCAAGCTGCAGGCGACGGTGAACGTCGCCTTCTAAGGCGGATCGAGACCGGGGGCGCGCTTTAAAGACCGGCGCGTCCCCGAACCCGCTGATTTGCATTCAACGCGGCTTGGTTCAGGATCCCTTCATGAGCCTGGCCGCGCCTTTCCCCCTCCTGACTGCAAGCAGCGAGCTGGGGCGGGTTGGTCTTGCGGCCGGCCCGCCTCCCTTTTTGCCGCCAGCTTGCCGGTGAGAGCTTTCCCCGCATGATCAAAGTTCTGCTGCTGGCCACCGCGGCCATGGCCTTCGCCGTTCCCGTGCTGGCCGCTGAGCCGCTCAGCCTGACGCCCGCACCGGCCAAGGCCGAGCGCGCCGACGGCGTCTTCCGCCTGACCGCCGCCACCCGCATCCATGTCGCCAAGGGCGATGTCGAGGCGCGCGGCGTGGCGCTGCAACTGGCCGACCTGCTGCATCGCGCCCGGGGCCTGCGTCCCATGGTGGTCGAGGGCGAGCCGGCGGCTGGCGAGGCGGCGATCTCGCTCGTTCGCGGCGGACCGGACGGCGAAGGCTACGCCCTCGACGTCGCGCCCGGCGGGGTCAAGATCACGGCCCTGAAGCGGGCCGGCCTGTTCTACGGCGCGGTCAGCCTGTGGCAGTTGGCGGTTCAGGACGACAGCAAGGGGCCGGTCGACGTGCCCGCCGCCAAGGTGGAAGACGCGCCGCGCTTCGCCTGGCGCGGCTTCATGCTCGACAGCGCCCGCCACTACCAGTCGGTCGAGACGATCAGGACGATCATCGACGGCATGGCCGCCCACAAGCTCAACACGCTGCACTGGCACCTGGTCGACGACCAAGCCTGGCGGATCGAGATCAAGAAGTACCCGAAGCTGACCCAGGTCTCCGGCTGGCGACAGCCCGCCGGGGCGGCGGGGCGCGATCCCAAGACCGGCAAGCCGGTGCGCTACGGCGGGATCTACACCCAGGACCAGGTGCGCGACCTGGTGGCCTATGCGGCGGCGCGCAACATCACCATCGTTCCCGAGATCGAGATGCCGGGTCACGCCCTGGCGCCGCTCGTGGCCTATCCGAAGCTGGGCCTGACGCCCAACCCGCCAGCCCTGGCGCGGCACGACTGGGGGATCTTTCCCTATCTCTACAATGTCGAGGACGGCACGTTCGATTTCCTCAACGACGTGCTGGACGAGGTCATGGACCTGTTCCCGTCCGAGTACATCCACGTCGGCGGCGACGAGGCGGTCAAGGACCAGTGGAAGGCCAGTCCGGTCATCCAGGCCAAGATCAAGGAACTGGGCGTCAAGGATGAGCATGGTCTGCAGAGCTGGTTCATCCAGCGGGTCGAAAAGCACATCAACGGCCGCGGCCGCCGGCTGATCGGCTGGGACGAGATCCTCGAAGGGGGGCTGGCGCCGAACGCCACGGTGATGTCGTGGCGCGGGATCGACGGGGCCATCGCCGCCGCCAGCCAGGGCCACGACACCGTGCTGTCGCCCGAGCCGACCCTCTATTTCGACCGCCGGCAGAGCGCTTCGCTGGACGAGCCGCCGGGGCGGATCATCATCAGCAGCCTCAAGGACGTCTACCAGTTCGACGCCGCGCCGGATGCGCTCACCGCCGACCAGCGCAAGCACATCCTCGGCGTCCAGGCCAATCTGTGGACCGAGCATGTGCGCACCGACGAGCGCGCGCAGCTGATGGCCTTCCCGCGCCTGGTCGCCTTGGCCGAGACGGCCTGGACGAAAGAAGAGCGCCGCGACTGGGACGGCTTCACCACGCGCCTGCCGGCCGAGATGGCGCGGCTGAAGGCGTTGGGCGTGGCGGCCGACACCGCGCCGTTCGAACCCCAGGCGACCTTGCGTCCGGGGCAGGGCGGGGCGATCGCCGCCAGCCTGTCGAGCGGCCTGGCGATCGGTCAGCTGCGCTACACCACCGACGGCGCCGAACCGACCGCCGCCTCGCCGGCCTATGGCGAGGCCCTGTCGCTGAAGGCGGGCACGGTGCTGAAGGCCCGCAGCTTCCTGGGCGAGCAGCCGCTGGGCCGCACGCGGGTCTGGACCGCCACCGAGCTGGCGGCCAACACCCGCGAGAGCCGGCAGCTGGAGCTGTGTGGCGCGGCGATCCCGCTGATGTTCGAGGACGACGCGCCAAAAAATGGCCGTGACGGCGACCGGGCGGTGTTCGCCATCGACGTCATGAACCCGTGCTGGATCTGGAAGGGCGCGGATCTTTCCAAGCCGCTGACCCTGACGGCCCGCGTGGGCCAGGCGCCGTGGAACTTCCAGATCGGCGCGGCCAAGGACCAGATCGTGGTCCGCAAGCCGGCCACGCCGGACGGCGAGCTGGAGGTGCGACTGGGCTGCAAGGGCGAGCGCATCGCCGTCATCCCGCTGGGCAAGGCCGGGCGTGGTCCGGGCCTGGGCACGGTCAGCGGCGTGCTGCCGGTCCGCGAGGGCGTCCACGACCTGTGCCTGACCTTCACGGCCAAGAGCCTGGATCCGATGCCGGCCCTTGACCGCGTCAGCCTGACGGCCGGCCAGTAGCCTTTCCGCTTTTCCAGAGAGTGCCGCCCATGTCCACCCTGGTGCTTGGATCGCCCGTCGCGGGCTGGGCGGGGCCTTTGGACGAGGTTCCGGACGCGGTGTTCGCGCAGCGGATGCTGGGGGATGGGGTGGCGATCGACCCGGTGGGGTCGGAGCTGGTTTCGCCTTGCGACGGGGTGGTGGTGAGCGTCCACCGG
>NZ_JADWOX010000039.1 GCF_016135805.1 Caulobacter hibisci
GTTCATCTCGAACGCTGACAATTGCGGTCTCTTGAAGACACCATGAATATCATGGAGCAAAGCTTAGGCTTTGATCCATCGATGTGATTGGGAACTCGTCAAGAAACTATGCAAACCAGAACGTGACTGAGGGTTTTCCCCCTCGGTTGAATGTTTGGGTTAGCGGTCAACTCAACCTGAGAGTTTGATCCTGGCTCAGAGCGAACGCTGGCGGCAGGCCTAACACATGCAAGTCGAACGGATCCTTCGGGATTAGTGGCGGACGGGTGAGTAACACGTGGGAACGTGCCCTTTGGTTCGGAACAACTCAGGGAAACTTGAGCTAATACCGGATGTGCCCTTCGGGGGAAAGATTTATCGCCATTGGAGCGGCCCGCGTCTGATTAGCTAGTTGGTGAGGTAAAGGCTCACCAAGGCTACGATCAGTAGCTGGTCTGAGAGGATGATCAGCCACATTGGGACTGAGACACGGCCCAAACTCCTACGGGAGGCAGCAGTGGGGAATCTTGCGCAATGGGCGAAAGCCTGACGCAGCCATGCCGCGTGAATGATGAAGGTCTTAGGATTGTAAAATTCTTTCACCGGGGACGATAATGACGGTACCCGGAGAAGAAGCCCCGGCTAACTTCGTGCCAGCAGCCGCGGTAATACGAAGGGGGCTAGCGTTGCTCGGAATTACTGGGCGTAAAGGGAGCGTAGGCGGACTGTTTAGTCAGAGGTGAAAGCCCAGGGCTCAACCTTGGAATTGCCTTTGATACTGGCAGTCTTGAGTACGGAAGAGGTATGTGGAACTCCGAGTGTAGAGGTGAAATTCGTAGATATTCGGAAGAACACCAGTGGCGAAGGCGACATACTGGTCCGTTACTGACGCTGAGGCTCGAAAGCGTGGGGAGCAAACAGGATTAGATACCCTGGTAGTCCACGCTGTAAACGATGAGTGCTAGTTGTCGGCAGGCATGCCTGTCGGTGACGCAGCTAACGCATTAAGCACTCCGCCTGGGGAGTACGGTCGCAAGATTAAAACTCAAAGGAATTGACGGGGGCCCGCACAAGCGGTGGAGCATGTGGTTTAATTCGAAGCAACGCGCAGAACCTTACCACCTTTTGACATGCCTGGACATCCAGAGAGATCTGGCTTTCCCTTCGGGGACTGGGACACAGGTGCTGCATGGCTGTCGTCAGCTCGTGTCGTGAGATGTTGGGTTAAGTCCCGCAACGAGCGCAACCCTCGCTGTTAGTTGCCATCATTCAGTTGGGCACTCTAACAGGACTGCCGGAGTTAATCCGGAGGAAGGCGGGGATGACGTCAAGTCCTCATGGCCCTTACAAGGTGGGCTACACACGTGCTACAATGGCGACTACAGAGGGCTGCAATCCCGCGAGGGGGAGCCAATCCCTAAAAGTCGTCTCAGTTCGGATTGTTCTCTGCAACTCGAGAGCATGAAGTTGGAATCGCTAGTAATCGCGGATCAGCATGCCGCGGTGAATACGTTCCCGGGCCTTGTACACACCGCCCGTCACACCATGGGAGTTGGCTTTACCCGAAGGCGCTGCGCTAACTCGCAAGAGAGGCAGGCGACCACGGTAGGGTCAGCGACTGGGGTGAAGTCGTAACAAGGTAGCCGTAGGGGAACCTGCGGCTGGATCACCTCCTTTCTAAGGATGCTTCTCCAGAACTGGTCTTCGGATCGGCTCTATTGAGGCTCCAATTAGTGCGCTAGACGCACACAAATGAGCGGATCGCCGCCGTCTTCGTTTCTCTTTCCACTTGTCTCGGGCCGATCAGGTTCGAGGCACGATCGCGAGCCCAGGAGCGGGTCTGACCTGATGGTCTGATCTGATCTGTGTGGCCTATGGGCCCGTAGCTCAGTTGGTTAGAGCGCACGCTTGATAAGCGTGAGGTCATAAGTTCAAGTCTTATCGGGCCTACCACTCTTTCCAACACGGAACGCAACCGACACCAGGCTCCCCTGGGCAAAGCAACTCACACCATGTGTGAGGGGCCATAGCTCAGTTGGTAGAGCGCCTGCTTTGCAAGCAGGATGTCGTCGGTTCGAATCCGTCTGGCTCCACCATGTCTCTCCATCACCGGATGGATCGAGACTATCGCGATCGGAAAGATACAAGTTTGCAGCTGGCTCCAAGCCATCTGCGAAATGACATCGTAAAGGTAGGGTTCAGCCGCTTCAGGTTGGACTTAAGAAGACATCATAGTCTGACATGTAAAGCGCATGCCTCGGGTCCCTAGACCCGAAGCGCATGGGTTTTGCTGAGAACGATCAAGCGCATAAGGGCTTCTGACGGATGCCTTGGCATTGAGAGGCGATGAAGGACGTGGCACGCTGCGATAAGAGCCGGGGAGGCGCGAGCACCCTTTGATCCGGCTATCTCCGAATGGGGAAACCCACCTTTACGGTCACCCAACTTAGTTTCGGCTTCGGTCGGAACCAGGATTGGATGGTCGGAAGAGGTATAATGACCTGAATACATAGGGTTCATTAAGCAAACCCGGGGAACTGAAACATCTCAGTACCCGGAGGAAAGGACATCAACCGAGACTCCCGTAGTAGTGGCGAGCGAACCGGGACCAGGCCAGTGCTGTCGTGACATAAAGCTGAACGAGCTGGGAAGCTCGGCCATAGTGGGTGATAGCCCCGTAAGCGTCAAATAGCGACAGACTCGAGTAGGGCGGGACACGTGAAATCCTGTCTGAACATGGGGGGACCACCCTCCAAGCCTAAGTACTCCTCAATGACCGATAGCGAACAAGTACCGTGAGGGAAAGGTGAAAAGCACCCCGACAAGGGGAGTGAAACAGATCCTGAAATCGGAAGCCTACAAGCAGTCGGAGCCACCGCGCGTGGTGACGGCGTACCTTTTGTATAATGGGTCAGCGACTTCATGTGCCGTGCAAGCTTAAGCCGTTAGGTGTAGGCGCAGCGAAAGCGAGTCTGAATAGGGCGAATAAGTACGTCGCATGACGACCCGAAACCAGGTGATCTATCCATGAGCAGGTTGAAGGTTGGGTAACACCAACTGGAGGACCGAACCGGTGAATGTTGAAAAATTCTCGGATGACTTGTGGATAGGGGTGAAAGGCCAATCAAACCTGGACATAGCTGGTTCTCCGCGAAAACTATTTAGGTAGTGCCTCAGACGGACTCCTCGGGGGGTAGAGCACTGAATGGATGCGGGGGGAGCGATCTCTACCAATTCTAATCAAACTCCGAATACCCGAGAGAGATATCTGGGAGACACACGGCGGGTGCTAACGTCCGTCGTGAAAAGGGAAACAACCCTAACCATCATCTAAGGCCCCCAAGTACTGGCTAAGTGGGAAACGATGTGGGTTTGCTTTGACAACCAGGATGTTGGCTTAGAAGCAGCCATCATTTAAAGAAAGCGTAACAGCTCACTGGTCAAGCGAACCTGCGCGGAAAATGTAACGGGGCTAAAGCCAGTCGCCGAAGGTATGGGTTTGCACTTTGTGCAAGCGGTAGCGGAGCGTTCCGTAAGCCGATGAAGGTGAGGCGTGAGCCTTGCTGGAGGTATCGGAAGTGAGAATGCTGACATGAGTAGCGATAAAGAGGGTGAGAGACCCTCTCGCCGAAAACCCAAGGGTTCCTGCGTAAAGCTAATCTGCGCAGGGTTAGCCGGCCCCTAAGGCGAGGCCGAAAGGCGTAGTCGATGGGAACCAGGTAAATATTCCTGGGCCAGTTGGAAGTGACGGATCTGGTAAATTGTCAGTCCTTATTGGATTGGTTCTGGCAGTGAACAGGTCCCTGGAAATAACTCCAACGGAGACCGTACCCGAAACCGACACAGGTGGGTAGGTAGAGTATACCAAGGCGCTTGAGAGAACTGTGCTGAAGGAACTCGGCAAATTGCACGCGTAACTTCGGGATAAGCGTGACTCTTCTTTGGGCAACCAGAAAAGAGTGGCACAAGCCAGGGGGTAGCGACTGTTTATCAAAAACACAGGGCTCTGCGAAGCCGCAAGGCGACGTATAGGGTCTGACGCCTGCCCGGTGCCTGAAGGTTAAAAGGAGGGGTGCAAGCTCTGAATTGAAGCCCAGGTAAACGGCGGCCGTAACTATAACGGTCCTAAGGTAGCGAAATTCCTTGTCGGGTAAGTTCCGACCTGCACGAATGGCGTAACGACTTCCCCACTGTCTCCAGCACAGGCTCAGCGAAATTGAATTCCCCGTGAAGATGCGGGGTTCCCGCGGTCAGACGGAAAGACCCTATGAACCTTTACTGCAGCTTCGCCTTGGCGTTAGCAATAACATGTGTAGGATAGGTGGGAGGCTATGAAGCGCGGGCGCCAGTCTGCGTGGAGCCATCCTTGAAATACCACCCTTATTGTTGTTGACGTCTAACCGCGGCCCGTTATCCGGGTCCGGGACATGGCGTGGCGGGCAGTTTGACTGGGGCGGTCGCCTCCCAAAGTGTAACGGAGGCGCGCGATGGTGGGCTCAGACCGGTCGGAAATCGGTCGTCGAGTGCAATGGCATAAGCCCGCCTGACTGCGAGACTGACAAGTCGAGCAGAGACGAAAGTCGGCCATAGTGATCCGGTGGTCCTGCGTGGAAGGGCCATCGCTCAACGAATAAAAGGTACTCTAGGGATAACAGGCTGATTTTGCCCAAGAGTCCATATCGACGGCAAAGTTTGGCACCTCGATGTCGGCTCATCACATCCTGGGGCTGGAGCAGGTCCCAAGGGTTCGGCTGTTCGCCGATTAAAGTGGTACGTGAGCTGGGTTCAGAACGTCGTGAGACAGTTTGGTCCCTATCTGCCGTGGGTGTACGAGACTTGAGAGGATCTGTCCCTAGTACGAGAGGACCGGGATGGACACACCTCTGGTGGACCTGTCATGGCGCCAGCTGTGCAGCAGGGTAGCTAAGTGTGGAATAGATAACCGCTGAAAGCATCTAAGCGGGAAACTAACCTCAAAACAAGGTCTCGCTGAGAGCCGTGGAAGACCACCACGTTGATAGGCCGGGTGTGGAAGTGCGGCGACGCATGGAGCTTACCGGTACTAATAGCTCGATAGGCTTGATCGTTCTTCAGTCAAACCCATGACTGAGCTTTACTTCAGACTACGATGTCTTCTTCTTTGCTCTGCCTGACCTCAAAATCAGGCAGACAGCATCCTTTTTGCTGACCTGGTGGCTATGCCGGGGGTTCCCCACCCGATCCCATTCCGAACTCGGTCGTTAAGTCCCCCAGGGCCAATGGTACTTCGTCTCAAGGCGCGGGAGAGTAGGTCGCCGCCAGGTCCGCTAAAAGGATG
>NZ_JADWOX010000004.1 GCF_016135805.1 Caulobacter hibisci
TGGCTTCGTCGAAACGGTATTCAAAACTCACATATCCGGGCGCAGCCCGGACGCCCCGCGCCCTCTCCATCCCCTCAGCGGTTCACCGCGTGAGCATGAGAAGTCGCGCGTCTAAGGAACCTCCCCCCGTGGGGGAGGCGGCCGAAGGCCGGTGGGGGGACGTTCTCAGCTTCCGAGGCGTCGGCCAATTTCGCACCAACTCCCCCCCACCGATCGCTGCGCGATCGCCTCCCCCACAGGGGGAGGTTCCTCGCGAGTGGCACCACCTTCTCCCGCAAGGGGAGAAGGATGAAACTCGCCAGAATCCTTGACATAAACGCCCCCGCATGCGCCTTTCCGCGCCTTGCAAATCAACGCGTTTCAAAGCCTTTCATGACCACGATGCACGCCTATCGCACCCATAACTGCGGCGCTCTTCGGGCCAGCGACACCAACGCCAATGTGCGTCTGTCGGGCTGGATCCACCGCAAGCGCGACCACGGCGGCCTGGTCTTTATCGACCTGCGCGACCACTACGGCCTGACCCAGCTGGTGCTGCACCCGGAGACCCCGGGCTTCGCCATCGTCGAGCGCCTGCGCGCCGAGAGCGTCATCCGCGTCGATGGCCAGGTCGTGGCCCGCGACGCCAGCGTCGTGAACCCCAACCTGCCGACCGGCGAGATCGAGATCCGCGTCACCGACGTCGAGGTGCTATCGACCGCCGACGAGCTGCCGCTGCCGGTCTTCGGAGAGCCGGACTATCCGGAAGAGATCCGCCTCAAGCACCGCTATCTCGACCTGCGCCGCGAGACCCTGCACAAGAACATCGTGCTGCGCTCGCGGGTGATCCAGTCGATCCGCAACCGCATGTTCGCCCAGGGCTTCAACGAGTTCCAGACGCCGATCCTGACGGCCAGCTCGCCGGAAGGCGCGCGCGACTTCCTGGTGCCCTCGCGCCTGCACCCCGAAAAGTTCTACGCGCTGCCCCAGGCGCCCCAGCAGTTCAAGCAGCTGCTGATGGTCTCGGGCTTCGACCGCTATTTCCAGATCGCCCCGTGCTTCCGCGACGAAGACCTGCGCGCCGACCGCTCGCTCGAGTTCTACCAGCTCGACGTCGAGATGAGCTTCGTGACCCAGGAAGACGTGTTCGCGGCCATCGAGCCGGTGATGCACGGCATCTTCGAGGAGTTCGGCTCGGGCAAGCCGGTCTCGCCGATCAGCGAGGCCCACACCTTCACCAACGACTTTGGCCAGACCTTCGAGCACAAGGGCTTCGAGCGCCTGACCTATGCCCAGTCGATGGCCTGGTACGGCAGCGACAAGCCGGACCTGCGCAACCCGATCAAGATGGCCGACGTCTCCGAGCACTTCCGTGACGGCGGGTTCGGCCTGTTCGCCAAGATCCTCGGCGCCGACGCCAAGAACGCCATCTGGGCCATCCCGGCCCCGACCGGCGGCAGCCGCGCCTTCTGCGACCGCATGAACAGCTGGGCCCAGGGCGAAGGCCAGCCGGGCCTCGGCTACGTGTTCTGGTCGGAAGACCAGGGCGCCTGGGGCGGCCCGATCGCCAAGAACCTGGGTGAACCCACCCAGGCCCTGATGGAAAGCCTGGGCCTGGGCCAAGGCGACGCCGCCTTCTTCGTGGCCGGCGATCCAGCCGTGTTCGCCAAGTTCGCGGGTCTGGCCCGCACCCGCGTCGGCACCGAGCTGAAGCTGGTCGCCGAGGAGCAGTTCAAGTTCTGCTGGATCGTCGACTTCCCGATGTTCGAGTGGAACGAGGACGAGAAGCGCGTCGACTTCTCGCACAACCCGTTCTCGATGCCGCAAGGCGGTCTGGAAGCCCTGGAAGGCCAGGATCCCCTGACCATCCGCGCCTTCCAGTACGACATCGTCTGCAACGGCTACGAGCTGTGCTCGGGCGCGATCCGGAACCACAAGCCCGAGATCATGCTCAAGGCCTTCGAGCTGGCCGGCTACGGTCCTGAAGTGGTCGAGGAGCAGTTCGGCGGCATGCTCAACGCCTTCCGCTTCGGCGCCCCGCCGCACGGCGGTCTGGCCCCCGGCATCGACCGCATCGTCATGCTGCTGGCCGAGCAGGTCGCCATCCGCGAAGTCATCGCCTTCCCGCTGAACCAGCAGGGCCAGGACCTCCTGATGAACGCCCCGGCCAACGTGCTCGACAAGCAGCTCAAGGAACTGCACATCCGCACCGCCCCGCCGATCAAGGTGTAAGGCGGTCTACAACGCTCAAAAAGGAAGCCCTCCGGCCGCAAGGCTCGGAGGGCTTCTTCGTTTTGGAAGGGAATAGGGCTTAGCGGCAGCGCGGGATCGACAGGCCGCGCGGCAGGGTCGTCGAGGCGTCGCCGCAGGCGCGGTTCAGCTGGGCTTGCGAAAGGCCGACGGCCCGGTCCATCTCGGCGCCTGAGAAGTTGACGCCCGACAGGTCGGCGCCGGCGAAGCTGGCCCCTTCCAGATAGGCGCCGACGAAGGTGGCGTTGGTCAGGTTGGTCCGGGCGAAGCTGGCGCCGCCGAACACGCCGCCATAGGCGTTGACGTCGCGCAGGTCGCCGCCGGTGAAGCGGGTGCGGCCCATCACCGCCAGCGACAGGTCGGCCTGGCGCAGGCGGGCGCCGGCCAGGTTCTTGCCCTTCAGGGTCAGGCCCGACAGGTCGGCCTGGAAGAGGTTGCACTTGGGGCAGTCGGCCCCGCGGCGCACGCGCTCGATCTGGCCGGCGTTCTGCGCCAGGGCGGGACCGGCCAGGGCCAGGGTCGACAGCGCGGCGGCGGCGAGGAGGGCCTGCGGTTTCATTTCGGCACGCGTCCTTGGCGAAGAGAGGGGCCACATACGAGGCTTGCCGTCATCGCAGCAAGCCCCGCGCCAAAAACTGGGCGTCAGCCGCGCGGAGAAGGCCGCTCGGCCTGGCCGTTGCAGCTTTCGCAGACCACCAGCCCGCCCTTGCGGCTCAGGGCGACGTCGCCGCAGGCCGGGCAGATGTCGGCCTGGTCGGCCGCCGCGTTGGTCTTGGCCTCTTCGCCCTTGCGGCGTCCGAAGGCGGCGAAGACCAGATTGTCGGGCGTGGCGCCGCGCGAGAAGCCCTTGGAAATGAACTTCGAGGCGGGCAGGGGCGCGGGATCCTCGGTCTCGCCCTCGGCTTCGGCGGTGGTCTTGCCCCGGCCCAGGCCGTCGGCGTCGAACTCCTGCGGGTCGCCGTTGGCCAAGTCGTCGCGGCCCAGATAGGAGACGCCTAGTTCACGGAAGATATAGTCGAGGATCGAGGTCGCCGACTTGATCGAGTCGTTGCCCGTCACCGGCCCGGCCGGCTCGAACTTGGTGAAGACATAGGCGTCGACGAACTCGTCCAGCGGCACGCCGTGCTGCAGACCCAGCGACACGGCGATGGCGAAGTTGTTCATCAACGACCGGAAGGCGGCGCCTTCCTTGTGCATGTCGATGAAGATCTCGCCGACCTCGCCGTCCTCGTATTCGCCGGTATGCAGGTAAACCTTGTGACCGCCGACGGCCGCCTTCTGGATATAGCCCTTGCGGCGGTCGGGCAGCTTGCGGCGCTCGCGCCGGCGCTCGACGACCTTCTCGACCACCCGCTCGGTGACGATCGGCTCCGGCGGCCGGGCGCGCGGCGCTTCGGCGGGGGCTTCGGGCAGGGCGAGGGTGAAGCCGACCGGGGCCTTGGCGCGCGACAGCCGCAGGGCGCGGACGCCGGCGCGGGCGGCCGAGGCTTGCAGCCGCAGCAGGTCGCTGGGGCGGGCGTCGAACGGCGCGACCAGGGCCAGCGGCGACGGCGCGCAGGCGAAGGCCTCGACGGCGGCCGTGAAGGCGATGCGGTCGGCCTGGCTCGGCGCCTCGAAGGCGCGGAACAGGGCCTGGGCGTCCGGCGTCAGGGCGGGGCAGTCATGAACCTGTCCGGTCCCGACGGCGTGAGCTTGCGCCGCGGCGATGATCTCCGGCGCGAAGCCGGCGAAGGCCAGGGTGTCGAACGCCGCATCGGCCAGGGCCTCGGCGGGCGCGCCCAGAACGTCGCTGAGGAAATCCGCGCCGACGACGGCGGGAGCGAAGGCCGCGCGCAAGTCGCCGGTCGAACGCAGGGCCGCTTCGGCCAGGCCGATCTCGTGGCCGGTGAAGCCGACGGCGGCCAGGGCGCGATGGTCCAGGCCCGGCGCGTCTTCCAGCGAGCCGGCGCCCAGGGCGTGCAGCCGCGCGGCGTCGAGATCGCCGCCGACGGCGAGCAAGGCGGCTTGCGCCGCGCCCGACAGTTGGCGCACGGCCACGCCGTCGAGGGTCTCGGCTGCCTGAACGAGGCTCCAGGCGCCGTCCAGGCCCGGCTTGGCGCCCAGGCGCAGGGCGGTCTCGGCCTCCTCGAAGGCGGCGACGATCCCGGTCCCGCGCAGGCCATGGGCACGCACGGCGATCACGGCGTGTTCCAGCGCGGCGGCGGCCTCGACGGCCAGGGGCGCGTCTAGCTTGGCGGCCAGAGCGGCGCGATCGGCGAGGGCGGTCGTGATGCGCTGACGATCGGCGGTGAAGCTCTCGGCGGCGCCGAGGGCTTGGGCGACCTCGGCCGAGGCGGCCAGGGCCTCGCCGGCGGCCAGGGCCCACAGCGCGGCGGCGGCTTGCTGTCCGGCGAGCGTGGCGGGCGACAGGCCCTGGGCGAGCAGCCAGTCGCCGACGCCGGCCAGGCTCAGCGCTACGGCGCCGTCGGCGGGACGTTCCAGTTCGAGGGCCACTGTCCACAGGCGAACGACGTGGCGGAAGCCCGCCGCGTCGAAACCTTCGTCGCCGAGGAAGACGGCGGCGTTGACGGCGACCCGGGCGGCCGCGCCGGCGGACAGGTGATCGGCGTCGGCGGGCGACAGGGCCAGCACCAGGGCGCCAGTCTCCCAACTGGCTCGTGCGGCCAAGGCCGAGGCGTCATCGCCGGCGGCGACGTCGGCCGGTTCGGCCAAGCCTAGAAGCGGTGTCGGACGGGCCGGCTCGCGCAGCGGCGTGGAGAAGCCGGCGGCGCCGGCCGAAGCGACGGCGTCGGCGATGCTGGCGTCGCTGGCGCCGGCCAGACGTGCGCGCTGGGCGGCGCGGGTCAGGGCGACGTTGCGGGCGGGATCGGCGCAGGCCCGGGCGTCGCCCTCGCAGCGCAGGACGGCGTCGGACACGGCGGTCAGGGCCGCTTCCAACTGGGCGGCGGCTTCCAGCGCCAAGCGGCCGGCGCGAGCCTGGCTGACATGCTCGGCGGCGGCGGCGCGGAACTCGATGGCCGAGATCGGCAGGGGCGCGGGCAGGGGGGGGGCCGCCCCGGCGGGCGCTGCCAGACCGGCGAGCAGGCTGTCGACCAGATCTGCAGCGAAGGCGCGGGCGTCGTTTTCCGAGGCGAACAGGCCAGCCTCGCGACCGGCCTTGGCCAGGCGCGCGGCATAGCGCTCGGGGGCGCCGTCCAGCGCGATTTCCGGATCGGCTTCGCCCGGCGCGGCCGTGTCGGCCCAGTCCAGCCAGGCCTCGACGCGCGCGTCGGTCCAGCCCAGCGGAGCCAGGGTTTCGACGAAGCGGTCGGGCCGCTCGATCTCGCGCAGGTCGATTTCCGGCGCTTGGCCGGTGAGGAGTCGTTCAAAGCGCATGGGCCGATTCCGCGGCGGGTGCTTCGTCATGGTGTCAACCCTAAACCGTGGGTCGGTAACCATCAATAGATGTTGGGGCTGTCCACACGCCTGTCCACAACATCTTGAAGTCGCGTGTCGCGTCGCCTCGGCTGGACGCTGGCGGCGCGGCGACCTATAGTCCGCCCGCTTCGCGCCGCGCTTTTTCGGTCGCGAAGGCCTTTGCCAGATGGATGCCGCGCAGTGCTGAAAGCGATCTTCACGTGGTGGAATGGTGCGACCCTGGGTCAGCGCTTCCACATTTCCCGTCGGGGCGTGTTCGTGGGTCAGGACGAATTCGGCAACCGCTACTTCGAAGCCCGGGACAACAAGGACAGCTACGACGACCGCAAGCGTCGTTGGGTGATCTATGACGGCTATGCCGAGGCGTCCAAGGTTCCGCCCGATTGGAGCGGCTGGCTGCACTACACCTTCGACGAGCCGCCGACCGAAGTTCCGCTGAAGCGCCGCGCCTGGGAGAAGGACCACCTTCCGAACCTGACCGGCACCGTCCACGCCTGGCGTCCGAAGGGCGCCATCGGCCGCGGCGGCGAGCGCGCCGTCGCCACCAGCGACTATCAGTCCTGGTCGCCGGAATAAGATGAGCCTCAAGCGGCGCAGCCTGCAGGGCGCGGCGATCCTGGTCGCCGCAGTCCCGTTCGCCGTCGGCGCCGCCTGGGCGCTGCAGGCCGCTCCGCAGCAGGCGCGGCAGGTGCAGCAGCCGCCCGTGGCCGTGACGCCGCCAGCGGCCCAGCCGGCTCCGGTCGCTCCGGCGCCCAAGCCGGTCCAGCAGGCCGCGCCGACCACCGTCGCGCCGCCGCCCGAGCCTTCGCCGCCGCCGGCCGCCGAGCCCGTGCCGGCCAAGCCCGTCGCCACCGCTCCCGCCAAGCCCGTCGAGCCCGCCAAGCGCGGCCGCTATGGCGTGGCCATCATCCAGGCGCTGGACAAGGTCACGACCGAGACCATGCGCTTCGAGGTCCCGGTGGGGCAGCCGATCCGTTACAAGACACTGGTCTTCACGGTGCGGGCCTGCGAGGCCACGGCCGCCGACGAGGTCGCGCCCGACCAGATCGCCTACCTGACCATCGACACCCAGCCGAAAGCCCTGCCGGGGCGCGCCGCGCCGCCCGGACGCCAGGTGTTCAAGGGCTGGATGTACGCCAGTTCGCCGGGCCTGAACCCGCTAGAGCATCCGGTCTATGACGCCTGGCTTATCGCCTGCAAGACGTCGGCCCCGGTCGCGGCCGGTCCCAGCAAGTAGAAGTCGGATTCAGCCAGCAGGGCCTTGGACAGCCGTCGCTTGTAGTCGGCGCGCGAGATCTCCTGCGTGCCGAACTGCGCCAGGTGGTCGGTGATGAACTGGGTGTCCAGCAGCTTGTAGCCGCCGACCAGCAGCCGGCCGACCAGGTGCACCAGCGCCACCTTGCTGGCGTCGCGGGCGGTAGAGAACATGCTCTCGCCGAAGAAGGCCGCGCCCAACGAGACGCCGTAGAGCCCGCCGACCAACTGCCCGTCCTTCCAGCACTCGACGCTGTGGGCGCGGCCGGCGGCGTAGAGCATGCCGTACATCTTCTGGATCGGGGCGTTGATCCAGGTCTCCAGCCGTCCGGGACGCGAGGAGGCGCAGGCCTCGACCACGGCGTCGAAGGCGGTGTCGACGCGGACCTCGAAGGGCTCGCCGCGGACGGTGCGGGCCAGGCGACGGGGCACGTGCATGGCCTCGAGGGGCAGCACGCCGCGCCATTGCGGGTCTATGAGGAAGAGGCGCTCGTCATGGCGAGCGTCGGCCATGGGAAAGACGCCGCGTTCGTAGCAGGCGACGAGGTCGTCGAGGCCGAAGGCGTCGTCCATGGGCGGTTCAGTCGATCCTTGAGCCTTCAGAGCGTGATGGCCGCCGAAACCGGCATTCCCTTTCGGCGATCACGCTCCGAGCGTCATCCGCCGGCTCCCGGTGTGCGGGAGCCGGCGAAGACATTAAGGCCTCAGCCCTGCGACTTGATCCAGCGTTCCAGCCAGTGGATGTCGTAGTCGCCGGCCAGGATGTCGGGCTGCACCAGGAGGTCCTGGAACAGCGGGATCGTGGTCTCGATGCCGCCGACGACCATTTCGCCCAGGCAGCGCTTGAGTCGCGCGATGCACTCCTCGCGGTCGCGGCCGTGGACGATCAGCTTGCCGATCAGGCTGTCGTAGTAGGGCGGGATCGCATAGCCGGTGTAGATCGCCGAATCGAGGCGAACGCCCAGACCGCCGGGGGCGTGGAAGTCCGTCACCGTGCCCGGCGAGGGCGTGAAGGTGCGGGCGTTCTCGGCGTTGATGCGGCACTCGATGGCGTGGCCTTCGAAGACCACGTCTTCCTGCGTGAACGACAGCGGCAGGCCCGCGGCGATGCGGATCTGCTCGCGTACCAGGTCGATGCCGGTGATGGCTTCGGTGACTGGGTGTTCGACCTGCAGGCGGGTGTTCATCTCGATGAAGAAGAACTCGTCGTTCTCCCACAGGAACTCGATGGTGCCGACGCCGAGGTAGCCGATGGCCTTGACCGCATCGACGACGATCTTGCCGATCTTGGCGCGACCTTCGGGCGACAGGGCCGGCGAGGGGGCCTCTTCCAGCACCTTCTGGTGGCGGCGCTGCAGCGAGCAGTCGCGTTCGCCCAGGTGCACCACGTTGCCGTGGCTGTCGGCGATGACCTGCAGCTCGATGTGGCGCGGCTTCTGGAGGTAGCGCTCCATGTAGACCGTGTCGTCGCCGAAGGCGGCGCGGGCCTCGGCGCGGGCGGTGGCCACGGCCTCGGCGAGGTCTTCACGGGTCTGGGCGACCTTCATGCCGCGACCGCCGCCGCCGGAGGCGGCCTTGATCAGGACGGGGAAGCCGATCTTGTCGGCGGCCTCGAAGGCCTCTTCCTCGGTCGAGACGCCGCCGTCCGAGCCGGGAACGACCGGGATGCCGGCGTCCTTCACGGCCTGCTTGGCGGTGATCTTGTCGCCCATCATCCGGATGTGCTCGGGCTTGGGACCGATGAAGGTGAAGCCGTGCGCGCCGACGATCTCGGCGAAGCGGGCGTTCTCCGACAGGAAGCCGTAGCCCGGGTGAATCCCTTGCGCGCCCGTGATCTCGGCCGCGGCGATGATCGACGGGATGTTGAGATAGCTCTTGGCGGCCGAGGCGGGGCCGATGCAGACGCTTTCGTCGGCCAGGCGCACCCACATCGAGTTGCGGTCGGCCTCGGAGTGGACCGCCACGGTGGCGATGCCCATTTCCTTGCAGGCGCGGTGAACGCGGAGCGCGATCTCGCCCCGGTTCGCGATCAGGATCTTGTCAAACATGATCGTTACTCGATGACGACGAGCGGCTCGCCGAACTCGACGGGCTGGGCGTCGGCGACCAGGATCTCGACGATCTTGCCAGCCTTGGGGGCGCTGATCGGGTTCATGGTCTTCATGGCTTCGACGATCAGCAGGGTCTGGCCGGCGTTGACCGTGTCGCCCACCTTGATGAAGGCGTCGGCGCCCGGCTGCGGCGAGAGATAGGCGGTGCCGACCATCGGCGACTTCACCGCGTCGCCACGGACGGCGGCGGGCGCCGGGGCGGCGGCTGGGGCTTCGGCGGCGGGCGCGGCCGGGGCGGCCAGCGGGGCGGCGACAGCGGCCGGCGCGGCCTGGACGTAGGTGGCGACCGGGGCGGCGGTCAGTTCGCGGGCGACGCGGATCTTCAGGCCGCCGTGCTCGACCTCGATCTCGGTCAGGCCGGTGTCCTTCAGGATGTCGGCCAGCTTGCGAACCAGGCGGGCGTCGATCGACGGGGCTTCGACCGTCTCGGGGGCCTTCGGATTGGACATTGACTCGTACCTTATGGTTCTGGGCCGGGAGCGCGGACGTCAGTCGGCGCTGATCAGTCCGGCGGCGGCCTCGATGGCCAGTTCATAGCTTGCAGCGCCGAAGCCCGAGACCAGGCCCGTCGCGGCAAGCGAAACGAAGGTGTGGCGACGGAACTCCTCCCGCGCCGCAGGGTTCGACAGGTGACACTCGATGACCGGGATGTTCAAGGTCTTCAGGGCGTCGAGGAGGGCGATGGAGGTATGTCCATAACCCGCCGGATTGATCACGAGCGCGCTGGCCTCGGTGCGAGCCTCCTGCACCCAGTCGATCAGCACGCCTTCGTGATTGCTCTGCCGGAACACGACGGAAAGCCCCCTGGCCGCGGCCCGCGCTTCGCAGCGCTTGCGCACGTCGTCCAAGGTGTCCTTGCCGTAGATCTCGGGCTCCCGCGTTCCCAACAGGTTGAGATTGGGCCCGCTCAGCACATGGATCGGTTTGACCATTCGGCTCCGCCGTCGATTCCGGAGGTCTTGTATAGCCGGTTCCCTCGCGTCACAAGCATGCCTCGCTTCGGAGGTGAGATGAGACTTCTACTGAACGGCGAAGACCGCCAATTCGACGGCGTCGCCAGCATCGCCGATCTGGTGGCCGCCCTTGGCCTGGACGCGCGCAAGGTGGCGGTCGAACGCAACCTCGAGATCGCCCCGCGCTCGCTCTATGCGGATACGGCGCTGGCGGACGGGGACCGGATCGAGATCGTGACGTTCATCGGGGGGGGGTGATTTCCAGGTCCTTCTCCCCTTGCGGGAGAAGGTGGCGACGAAGTCGACGGATGAGGGGTTTCTAGGATGGGAGACGCTCCGCCCCGCCTGACCACTGCACGCGGCTTTGAGATCTGAGAGACCCCTCACCCGACCTGCTTCGCAGGCCACCCTCTCCCGCAAGGGGAGAGGAAACGGGTGGCGGAACCTCTACGGATTTGAATCCGCGCCTGCCCAGGCGTAAACCGGCCGGATGAACGCGCACGTCTCCCCCGAATCCGCCGCCCCGGCCGCTGAGGCTGAAGAAACCTGGACCGTCGCCGGCCGCACCTTCCGCTCGCGCCTGATCGTGGGCACCGGCAAGTACAAGGACTATGCGACCAACGCCGCCGCCGCCCGCGCGGCCGGGGCCGAGATCGTCACCGTGGCGGTGCGCCGGGTGAACCTCACCGATCCGAACCAGCCGCTGCTGGTCGACTACGTCAAGCCGAGCGAATTCACCTATCTGCCTAACACCGCGGGCTGCTTCACCGGCGAGGACGCCGTGCGCACCCTGCGCCTGGCCCGCGAGGCCGGCGGCTGGGACCTGGTGAAGCTGGAGGTGCTGAGCGACCCCAAGACCCTCTATCCGGACATGGAAGAGACCCTGCGCTCGCTGAAGCTGCTGGTCTCTGACGGCTTCCAGGTGATGGTCTACTGCTCGGACGACCCGGTCTACGCCCGCAAGCTGGAAGAGGCCGGCGCGGTGGCGATCATGCCGCTGGGCGCGCCGATCGGCTCGGGCCTGGGCATCCAGAACCGGGTGAACCTGCGGATCATCGTCGAGAACGCAGGCGTGCCCGTGCTGGTCGACGCCGGCGTCGGCACGGCCTCGGACGCGGCCATCGGCATGGAGCTGGGCTGCGACGCCATCCTGATGAACACCGCCATCGCCGAGGCCAAGGACCCGATCCGCATGGCCAAGGCCATGAAGCATGCGGTGATCGCCGGGCGGGAGGCCTATCTGGCCGGGCGGATGCAGAAGCGGCTCTACGCCGATCCGAGCTCGCCGCTTGGCGGGTTGATCTAGCTTAAGCCAAAGTTCCCCAAATCTCGTCATCCCGGAAACGGCGAAGCCGTTATCCGGGACCCAGGGGCGGAGAGTGCAGCAGTCGGGTTCTTCGCCCAAGGAATTGCAGGCGTTCCGCGGCGGCCCCTGGGTCCCGGCTCTTCGCTTCGCTGCGGCCGGGATGACGATGGAATTGTTGGATGAAGAGGGGGCCAAACTCAGCGGCGGCTGAAAACGGCCCCCCTCCGTCCGCTTCGCGGACACCTCCCCCAGAGGGGGAGGATCTAAAGGGCCTCACCCCTTTTTCTTGGCAGCCATCCGCGCTTCCTCGATGGCCAGCTTCAGCGCCTGCATGTCGGCGCCGGGGATCATCTTGTCGCCGACGATGAAGGCCGGGGTGCCTTCGATGTGGAGGGCCTGGGCCAGGCCCTGGACGTCCTGCAACTGCTGGGTGACCGTCTGGGCCTGGCCGTCGGCCTTGGCCTTCTCGACGTCAACGCCGGCGGCCTTGGCGATGCGGGTCACGGCGGCCTCGTCGAGGCTCTTCTCGGCCATCATGCCCTTGTAGACGGCCAGGGTCTTGCCCTGCTGCTGGGCGCCGATGGCCATGCGGGCGGCGATCTCCGAATCAGGGCCGAAGATCACGAACTCCTTGAAGACGAAGCGGACGTCGGGGTTCTTCTCGATGATCTCGACGATCTGCGGCGCGGCCAGCTTGCAGTAGCCGCACTTGTAGTCGAAGAACTCGGTGACGGTGATCGTCCCGTTGGGATTGGCCACGAAGTCGCGCGGATCGCGCTCGATGGCCTGGCGGTGCTGGGAAATCGCGCCCAGCGACTTGGCCCGGGCCTCGGCCTCCTGCTTCTCCTGCAGCTTGGCGCTGACTTCCAGCAGCACCTCGGGGTGCTCAAGCAGATAGGCGCGGACCTTCTTGCCGAAGGCTTCATCGACCTTCGGGGGCGCGCTTTGCGGCTGGCTGCAGGCGGCCATGCCGGCCGACAGGACGAGACCGGCGACGGCGAGGGCGAGAGGACGGCGAGGGGACATTCAGATCTCGATATGACAGGCGGGGGTCAATTCAGGCCTTCCTTGGCGAGCGCCTTGAGGTCCTGGTCGCTGGGCTTGGAGGCCAGCACGATGTCGGTGGCGCGCCGCCACTCGGGGGTGTCTTTCCGCAGCAGCTCGCGAGCGCGCATGGCGAACACCCGGGCCTCGCGCACGGCGCCCAGGTTGAAATACTGCTCGGCGGTGGCCAGGCGGGCGTCGCCGTCCTTGCCCTGCTTGTCGTAGGCCTGGGCCAGCAGGCGCCAGGCGACGGCGTTGTCGCCTTCATTGACCAGGGCGCGCTTCAGCTCGCCGACGCCTTCCTCGATCTTCTTGGGGTCGTCGAGGCCGATCAGGGTCTGGCCCAGATTGATGCGCAGCAGGGCGGCGTCGGGCTTCAGCGCCACCGAGCGGCGCTGGGGCTCCTCGGCCTGGGGCACGCGGTTGAATTCGAACAGGATCTGGCCCTTGAGCTCCCACAGATAGGGGTTCTTCTCGTTCTCCGAGATCAGGGCGTCGAGGATGCGCAGGGCCCGGTCGGGCTCCTTCATCTGGTAATAGGCGATGGCGCGAGCGTAGCGAGCCGGGAAGCCGCGGTCGCTTTCCTTGTACTTGATCAGGGCCGTCTGCGGGTTGATGAAGCCCTCCAGCTTGGCCTTCATGATCTCGTGCTCGGCCAGCTCGTCGGGGCTGTCGACGGCGTCGTAGTGCGGCAGGCGCTCGACCTTGGCCCGTAGCGCGTCGATGCGGTCGGACGACAGCGGGTGGCTGCGGAAATAGGCGAAGCGCCGCGACTGGTCGAAGACCTCCTGGTAGCGGAAGTTGTCGAAGAACTCGACGAGGCCGCGGCCCGACTGGCCGGTGGTCTCCAGGAAGTTGGCGCCGGCCTGGTCGGCCCGGGATTCCTGTTCGCGGCTGTAGCCCAGGGCGCCCAGGGTGCCGAAATAGCTGGCGTTGCCGAACAATACCGCGCCGGCGTCGGGCGCGCCGGCCAGGGCGGCCAGGACGCCCAGGCCCATGGTCAGGATCATCGGCTTGAGGCCGGCCTTCATCATCTCGTCGGAGCGCAACGGGTGGGCGCCGGCCAGGTGCCCGGTTTCGTGGGCGATGACGCCCTTCAGCTGGTTGGGCGTCTCGGTCTGCAGGATCAGGCCGGTGTTGAGGCCCATCATCAGGCCCTGGGTGGCGAAGGCGTTCAGTTCCTTGTCGCCGACCAGCAGAATGCGCACGGTCTTGGGATCGAGGCCCGCCGCCGCATAGATCGGGTCGGCCTCGCGGTGCAGGATCTCTTCGATCTCGGTGTCGCGGATCAGCGACATGCCGTCCTGGGCGTGGGCCGCGCTGATCGGGGCCAGGGTCGCGGAAAGCGTCGCGGTCAGGAGCGCCAGGGCGGAAAGGCCGGCGCCGAAGGTCTTGCCGACCGCCCTCGTGCGGGACGTCATCGATGGTCTCCTGGTCGCGCCCCCGCGCCGTCCGGCAGACTAACGCGCTTCGAGTGGACTTCGCAAAGGCGAGGCTTGTCTAGGCGTTGGATATAGGCGCGAACCGCGGCGACGCCATGGCGCCGCCGCGGTCGTTTTGTTGCCGATCCGTCGATCAGCCGCGACGCCACCAGCCGCGCTTGGGAGCGGCCGGCGGGGTGGTGATCTCGGCCGGGTCGGGCTCGGCGGGCGCCGGGGCCGGTTCGGGCTCGACGGCGGCCGGTTCCGGCGCGGCGACGGCTTCGACGACGGGCTCGGGAGCCGCTTCGACGACCGGTTCGGCCACCGGTTCAGGGGCGGCCTCGACGGGCGCTTCGACAGGCTCGGCGGCGATCGAGGCGGTTTCCGCGACGACTTCGGCCAGGGCTTCGGTCGGAGCGTCGGCGATCGCGGCTTCCAGAGCCTCGGTCGCTTCCGCGCCTTCGCCGGCGCCTTCAGCGGCGCCCTTGCGGCCGCGGCTGCGCGAACGGCGCGGCTTCTTGGCGGGAGCGGCTTCGGCGACTTCCGGCAGTTCGACCCAGACGTCGGCGGGCGGGCCCTCGATCACCGGCGGCTCGAGCACCAGCGGGGCGACGTCCTCGACGGCGACCGGAGCGATCGGCGTCTCGGCGGCCGGCTGGCGGTCGCGGCCACGACGGCGGTCGCGGCGCTCCGAACGCTCGGGGCGGTCCTGGCGCTCGGGACGCTCGGCGGCTTCCGGACGGTCCTGGCGCTCGGCGCGCTCGGGACGCTCGGTCCGTTCCGGACGCTCGCCGCGGTCGCGACGGCCTTCGCCGCCACGGGCTTCCAGGGCTTCCGGATCGTGCCAGACATACGGGTTGTCGCCGAACGGGACGCGCGGACGGGTCCAGACATAGGCGTCGGCGGTGCGATCGCCGTCCTCGCGACCGCCGCGACGGCCGCCACGGCGACCCCGACGGCGGCGGCGGCGGCGCGATTCCTCATCGTCGCCATCGACGTCGCCTTCCGCGTCGAACTCGGCCTCGGCGTCTTCGCCGGCGGCCTCTTCGGTGGTCTCTTCCTCGTCGCGACGGCCACGACGGCGGCGCTTGTTGCGACGACCGCCGCGCTCTTCGTCCGAGCGGGCCTTGCGCGGGGCTTCGTCCTCGTCCTCGTCCTCTTCGGACTCGTCGGAGACGATCTCTTCCTCGTCTTCGTCCTCGTCCTCGAACACTTCGTCGAAGGCGGGATCGGGCTCGTAGGCGACCGGCGGCGGGGTGAAGCGCTCGCCCAGCTCGGTGCGCTCGATCTCGTGCTCGGCCTGACGCAGGCCGTCATCGACCAGCACGGTCACGAACAGGCCGTGGGTCTGCTGCAGGCGCAGCAGGTAGGCGCGCTTTTCGTTGAGGATGTAAATGCCGACGGCGCGGCTGACCTTCAGCACCACCGAGCCGCTGCCCTTCAGGGCCTCGATCTCGACGGCGCGCAGGGCGGCCAGGGCGCTCGATTCGACCGAGCGGACGCGGCCGGTGCCTTCGCAGTGCTCGCAGACGTGGGTGGTGCCTTCCAGCACGCCGGTGCGGCGACGCTGGCGGCTGATCTCCATCAGGCCAAAGCCCGAGATCTTGCCCATCTGGATGCGGGCGCGGTCGTCCTTGAGGGCGTCCTTGAGGACCTTCTCGACCGTGCGGTTGTTCTTGCCTTCATCCATGTCGATGAAGTCGATGACGATCAGGCCGGCCAGGTCGCGCAGGCGCAGTTGGCGGGCGGCTTCTTCGGCCGCTTCGATGTTGGTCTTGAGGGCCGTGGCCTCGATGTTGCGCTCGCGCGTGGCCTTGCCCGAGTTGACGTCGATGGCGACGAGGGCCTCGGTCTGGTTGATCACCAGATAGCCGCCGGAGCGCAGCGGCACGACCGGGGAATAGATCTGGGCCAGATGGTCCTCGATCTTGTGCTTGACGAACAGCGGCGCGGCTTCCCGGTACGGGAACACCTTCTTGGCCTGGCTGGGCATCAGCATGCGCATGAAGTCGCGCGCTTCCTTGTAGCCGGCCTCACCCTCGACCCAGATGCCGTCGAGGTCCTTGTCATACATGTCGCGGATGGCGCGCTTGACGAGGTCTTCCTCCTCGTAGATCAGCGCCGGCGCGACCGAGTGCAGCGTGTTGTCGCGGATGTTCTCCCACAGACGCAGCAGGTATTCGTAGTCGCGCTTGACCTCGGCCTTGGTGCGCTTGGCGCCGGCCGTGCGGACGATCAGGCCCATGCCCTGCGGCACGTCCAGGCTCTGCACGACGCTCTTGAGGCGCTTGCGATCGGTGATGGCCGTGATCTTGCGGCTGATGCCGCCGCCGCGGGCGGTGTTGGGCATCAGGACGCCGTAGCGGCCGGCGAGCGACAGGTAGGTGGTCAGGGCCGCGCCCTTGTTGCCGCGTTCTTCCTTGACGACCTGGACCAGCATGATCTGCCGGCGGCGGATCACTTCCTGGATCTTGTACTTGCGCATCAGGCGGCGCTTGCGGCGCGCCAGTTCTTCTTCGACGTCGTCGTCTTCGTCGTCGATGGCGTGATCGTGGTCGTCCTCGTCGTCACCGCCCGAGGCGCGGCGCGAGACCGGAGCGTCATCCTCGTCGTCGTGCGAATCATCGCGCATCAGCGCTTCGCGGTCGGCGACCGGGATCTGGTAGTAGTCGGGGTGGATCTCGTTGAAGGCGAGGAAACCGTGACGGTTGCCGCCGTATTCGATGAACGCAGCCTGGAGGCTGGGTTCAACGCGGGTCACCTTGGCGAGATAGATATTTCCTCGAAGTTGCTTGCGGGTCTGGCTCTCGAAATCGAATTCTTCAACCCGCGAACCGTCCACCACCACCACACGCGTCTCTTCGGCGTGGGCGGCGTCGATCAACATCTTCTTCGACATATAGGGAATCTCCACGGCGCGCGGCGGACGCGAGGCCCGGGCGCCGATATGAATGAGGGGCGCGCGCATCGCAGACCGCGACTTCGCCGGAGCGAAGTTCGAAGGGCGGTTGCCAGAGGCGATCGGGTGCGGCGCAGCCCATGGGGTTTCGTTTGTTTCCTTTGACGCGCCGGATGGCGCGGATCGGATGACGCGTCGTCGCCGGGAGCGGCGAAAGGCCCGACGCGGGGCCCTTGTTGGGCTCGGGTTGCCGAGACATCGTCCCAGGCCGGCCGTCGCCCGCAAACTCAAAGTCCGGCGGCTCCGGCGTGGGGGACGCATGGGGCGCGTCCGACATTTGGGAACCGCTCACGCAAAGCGCTGCGTCTGACGACGTCGCTCAGCGTACGGCGCCACTCTAGCAAGAACGCAATGCAAATGAAAAGCGCCGTGGAGCACGCGGCGAAATTGATGAAAGAAACGGTTTCCTTAACGGTTTTGCTACCCGTCCATGGAGATATGGCTAATTGCTTTTGTCGTGAGCGCCACCAGGCTGGGCGGGTATGCGTAAGGTCGTCATCGGAGCTGCGAGAACGGGTTGGGCGAAGGCGGCATTGATCGTCGGCGCGCTGGCGCTCGCCGGCGTGGCCGTGGCGACCGTGCAGGGCCCCGCGCCGGCCGCGGGCGTGCAGAAGGTCCGCTTCGGCGGCGACCGCGCCGAGACCCGAGTCGTCATCGACCTGGACCGCGCGGCCGTCGGCAAGCTGATCGGCGACGGCGAAGCCGCCAACCGCATCATGGTCGGCCTGCCCAACGTCACGGTTTCGGGCGACCTGCAGGGCGCGGGCCACGGCCTCGTTGACCGCTGGGTCATCGACGAAGCCGGCGGCGGCGCACGCCTTTCCCTCGATCTTTCCTCGAAGGCCGTCGTCAAGCGCCGCTTCCTGCTTCCGCCGGCCGACGGCGCGACGGCCTATCGCTATGTCATCGACCTGGCCGCCAGCGATCCGGCTTCGGCCACCGCCGCGGTCATGCGCCCGACCACCGTGTCGACCCCGGCCAAGCCCTCGGGCCTGAAGCTGAAGAAGACGATCGTCATCGACGCCGGCCACGGCGGCAAGGATCCGGGCTCGGCCGGCGCCAACACCAACGAGAAGGACGTCACCCTGGCCGCGGCCAAGGCGCTGAAGACCAAGCTGGAAAAGACCGGCCGCTTCAATGTCGTCCTGACCCGCGACACCGACACCTTCATCCCGCTGGAATCGCGCGTGCAGATCGCCCGCCGCGCCGATGCGGACCTGTTCATCTCGCTGCACGCCGACTCAGGGCCCGATGTCGGCACCCGCGGCGCCAGCGTCTACACCCTGTCGGAAAAGGGCGCTGAGCGCGCCGCCCGGGTGCTGGAGAAGGACGACTGGCTGATGAAGGCCAGCCTGCCGGGCCGTGACCGCGCGGTCGGCCAGATCCTGCTGGACCTGTCGCAGCGCGCCACCAAGAACCGCTCGGCCGCCTTCGCCGAGACCCTGCTGGAAAAGGTCGGCGACGAGACCGTGCTGCTGCGCCGCAGCCACCGCGACGCCGGCTTCATCGTGCTGCTGGCTCCCGACGTTCCGGCCGTGCTGCTGGAAATGGGCTTCATGACCAATGTCGAGGACGAGAAGCTGCTGAAGAGCGCTTCGGGCCGCGAACGCCTGATGGGCGCGGTCGCCGGCTCGATCGAAACCTACTTCGCCGCCCAGACCCGGATGGCGGCCCGCTGAGGGGCGCAGGCGTTCGGCTTCGATCGCGCACTTCTTGTAGAAGTCATCGCCCGCTTCATGCGGGCGACCCAAGTCGACCCAGCTATATCCCTGACACCCCGCTTGGGTCGCCCGGACAAGCCGGGCGATGACCTTTTGGAAGGGGCAAGCAGCGGGCAGGGGCGTTGGCGCCTCGCCCGATGCGGGTTACAGCCATCCTTGAATGATTTGAGCGCGCGACCCTCGCGCGGCTCGACGGAGGCCGTGTGGACTTGAAGCCCGCCGAAAGATGGATCGCCATAGCCGGCGTCGCGGTGCTGTCGACGATCGCGGTGGCGGGGTTCGCCATCGCCATCTACGCCGCCTGGCTGTTCCACGACATGCCCGACGCCGGCGAGCTGCAGGACTACCGTCCGCCGACCGCCACGCGCGTCTATGCCTGGGACGGCACCCTGATCGGCGAATACTCCAAGGAACGCCGGATCTTCGTTCCCTACGACCAGATCCCGCCGCAGCTGGCTCAGGCCTTCATGGCCGCCGAGGACCGCAACTTCTTCAAGCACGGCGGCGTCGACGTGGGCGGTTTCTCGCGCGCCATGCTCAAGAACGTCGGCAACGCCATGCGCGGGCGGCGGCTGGAAGGCGGCTCGACCATCACCCAGCAGGTCGCCAAGAACGTGCTGCTGACCAGCGACGCCACGGTTGGCCGCAAGTTCAAGGAAGCGATCCTGGCCCGCCGCCTGGAACAGTCGCTCGACAAGCAGCAGATCCTCGAGCTGTACCTGAACGAAATCTGGCTGGGCTATCGCTCGTTCGGCGTCGGCGCGGCCGCCTACAACTATTTCGGCAAGTCGCTGCCCGAGCTGTCCCTGGCCGAATGCGCCTATCTGGCGGCCCTGCCCAAGGGGCCGGACAACTACCATCCGATCCGCAACAAGGCCAAAGCGAAGGCCCGCCGCGACTGGATCCTGGGCCAGATGGCCGAGCTGGGCTGGGTCAGCCGGGCCGACGCCGACAAGGCCATCGCCGAGGACCTGGTCGTGCAGTCCGCGCCTAAGCGCGCGGCCTATCGCGACGCCGACTACTTCGTCGAGGAAGTGCGCCAGCGGGGCATGGCCACGCTGGGCCCGCGCCTGAACGAGGGCGGCTACTACATGCGCACCACGCTGGATCCGACGCTGCAGACCGCGGCGCGGGTTTCGCTGATGGACGGCCTGGAGCACTACGATCGCCGCCACGGCTGGCGCGGGGCCTGGGGCCATGTCGAAAGCCTGGACGAGGGCTGGGAGAAGGCCGCCCAGGCCAAGCGCCCGCCGGCCGAGCGCCGGGGCTGGCGCGCGGCCGTGATCACCTCGGCTGGCGGCGGCGTGCGCCTGATCAAGGACGAAGGGCAGGGGGCCCTGGCCGGCGAGGACATCACCTGGGCCAAGGCCGGCAAGGGCCTGAAGGTCGGCGACCTGGTGTTCGTTGAGCAGGTGGAAGGCACCTCGACCTATCGCCTTAAGCAGGTTCCGGCCGTCAACGGCGCCCTGGTGGCCATCGAGCCCTATACCGGCCGCGTGGTGGCCCTGGTCGGCGGCTATTCGTTCTCGCTGTCGAACTTCAATCGGGCGACCCAGGCGATGCGCCAGCCCGGCTCGTCGTTCAAGCCGTTCGTCTACGCCACGGCCCTGGAGAACGGCTACACGCCCGCCAGCGTGATCCTGGACAGCGCCATCACCTTCAAGGGCGCCAACGGCCAGGACTGGAGCCCGGAGAACTACGAGAAGAAGTTCTACGGCGCCCTGCCGCTGCGCAAGGGCCTGGAGCGGTCGATCAACGCCATGACCGTGCGCCTGGCCCAGGGCGTGGGCATGAAGAAGATCATCGACATGGCCAAGAAGACCGGCGTGGTCCAGGACATGTCGCCGGTGCTGGCCATGGCCCTGGGGGCGGGCGAGACGACTCCGTTCAAGATCACCTCGGCCTATGCGCCGTTCGCCAATGGCGGTCGCCGCATCGAGCCGCACCTGATCGAGCTGGTGCAGGACCGCGAGGGCAAGGTGATCTTCCGCGCCGACAAGCGCGACTGCCCGCGCTGCACCGCCGGTTTCGGCGGCGACGAGAGCCCGCGGGTCACCGCGCCCGGCGAGCAGGTTATGGACCCGGTCACGGCCTATCAGGTGACCTCCATGCTGCAGGGCGTGGTCCAGCGCGGCACGGCTGCCTCGGTCAGCCAACTGGGCTATCCGCTGGCCGGCAAGACCGGCACCACCAATGAGTACCGCAGCGCCTGGTTCATTGGCTATTCGCCCAACCTGATCGTCGGCGTGTTCGTCGGCTATGACGACAACCGCTCGCTGGGCGAGGGGGAGACGGGCTCGCAGGACGCCGTGCCGGTGTTCATCGACTTCATGAAGGTGGCCCTGAAGGACCAGCCGAAGACCGAGTTCAAGCCGCCCAAGACCGCCAAGTTCGCCATGGTGCGCGGCGTGCGCGAGGCCTTCCGTCCGGGCACCGAGCCCAAGGTGGCGGTCCCGGCCGCGACCGGCGGTCCGGTCTCCTACGGCGACGCCTGGCCCAACGGCGTGCCGACCGGCCAGCCTTCGCCGTCCGAACAGCCGCCCAGGCAACAGCCGAAGCAGCCGGACATCAGCGGGCTTTACTGACGATAGAATCCGGCGCGGTTGCGCCGACTCATTCTTGAAGCAAGTGGAGCCGGCGCGGTTGCGCCGACTCCGGGCGCGGGCTATGTCCCGCGCCCTTACTTTAGTCACGGAGTTACGTGATGAGACCGGATGTCGAGGCCGCCGCGGCCGACATCGAGCAGTCCGTTGGACTGCTCAGGAGGCGTCTTTGACTGGGATGTCGCCCTTAGAAAACTCGATGAACTGAACGCGCGGGTCGAAGACCCGACGCTGTGGGACCGTCCGTCCGAGGCTCAGGCCGTCTCCCGCGAGCGCGCCAACCTGGCCGCCAAGGTCGAGGCGGTGCAGAGCATCATCCGCGACGTCAAGGACGCGCTCGAATACGCCGAGCTTGCTGAGATGGAGTCGGACGAGGACACCCTCAACGACGCCCGCGCTCAGCTGAAGGCCATCAAGGAACGCGCCGCCCGCGCTGAACTCGAGGCCCTGCTGTCGGGCGAGGCCGACGGCAACGACGCCTATATCGAAATCAACTCGGGCGCCGGCGGCACCGAGTCGTGCGACTGGGCGGGCATCCTGCTGCGGATGTACACCCGCTGGGCCAACGCCCACGGCATGACCACCGAGCTGGTCGAAGAGACCGACGGCGATCAGGCCGGCATCAAGTCGGCCACGCTGCTGGTCAAGGGCGCCAACGCCTATGGCTGGCTGAAGACCGAGGCCGGCGTGCACCGCCTGGTGCGCATCAGCCCCTATGACAGCAGCGCCCGGCGCCACACCTCGTTCGCCTCGGCCTGGGTCTATCCGGTCATCGACGACACGATCGAGATCGACATCAATCCGTCCGATGTGCGCACCGACACCTACCGGGCTTCCGGCGCCGGCGGTCAGCACATCAACAAGACCGACTCGGCCGTCCGTCTGACGCACATTCCGACCGGCATCGTGGTGGCCTGCCAGGCCGGCCGCTCGCAGCACCAGAACCGCGACGAAGCCTGGAAGATGCTGCGCGCCCGGATGTACGAGGCCGAACTTCAGAAGCGTGAAGCCGCCCAGCAGGCGCTGCACGACCAGAAGACCGACATCGGATGGGGTCACCAGATCCGCTCGTACGTCCTGCAGCCGTACCAGATGGTCAAGGACCTGCGGACCAACGTCGAGACCTCCGACACCGCCGGGGTTCTGGACGGCGACCTAGACGCCTTCATGGGCGCCTCGCTGGCCCAGCGGGTCGGCGCGACCCGGGACGCTTCCGAGGGCTGAGGCCCTCGGGCGCCGCCTGAAACGACGAACGCCCCGGAGCGATCCGGGGCGTTTTTCTTTGTGGCTCAGGCTTGGCGGCTTCAGCCGACCGGCCGCGCCGTCAGGGTTAGGTCGGCGACCGGCGCCGGAGCGACCGCTACGGGGGCGACCTGCGGCGGGGCCTGACGCTGGAACTTCAGGCTACGGCCCTGGAAGAAGGCGCCGGTTTCCATGGCCAGCTGCTCGTGGGTGATGTCGCCGTCGACATAGGCCGTGCCGTAGAGGCGCACCTGCTTGGCGGTGACGGCGCCGACCACGCGCCCGCGCACTTCCACGACCTCGGCGTAGACGCCGCCCTCGACATGGCCGGTCTCGCCGACGGTCAGGCGGCCGACGCGGACGTCGCCGCGCACCACGCCGTCGATCTGCAGCTCGCCGTCGCCGTTGACGCCGCCCTCGATGGTGATGTCCGACGAGATCAGCGAGGCCACGCGAGGCGGGGCCTTGCGGGCCGTCTCGACCGGCGGCGCGGCCGGCGTCAGGGGCAGGGGCTCAATCTGGGGCGGGGTGCGCGACCCCTTAACCGGCTTGCTGAACATACTCGCCTGCCTTGAGGAAACGGTTGGGGTTCTGGGCGCGTCCGTTGACCCAGACCTCGTAATGGAGGTGCGGGCCGGTGGAGCGGCCGGTGGAGCCCATGGCGCCGACGCGCTGGCCGATCGAGACGCGCTGCCCCACGCGCACGGCAATGGCCTGCAGGTGGGCGTAGCGGGTCTTGAAGCCGCCGCCATGGTCGATCTCGACGGTGTTGCCGTAGCCCGAGCGCACGCCGGTGAACGAGATGACGCCCGGGGCCGTGGCCATGATCGGCGTGTAGAAGGCGCCGGGGAAATCCAGGCCCGAATGGAAGGCTGGGCGATGGGTGAACGGGTCGAAGCGGACGCCGTAGCTGCTCGACAGGGCCGGGTTCGAGGTCGGCCGGTAGAAGGGCAGGCGCTGGGCGGCGCTGGACAGCGAGCGCATGTCCGACATGTCGCTGGCGGCGCGATGGATGCGCGAGGCGAACTCCTCATCGACGTCGAGCACGGCGGCCAGGGCGCGGGGGTCCTTGGCCTCGATCAGCGGGCCGCCCAGGGCTGCGCCGCGGCCGGTGAAGCTGCCGGCGTCGAGGCCGGCCATGCGCATGGCCAGGCGCAGGCGCTCGGCCCGGCTCTTGGCAAAGCCTTCGGCCGCGTCGATCAGGCGCTCCTGGTCCATGCGGGTGGCCTGGATGCGCTCGACCGGCGAGGCGTCGGCGAGGACGGGCTTGTTGACGGCCAGCGCCTGGGCGGCGCCGGGCGCGCCCTTGAAGTCGCTGACCAGCATGGCCAGGGCCGCGTGGCGCTTTTCGACCGACAGGGCCAGTTCGTCGAGCGAGCCGCTGGTGGCCGACAGCTGCGCGACGGCGCTGTTCAGGCGCGCCTGACGGTCGGCGTTGAGGCGCTCGTAATAAGCTTTTTGCTTGAGAACGAGCTGGTCGCTCTCGCTGACGGCCAGGGCGTTGACCATCATCGCCGCGGTGCACACGCCCATCCACAGGGCCGCGCCGGCGACGCCGGCCGCGCAGGCCAGCTGCTTCTTCGTGGAAAGCACGTATCCGCGCATCTCGCCGCCCGAGCGGACGTACAGATGCCGTTCCGGAAACAGACTTTCGAGGGTCTTACGCAGGCGTTGGAAACGCGCGATCGCCATGGCCTAGGAAACCCCCGTTTTCAAGGTCCTGGCGATATGCAACGAGAAAACGGGAACGTGCAAGACTCTTCGCACCTGCGAAGGTGCGGAAAGGTCAAGTTTCGACCATGCGTCCGTTCCGATTAACGCCGCATGAACGGATTGGCTACACGCGACGCGGGAGTCGTTGCGGAAAAGCGAGGCCTTGCGGCGCCGGCGCCACAGTATCGCCGGTCGCGTGGACGCCTCAGCCCTTCAGGGCCTGGGCCGACTTCAGCACCGCCTTGACGTGGTTGGGCACTTTCACCTTGCGCCAGACCTCGCGGACCACGCCTTCGCGGTCGATCAGGAAGGTCGAGCGGTCGATGCCCATGTACTTGCGGCCGTACATGCTCTTCTCGACCCACGAGCCATAGGCCTCGACGGTCTCGCCCAGGGTGTCGGCGGCCAGCTCGACGGTCAGGTCGTGCTTCTTGCGGAATTTGCCGTGGCTGGCGGCGCTGTCCTTGGAGACGCCGACGATCACGGCGCCGGCCTTGGCGAACTCCTCGACCTCGGCCGAGAACTGCAGGGCCTGCGAGGTGCAGCCGGTCGTGTCGTCCTTCGGATAGAAGTAGAGCACGACGGCCTTGCCCTTCAGGCCGGCCAGGCTGACGCGGCCGGTGTCGGTGGGCAGGTCGAAGTCGGGGGCCTTGTCGCCGGGGCTCAGCATCGCACTCTCTCCAACATTACTTAGGCCAACATCAAACGGGCCCCGGACCGGCCGAGCCGGACCGGGACGCTACATCTCAGACCGGCTTGACCAGCACGATCTTCTTCTTGCCTTGGCTCAGCTTGACCACGCCGTCCACGAGGTCGGCGTTGGTCACCAGGCGGTCGCCGTCCTTCTCCTGGGCGTCGTTCAGGCGCAGGCCGCCGCCCTGGGCCAGGCGACGGGCCTCGCCGCGCGAGGCGGTCAGGCCGATGTCGGTGGCCAGCACCGCCAGGGCCACGCCCTCGGCGAGCACCGAGGCGGCGATCTCGACCGTCGGCAGGTCGGCCGACAGCTGGCCCTGCTCGAAGGCCTTCTCGGCCGTGGCGCGCGCCGTCTTGGCCGCCTCCTCGCCGTGGACCAGGCGGGTGGCCTCGTCGGCCAGCACCTTCTTGGCGTCGTTGATCTGGGCGCCCGGCAGTGCTTCCAGCTCGGCGACCTTGTCCAGCGGCAGGTCGGTGAACAGCTTCAGGAAGCGGCCCACGTCGGCGTCCTCGGTGTTGCGCCAGAACTGCCAGTAGTCGTAAGGACTCAGGGCGTCGGCGTTGAGCCAGACGGCGCCGGCGGCGGTCTTGCCCATCTTGGCGCCCGAGGCTGTGGTCAGCAGAGGCGTGGTCAGGCCGAAGGCGGCCTTCTGGTCGACGCGGCGGGTCAGCTCGACGCCGTTGAGGATGTTGCCCCACTGGTCCGAGCCGCCCATCTGCAGCACGCAGCCGTACTTGCGGTTCAGTTCCAGGAAGTCGGTGGCCTGCATCAGCATGTAGTTGAACTCGAGGAAGGTCATCGGCTGCTCGCGCTCGAGCCGCAGCTTCACCGAGTCGAAGGTCAGCATGCGATTGATCGTGAAGTGCACGCCGTAGTCGCGCAGGAACTGCACGTAGCCGAGCTTCGAAAGCCACTCGTCGTTGTCGACCATCACCGCGTCGGTCGGGCCGTCGCCGAAGGTCAGGAAGTTGGCGAACACCTGCTTGATGCCGTCGATGTTCGACTGGATCTGCGCGTCGGTCAGCAGCGGGCGCTGGGTGTCCTTGAAGGTCGGATCGCCCACGCGGGTGGTGCCGCCGCCCATCAGGACGATCGGCTTGTGGCCGGCCTGCTGCAGGCGGCGCAGCATCATGATCTGGATCAGGTGGCCGACGTGCAGGGACGGGGCGGTGGCGTCGAAGCCGATGTAGGCGGTGATGGCGCCGGTCGCGGCGGCCGCATCCAGCTCGTCCGGATGGGTGATCTGGTGGATGTAGCCGCGGCTCTGCATCGTCTGCAGGAATTCGGACTTGAAGCTCTGCGGCGCGGCGGACATGGCTCGACTCTCTGTATCGCTGGCCCGCGCGTCTAGCACGGGCGAGGGGCTCTGTGGCGAGGGTTTCATCGGTAGTCTCCTTCGGCGTTCGCCGGAGACGTCGTCGAAGGGGAGGGGACGCATCGCCGGCCAGATGGCGGTGCGTCGACATGACCGGTCGTGCGCCCGCTAGATCAGCGGGCGATAATAGGCTCGGGTACGGAGGGCCTTGGCGGTCATGGGGTCTAGCTAGCCGACCGGCGGCGTGGCAGTCAACGGACCCATGCGTATTCTGGGATTCATGACCGGCACCTCATTGGATGCGGTCGACATGGCGGTGCTCGACACCGACGGCGAGACGATCCAGGGCTTTGGGCCCGCGGGCGAGCGCAAGCTGCGCGAAGAGACCCGCGACCTGCTGCTGGTGACCACCGAGATCGCCCGCGGCTGGCCGCGCGACAGGCCTGAGCCGGAGATCTTCGCCGAGGCCGCCCGCGCCGTCGCCGACGAGCACCTGTGGGCCGCCGAAAGCTTCCTGGCCGAGCACGGCCTGTCGTGGAGCGAGTTCGACCTGCTGGGCGTGCACGGCCAGACCGTGCTGCACGAGCGGCCGACGCCCGATCGGATCGGCCGGACCGTGCAACTGCTCGACGCCGAGCGCCTGGCCAAGGCGACGGGACGACCCGTGGCCTTCGACTTCCGCACCGCCGACGTGGCTGCGGGCGGGCAGGGGGCGCCGCTGGCCCCGATCTATCACCAGGCCCGCGCCCTGGCCTCCGGCCTGGCCGCGCCGGTGGCGGCGCTGAACATCGGCGGGGTGGCCAACATCACCCTGGTCGAGGCGGACGGCACGCTGCTGGCCTTCGACACCGGCCCCGGCAACGGCATGATCGACCTGATGTTGCAGGAGCGGGGCCTGGGCCGCTTCGACGAGAACGGCCGACTGGCCGCGGCGGGCAAGGTGGACGAGGCGATCCTGCAGCGGTTCCTGGCCAGCAGCTACTTCGCCGGTCCCGCGCCCAAGTCGCTGGATCGCTACGACTTCCCGCTCGACCTGGTCGAGCCGCTGTCGGCCGAGGATGCGGCGGCCACCCTGGTGGCCTTCACCGCCGAGGCTGTGGTCAAGGCCTTCGACCACGGCGCGCGACCCAGCGCCCTGATCGTCTGCGGCGGCGGGCGTCGAAACCCGCAGATCATGAAGGTGCTGACCGAGCGCTGCCCCGTGCCGGTGAAGACTGCCGAGGACTACGGCTGGCGCGGCGATGCGATCGAGGCCGAGGCGTTCGCGTATCTGGCCGCCCGCACGGCGCGGGGGCTGCCGATCAGCTTCCCGGGGACGACGGGGGTGGGAGCGGCGATGACGGGGGGCAGGATCGTCAATCCGTGATCCTTCTCCCAGAGGGAGAAGGTGGCGCGAAGCGCCGGATGAGGGGTTAGGGACTGAAGACGGCGTGCCGGCACGCCGGTTGATGGCGTAACCCCTCACCCTCCCACGCTGCGCGTGGGCCCCTCCCTCTCCCTCTGGGAGAGGGGACCTAGTGCAGCTTTAGCCGCCCCGCCACGCGCTGTTGCAGCAGCCGCGCCAACGCCAGCAACGCGGTCTTGGTCACGCCGAGGATGGCCTTGTGGTGGGCCAGGTGCAGCGAGACATAGAACCACTTGGCCACCAGGCCCTCGATGAAGAAGTTGGGGCCGCCGAGGCCGCCCATCAGGGCGCCGACGCCCTTGTTCTCGCCCAGCGACACCAGCGAGCCGAAGTCCTTGTAGACGTAGGGCTCCTCGACCCGCGCCTGGCGCAGGCGGGCGAGCAGGACCTTGGCCAGGTAGCTGGCCTGCTGGTGGGCGGCCTGGGCGCGGGCCGGCACCAGCTTGCCGTCCTTCCACGGGCAGGCGGCGCAGTCGCCGAGAGCCCAGATGTCCGGCGCGGAGCTTTCCAGCCGCTCGTTGACGACGAACTGGTTGAGGCGGTTGGTCTCCAGGCCCAGCGCCGCATTGCTGTCGGCGGCCTTCACCCCGGCCGCCCAGACGATCAGGTCGGCGGGGATGTCGCCATGGCTGGTCTCCAGGCGGTCGGCGTGGACGGCCAGCACCTTGGCGCCGGTGCGCACCCGCACGCCCTTGCGCTCCAGGGCGACGGTCGCCTGGGCCGAGGTCTTGTCGGGCAGGCCGCCCAGGATGCGCGGCGCGGCCTCGACGATGGTGATGTCGAGGCGGAAGCGCTGCTCGGCGCCGAGGGCGTCCAGAAGCGCGCGATGGGCTTCCAGCAGTTCGGCCGATAACTCGACGCCCGTGGCGCCGCCGCCGACGATGGCCACGCCCATGGTCCGCTCGGGCGCGAACGAGGCCTTCATGAAGGTGGCCAGCAGGCGGGTGTGGAAGGCCTCGGCGTCTTCGGTGCGCTCCAGCAGGTGGGCGGTCTCCGCGCCCGGCGTGCCGAACAGGTTGGAGCCGCTGCCGATGGCCAGCACGCCCCAGGTGAAGGTGATCGAGCGCTCGGGCACCAGCACGCCACCGTCCGGCGAGGCGATCGGCTTCAAGGTCAGGCGCTTGGCGGTCGGGTCCAGCGCGGCCAGGTCGCCGAGCAGGAAGCTGAAATGGTTGGCGCGGCCGAGGATCGAGTAGGACAGGCCTTCCTGGTGAACGTCCAGCGTGCCGGCGGCCACCTCGTGCAGGGTCGGCTTCCAGATGTGGAAGCTGGAGCGGTCGATCAGCAGGATCCGCTCCTTCCCGGCCCGGCGCCCCAGCTTGCGGCCCATCTGCGCGGCCAGTTCCAGCCCGCCCGCGCCGCCGCCGACGATCACGATGTCATAGTGCATGGGCCGGCCGCTCCGATGATAGCGATAACGGTGGTTTTAGGGGGTGATGTCGAGTCTGTCTCGCAGATGCGAGAGGTGAAGCGCCGTCAGGGAAGGGCGGAAACGAAAAAGCCCGCCCTCGTCGCCGAGAGCGGGCTCTAAATTCCAGGCAGAAAGCCTCCAACCCCTACGGGATCGGGTTGGCTTCCAGGCGCTTGTCGAGATAGCCGCCGACGGCCTGCTCGACGCTGGGCAGGTGCTCGGCCCAGAAGTGGGTGGCCTTGTCGACGACTTCGTAGTCGATGACGATGCCCTTCTGGGTGCGCAGCTTGGAGACCACGCGCTCGACCTCGACGGGCGGCACGACGGTGTCGGCGCCGCCGGTCAGGATCAGGCCCGAGGCCGGGCAGGGGGCCAGGAAGCTGAAGTCGTACATGTTGGTCGGCGGCGACACCGAGATGAAGCCGTCCGTCTCCGGGCGGCGCATCAGCAGCTGCATGCCGATATAGGCGCCGAAGCTGTAGCCGGCGACCCAGGTCTGGGCGGCGGCCGGGTTGTTGGACTGCAGCCAGTCCAGCGCCGTGGCCGCGTCGGCCAGTTCGCCGATGCCGCTGTCGAATTCGCCCTGGCTGCGGCCGACGCCGCGGAAGTTGAAGCGCAGGGTCGCGAAACCGCGCTTCATGAACAGGTGGTACAGCTGCACCGACACCGGGTGGTTCATGTGGCCGCCGGCCTTGGGGTGCGGGTGCAGGATCAGCGCGATGGGCGCATTGTCCGTCTTGCCCGGCGAATAACGGCCTTCGATGCGGCCCGCTGCGCCGGTCAAAATCACGTCAGGCATTCAGTTCCCCGTCACAAAAAGGGGCGACGACGGGTGTCCTCCCGCACCGAAAAGGCGCATGGAATACTTGACCGCCGCGCTTGGTCTTCCTAAATCCGCATCGCGTAGCGGCGCCCTGACGGGCGCGGCGCGAAGTCGCGGCTTGTAGCATACGCAAATGCGGTTGCGCGGGGAATCTGCAAGGGAGAGCGCCTGATGCGCCTGAGCACGAAGGGACGTTACGCCGTGATGGCCATGACCGACCTCGCCCGCAAGCAGGACGAGGCGGAGGGCCGCGCGGTGGCCCTGGCCGAGATCGCCGCCCGCCAGCAGATTTCGCTTTCCTATCTCGAACAGCTCTTCGCCCGTCTGCGCCGCAAGGGGCTGGTGGTCAGCGCCCGCGGTCCGGGCGGCGGCTATCGCCTGGCGGCCGACGCCCGCGCGACCCGAATCTCCGACATCGTCATGGCCGTGGATGAGCCCCTGCGCGCCACGCGCTGCGGCGTGGGCAAGAGCGGCCACAAGGGCTGCATGGCCGGCGGCGCCAAGTGCCTGACCCACGACCTGTGGGAAGAGATGGGCCGCCAGATCCATAGCTACCTGGCCTCGGTGACCGTCGCCGACGTTCTGGAAGGCCGCCTGCGGCCCGAGGAGAAGGTCGCGGCGTGACCAGCAAGCCCGCCACCTATCTGGACTACAACGCCACCGCCCCGATCCGCCCCGAGGCGCGGGACGCGGTGCTGCGCGCCTTTGAGCTGGCCGGCAATCCAAGCTCGGTGCACGCGGCCGGCCGCGCCGCCCGCGACGTGGTCGAGACGGCTCGCAAGGCGGTCGGCGAACTGGTCGGCGTGGTCGCCGGCTCGGTCACCTTCGTCAGCGGCGGCACCGAAGCCAACGTCCTGGCCATCGACAGCGCCGTCGCTTCGGGCGTCAAGCGCATCGTGGTCAGCGCCATCGAGCACGACGCCGTGGTCGAGACCGCCGCCGCCAGCGGCGTTTCCGTCTCCGTGCTGCCGGTCGATGCGGACGGCGTCGCGGATCTCTCCAAGCTTTCCGAACTGCTGGCGGGCGAGGGCCGGACCCTGGTCTGCCTGATGCTGGCCAACAACGAGACGGGCGTGATCCAGCCGGTGGCGCAGGCTTCGGCGATCGTGCGCGCAGCCGACGGCCTGCTGCATGTCGACGCCGTGCAGGCGGCCGGCAAGATCGCCATCGACTTCTCCGCCCTCGGCGCCGACACCCTGGCGCTGTCGGCCCACAAGATCGGCGGCCCGCAAGGCGTCGGCGCGCTGGTCGCCGGCACGCGGGCCAATGTCGTGCGTCGCCAGCATGGCGGCGGCCAGGAGCGGGGCCGCCGTGCGGGCACCGAGAACGTCGCGGGCATCGCCGGCTTCGGCGCGGCTGCGGTCGCCGCCCTGCGGGACTTGCCCCAGGCGGCCGATCAGGGCATTTGGCGCGACGCCTTGGCCCAGCGGGTCAAGGACGCTGGCGGCGTAGTGCTCGGGGAGGGCGCTGCTCGCCTGCCCCAGACTCTTTGTTTGGCCGCCGAGGGCTTCGCCTCGCAGGTCCAGGTCATGAACCTGGATCTCGCCGAGGTGATGGTCAGCGCCGGCAGCGCCTGCTCGTCGGGCAAGGTCAAGGCCAGTCGCGTGGTCGAGGCCATGGGCCGCTCCGATCTCGCCCCCTTCGCGCTGCGCGTCAGCGGCGGTTGGGCGAGCACGGAAGCGGATTGGATTGTGTGCGGCGACGCCTGGCTCGCCGCCTGGAAGCGTATCGGCGCCCGTCGCCGGGAGGTGGCTTGATGGCCGCGGTCAAGGAAACGATCGACACCGTCGCCGCGCTCGAGAAATACGAGCACGGCTTTACGACCGATATCGACCAGGAGTTCGCCCCCAAGGGGCTCTCCGAGGACATCGTGCGCTTCATCTCGGCCAAGAAGGACGAGCCGGCGTGGATGCTGGAATGGCGCCTGGACGCCTATCGTCGCTGGCTCGAGCTGGATGAGCCGGACTGGGCCAAGGTCAGCTACCCGAAGATCGACTACCAGGACACCTACTACTACGCCGCGCCGAAGACCAAGGAAGGGCCCAAAAGCCTGGACGAGGTCGATCCCGAGCTGCTGGCCGTCTACGAGAAGCTGGGCATCCCGCTGAAGGAGCAGGCCGTGCTGGCCGGCGTCGAAGGCGCGCCGCGCTACGCCGTGGACGCGGTGTTCGACAGCGTGTCGGTGGTTACCACCTTCAAGAAGGAGCTGGCCCAGGCCGGCGTCATCTTCTGCTCGATGAGCGAGGCAATCCGCGAGCACCCGGAACTGGTCAAGCAGTACCTGGGCAGCGTCGTGCCGACCTCGGACAACTATTTCGCCTGCCTCAACAGCGCTGTGTTCAGCGACGGTAGCTTCGTCTACGTGCCGCCGGGCGTGCGCTGCCCGATGGAGCTGTCGACCTATTTCCGGATCAACGCCAAGGATTCCGGTCAGTTCGAGCGCACCCTGATCATCGCCGACAAGGGCGCCTACGTCTCGTACCTGGAGGGCTGCACGGCCCCGATGCGCGACGAGAACCAGCTGCACGCGGCCGTGGTCGAGCTGGTTTTGCTGGACGACGCCGAGATCAAGTATTCCACCGTCCAGAACTGGTACCCGGGCGATCCGGAGACCGGCAAGGGCGGCATCTACAACTTCGTCACCAAGCGCGCCGACTGTCGCGGCGACCGCTCGAAGGTGTCGTGGACCCAGGTCGAGACCGGATCGGCCATCACCTGGAAGTATCCCTCCTGCGTTCTGCGCGGCGAGGGCTCGTCGGGCGAGTTCTACTCGATCGCCGTGACCAACGGTCATCAGCAGGCCGACACCGGCACCAAGATGATCCACCTGGGCGCCAATACGAAGTCGCGGATCGTCGCCAAGGGCATCAGCGCCGGCAAGTCGACCAGCACCTATCGCGGCCTGGTCTCGGCCCACCCCAAGGCCAAGGGCGCGCGCAACTTCACCCAGTGCGACTCCTTGCTCATCGGCAAGACCTGCGCGGCCCACACCGTGCCCTATATCGAGGCCCGCAACGGCCAGTCGGTGTTTGAGCACGAGGCCACCACCACCCGCCTGTCGGACGACCAGCTGTTCTACTGCCAGCAGCGCGGCCTTTCGCAGGAAGAGGCCGTGGCCCTGCTGGTCAACGGCTTCGTCCGCGACGTGCTGCAGCAACTGCCTATGGAATTCGCGGTGGAGGCTCAGAAGCTGGTGGCGATCAGCCTGGAAGGAAGCGTCGGGTGACGGCTTCGGCGCCTTGGGACGGATTTATACAACTGGCGACCGCCGAAGGCGGATGGTCGGTGCTCTATCGCGACCCGAAGGATCGGAGCCTTTGGGAGCGTACCTATCCGCACAGCGAAATGCATGGCGGAGGCCCCGCCCAATTTGAACCGGTCGCTGAAGACGAAGCTTTGAGAAAGTACGGGCGAAGCTAATGCTCTCTATCCAAAACCTCCACGCCCGCGTCGAAGCCAAGCCGATCCTGAAGGGCGTCACGCTCGAGGTGCCGGCCGGCGAGGTGCACGCCATCATGGGTCCGAACGGCGCCGGCAAGTCGACGCTGTCCTACGTGCTGAGCGGCCGCGGCGGCTACGAGGTCACCGAAGGGACGGCGAGCCTGAACGGCGAGGACCTGCTGAGCCTGGAGCCCAACGAACGGGCGGCCAAGGGCGTGTTCCTGTCGTTCCAGTATCCGCTGGAGATCCCCGGCGTGCCGGCCCTGACCTTCATCCGCACGGCCGTCAACGCCCAGCGCCGCGCCCGCGGCGAGGACGAGATCGCCGCGCCGGCCTTCCTGAAGCTGGCCAAGGAAAAGGCCGCCGCGCTGAAGATCGACTTCGAGATGCTCAAGCGCGGCCTGAACGTCGGCTTCTCGGGCGGCGAAAAGAAGCGGATGGAAATCTTCCAGATGGCGATGCTGTCGCCGAAGTTCCTGATCCTCGACGAGACGGACTCGGGCCTCGACATCGACGCCCTGAAGATCGTCTCGGAAGGCGTCAACGCCTTGCGTTCGCCTGAGCGCGGCATGCTGGTGATCACCCACTACCAGCGCCTGCTCGACTACATCAAACCCGACCGCGTGCACGTGCTGGCTGCCGGCCGCATCGTCGCCTCGGGCGGCCCGGAACTGGCCCTGCAGCTGGAAGCCGAGGGCTACGACAAGTACGCCGGGGCTGCCGCGTGAGCCTTTCCACCGCCCTGAAGACCGGCGACGTCACGGTCCTGCCGTCGCGCCGCGACGAGGACTGGCGCTGGACCGACCTGCGCGGCCTGATCCGCGTGCTGCCCGAGCCCGCGCCGAAGTTCGACGGCGAGGTCGCGGCCGGTCCGTTCGCGGGCCTGGCCGACGGCGAGATCCTGTTCGTCAACGGCCGCCATGTGGCCACGAGCGGGCAGGGCGACGTCATCGCGCTGCGCTTCGTGGCGGCGACCGACAAGGCCTCGCAGGCCGCGTCCTATGCGGTCGTGGTCGAGCCAGGCGCCAGCCTGACCTTGCTGGAAAGCCATGAAGGCCGCGCCGCCGGCTACGTCTCCGACGTCTCGCTCGACATCGCCGTGGGCGAGGGCGCGAGCCTGACGCGCATCGTGCTGGTCGGGGACGAGGCCGAGGCGGTGAACGTCGTCACCGCCCGGATCGACCTTGCCGCCGGCGCGAGCTTTTCCCAGACCGTCCTGACCGGCGGCGCCCGTCGCCAGCGGTTCGAGACCCATGTCGCCCATCCGGGCGCCCATGCCGAGGCTCGGCTGGACGGGATCTATCTGCTGAACGGCCAGCGCCATGCCGACCAGACCACCGTGGTCACCCATGGCGGCGTCGACGGCGTCACCAGCCAGCTGACCAAGGGGATGGTCGCCGACCAGGCCCGCGGCGTGTTCCAGGGGCGGATCATCGTCCAACCCGGCGCCGACCAGACCGACGCGCGGATGGGCCATCATGCCCTGATCCTGTCGGACAAGGCCGAGATCGACGCCAAGCCCGAACTGCTGATCTTCGCCGACGACGTCTCCTGCGCCCATGGCAACACCATCGGCGCCCTGGACGAGGAAGCGGTGTTCTACGCCCGCCAGCGCGGCATTCCCGAGCTGGAGGCCCGCGCCATGCTGACGGAGGCCTTCGTCGGCGAGGTGGTCGAGCGCATCGAGCACGCCGGCGCCCGCGAGATCGCCGCCGCCTGGGTCGCCAAGCAGCTGGGGCGCAGCGAATGACGACGACCTTCGACGTCGAGGCGATCCGCGCCCAGTTCCCGATCCTGTCGCGCACCGTGCACGGCAAGCCGCTGGTCTATCTGGACAGCGCCGCCAGCGCCCAGAAGCCCGACGCGGTGCTGGACGCCATGATGGGCCTGGCCCGCACCTCCTACGCCAACGTCCATCGGGGCCTGCATACGTTGGCCAACGAAACGACGGAAGCCTATGAAAAGGCGCGTGAAACCGTCGCCCGCTTCATCAACGCCGACGTAAACGAGATCGTCTACACCAAGAGCGCCACCGAGGCGGTAAACCTGGTGGCCGATACCTTCGGGCGTTCCCTGAAGGCCGGCGACGAGATCATCACCTCTGAGATGGAGCACCACGCCAACATCGTGCCGTGGCACTTCCTGCGCGAGCGCTACGGCGTCGTGCTGAAGTTCATCCCGGTGCTCGACGATGGCCGGCTCGACATGGAGGCTTATCGGGGCCTGCTGTCGGAAAAGACCAGGATGGTCGCCGTCACCCACATGTCGAACGTGCTGGGCACGGTCAACGACGTGGCGGAGATCGTGCGCCTGGCCCACGCGGCCGGCGCGCCGGTGCTGCTCGACGGCTGCCAGGGCGTGGTCCACACCAAGGTGGACGTCAAAGCCCTGGACGTCGATTTCTACGTGTTCAGCGGCCACAAGCTGTACGGCCCCACCGGCATCGGCGTGCTGTATGGCAAGGCCGAGCGCCTTGCCGCCTTGCCGCCTTACCAGGGCGGCGGCGAGATGATCGGTTCGGTCTCGCTCGACAAGATCACCTATGCCGACCCGCCGCACCGCTTCGAGGCCGGCACGCCGGCGATCCTCGAGGCCATCGGCCTGGGCGCGGCGATCGAGTGGCTGAACGGCATCGATCGCGATGCGGCCCTGGCCCACGAGCACGCGCTGTACGACCGGGTCGCCGCGCGCCTCGAAGGCGTCAACGGCATCCGGATTCTCGGCACGGCGCCCGGCAAGGGCGCGGTGATGAGCTTCGTGCTGGAAGGCGCCCACGCCCATGATGTGGCCCAGGTGCTGGACCGCTACGGCGTCGCCGTGCGGGCCGGAACCCACTGCGCCGAGCCGCTGGCGAAAAGGTTTGGGGTGACGTCGAGCGCCCGGGCCTCTTTCGCCCTATATAACACTGAGGCCGAAGCCGACGCGTTCGTGGACGCGCTGGACAAGGCCCGCAGCTTCTTCAGTTGAGCGCATGACCGACCAAGCCCCCGCCGCCACGGCTCTTTCGCAAGATGAGCTGAACAGCCTGACCGACCAGCTGATCGAGAAGCTGAAGACGGTGTTCGACCCGGAAATCCCGGTCGACATCTATGAGCTGGGCCTGATCTACAAGGTCGACGTCAGCGACGACAAGGACGTGGCCATCGACATGACCCTGACCGCGCCGGGCTGCCCGGTGGCCGGCGAGATGCCGGGCTGGGTCAAGGACGCGGTCATGGAGATCGACGGTATTCGCTCGTGCAATGTCGACCTGACCTTCGACCCGCCGTGGGACCCGTCGCGGATGAGCGACGAGGCCAAGCTGCAGCTGAACATGTTCTGAGGACAGAGCCCATGGAAGCCGCCGTCACCGCCCGTCCGCGTCGTCCGCGCCCCAAGGTCGTCACCCTGACCGAGGCCGCCGCCACGCGCGTGAAGGAGATCATGGATAGGGCCGACCAGCCCTATGCCGGTCTGCGCGTGGGCGTGAAGAACGGCGGCTGCGCGGGCCAGGAATACGTCTTCGAATACGCCAAGGAGAAGGGGCCCATCGACGAGGTCGTCGAGGACAAGGGCGTCACCATCCTGATCGAACCGAAGGCGGTGCTGTTCCTGATCGGCACTGAGATCGACTACGAGATCACCAAGCTGTCGTCGAAGTTCGTGTTCCACAATCCGAACGAGACCGACGCCTGCGGCTGCGGCGAGAGCGTGACGATCCAACCGGCGCCCGAGCCGAACGACTGATCCAAACCCTCTCCCAGAGGGAGAGGGAGGGGCCCAGGCGATAGCCTGGGAGGGTGAGGGGTTACGCCGTCTCAGCCCCTAACCCCTCATCCTCCCACGCCTTTCGGCGCGGGCCCCTCCTTCTCCCTTTGGGAGAAGGTGAAATGCGAGGCCGCCCGGCGCGCATAGATCGTCACGGTGACGACCGACAACGCCGCGCTCGCCGCCAGCACCCAAAGTCCGACAGGTTCCGACCCGATCGGCGCCAGCAGCAGCGACACGCCCAGGAAGTTCAGCGCGATCTTCGGGTGCTCCAGCAGCGGATAGTTGAAGTCCCGTCCAGGCTGCGCCTGCTGCAGGCCGGCGACGAAGAAGTTGCGGGCGATCAGCAGCAGCGGAACCACGATCCAGGCGCCCGGAAAGGCGCCGGCGGCCATCAGGGCGCCAAGGCTGACCAGGGTCAGCAGGCGATCGGCCAGCAGATCGAACATCGCCCCGAAGGCCGAGGTCAGGCCGAACCGCCGGGCGATCCAGCCGTCGAGCACGTCGGTCAGGCCCGCGCCGAGGAATAGCGCCAGGGCCGCCCAGCCGGCGTCGGCCATCACGGCCCAGGCCAGGAAGGGCAGGGCCAGCAGGCGAAGCGCGGTCAGCAGGTTGGGCAGCATGGGCGCGTTCTTTCCATGATCCTCAGATCCACAGGCCCGTCATCTGCATGGTTCCCAACAGAGCCAAGAGTGCGGCCAGCAGGGTCTGCAGGAGCGCGAACAACGTCGCCAGAAGGCGAAAGCCTCGGACCGCCACGATCGTCGCCAGCGAAATCACCGGGGCGCTCGCCGCCAGGGCCCAGAGCACATAGATCGTCCAGGCCGGTCTTGGATCGCCCGAGGCGGGGGCGACCGCGAAGGACGCCACCCAGGCCAGAGCGGCCAACATCGCCGCGGCCGGCGTCGCCAGCACTATCCCCTTGGCGGGATGGGCGCCCAGGTTGTGGGCGATGAGCAGCACCGCCAGCGCGGCAAGCGTCTCAATCAGGACGAGCGCGAGCATGGCGTTCAGGCCGCCGCTTCGGCGGGATCGCTGGCGACGTTCTTCCTGCCGTTCCATTCGACCAGCACCGACGGCTTCACCGGTTGGCCCGTGGCCTCGGCGATCAGCTCGTTGGTGCGGCCCTCGACCGTGATCTCCAGCAGCTTCATGAACTCGATCTTCTGCAGGTCGCGGGGCAGGGCGGGCAGGAATTTGACGGTGGCGCGGCCGGGGGTCTTCTTCTTTTCCTGCTGCTTCCAGAAGCAGCCGAGATTGGTGGCCGCCGGGATCACCGGCAGGTCGAAGTCGCGGCTCATGTGATAGACGCCGGTGCGGTAGCGGAACCGCTCGCCGGGCGCGGCCAGGTGGCCTTCCGGATAGATCAGGATGCGGCGGCCCTCGGCGGCGACCTGGGCGGCGCTCTTGGACAAGGCGGCGCGGGCTTCCGGTCCGCCGCAACTATCGACGACGATGGCCCCGAACTTCTTGAGGATCCCGCCCAGCAGCGGAAACTTCTCCAGATGGTCGCCGGTCACGAAGGACAGGTTGTCGAGATTGGCGAACATCACGAAGCCGTCGCCCCAGCTGTGGTGCTTGGCGGCGATGATGAAGGCGCCCTCGGGCAGGTTTTCCCGACCCTTCACCTCGACCTCGACCCCAGCAAAGACCCGCAGGGCCCACAGCATGCGCTTGGAATAGAGTCGCAGGGCGAAGGTCACCGGCCGGCGGCCCGGCAGCAGGGCCGAGAAGGCCGCCGACAGGCCGTAGAAGATCGACAGCACCCAGTAGTAGGCGTTGAAGAGCGCGCTGCGCATTCGTGCGGGTCCTCTAGCGGGCCTTGAGCACGGCCAGGACGGCCGCGGTCATCAGGGGGGCGTGGGCCGACAGCAGGTCTTCGCCCAGGCGCCCGTAGGCGCGGTTCTGGGCGGTCTGGGAGATCACGCCCAGGGCCATGGCGGCGATGACGCGCGGGTCGCCCGGCGGCAGTTCCATCTTCAGCATGGCGTGCTTGATGATCGTCTCGACCAGGGTGACCGGGTCGCGGCCGTCTTCCTGGTAGTAGGGCAGGAAGTGGTGCAGCTGTAGCAGGTGGAACGAAAACAGCGTCCAGTCCTCGTCGGCGGCCGTGCAGTAGGCGCGCACCAGGGCGGCGGCCTTGGCGTCGATGCCGTGCACCGCGCCGGCCTCGGTCTCTATCAGCTCGGAGAGGCGCCGGTGGGCCGACATGAACAGGCCGACGGCCAGCTCGTCCTTGCTCTTCCAGTGGCGATAGATCGCCCCTTCGGAGACCTCGGCGCGGGCGGCGATCAGCTTGGTAGTGGTCGCGTCCACGCCGCTGGCGGCGAAGATCTCGAGGGCGGCGCGTTCGATGCGGGGTTTGGCGCTCATGGGACCGACGTTACCTCAAATCGCGAAGCTTGCAAGTAAATGCTCACATACGTTGTTGCGGCCAAAGCCGACGATTGACGGAGGAGCCGGGCGCGGCCATGCACGGCCATGGTCCAGACGGTTCTGATCTATTCCATGGGCGAGGTGATCGGCGACGGCCTGATCAAGCTGCCCTTCATCGCCGGCCTGCGCGCGGCCTTTCCCGATGCGAAGATCACCTGGTGCGCCGCCAAGGGCGAGACGGTCTATGACGGACCGCTGAAGCGGGTCGTGGCCGGCTATGTCGACGAGATTCTCAAGGACGGCGTCACCGGCGCCGGCGCGCTGGACGTGCTGCCGTGGGTCAAGCCGTTCGGCGGCCGGACCTTCGACCTCGTCATCGACACCCAGGAGAACCTGCGCCGCAGCCTGGTCGCCAAAAGGGCTGCCGAGGGGCGGTTCGTCTCGGCCGCCATGGAGGCGCGCAAGAGCGACTGGCCGGCGGCCGTGGTCGACCGGCTGGCGCTGCTGCTGAGCCTGGCGACGGGCGGGCAGGGGGCGTTGCAGCCCCTGGCCCTGACCGAGACCGACGCGCTGTCGGCGGCGAAGGCCTTGCTGCCCGACGGTCCTGTCTATGTGGGCCTGGCGCCGGGGGCCGGCGGTCAGGAAAAGCGCTGGCCGCTGGAGCGCTATCTCGACCTGGCCCGCGACCAGCAGGCGGCAGGGCGCACGCCGGTGTTCTTCTTCGGACCCGACGAGGCCGCCGACGCGGCGATCGCGCGGGCCGAGGTTCCGGGGGCGCTGTTCCCCGAGGCCGACCGCGGTGACGGTTATCCGGCGGTGAAGGGGCCGTTGCTGGCCATCGCCCTGGCCGGACGGCTGTCGGCGGCGGTGGCCAACGACGCCGGGCCCGGCCACATGCTGGCGGCCGGTGGCGCGCCCTTACTGTCGCTGCAACTGAACCGCCGCAAGGCCGTCAAGTTCAAGCCCGCCGCGCGCCGGCTTGAGGTGCTCTGCGCGGAAGACTACGGAGAGGGCATGGCCGCCCTCCCAGCCGAGGCCGTGAAGGCCGCCCTCGACACCCTGATCGCCGGAGCTGCCTGATGTCCATCCTCGCCCCCATCTCCGCCGGCGAGCTCGTCGACAAGATCACCATCCTGCGGGTCAAGGCCGCCCGGATCGGCGATGCGGCCAAGGAGGCCAATGTCCGCAAGGAGCTGGCCCTGCTGGAGGGAATCGCGACCGAAAAGCTGACGCCCAGCGCCGAGCTGGACCGGCTGACCGCCGAACTTACCGAAATCAACGCCGCCCTCTGGGACATCGAGGACGGCAAGCGGGCCTGCGAGCGCCGCCAGGACTTCGGCTCGGAGTTCGTCGAACTGGCGCGCCGCGTCTACAAGGACAACGACAAGCGCGCCGCCGTGAAGCGCCAGATCAACGCCCTGACGGGGTCGGAGATCGTCGAGGAAAAGAGTTACAAGCCCTACTGATTGATCTGCGAAATCATAGCCTTACGCGGGCTATCTGAGCGTTTTCGAAGGGCGGCCGGAGCGATCCGGTCGCCCTTCGTCATGTCGAAGCCTAGCGTTTTCCTGCAAATCCCACATCGAACCGCGTTCGCTCGGCAACCTGGCGAAATCCGAAGCCAATGGCTCGCCGTTGATATGACACCGGTTACCGCTGCTGGCGGCGACCGGAGGGCGGCGCGGAGCACACGGGCCCCCTCTCGAAGGAAACGACAGGGAGGGGGAGGCTTCCATGCTTCACACGACATTCGAACGTCGCGCCGCGGCGCGCCTGTGCGCGGCCGCGTCGGTGCTGGCCTTGAGCGCCGGAGCGGCTCACGCGCAGGAGACGGCCAAGGCTTCGGGCGGCCAGACCGTCGAGACCAACGCCGTCGAAGAGGTGGTCGTCACCGGCTACCGTGCGGCCTTGCAGAGCGCCATCAGCGTCAAGCGCAACGCCAATGTGATGGTCGACGCCATCAACGCCGAGGACATCGCCGACTTCCCGGATGCCAACCTGGCGGAATCCCTCCAGCGCCTGCCCGGCGTCTCGATCGACCGCGAGAACGGGGAAGGGCGCACCATCACCGTTCGCGGTCTGGGCAGCGACTTCACCCGCGTGCGGCTGAACGGGCTGGAGGCCCTGTCGACGGCGGCGGCTACAGACTCGGGCGCCAGCCCCAACCGCTCGCGCGGCTTCGACTTCAACACCTTCGCCTCCGAGCTTTTCAACTCGCTGAAGGTCCAGAAGACCGCCTCGGCCGAGACCGACGAGGGCTCGCTGGGCGCGACGGTCGATCTCCAGACGGGCCGACCGTTCGACTTCAAGGGCCGGTGCCTGGCCCTGTCGGTGCAGGATTCCTACTACGAGAACGGCGGCAATCACGTACCGCGCATCGCCGGCCTGGTCTCCGACCGCTGGAACGACACCAAGATCGGCGACCTCGGGGCGCTGTTCTCGCTGGCGTACAATTCGCGCAAGCAGACCATCGACAGCTATCAGCGCCAGGCCGGCCAGAGCGACCTGCTGTACCGCAACGCCACCCACACCGGCGCGACGACGGCGGCCACGGGCTTCGCCACGGTGGCGGAGGGCTCCAGCGCCGACGCCCTGGCCCAGATGAACGACCTGACGGTGATCCCGGCCCTGGCGACCCTGAACCATGCCGAGCTGCAGCAGGAACGCATCGGGGCCACGGCGTCGTTCCAGTGGCGGCCGACCCCGAAGACCACGGTGACCACCGATCTGGTCTATTCGCGGCTGTGGCAGGACCAGACCAACTACCAGCTTCAGACCGTCGGCCTGAACCGCAACAACACCAAGACGGTGACCTCGGGCGGCAAGACCTATTCGACCTACAACGCCTCGACGGCGGCGGCGGGCGTGCAACGCCAGATCCTGCCGTACTGCACCAGCCAGACGGCGACGGCCTATCGCGACGCCATCGACTGCGGGACCGACCTGAACGGGACCTCGCTCGTGTCGGGCGCGAGCTACAGCTACAATCCCAACAACCTCGAGCCCTACGACTACTATTACAAGTACGGCTACAACGGGCCGACGGGGACGGCGGGCGTGCTGGGCGCGATCCAGGCCCTGGTCGGCCGGCCGGCGACCCAGGTGCTGGAAGCCCACGTCAACGACGCCAACCAGGCCGACTATCTGGTCATGGACAATGTCGACGTCCGCTCGGCCGCCGATGAGAGCTACTACACCACCACCTTCCAGCAGGCCTCGTTCAACCTCGCCCACGAGTTCACCGACCGCTTCACCCTGAACGCCACCTATGGCCTGTCGCGCTCGCGCACCCAGAACACCGGCCTGCTGGTCGAGTTCAACCACATGGACGCCGACGGGGTGGTCTATGACGAGCGTGGCGGCGGTTCGATGCCGATCCTGAAGTTCGGTTTCAACGTGGCCGACCCGACCCAGTGGGACACCGTCAAGGGCTTCTCGGCCCTGCGCCACTACGAGCGCTATGTCGACAACCGCTACCAGACCGCCAAGGTCGACCTGAAGTACGAGTTCGACGACGACCTGGTCTGGCGCGGCGGCGTCAGCCGGCGGATCTACGACTTCGCCACCGCCCAATACCAGCGCCTGTCGACCGAGACCCTCAATCCGACCCTGCTGGAGGCCGGGACCTCGACGGCGGCGATGAGCAAGCTGGTGGAGTGGGGCGCGGGTCTCGACGTCTCGGCCGGCACGCCGACCAGCTTCATCGTGCCCGACATCGACAAGTTCCGCAGCCTGTTCGGCTTCGACTGCAACTGCGTCAACAAGTGGGGCGACTGGCGCCTGTCGTCGAAGTCCAACCCCGGCAACGCCTATGCGGTGACCGAGACCGACACCAGCGTCTACAACCAGTTCGACTTCCGCAGCGGCCTGTTCGACCGCACCCTGCGCGGCAACGTCGGGGTGCGCTACGCCCTGACCGAGGTGGAGTCGAACGGCTATTCGACCTCGGCCCGGGCGTTGACGGCGACCAACCAGTACCACGACCTCCTGCCGTCTCTGAACCTGGCCTATGAGGTCAGGGACGGCATGCTGGTGCGCTTCGGCGCGGCCAAGGTGATGGCGCGGCCGCAGTTGGCCAATCTGTCGCCGGGCATCTCGTCGCTGAGCACCTCGCTGCCGTCCGGCTCGGCGCCGTCGGTCACCCTGGGCAATCCGGACCTCAAGCCGTTCCGGGCCACCAACTACGACCTGTCGTTCGAGTGGTACTTCGCGCCGGGCGCGCTGTTCTCGGCGGCGATCTTCACCAAGGAGATCGCCAGCTTCCCGCAGAACATCACCCGCTCGGGTCCGCTCAGCGCCGTGCTCGACAGCACCAGCCTGGCGGCGGTGAAGGACGCCCTCACCAACGCCGCCCTGCTGGCCTATATCGCCGCCGACGGCGACTGGACCATCCGCCAGTATGTCGATGCGCCCGGCGGCCGGATCTTGGGCGTCGAGTTCAGCTACCAGCAGAACCTGACCTTCCTGCCCGCGCCGTTCGACAAGCTGGGCGTCCAGGCCAACTACACCCACCTGGAATCCAAGCTCGGCTACATCCTCAACCCCGACAAGGCCGACGGCATCGTCGAGGGGCCGTGGCTGGGCGCTTCGCCCGACGCGGTGAACTTCACGGTCTATTACGACGCCGACAAGTGGACGGCCCGCCTGTCGAGCGCCTATCGCGCGGCCTACTACACGACCTATCCGCTGGCCTCGGGCACCTGCGCGCCGGGCGACTGCTCCTCGCCCTACGTCAACGACTTCGGCGGCTCCAACGCCACCTTCAACCTCGACGGCTCGGCGACCTACACGGTCAACAAGTTCATCACCCTCAATGTCGAGGCGCTGAACCTGACTAACCAGAAGACCGAGCGCTGGGCCTATGACGCCAACCACCTGGTCACCAACTATGGCTCGACCGGGCGCAGCGTCTCGGTGGGGTTCAGGCTGAAGTACTGAGGGCGGCTACCCCACCTTGAAGTCATCGCCCGACTTGTTCGGGCGACCCAAGCGGCCTGTCGGGGTGCGGTGGCTTCAGCTTGGGTCGCCCGCATGAAGCGGGCGATGACCTCTAAAAAAGAGTGGCCGCATCACCGGCCCTTGAAGGCTGCCGGGCGCTTTTGCAGGAAGGCGCTGACGCCTTCGATGAAGTCCTCGGTCTTGCCGGCGGCGCGCTGGGCCTGGCGTTCGGCGTGGAGCTGGCCGATCCAGTCGGCCTCGAGACTATCCCACACAAGCCGCCGGATCGCGCCCAGCGAGGCGGGGCCCTCGGCCAGGGTGCGGGCCAGCTCCAGGGCGGTTGGCATCAGCTCGGCGTCGGGAACGCAGCGGTTGACCAGGCCCCAGTCGAGGGCCTTGGCGGCCGGGATCTTGTCGCCCAGCAACATCATCTCCATGGCCCGGGCCTTGCCCACCAGGCGCGGCAGCAGCCAGGTCGAGCCGCCGTCGGGCACCAGGCCGATGCGGCGGAAGGCCTGCAGGAAATAGGCGCTCTCGCCGGCCACCACGATGTCGCCCAGCAGGGCCAGGGAGCAGCCGATGCCGGCGGCCGGGCCGTTGACGGCGGTGACGATCGGCAGCGGGAAATCGCGCAGCAGCGTGACCAGCGGATTGTAGACGCTCTCCAGCGCCGCCCCGGCGTCGGGCTTGCCGTCGGGGTCCATCGGCCGGCCGGCGGTGGCGCCCGCCGACAGGTTGGCGCCCGAGCAGAAGCCGCGGCCTTCACCGGTCAGCACCACGGCGCGGGCCTCGACCTGGCCTGCCGCAACGACGCTGAAGGCATGGGTCAGTTCACGGGCGACCTCGGGGCTGGCGGCGTTCAGCGAGGCGGGATCGGAAAGGGTGATGACGGCCACGCCGCCTTCGGTTTCCAGCTGGATCTTCTCGTAGGCCATCACATCCTCCGGGCGTCTTTTCGCGCCTGGAAGCCAGCTAGGCGCGCCTGTCCCTGGGGAACGCAAGGTGGATCGCGCAAAAGAAAGGAGCCCGCCGATCGTGAGATCGACGGGCTCCGGCACGCGGTTCTCTGGAGAAGAACGCGTATCTCTTAGGCCGCGTTGGCCGATTCCGGTTGGGTGTCGGCGGCGGTGACGCGGTTGCGGCCGCCGCGCTTGGAGGCGTAGAGGGCCTTGTCGGCACGTTCCATGACCGAATGGGCGGTCTCGCCCTTGCGGCGCTCGGCGAAGCCCGACGACAGGGTGATGGCGCCCAGGTCCTCGTTGGTCGAGCGGCGCTTGAGCATGCGCGAGGAGACCTCGACGCGGATCTCTTCGAGCGTGGCGTTGACGATGCTGGCGGCTTCGCCCGGGAAGATCATCGCGAATTCCTCGCCGCCGTAGCGGGCGGCGAAGCGGGGCAGGGCGGCGACGCGGCCGATGACGCTGGCGACGTAGCGGATGACCTGGTCGCCGGTCTGGTGACCCCAGGTGTCGTTGAAGCCCTTGAAGTGGTCGATGTCGAGCACCGCCAGGCAGATGGCCGAGCCGTGCTCGTCGGCCTCGGCGCAGGCGCGCTCCAGCTCTTCGTCGAAGGCCTTGCGGTTGGCCAGGTTGGTCAGGCCGTCGGTGGTGGCGTCGCGGCGCACCTGCTCGAGGTGTTCGCGCAGGCGGTCGACCTCGGCGGTGGACTCGGCCAGGCGGGTTTCCAGCGCCTTGTTTTCCTTGGCCACCCGGCGGGTGGCGTCGGTCAGGCTGGTGACCACGGCCTTGATGCTCTCGACGCCCGTCGGGCCGTCGAGGTCCTTGGACACGCCGGCCAGGGTCTTGCCGAAGGCGGCGTTGGTCTTCTGGGCGTTCTGGATGGCCTTCGAAACCGATTCCAGCTCCTTGGAGAGCAGGTCGCCGGCGTCGCGGATCTGTTCGTTGAGGCGCGCCTTGGGCAGGTAGGCGGCGGCCAGCTCTTCGCTCAGCATCTCGGTGATGGGTTCGCCCATCGAGATGAGGCGCATGATTTCGCGCGCCAGGGCGCCTTCCGGATCGGCCACATAGTGGGTCCAGAGCTCGAAGTTCAGCGCGGTCGGCCAGATCTGGTGGCGTTCCATCAGGTCCAGGGCCCGACGGGCGATCTTGTAGGCTTCAGGGCCGCGCAGCGTGGTCTCGACGTCCGACATCTTTCATTCCCCCGTTCGGTTCCGGTTCGCCCGGCGCCGATCGCTTGCGGGGAAAGCATAAGCTCAAGAGTTCAAACGAGCGGTTAAGGCCAGGGAAGGTCGCTTGCGCCCGTCACAACTTCAAAGCATCCTGAACATTGATAAGATGAGCCGACTGGCCGTTTTCGGGAGAGACGCCGCATGAACGCCCCCGCCAATATCGGTCCGGAAGCCGTCAAGGCCGGTCTGGAAACCCTGCTGCAGAGGCAAAAGGCCGCACATCTGCGCGACGGCGCGCCCCTGGCCGGGCGGCGCATTGAATGGCTCGACCGCTGCATCGGCTTGCTGGTCGATCACCAGGACGACATCGCCAAGGCGGTCAGCGACGATTTCGGCGTGCGCTCCAAGGACGCCACGGCCCTGACCGACGTGGCCGGCTCGATCGGGCCGTTGAAATTCGCCCGCGACCATCTGCGCCAGTGGATGAAGACCGAGAAGCGCCGCACGACGCCGGCCCTGCTGGGCGTGTTCGGAGCCAAGGCCGAGGTGCGCTGGCAGCCCAAGGGCGTGGTCGGGATCATCAGCCCCTGGAACTTCCCTATCAACCTGACCTTCGCGCCGCTGGCCGGCGTGCTGTCGGCCGGCAACCGGGCGCTGATCAAGCCGTCGGAGTTCACCCCGGCGACGTCCGAGCTGATGAAGGCGATGTTCGCCAAAGTGTTCGACGAGGAAGAGATCGCCGTCGTCACCGGCGGTCCCGAGATCGGCCAGGCCTTCTCGGGATTGGCCTTCGACCACCTGCTGTTCACCGGCGCGACCTCGGTGGCGCGCCACGTGATGCGGGCGGCGGCCGAGAACCTGGTGCCGGTGACCCTGGAGCTGGGCGGCAAGAGCCCGGTGATCCTGTCGCGCGGCGCCGACCTCGACACCGCCGCGGCCCGGGTGATGGCCGGCAAGACGCTGAACGCGGGCCAGATCTGCCTGGCGCCCGACTATGTGCTGGCCCCGGCCGAGGACGTCGATCGCTTCGTCGAGGCCGCCAAGGCCGCGGTCGCCAGGAGCTTCCCGACCCTGAAGGACAATCCCGACTACACCGCCCTGGTGGCCCAGCGGCACTACGACCGGGTGAAGGGCTATGTCGACGACGCGGCGGCCAAGGGCGCCAAGGTGGTCGAGCTCAATCCGGCCGGCGAGGACTTCGCCCAGCAGGAACACCGCAAGATCCCGCCGACCCTGATCCTGGAGCCCACCGACGAGATGACGGTGATGCAGGACGAGATCTTCGGTCCGCTGCTGCCGGTCAAGGGCTACAGCCGCATCGAGGAGGCGATCGCCTACGTCAACGCCCACGCCCGGCCGCTGGCCCTCTACTGGTTCGGGACCGACGAGGCCGAGCGCGAAACGGTGCTGAACGGCACCACCAGCGGCGGGGTTACGGTCAATGACGTGATCTTCCACGTCGCCCAGGAAGACCTGCCGTTCGGCGGCGTCGGCCCGGCCGGCACGGGCGCCTATCACGGTCACGACGGCTTCCGCGAATTCAGCCACCGCAAGGCGGTGTTCCACCAGCTGAAGAAGGACATCGGCCCGATGCTGGCCCTGCGTCCGCCTTATGGCGGGGCGATCCGGAAGTATCTGGCGGGCCAGATCAAGCGCTGACGTAAATCCTTCTCCCCTTGCGGGAGAAGGTGTCATCCGAAGGATGACGGATGAGGGGTCTCTCAGAACTTTGACGCCACGCCCAGACTGACCGCTGTCGCAGCGGGCACGTCTTTCGACCCCTCACCCGACCCGCTTCGCAGGCCACCCTCTCCCGCAAGGGGAGAGGGACGCCTCTAGTCTCAACGCCCCTCGGTCCAGAGATCCAGCGGCTGGCGCACCTCGTGCCGGATCACCGCGTAGTAGCCGGCCACGGCCAGCAGCACGCCGACCACGGCGCCGCCCAGGAACCCCGCCGGCGTGGCGAACCACAGGATCAGGGTGGTCAGCGCCACCGCCAGGCCGACGATCGCCCAGCGGATCAGGATGCTGAAGCCGTGATAGGTGCGCTCATGGCTGAGCAGGTCGGGATCGGACTGCGACGGTGAAAATCGGCACGGCGTTAAGTCGGCCATGGCGGTTCCTCCAGGGGAAGTCGCGCGGAGCCGTGGGCGGGCAAAAGAAAAGCCGGCGGCTCCGTGGAGCACGCCGGCCATTCTACGCCTCAAAGAGCGATCCGTCAGTCCTGGACCTTGGCCAGTTTCGGCGGCGCGCGCATCAGGAAGGCCGGGATGTCGTTGCCGAAGCCGACCACGCGGCGGTCGTCGTCGTCGTCGCGGGCGCGAACCGGCTGGACGCCGCGCACCGGCATCGGCGGACGCTCGCGCGAGGGGCGGGCGGCCGGAGCGGCTTCCTCGACCGGCGCGGCCTCGACCACGGCGGCGGGGGCGCGATCACGGTCACGGGTGCGCTCACGGCGCGGCTTGCGCTCGCGTTCCGGACGCTCCGAACGTTCGGCGCGTTCAACGACGGGGACTTCGGCGGCGGCCTCGACGGCGACGGCTTCGACGACTTCGGCCTCGGCCGGAGCCTCGCCGCGCTCACGACGGCCGCGGCCGCCCCGTTCGCTGCGCTCGCCGCGTTCACGGCCCGGACGCTCGCTGCGACCACGGCCGCCGCGGCCGCCTTCGCGCGGAACGGTGACCGCATTGCTGTAGTCGAGGTCGAGCACTTCTTCGTCCGGCGTCGAGCCGATCAGCTTGACGACCTTGTCGAAGCCCTTGTCGTCCGACGGGGTGACCAGCATGTAGGTGATGCCGGTGCGGCCGGCGCGACCGGTGCGGCCGATGCGGTGCACATAGTCGTCGGCGTGGTGGGGAACGTCGTAGTTGAAGACGTGGCTGACGGCCGGGATATCGAGGCCGCGGGCGGCGACGTCCGAGGCCACCAGGATCTTCAGCGCGCCCGAGCGGAAGTCCGCCAGGGTCTTCATGCGCTGGCTCTGGTCGAGGTCGCCGTGGATGGCGGCGGCGTCGAAGCCGTGCACCTTCAGCGACTTGGCGACGATGTCGACTTCGGTCTTGCGGTTGCAGAAGACGATGCCGGTCTCGATGCCGGCCTTCTCGATCAAGGCCCGCAGCGCCAGTCGCTTGGCCTTGGGGTCGGAGGAGGGCACCTTGACCAGCAGCTGGGTGATGTTGGCGTTGGTCGTGGCCGGCTTGGCGACCTCGATCCGCACCGGATCCTTCAGGAACTGCTTGGTCAGCCGGGTGATTTCCGGCGGCATGGTGGCCGAGAAGAACAGGGTCTGCTTCTTCGGCGGCGTCATCTTGAAGATGCGCTCGATGTCCGGGATGAAGCCCATGTCGAGCATGCGGTCGGCTTCGTCGACGACGAGGAACTGCACGCCCGTCATCAGCAGCTTGCCGCGCTCGAAATGGTCGAGCAGGCGGCCCGGGGTGGCGATCAGCACGTCGACGCCGCGATCAAGCTTCTTTTCCTGGTCGCCGAACGAGACGCCGCCGATCAGCAGCGCCCACGAGAGCTTGGTGCCCTTGGCGTACTTCTCGAAGCTGGAGGCGACCTGGTCGGCCAGTTCGCGGGTCGGGGCGATGACCAGGGCGCGCGGCATGCGGGCCTTCGCGCGGCCCGACTGCAGCTTGTCGATCAGCGGCAGGGTGAAGGCGGCGGTCTTGCCGGTGCCGGTCTGAGCGATGCCCAGCACGTCCTGGCCGGCGAGGGCGACCGGGATCGCCTGGGCCTGGATCGGCGTGGCGGTCGTATAGCCGGTGTCGGCGACCGCCTGGAGGGTCGTGGGCGAAAGCCCGAGGTCGGAAAATTCTGTCATTTCACGCTGGTCTGAACTCGGAGCCGCCCGTGCTTGGGCGAGCGGGCGGCGCGGATTCGCCAGACCTGCTCCGAAGGTGGGGATAAATAGGCGCAATGGCCGCAAAGTCAATCTTCGCGGGGCCTGCCCGTCGAAGTGGGGCGTGGAGCGCTGGAGGTCAAGAGCGAGCGCCGCCCCGATCCTTCCCCCGAAGGATCAGACCAGGACACCGGAGCCGTCGGCAAGTCCTGGCGGGGCGGCGCTCCGCTCGGCGCCGCCAAAGGGGAGGAAGACGGCGCTGAGAAATCACTACTGGATTGGTATGGATTCGCGCGCGTCAGTTTTTCTAAGGGTGCTGTCAGCCGGCCGACCTAGTGCTCGGCGTGCTGATCGGCGTTTCGCTTTCGCGTCGCCGCAGCTTTTCTGGCGGAGGCCGACCGGTCGGCGGCGCTGCGGCTGGCCCAGGCCTCGCCGCCTTTCCGCCCGCCCTTGTGCGCGGCGGGGTGGCCTGTGTCTTTGCCGCGCCCCGAACCGCCCGGCTTCTTGCCGCCGCCGTCGTCCTTGTTGACCGTCGCCCATGCCCGGCGCTCGGCTTCCTTTTCCGAGACGCCGCGGGCCTCGTAGCCATCGGCGATGTGCTCGGCCTTGCGTTCCTGCTTGTCGGTGTACTTGCCCTTGTCGCCTTGAGGGATGGCCGGCTCCTGTTGCTCGCACCGTTGCTTATCAAGGAAAACCCGCGGCTCGGGCGACGGTTCGAACTTCAGCAGGAGGAAACGGGCCATGGCGGGCTCCTGGAGCGAGTGTGCGAAGACTAGGAACGCTCGACGGCCGTCTTGAGATTGAACAGACCAGTCTCGAAGTCGCGGCCGAGCATCCTGTCCATGTTGAACACCAGGCCCACCAGCCGCGAGATGTAGGGCGCGGGACCGTACATCGCCCAGGTCACGCGGGTGACGTCGCCTTCCGGAACGGCGGTGAACAGGGCGGTGTTGCTGGCCTTGAAGGGCTTTTCGAAGTCGAGGGCGATGCGGGCCTGCCGGTTCGTGATCTCGTCGATGCGCATGCGGCCGGTTCCGGCTTTCTGGCCTGCCCAAGCATAGGTCGCGCCGACGCCGCGTTCGGCCCCGCCATAGGTGCGGGCCAGGTTGGCGTCCAAGCTCTCGTAGGGCGACCAGGCGCGCCAGGCCTTGAAGTCGGAGATGTGGGCCAGCACCGCCTCGGGCGGGGCGTTGACCAAGATCGAGCGCTCGACACGGAAGGTCGGCGGACGCAGGGCGGCCGCGACCAGCAGGCCGGCTAGGCCCAGCACGACGACGACGGCGATGATCTTCAGCATCGAAAACTCCCCTTGTGCGAGGCCCATCACCAGGCCCTTCGCGACGAGGACGTTCGAACGGTCAGGCTCCCGACACCGGCCCGCCGATTTTCTCGGCGTCCGCCTGAAGGCGGTCGAGCTGCTGGCGGATATAGACGGCCTCGGCCGCGCCGCCGGCCAGGGCGATGGCCTTGCCGAAGGCCTCGCGGGCCTCGTCGGCGCGGCCCAGTTGCTGGTTCAGCGCGCCGCGCAGGCCGTGGAAGTGGAAATAGCCGGCAAGCCGTTCCTCCAGCGGAGCGATCATCGCCAGGGCCGCCTCGGGACCGGCGACCTTGGAGACGGCGACGGCGCGGTTGAGCGTGACGACGGGGGAAGGCGTCATCCGCTCCAGCACGGCGTAGAGCTGGTCGATCTCGCGCCAGTCGGTGTCCTCGGGCCGCGCGGCGCGGGCATGCAGGGCGGCGATGGCGGCCTGCACCTGGTAGGGGCCAGGCTGGCGGCGGGGCAGGGCCTCGTCGATCAGGGCCAGGCCCTCGGCGATCATCGCCCGGTTCCACAGCCCCTGATCCTGGTCCTCGAGCAGCACGACCAGGCCGTCGGCGTCGAGCCGGGCCGGCGTGCGGGCGTGCTGAAGCAGCATCAGGGCGGTCAGGCCCATCAGCTCGGGCTCGTCGGGGAACAGGCCGCTCAGCAGCCGCGCAGCCGGACGGCCTCGTCGCACAACGGCCGCCGGGCGTCGGCCTCGACCCCACCGGCCGAATAGCCCTCGTTGAAGACGAGGTAGAGCATGGCCATGACGATCAGCAGCCGCTCGGCGCGCTGCGTCGGGCTGGGCGCCTCGAACGGGACGTCGCCCTTGGCGATGCGGGTCTTGGCGCGGGTGATCCGCTGCTCCATGGCCGCCTCGCCGACCAGGAAGGCGCGGGCGATCTGGCGCACCGACAGGCCCGAGACGATACGCAGGGCCAGGGCGATCTGCTGGGTGGCCGGCAGGTCGGGATGGCAGCAGACGAACAGCAGCCGCAGGATGTCGTCGCGCCAGTCGGCGCCGTCGATCCGCTCGGCCGCGGCGCTCTCGGCGTCGTCGAGTCCCGATTGCAGGTCCGTCAGCACCTCGTCGGAGGGCAGGGGCGCCTGGCGGCCTCGGCGGCGAGCCGCGTCGACGCCGCTGTTGCGGCCGACCAGGATCAGCCAGGCGGTGGGGTCGCGCGGCGGCCCCTTCTCGGGCCACGACTTCAGGGCTCGCAGGCAGGCGTCCTGATAGGCCTCTTCGGCGGTGTCGAGATCGCGGAAATAGCGCAGCAGGGCGGCCATGGCCCGCGGGCGGGCCGAGACCAGGGCCGCGTCGATCCAGTCGGGGTCGGCTATCGGCGCTCTCCGCCACGGCGCCGAGCCGCTCGACCCTCTGCTCCCAAAACAGATGCGCCATCAGGCTGCGCCATTCGATCCTCGCACGACGCCCGGGCCGATGCGCCAGCGTCGTCCTGCCTCTGATAGCAGAGAATGGCCTCGGGCATCGCGGCGCCTCCCGCGGCCCTGCGCCGCCGGTCAAGGACGCCCGCCGACCGCGCCCGCCGACATCGCCGACACGAAAAAAGCCGCCGGGGCGAACCCGGCGGCTTGTTCGGCTGGATCGTCAGGGGGCGAGTGCGCCTCCCTCGGTTCCTAGAACGCGTACTTCAGGGCGACCGTGTAGTTGCGCGGCGCGCCATAGCGGTATTGGTCGAAATAGCTGATCTGGGTGTAGTAGGTCTCGTCGAACAGGTTATCGACATTGGCCTGGACCGACAGGCTGTCGTTGATCTTGTAGCGGGCCATCAGGTTGACCAGCGCGAAGGCCTTCTGGTCGATCTCGGAGGCGCCGGAGACCGCGTAGATGTCGTCGCGCCAGTTGACGCCGCCGCCGACGGTCAAGCCGTTCAGGGCGCCGTCGAAGTCGTAGGTCGAGAACACCGTGAAGCTCTTGCGCGGCTGGTCGGTGTTGACCTTGGCGCCGGTGGCGTCTTCGACCTCGAACTGGGCGTAGTTGGCGCTGACGTTCCAGCCCTGTGTGATGCGGCCCAGCACTTCCAGCTCGAAACCGACGCTTTCGGCGCCGTCGACCGCGACATAGGCCTGCTCGGTCGGGTTGCCTTTCACCTTGTCGCTGGTCTCTTCGCCCAGGCCGTCCTGCTGGATCTTGAAGACCGCGATGGTCGACTGGAGCTTGTCGCCGAAGAACGCGCTCTTCAGGCCCAGCTCATAGGCCTTGCCGGTGACCGGATCGAGCACCGAGCCGCTGATGTCGCGATAGTTCTGCGGCTGGAAGATTTCCGTGTAGCTGGCGTACAGGCGGTGCGTCGGGGTGAGGTCGTAGAGCACGCCGACATAGGGAACGACGACGTTGTCCGACGAGTAGTTCTCCTGAACGCCGCCGTTGATGCCGCTGCGCTTCCAGGCCGAGATCCGGGCCCCGCCGACCACCTTCAGGGCGTCGGTGACGTTGAGGCGGGTGGCGGCGAAGAAGCCGCTCTGTTCCGTCTCGTTGTCGGTGTATTGCGTCGGCGTCGTGGCGAAGTCCGGCTTCGGGAAGTTGCCATCCCAGCTGTAGAGGCTGGTCGCCGGCAGGAAGGCGTTGGCGCCGCTGGCCTGGTAGTAGACCACGTCCGACTTCTGGACGCTGCGCAGGGCGCCGATCGTGAAGTCGTGTTCGCGCCCGAACAGCGAATAGTCGCCGTGCAGCTGGATGTCGAAGCTGTCCTGGGTCGTCTCGCCCTTGCTCTTGTAGGGCCAGGTGGCCAGGCCGACGCCGGTGGTGCGGTCGATCACGCCGTACAGGTAGAGCAGCTGCGAATCCTGCTCGTTGATCAGGCGGTTGTAGTTGAACGACAGCGTCCAGTCGTTGGCGAGGGTGTGCGTCAGGTTGGCGAAATAGTTGGTGTTGGTCGTGTCCCAGTACGACCAGTTCGCCGCCGTGTTGGTCGAGATCGGCAGGTTGGTGCTCGTGCCATCGGTGAAGTGGCTGGGCAGCGAGCCCCAGAAGGACGCGTTCGTCGTGGTGACCTGCTGGCTGGCGCCGACGCGCAGCAGCGTAGAGTCGGTCAGGTCGGCCTCGACCACGCCGTAGAGCACGTGCTTCTCGGTGGTCTGGCGGTCGAAATAGGTGTCGCCCTGCTCGTACTTGGCCACGAAGCGGCCGCGGATCGTGCCATCCTTGATCGCGCCCGAGACGTCGGTCTCGAGACGGCGGCGGTCCCAGCTGCTCAGCGAGCCGGTGACCGAGCCCTTGAACTCGCGGGAGTCGGCGTGCTTGCGCACCAGGTTGATCGAGGCCGAGGGATCGCCGGCGCCGGTCAGCAGGCCGGTGGCGCCGCGCACGATCTCGATACGGTCGTAGATCGACACGTCGGCGACCGTCTCGCCGCTATCGCCGGCCAGGCTCCACGACAGCGGCACGCCGTCGATCTGGTAGTTCTTGATCTCGAAGCCGCGGGCGTTGAACACGTTGCGCACGTCGTCGACCTCGACCATCGACACGCCGGCGGTGTTGCGCACCACATCGGCGATCGTCGACAGGTTCTGGTCGAGGATGCGCTGGGCGGTGATCACGGTCACCGACTGCGGCGTCTCGCGCAGGGTCAGGCCCAGGCCGGTGGCCGTGTCGATGCGGCTGTTGATGGTGTAGGAGCCGGTCACGACCACGCCGTCGACATCAGTGTTGTCGGCCTGTTGCGTCGCCGGCGCGCTCTGGGCTGCCGTTTGGGCGAAGGCCGGCGAGGCCAGCGCGATGAAAGCGCCGCCAGCCAGCAGCGTGGTCTTCAGGAACATGAGCAACCCCTCGATCGCGCCGTATCCGTCGCGCATGGGGTGCGGGAACGGCGCCAGAAATTCCGACTGCCGATCATCACGGCGATACGGAGCCTGTAGCGGTCAGGGGGTGTGAATGCAAACTACTCGCAATTGCGAAGATCGGCCGCGGACGCCTTTTTGGTGAGATCGGCGGCTTTTGCGCTATCGGGGCTCACTTTGAGGCGCGGGCTGTGACAGTTCGGCCACGATCGGGAAGTGGTCCGAGATCACGCCGGCCGCCGTCGTATCGGTCAGGGTGGCGAAGCGCCGGACGGCGAGGCGGCGATCCACGAACAGGAAGTCGATCGCGCCCTGGCCGGCGCGCGGCCGCGGCTGGAAGTCGTTGAAGGTGCCCTCGGGGCCGAACCGCGTCGCCGCCGCCGCCCGGGCGTCGACATAGGGCGCGCCCGGCGCCGTCAGCAGCCGGTGGGGCGGATCGGCCGGTCCGCTGTTGAAGTCGCCCAGCGTGATCAGCGCCGCGTCCGGCCAGGCCGGCAGGTCGAGGATCTGGCGGGCGCAGCGCTCGCGCGAGACGGCGCCGACATGGTCGAGATGGGCGTTGCGGATGTCGATCAGCGTCCCGCTGCGCCGATCGCGCAGCACCACGCGGGTGAAGGTGCGGGGCAGGGCGGCGTCATAGGCCTTGCTGGGGCGATCGGGCGTAGGCGAGCACCAGTGGGTCTGGGCCGCCAGCCGCTCGAAGCGGTCGGCGCGATAGAAGACGGTCGTGGTCTCGCCCTCGCCCGCGCCGTCGTCGCGGCCGACGCCGTAGTGGTCGTAGCCGGGCAGGGCGGCGTCGAGGTCCTCGACCATCGGCGGCAGGGCCTCCTGCACGCCCAGCACGTCGGGGCCGACGAAGCGGATCTGGTCAGCCATCGGCCCGCGGCGGGCGCGCCAGTCGGGCGCGTCGTTGGGATTGTCGTAGCGGATGTTGTAGCTCATCACCCACAGGCTCGCCGTCTCCGCGGCGGCGGGCGAGGCCAGGACGAGGCTGAGGGCCAGGGCGAGGAAGCGAGCGGTCATGGCGCGATCCTAGGGCGCGACGACGACAGTCGTGCGGGCGAACATCTGGGCGAACGCATCGTCCAGCGGCTGGTCGGTGACCAGGATGTCGACATCGTCGGCCGTGGCGGTGCGGATCAGGCCCAGGCGGCCGAACTTGCTGTGATCGGCGGCCAGCAGCACGCGGTCGGCGCTGGCATAGGCGATGCGGCTCATCGCGGCCTCGCGGGCGTGGCGGTCCATCAGCCCGTGGTCGGGATGGATGGCGCTGACGGTGAGGATGGCCAGGTGCGGCGTGAACTGGGCCAGATAGGCCTGGGCGGCGTGGTCGGAAAAGGCCTTGTAGTCGTAGTCCAGCTCGCCGGCCGCCAGGAACAGGGTGTTGCCGTTGCGGCCGCCCAGGGTCTGGGCGACGGTCAGGGAATTGGTGATCACCGTCAGGTCGCGGCGGGCGGCGGCCAGGGCCTTGGCCACGAAGCAGGCCGTGGTGCCGGCGTCGATGAAGATCGTGTCGCCGTCGCCGACGAACTCGGCGGCCGCCTGGGCGATCCGCGTCTTCTCGGCGACGTTCTCCTGCATGCGGCGATCGAAGGGGCCCTCGGCGGCCACGGCGGACAGGCGCACCGAGCCGTGGGTCCAGACCACCGAGCCCTGGGCTTCCAGCACCCGCAGCTCGCGGCGGATGGTCTCTTCGGAGACCTCCAGTTCCTGGGCGATCTGGACGAGGGCGCGGCTTTCGCCGGGACGCAGCCGCCCCAGGATCTCGCGTTGACGGTCTTCGCGCTTCAAACCCGGCTTCCTTCTGGCGAGGGCGTTGGCGGGACATGTGATGGATTTGCGAGAAATATGCGAGATAAATGTGGGAATGATGTGATCTAGTTTTGCATTTTGTGAATTTTCCGCAGAAATGTCACAGAAGCGTATTGCGCCATCCGTACGAGGCCCCCGTCGCCGAACGCGACTCCAAGAGGGGCCACATGCAATCGTTCACCGCCGTTCCGTCGCGCGTTTCCAAGCGCCTCAGCTTCAAGGCCATCCTGCTGGCGAGCGCCATGCTGGCCGCCGCCGGCGCCCAGGTCGAAGCCGCCCCCCTGGCGGCGGAGACGCCCGCTGATCCGACCGAGATCGACTCCGTCGTCATCGTCGCCAACCGCAACGACGCCGCACAGGCCCAGCTGAAGGCCGCGACCGCCGTCTCGGTGCTGTCGGCCGAGGACCTGGAGCACACGGCCGTCCACAACGTCGCCGAGGCGCTCGGCATGATGCCCAGCGTCAACGTCATGAACACCGGCTCGTCGTTCTTCGGCGGCATCGACGGGGCGTCGCGAGGGGAGGGGATGTTCGTCTCGATCCGCGGCCTGAACGCCGAGTTCAACGTCAACATGATCAACGGCGTCACCGTGGCCCAGGGCATGCCCTACAGCCGCCAGGTGCAGCTGTCGCTGCTGCCGCCGTCGGGCCTGCACACCATCGTCCTGAACAAGACCTCGACCGCCGACATGGACGGCGACGCCATCGGCGGCACGGTCGATTTCCGCACGCCCTCGGCCTTCGATTTCCGCGACGGCTTCAACGGCTCGGTGACCGCCTCGGGCCGTCTCGAGAGCCGCGCCCGCGACTATGGCGACGAAGGCCTGGGCGGCGGCCTATCGGCCGAGTGGGCGCACCGATTCGGTCCCGACCAGACCTTCGGCCTCTACGCCAGCGCCTTCTACGACAAGCGCAACTACGCCAACAGCGAGATGGCCGGCGTCATGGCCGCCACCAACGACGGCGGCTGGAGCTATCTGGTCCGCGATGCCGCGGGTAACAGCTATCCGGGCCTGGATCCCGAGAAGAACATCACCCAGACCGGCCTCAACGTTGGCGTCTCCAACGGCTACACCGAGCGCTGGGGCGGTAACTTCACGCTGGAATGGCGTCCGGGCGACACGCTGACGGCCTATCTGCGCGGCTCCTACGCCTTCGCCAAGACCGAGCAGAACTCGACGCTCAGCCAGTTCGTCAGCGCCAGCAAGAGCTACAAGGAAACCGTCGCCGGCAGCGGCCGCTACAATCTCAGCGTCGACGCCATCTCGACCCGCGTCTGGTACGAGACCAACCCGGAAGAGGCCGACCTCGGCACGCTGCAACTGGGCGCCGACAAGACCCTGGGCGCCTGGACCCTGTCACCGCAGATCTTCTACAGCGAGGGCGACAACGACCGTCCCAACCACATCGAGGCCTCGGTGCGGATCAACCAGAGCGACCGCTACAACAACGGTTCGAACCGCGCGCTGGGCGGCCTGTCGATCGGCTATTCCGACGACCTGCCGCGGCCGCTGTTCACCCAGGCCATTTACGACGACCTCAACAACGCCAATACCGCCCTGCTGGCCCGCCGCGCCGGCCAGCTGACCGAGCAGTTCAGCGGCCAGGAGAAGTACGGCTTCAAGTTCGACGCCAAGCGCGTGTTCGAAGGCGGTTCCCTGCAGTGGATCAAGCTGGGCGGCAAGTACGTCGACAGCCACCGCCGGGTGACCAACCGCGACTGGACCAACGACCACTTCGCCAACCTGCTGGGCCAGGGCGGCGTCACCTGGCAGAGCCTGGGCATTGCCACCAGCTATTACGACCAAGTGTTCCCGGGCGAATACACCTGGCGCGTGCCGAAGGTGAACCATCAGGCCCTGGTCGATTACTTCTACAAGTACAAGACGGCCGCCAGCTTCGACACCTGCGGCTCGGACTTCACCAACAACATGAACTGCAACACCCAGAAGGGCGACGAGGCTGTGGCCTCGCTCTACGCCACGGCCAACTACAGCTTCGGCGACGTCGAGGTGGTTCCGGGCCTGCGCTACGAGCACACCAAGATCGACAACACCTACTGGGTGATCCCGAGCACCAGCGGCGCCGCTGAGCAGACCGGATTCTGGAGCTTCAACAGCACCGAATATAACGAGGTGCTGCCCAGCGTGTTCGTCACCTGGCGGCCCAACGACGCCACCGTCTATCGCGGCTCGGTCTGGACCTCCTACACTCGCCCGGCCTTCATCCAGCTGGCCGGCGGCGAGCGACGCCAAACGGGCGACGACGGCAAGGTCACCATCACCCGGGGCAATCCCGACCTGAAGCCGATCCGCGCCATCAACCTGGACCTGTCGGGCGAGTGGAGCAGCGGCAAGGGCGGCTACGCGATGTTCGGCGGCTTCTACAAGCACCTGTCGAACTACATGTACGACAACGGTTCCAGCTCGGTGAATTCCGACCACTACGCCGAGGACGGCAAGACCACGGTCTACGTCCCGACCAACGGCGGCGACGGCGACGTCTACGGCCTGGAACTGCAGCTGCGCCAGAAGTTCACCGAACTGCCGGGCCTGCTCAGCGGCCTGGGCGCGGGCGTCAACGTCACCCGCCAGTGGACCAGCGTCGACCTCGGCGACGGCGTCGACAACCGCATCCAGAACGCCCCTGACTGGGTGGCCGACGCCCAGCTGTTCTACCAGAAGGGCGGCTTCAGCCTGGACGTGATCTACCACTACACCGGGGCGTACGTGGCCTCGTACGACGTGCTCGGCACGGCGGCCGACGGCTGGGACAACCTGTGGGTCCGTCCGCTGCGCAGCGTCGACCTGCACGTCGGCTACGCCTTCGACAACGGCCTCAAGGTCGACCTGTCGGTGGCCAACCTGCTGAAGGACTACAGCTATTGGTCGCACATCGGCGAGCACAGCCTGGCCCTGTCGGACGTGGTCGACTCCGGCCGCACCACGCTGCTGACCGTCAAGAAGACCTTCTAACAACACGCCTTTCCAGGCGTCGTCGTTCCCCCAACGCCTGGAGCCAGGCCCGCCGGACACCCTCCCGTCCGGCGGGCCGATCCCCCGACGCCCAGTCGGCGATCCGCCGTCGCGGCGGCGTCATCGAAACGTGAAAGACAGTCCGTTCCCGGACTCGACGAGGTGGTTCCCATGGCTCTTTCCCGCAGGCTCTTCCTCGGCGCGGCCGCCACCAGCCTGGCCTTTTCCGGCTTTTCCGCGCGCGCCCAGGACGATGCGCCGGAGCTGGAGACCTATCTCAACGAGGTTGAGGGCTATGGTCCGCTGGTCCCTGATCCCAAGGGCATGCTCGACCTGCCCAGGGGCTTCCGCTACCGCGTCATCGCCCAGGTCGGCGAGACCATGAGCGACGGCCTGCTGGTGCCGGGCAAGGGCGACGGCATGGGCTGTTTCGGCGTCGACGCCGACCGGGTGCTGCTGGTGCGCAACCACGAATTGTCGGTGACCGACCACGACTACGGCCCCTACGGCCTGGGCATGCGCTATATCGACAAGGTCGATCGCAGCAAGGTCTGGGACTTCCACAACGGCGACCTGCCGCTGGCCGGCGGCACGACGACCCAGCTCTACAATCTCAAGACCGGCCAGACCGAGCGCCAGCACCTGAGCCTGGCCGGCACCATCATCAACTGCTGCGGCGGCGTTACGCCCTGGGGCTCGTGGCTGAGCTGCGAGGAGACCACGCTCGACGCCGGCCTCGAGGTCGGCAAGAGCCACGGCTACGTCTTCGAGGTGCCCAGCGCCCATGTCGGCCTCGTCGAGCCGGTGGCCCTGACCGCCATGGGCCGCTTCCAGCACGAGGCCGCCTGCATCGATCCGCGGACCGGCGTGGTCTACATGACCGAGGACGTGGCCGACGGCCTGTTCTACCGCTTCCTGCCCAACGACCGCCGTAACCTGGCGGCCGGCGGCCGCCTCCAGGCGCTTGGCCTGATCGACGCCCCCGAAGGGGGCGACACCCGCAACCAGGTCGAAAAGTCGTTCGCGCCGCGCAGCTGGAAGAGCGTGCGCTGGATCGACCTTGACGGCGTCGACAATCCGCACGACGACATCCGCCGGCGCGGCCACAAGGCCGGGGCGGCGATCTTCTGCCGGGGGGAGGGGCTCTATTTCGGCCAGGGCGAGCTCTATTTCGCCTGCACCTCCGGCGGCCCGATCGGCGCCGGCCAGCTGTTCCGCTACGTGCCCAGCGCCCTCGAGGGCCAGGCCGGCGAAACCGACCAGCCCGGACGCCTGCAGCTGTTCGTCGAGAGCGGCAACGGCCGCGTCCTGGACTACGCCGACAACCTAGTGGTCGCGCCCTGGGGCCACGTCATCGTCTGCGAGGACCGCTATTCGGAAACGCTGCGCAACCACCTGCGCGGCGTCACGCCCGACGGCAAGGTCTACACGCTGGGCCGCAACGTGTTTCCCGGAAACTCCGAACTGGCCGGTGCCTGCTTCTCGCCGGATGGGACAACGCTGTTCGTGAATATCCAGAACCCCGGCATCACCGTGGCGATCTCCGGACCCTGGGCGTCGGCCAAGCTGTAGAGCCGGCGCCAGCGAACGAGCCTGGCCGGCGCGGTGCGAAAGGCTGCAAGGCTGCCGGGAGTCATGTTGTCACGGGTCACAATAGTTGTCCCCAAAGCGGCGGTTAATGTCCGTCAAACGGGACAATAACTGTTCGGGTCGCGAGCCAACAATTGGGTTCGTTAAGGTTCCTGTCCGCCGAAGCGAGCCCCGAAAAACGTCAAAGTTTTTGTCCCAGCGCTAGGACCGAGATTTGGTGACTTGATGACCTAGGCACGCGAGCGTAAGCGGCATTTGGTTAATGGCGATAGGAGTCGCCGTTTGCCAAAGCTGTCATCCGAAGATTATGAGAGCAGCCTCCGTAGCCGGTTCAAAATCGCGCTCGCGTTCGCGCAGGGCGACATCGGCGTTGGGGAGCACCACGCAGCGGCCACAGCGCTCAAGATCTCACCCAAGACTCTACAGCGCGATATTAAGCGCGCGTCAGAGCAGACGACATTTGACGCTTGGCGCCCCGGAAAGCGCGGGCCGGTTAAAGGCACACGGCGCGTGGCGCCGGAAGTATTCGCGGTCGTGGAAGAGCACGTCTATGCGAATGCATCGACAAAGTTGAATGTCGCGAAGCTGGGCCGCGACGTTGACCACACTCTTCACAACAGAGGTTTCACCGCGCTTGATGTTCCGGCTTCATCGACGCTCGAGCGCTTGGTTAAAGACATCGAAGCGGCTGATCCCGCGCACTTCGCCAACCGGCGGCATGGCCGCGAAGGCCGGCGCGCTCATAGCCTCCAGATCGGGTCGTTGGTGACGACGCGGCCGTTGGAGATCGTCTGCATCGATCACACGCCGCTCGATCACCGCACCTTCGCGCTTGGAGACGAGGAGGTGGCCATTAAGCCCACCGGCACGGCAGCCCTAGACGTTCATACGGGGGTCTGCCTTGCTGCGTTCGTCTCCCTGTTTCCGCCAAACTCGACGACCGTCGCCCTTGCCATGGCGCTGAGCGCGATTTCGAAAACTGAGAGCCTCCGCGCCTACGGCATTCCTGGGGAGTGGGAGGCGGGTGGTCTGGGTGAAACGCTCTATGTCGACGGCGGGGCGGACCTGAAATCGAACGCCGTCCAGTGGGGATGCGACAGACACAACATCAAGCTACGGGTCGGTTGGCCAGGAAGGCCCGAGCGGCGCGCTCGCATGGAAAGGCTTTGGGGCACCCTTTCCAGTGAGGTTCACAGTTGGGAGGGCACGACGCTCTCCAACACGGTGGAATTGAACCGGCACGGCGGCCAGAAACCCGCGATGTGGGACCTCGAAGAAGTCCAGCGCCGCTTCCTTATCGCCGCGATGGAGTACAACAACGAGACCTACGGCGGGCCCAAGATCCCGCCGATCATGCAATGGCGTGATCAGTGTTCGCTCGCGGCTGTCAATCGACGCATCCCACGGGATCCGAGCCAGGTTTTCATCGACTTCTTGCCGTATAAGACTGCTGCGATCACGTTCGAGGGCATCAGGTTCGCCAATTGCTTCTTCCGATCGGGCGAACTGGCGAAGCTTCGCTACGAGGGCGTTGATTCCACGACGATCCGGTATGATCCACGTGACTTAAGTCGTCTTTGGATAGCCGGCGATCGCGGCTACGTGGCGATACCGAGAAGCTACCCAAAGAGCGCGCCGAAAGAACTTTTTGCGCTTCGTCACTGGGGCAAACGACAATCCCAGATCGCGCAAGAAAAGAAGGACTCGGAACTTCTACGCCAACTTGCCGCCGCTAAAACGAGGCGGGTGCCACTGAGCGGCCAAACGTATCCCCCCGAAATTGTTCAAGAAGCTGTCTCCGTACTCAAGGAGTGGCGTGAGCGCGAGCAGGCCCTGGCTCTGCCGCCGACACCACTTGCAACGTCGCAGGGACCTGACGCGCCCCACACGCCAGACGGAAATCCGGGTGATCAACCAGGCTCGGCGCTGGCGCCGAACTTCTCCATCCCAACCTTCAAGCCTCGTCTCAAATAGTGGAGGCGCCAGTGCGTCCAAACATCATCCCCCAGGCTGCGCGCCTGCTCAACGCCTCAAATGCGGCCCGCTTTTCGTTTATAGAGCGCGACAAGGTGATCGAGACGCCGAATTTCACGCTCATCCAGAATCGACTAGCCGAGCTTGAGGCCCACCATCGGGTCATCCGCCCGCCCAACCTCGCTATCGTCGGCGAGTCTGGCATAGGCAAGACCCACGCGCTCACCGATTTCGCAGACCATCGACCGCCACGCCGGTCCGCGGAAGGGCGATTGAAGGTTCGGGTGCTGCACGTCCAGTACCCGCCGCTTCCGGACAATCGCTGGCTGGCCGGATCCATGGCGAGCAAGCTGGGCTACCAGCTGGCTTTGCCGCGCGGCGAGATGGCGGTTTTCGAGCTCCTGGTCGACCTCCTCGAGGACGCCTCCACGCGTCTCATCATTGTTGAAGAACTGAACCAGCTCGCCGAGTGGCCTCGCTCGGAAGTCCGCGAATTTCACGGCATCATCCGTTGGCTATCGAACGAGTCTAAGGTCCCGATGGTGTTGTCAGGGACTGAGGAGGTGCTTGACCTGATCGACGGCGATGTCCAGCTGAGGCGACGGTTCGAACGCCTCATACTTTCGCCCTGGAAGCTGGACGAAGCCTTCGCGGGCTTCGTCAGCGGCTACCTACAAACCATACCGCTGCGTAATGAAACGGTGATCGATCGCAGCTTTATTGAAAGGCTGCACGAGGCCGCGGAGGGGATCACCGATACGACGGTCAAAGTGCTGCAAAATGCGGCCAAGCACGCGATCCTGGACGGCGCCGAAAAGATCGAGGCGCGCCACATCCAAAAAGACGCGACCCAACCGCCACCATCCACCGGCAAACGGCAGGTCGCGCGGCGAACCAAGCGCCGGCGCCTCAGGTGAGGGGGGCTTTTGCCTACGCGCCCCCCCTCGCCAACGACGAACTGCTCGGGTCGTGGATTCACCGGGTCGCGATCGGGCACGGCGTGAGCGGCAGCGCGTTTCTGCAGGGGGAGGTCGAGGACGTCGACTGGACGGCCGACGAGAACTTACTGCGCTGGCTGGCGCGTGGGTCGGGCCGATCGGTCATCCAGCTGCGATCGTGCACTCTCTCGCACCGCGTGCCCAAAGCTCAGAGGACCGACTTCGCTATGGCGTCGGGGCAGGTGTTTCCCGGCTGCCACGCCTACTGCCCAGGTTGCGGCGTCAGGGATCGCGAAGATCACGGCGAAGCCGTTCAGCGCCAAGCGAACGCTGGCCTGTGGCGCATTGCCTGTCCGGAGCATGGCTTGCTGTTGGACGGCGTCGACGACGAAGCGGAGTTGGAACCGGCGCCCCGGCGCCATAGCCGTCCCTGGTTGGAGGGGCGGCTACCGGTGGCCCGATCACGACGGGCGCCGGCGTTTGTGTTTGCTTTTGAGCGTGCGGTGAGGGCCGCCAGAGCGGGCCGGAGAACAGGCCGCTTCTGGATGATTGAAGCGCCGGAGGAGTTTTTGGCTTTGGCTCGAACGATCGCCAACCTCGCGCTGGTTCGCGCCGAATACGGTGTTCGCGGAGAGTGCGCTGCGGCCGCTCTGGTGGGCGGGCGGTTGGCCTTGCGGATCGGCGTCGATTTCTTCGATCCCCAGTGCCTTGACCGAGTCTCTACCCGGGCTCGCGTGCATGCGCTGACAGCGACCGCCATGCTCATGTTGAGCCCGAGCGGCGTCACCAGGCTCGACGTCGCCGGTTGGCCGCCCCTCCAGCCGCTTCTGGAGTCTCGGCGTCCGCCCAAAACGGCCTGGGAAGCTGCAGGCGCTGCGTGGGATTGGGATGTCGTGGAGTTGTTGCTGCCGCTGGCCGGCGACTGGCCAGCTGAGCTGAAGGAACCGGTTGAAGTGATGGTGGCGCTACGGAGAAACTATCTGGCCAGCTGATCCCTTAGCCACTGGTCGCGCCTTCCTGCCTGTCGCCTAAATTTGGCGATTTCGCTTGATCGTGGAACCTGCCCGACTCAGAATCGGGTCATGCAGCAGCAGGCAAGACGAGCGTCATTTGCAGACGAGGGGCGTGTCGCCCTATCCGTTCGGCTCCCGCGCGCCATGCATCGACGTATGCGCGAAATCGCCCTGCGCCGAGACGTCAGAGTCAACGATCTCTACCAAGACACCCTGCAGGAGTACATCGAGAGCGGTCAGGTGCGGCCGGCTCTGCTATTCTCGCCACCCGCGAGCGCGCAGCCCGTGACGCTCTGGCTGGCGCCTGAGTTCATGGCCAAGTTTCGCACGACGATAGAGCGGCACGATTGGTTACCGGGCAGCCTAGTGCTGACAGCTGTCGTGGAAGCGTTCGGTCTGGAAGATCTGTCGGTCGCTGGATGACCGGTTGGAGCAGAGGCCAGGCGTCAGTTTCTCTGCGCACGTCCTAGGCTGCCGCGGGCGAACCGGCCAACGCCTCAATCACCCGGCAATCAGCGGCCCGTCCGTCACAGGTCGCGGCCACCATCCGCCGCAGTTCGACACGCAAGGTTTCTAGTTGGGCGATCTTCGCCTCGACGTCGTCGAGCTGGCGGGAGGCCAGTGCATTGGCTTCGCCGCAGGGGCGCTCAGGATTGTCGGAAAGGTCAAGGAGGTTGCGTATCGCCTCAACTGAGAAGCCGAGCTGGCGCGCGTGGCGGATGAACGCCAGACGGCGGACAGCGGTCTTGTCATAGACGCGCCGATCTTTGGCAGTCCGGATCGGCTCCGGCAGCAGCCCAATCTCCTCATAGAAGCGAATGGTCGGGATCTTTACGTCCGAGGCCTTGGCCAACTGGCCAATCGATAGGGTCATTGAATTGTCTCCTCGGACGCAAATAGGCCCTTGATCCTCTAGTGGCTAGAGGATGCATGGGTGGCGCCATGAGCGACTCTTGTTCCAGTAAGTCAGTCGCCTTGAGCTGCGGTTGCGGCGCCGAGGTGAAGTTCGACGGCGCCACCCCAGCCTATCGCCGCGCCTTGGGCTGGGTGATCGCGATCAATCTTGTCGGCTTCGTCGTCGTGCTGATCGGGGGCTTGATCCAGGGCTCGGCGTCCTTGTCAGCCAACGCCCTGGACTTCCTGGCCGACAGCGCCACCTACACCATCAGCCTGTGGGCAATCGGGCGCTCTGTGGGCGTTCGCACGGCCGCGGCGCTTTTCAAGGGCGTCAGTCTCGGCGCGGTCGCCCTGTCTGTTGCCGGCTTCGCCGCCTGGCGGGCCTGGAGCGGCGCGGCGCCCTCCGGCGAGGCCATCTCGGCCCTAGGACTGTTCGGCGCCCTCGCCAATCTGGCCGCCGCGGGGCTGCTCGTGCGCTACCGCGACGGCGACGCCAACGTCCGGTCGGTCTGGCTCTGCACCCGCAACGACCTGATCCAGTGTCTAGCAGTCGCCGCCACCGGCGGCCTGGTGTGGCTAACCGGCTCGCGCTGGCCAGACCTCATCGTCGGCCTGCTGCTGGCCGGTGTCTTCCTGAGCTCGGCCTACCAGATCATCCGCCAGGCCCGCGCTGAACACCGCGCCGCTCTGGCCCCCACACGACCGGCCAGCTCCCAGCCAGACCGTGATCATGTAACGCATTCCCACGCCTCGCGGCGGACGCTATAGGGCAGGTGATGACAGGCTTGATGACATGGTTCCGGCAGGCGGGAGGCGCTTTAATCGCCTGTCTTCTGCTTGCCCTCGTTGTCGCGCCCACCCTCGACACAGCTATGTGCGCCACCGACGGCGAGCGGTCATCCGCGACCAGCGTCCAAGTCGTCGATCAAAGCGTCGACGTCGATCATAAGAACAGCAATGATCACGATGGCGGCGCGGATGTTTGCATCCACGGCCATTGCCACCACGCCTCGCCCATCATCGGCGGCGAAGGCCTGCTGTACAGCGCCCGCGATCCACTGACCTCGCACACCGCGCCGCGGAACCTCGGCGTTCCGCCGTCTTCCGCCCCGGACCGCCTCGAAGAGCCTCCTCGCGCCTGACCCGGCCGCGCTTACGCGCGTGTTCGCCTTCGTCAGAACGCAAGTAGGGATCTCCCATGCCATCGCTATCTGCCTGGCCCGTCGCCTTCGGCGCGGTCCTAGGCCTCGTGAGCCTCGGCGCGCCCATCGGCGCGGCCGCTGCTCCGGTGACGCTCGCCGCCGCGCTTGAACGCGCTCAGGCTCAGTCACCACTCATCACCTCGGCCCAGGCCGCCCTGGCCGCCGCCCAAGGACGGGCTCGCCAAGCCGGTTTCGCACCCAACCCTGAAGCCAGCCTTCAAAGCGAGAATATCGCTGGCTCTGGACCCTATGACGGGTTTTCCAGCGCCGAGACGACGTTCTCGATCGGTCAACGGCTTGAACTGGGCGGCAAGCGCCGTACCCGCGCGGCGGCCGCCCAGGCCGAGGTTGAGGCCGCGGTCGTGCGCGTCGCCATCGCCCGCGCGGACCTGACCCAAGAGGTGAAGGCCCAGTACGCACAGGCCCTTCAGGCCGATGCCCGCGTCGCTTTGGCCCAGGAGGCCGCCGAGCGGGCGCATGATCTGGCCGGCGTCGCCGCCACATTGGTCGAAGCCGGGCGCGAGCCGCCGCTGCGGGCTCTGCGCGCCAGGACCGCCAGCGACGAAGCAGAAGCCGCTGTCCTAGCGGCGCAGGCCCAGGCCGCCGCGGCCCGACGCGCCCTGACGAGCCTTTGGGCCGACCCAGATCCGCAAATCGAACTGGTTGAACCCTTAGGGACGCCGGCTCTGCCCGCTGTGATCGATCCGACAGCCTCCCTGGATGTCCGATTGGCGCAGGCCGAGCGCGCCAGCGCCGAGGCTGCGATCGATCGTGAGCGGGCGGCGGGCAAGCCCGACCTGACCGTCCAGGCCGGGGTTCGCCGCTTCGAGCAGACGGGGGACCAGGCGCTGATCGTCGGGTTCACCGCACCCATCCCGATCCGCGACCGGAACCAGGGCAACGTCGCGGCCGCCCGGGCGGACGCCAACGCCGCCGAGGCGCGTGAGCGCCTGGCGCTGGCGCGGTCGGTCCGCGCGGTGCGTGACGCCCAGGCCTCGCTCAAGGCCGCCGAGGCCAGGCTCGAAGTGCTTTCCAGCCGGACGGTTCCGCAGGCTCAGCAAGCCGTGGACCTGGCGCGCCAGGGCTTCCAGGCCGGGAAGTTCTCTCTGCTCGACGTGCTGGACGCCCAGGCCGCCCTGTCGGCCTCTCGCAACGACCTCATCGCCGCGCGCCTTGAGCGCGCCACGGCGCTGGCCGCGCTCGAACGCGCCGCCGCGCAATAGGACCTGACATGACCAGAACCACTGACAAGACCAAGCTGCTGGCCGCCGTGGCGATCAGCAGCCTGATTGCAGCCAGCGCCGGCGCCCTGATCGGCCGCTCGCTTCTGGCGCCGAAAGCTCCCGCCCAAGCAACGTCCGTGAAGGCCGAGCAACGCGAAGAGGGCGAAGCGGGCCACGCCGAAGGCGAGGCCAAGGCCGGAGAGAAGGAAGAAGAAGGCCATATCGAAATGAACGCCGAGCGGCTTGCCGCGTCCGGCATTCGAGTCGAGACGCTGGCGACGGGCGGGCTCTCGGCCGGCATCGTAGCTCAGGCCTCCGTGGTGGGATCCCCGGACGGCGCCGCGACGCTGGCGGCCCGCGCCGACGGCGCCGTGGTGCGGATCAACAAGCGCCTGGGCGACACCGTCGCGGCCGGCGAGGCCCTGGCCTCGATCGAAAGCCGCGACGCGGCGGCCATCAGTTCCGAACGGTCAGCGGCCGCCGCCAAGGCTACGGCCGCCCGCCAGGCCTTCGCCCGCGAAAAGCGCCTGTTCGACGCCAAGATCACGGCGCGTCAGGACTTGGAAGCCGCTCAGGCCGAGGTCGCGATCGCCGAGGCCGAGTTGCGCCGCGCTTCCAGCGCCGGGGCCGCCGCCGGCGTGAGCGCCAATGGACGGTATGTGATCGTCTCCAGCCCCATCTCCGGGAAGATCACCGCCGCGCCGCTGGTCCTTGGATCGTACGTAACGGCGGGCACGGAACTCTTCCGGGTCGCTAATCCCCGCAAGATCGAGGTCCAGGCTTCACTGCCCGCCTCGGACGCCGCCCGCATCGCGGCCGGCGACCAAGCGCTGATCGAGACTTCGCAAGGCACGATTCCCGCCCTCGTCCGGTCGATCACGCCAGGCGTCGACGTCGAAAGCCGCGCGGCGACCGCCATCCTCACCCTGGCGCAAGGCCAGGCGGGCCTTGTTCCCGGCCAGGCGGTGCGCGTTCGGATCGTTCCGCGCGGCGCAGCCGCCACGGATCGTTTCTCGGTCCCCGAAGAGGCGGTCCAATCGGTCGAGGGCGCGGACAGCGTGTTCGTGCGCGGCCAGGACGGCTTCACGGCCCGTCCGGTCAAGATCGGCCGGCGCGGCGGCGGGCGCATCGAGATCCTGTCGGGCGTCAATGCCGGCGAGCAAATCGCCGGCCAGGGCGCGTTCCTCCTGAAGGCTGAACTTGGCAAGGGGGAGGCCGAGCATGGGCACTAAGCGCGCGATCATGAAGCCTCTCTTCATCGTGGCCGGCGCCTTCGGGGTCCTGGCCCCCTTGGCCCTGATCGCGACAACCGCGCAGGCGCAGGGGCGTCTGAAACCCCAGCCCATCTTCGCGCTGCTGAGCCAAGGCCATTTGAAGGTCCTGACGGCATCCGCTTGGAGCGAGCTTGACGGGTTGAGCGTGTCCGGACTTGTTCGCCGCGCGCCGCTCTGGAAAACCAATGTTACGGGACACCTCGACATCGAGGCCTTCGACCAGGCAGGCCGTCGTTTGGGTTCGACGTCCGCTGTCTGGCGCGGCTCGCTCGGATCAAGCGGTCACAATGAGGCCGCCCGCTACAACGCTCGCCTTGCGGGCGTGAACCCGGCCGAGGTGATGCGCGTCGCGGTCACCTACCATCCCGTCGCGCACGCGGCCGAGCCTATGGAGGCCGCGCGATGATCGGCAGGATTCTCGATTTTTCCGTCCGCGCGCGCTGGGCGGTCATCGGCGTGGTGGCGTTGATAGCCGCGCTGGGCGTTTACAACCTGGTCCGGCTGCCGATCGACGCGGTGCCCGACATCACCAACAAGCAGGTGCAGATCAACACCGTCGTTCCGGCCTTGGCTCCGGCCGAGGTCGAAAAGCTGGTCACCTTCCCGGTCGAAACCGCCATGTCCGGGATCCCCGGCCTGGAAAGCACGCGCTCGATTTCCCGCAATGGCTTTTCCCAGGTCACCATCGTCTTCAAGGAAAACACCGACCTCTATTTCGCCCGCCAGCAGGTCTCCGAACGTCTGACCGGGGTTGGCCAGACCCTGCCCGAAGGCGCCCAGCCCGCCATGGGTCCGATCTCGTCGGGTCTGGGCGAGGTTCTGATGTGGACGGTCGCCTACGACCATCCCGGCGGACGCGGCGCCAAGGTCAAGGACGGCGCGCCCGGCTGGCAATCTGACGGCGCCTATCTGACGGTGACGGGCGAGCGGCTTACCGACGCCACCGCCCAGGCGGCCTATCTGCGCGAGGTGCAGGACTGGATCGTCCGGCCGCAGATGCGCGGCGTGGCGGGGGTCGCCGGCGTCGACTCGATTGGCGGCTATGAAAAGCAATTCGCTGTCCAGGCCGATCCCGCGCGCATGGCGTCCTATGGCGTCTCATTTAGCGAGCTCGGCAAGGCGCTGGAGGCGGCGAACATCGCCGTGGGCGCTAACTTCATGGAACGCGGCGGCGAGGCCTATCTGGTCCGCGCCGATGCGCGCGTGCGCAACATCGACGAGATCGCCAACGCCACGGTCGCCATGCGGCAGGGCGTCTCGATCCGGGTCGCCGATGTCGCCACCGTCAAGGTCGGCGGCGGCCTGCGGACCGGCGCGGCTTCCGAGAACGGCGAAGAAGTGGTGGTCGGCACCGTCCTGATGCTGACAGGCGAGAATAGCCGCACCGTGGCCGGCGCCTCGGCCGAAAGGCTCAAGGAGATCGCCAAGAGCCTGCCGCCCGGGGTGAAGGTGCAGATCACCTATGATCGCTCCAAGCTGGTCAACGCCACCATCAAGACCGTCGAGAAAAACCTCGTTGAAGGCGCCTTGCTGGTCATCGTGGTGCTCTTCCTGCTCCTGGGAAACTTCCGGGCGGCCTTGATCACCGCCTTAGTCATCCCGCTGTCGATGCTGATGACGGCGATCGGCATGAACAGGCTCGGCGTCTCGGGCAACCTGATGAGCCTGGGCGCGCTGGACTTTGGCCTAATCGTCGACGGTGCGGTGATCATCGTCGAAAACAGCCTGCGCCGCCTGGCCGAACGCCAGCACCATGAGGGCCGGCTGCTGACCCTCGACGAGCGTCTTCGCGAGACCCGCGAAGCGGCCCGCGAGATGATTTCTCCGACCGTCTACGGCCAGGCGATCATCCTGCTGGTCTACGCGCCGCTGCTGACCTTCACGGGGGTGGAGGGCAAGACCTTCTCGCCGATGGCCATCACCGTGATGCTGGCCCTGGCCGCGGCCTTTGTGCTGTCGCTGACCTTCATCCCGGCGATGATCGCGCTGCTCATTCGCGGCAAGGTCGCCGAGAAGGAAGTGGCCATGGTCCGCTGGACCAAGGTTCGCTACGAGCCGCTGCTGCGCAAGGCGGTCGCCAAGCCCTGGCCGGTGATCGGCGCGGCCGTGGGTATGTTCGTCCTGGCCATGATCACCTTCTCGTTCCTGGGCCGGGAGTTCACGCCCCAGCTCGATGAGAAGGACCTGGCCGTCCAGGCCCTGCGGATCCCGTCCACGTCCCTGGAGCAGTCGCTGCGCATGCAGCGGCAGATCGAACGGACGCTCGCGGGCTTCCCCGAAGTGGAGTTCGTCTATTCCAAGACCGGCACCGCCGAGGTCGCCAGCGATCCCATGCCGCCCAACGCATCGGACAGCTTCATTATCCTGAAACCCCAGGACGAATGGCCCAACAAGAAGGAGAGCAAGGCGCAGCTCGTTGCCCGCATGGAGGAGAAGCTTGAGGGCCTGACCGGCAACGTCTACGAGTTCAGCCAGCCGATCCAGATGCGGTTCAACGAACTGATCGCCGGCGTGCGCGGCGATGTGGCGATCAAGGTCTACGGCGATGACCTGGACGCCATGACCGCCAGCGCCGGCCAGATCGCCAAGGCGCTGCAGAGCGTCAAGGGCGCGGCCGACGTCAAGGTCGAACAGACCTCGGGCTTTCCGACCCTGGATGTGTCGCTGGACCGCGACGCGATCGGGCGTTTGGGCCTGACCGTGGAAGAGGTCGCCGACACGCTGGCGGTGGCCATGGGCGGACGCGAGTCCGGCCTGGTGTTTCAGGGCGACCGGCGCTTCGACATCGTCGTGCGTCTTCCCGACGCCACCCGAAACGACTTGGACGCCGTCGGCGCGCTGCCAGTGATGCTGCCTGAAAGGGCAGGGGGCGGCGCGCGCCTGTCGGTGCCGCTGCGTGACGTGGCCCGGTTCTCCTACTCGGAAGGCCTCAACCAGGTCAGCCGGGAGAATGGTAAGCGCCGGGTCGTGGTGCAGGCCAATGTGCGCGGCAACGATCTGGGCTCGTTCGTCGCCGACGCCCAGGCCAAGGTCGATGCGCAGGTCAAGCTGCCGGCCGGCTCCTGGGTCGAGTGGAGCGGACAGTTCGAGAACCTCAAGGCCGCGCAATCGCGCCTGGCCCTGGTCGTTCCACTCTGCTTCCTGCTGATCTTCGCCCTGCTTTACATGGCGTTGGGGGGCTTCGCCCCGGCCCTGGCGGTGTTCTCGGCCATCCCCCTGGCCTTGGCCGGCGGGGTGTTTGGCCTAGCGCTGCGGGGCATCCCGTTCTCGGTCTCGGCTGCGGTCGGGTTCATCGCGCTATCGGGCGTGGCCGTGCTCAACGGCCTGGTGATGATGACCGCCATTCGTCAGCGCCTCGCCCAGGGCTTCGACCTGGAAAAGGCGATCATCGACGGGGCCATGGAACGATTACGCCCGGTGATGATGACCGGTCTGGTCGCCTCCCTGGGCTTTGTGCCCATGGCCCTGGCCACCGAGACCGGCGCGGAGGTCCAGCGCCCACTGGCCACCGTGGTCATCGGCGGCCTGATCACCGCCACCGCCCTGACCTTGTTCGTCCTGCCGGCGATCTGCCGTTTCGTCCTGCGCAAGACGCCCAAGGCCTCGGTGGAGCGTTCCGCGCCGTCCCAAGAGCAAGGAGCCTAAGATGACCCCCGGGCAAGCACTGCTGCTGCGGATCTACACCGACGAAAACGCCATGACCGGCGATCGGCGCTTCTTCGACATCCTGGTCGAACGGGCCCGAGCGATGGGATTGGCCGGCGCGACCGTTCTGCGGGGACTGCGAGGCTTTGGGGCCTCCAGCACCCTGCACGGCGGCCAGCCCTTCGATCTGGCGCCCAACCTGCCGGTGGTGGTGGAGATCGTCGATGAAGAGGCCGCGCTCAAGGCCTTCATCGACACCCTGACCCCAAATGACGAGGTGGGGCTGGTGACCTTGGAGAAGGTCGAAGTGGTCCGCTACGGCGGCCATCGACGCGGCTTCTGACGTCTTGTCGGCGCGTCGCCGATCGCGGCGCGCCGGACCCTTTTTCCCTGAATGACGGAGATCCGCCCATGGGCGCGGAACACGGACACGACCACACCGGCGGCCAGACCAACGGCAAGATGCTGGCCATCGCACTGGGCCTGACCTCGACCTTTCTGATCGCTGAGATCGTCGCCGGCATTCGGTTCAACAGTCTGGCGCTGCTGTCGGACGCCGCGCACATGTTCACCGACGCCGCGGCCTTGGCTGTGGCCCTGGTGGCCATCAAGATCGGCGCGCGCAGCGCCGATGATCGCCGAACCTTCGGCTATCGCCGTTTCGAGATCATCGCCGCAGCCTTCAACGCCGTCCTGCTGTTTGGCGTGGCGATCTACGTCCTAATCGAGGGTGTCAAACGGATCGTCGACCCCGAACCGGTCCAGTCGACCGGCATGCTGGTGGTCGCCGTCCTGGGTCTGGTCATCAACCTGATCGCCATGCGCCTGCTCAAGGCCGGCAAGGACAAAAGCCTCAACGTCAAAGGCGCCTATCTCGAAGTCTGGGCCGACATGCTCGGCTCGCTGGGTGTCATCGTCGGCGCCCTCGTCATCAAGCTGACCGGCTGGCGGTTCGTCGATCCGATCGTGGCTATCGCGATCGGGCTGTGGGTGCTGCCGCGCACCTGGTTGCTGCTCAAGAACGCCACCCAGATCCTGCTCGAGGGCGCGCCGAGCGGCGTCGATCTGACCAAAATCCGCGCGACCATGGCGGCCACGCCTGGCGTCGCCTCGGTCCACGATCTGCATGTTTGGGTGAGCGGCGCCGACCAGCCCAGCTGCACCGCGCATCTGGTGCTCGCCCCGGGCGCTGATTTCGAGGTCGTGCGCCTGGCCGTGGCCGGGCGGCTGCAGGACGACTTCGATCTGCATCACCTGACGCTCCAGACCGAACGCGCGGCCTGCGCCGGCCAGGAAGAGGTCCATTCATGACACCTTCCGAACCGCAAAATGCGCTCACCCTGACGACCCGCCAGGTCCTCGCCGTAAAACCCCAGGCAGTTTTCAAACTGCTCACCGACTTTCCCGCCTACGGCGCCTGGGCCCCGTTTCTGACGCTCGCGCCGGCCGGAAAACATGCCGAGGCGGGCCAGCTGGATTTCCGGATTCGGGTCGGCAAGCTGCCGATCCCCATCTCAATGGCGGGTGAGATCGTCACCCAACAGCCCCCGCGCCTGATCGCCTGGCGCATGGGCGGCTATGGCATCCGACTGCTTGAGACCTTCCGTCTCGATCCGGTTCCGCAAGGCGCTCGCGTCATCCACACCGTTCAGTGCGTCGGCGGGCTCAAGGGCGTCCTCGGGGAAAGCCTGCTTCGCACCTATGGCGGCGTGATGCGCCAGCTCGACGTGGCGCTCGCCCGTCGCCTGACCAAACCCCGAAAGATCCACCGTTGATGCGTTCCGCGCATTCATCCTCAAGACCGCTTAGCCAAGGAGCGCCCCATGGCGTCTGATCGCCTTCACCTGTTGCGGGTTTATACCGACGCGGACGCGATCCTGGAGGGGCAGCCTTACGCGCAGGCGCTCCTGGCTCGGGCCCGCACGCTGGGCGTCGCCAACGGCGCGATCCTGCAGGTCATCGATGCTTACGGGGACGCGGGCATCGTGCATGGCGCCAAGGCGGTCGATCTGGCGCCCCGCCGGCACGTCATCGTCGAACTGGTCGATGAAGAACCTCGTTTGCGGGGGTTTCTGGACAGCCTGGGCCAGGGCGAGGAGGTCGGCCTAGTCACCCTTGAAACCATCGCGATCGTCGCGCACGGCGGCCACCGCCATCACGCTAAATCCTGATCTTGGAGACGCCGACATGGCCACCACCCAGCCGCACTCCGAGACGAGCGACCAATCCGGGCACGACCACAGCGACCATGACCCCGGCGACGCCGGCGGTCATGGTCACACGCACGGCGGGATATTCGGGGAACGCACCGAGCTGATCTTCGCGATCGGTTCGGGCGTCGCCCTGGCGGCGGGGTGGTTGATTAGCCTGCGCGCGCCGGGCCTGGCGCCGCTGATCTGTTTCCTGATCGCCTATGGGCTGGGCGGGTACTTCACGCTGAAGGAGGCCATCGAGAACCTGCGCAAGCGTCAGTTCGAGATCGACAGCCTGATGCTGGTGGCGGCCGCCGGGGCGGCGGCCCTGGGCCAGTGGGCCGAGGGGGCGCTACTGCTGTTCCTGTTCAGCATCGGCCATGCGCTGGAGCATTTCGCGATGGGCCGCGCGCGTCGCGCCATCGAGGCCCTGGCCAAGCTGGCGCCGGAGCGCGCCAGTGTTCGGCGGGGCGACACCGTGGTCGAGGTGCCTGTCGAGGACCTGCAGATCGACGACATCGTGCTGGTGCGCCCCAATGAGCGGATCGCTTCTGATGGCGTGGTCGTCGCCGGGGACAGCAGCGTCGATCAGGCTCCGGTAACCGGTGAGAGCGTACCGGTCGATAAACGGCCGGTTTCCGACCCGGCCTTGAGTTTCGAGCGCGCTAGCGCCGAGCACCGGGTGTTCGCCGGCACGATCAACGGGGCGGGGGCGCTTGATGTTCGGGTGGCGCGCAAGGCGTCCGAGACCACCCTGGCCCGGGTCGTCAAGATGGTCGCCGAGGCCGAGGCCCAGCGTTCGCCTACCCAGCAGTTCACCGACAAGTTCGAGCGGATCTTCGTGCCGGCGGTGCTGATCGGGGTCGGTCTTCTAATGCTCGCCTTCCTGGTCATCGACGAGCCGTTCAGCGTCAGCTTCTACCGCGCCATGGCGGTGCTGGTCGCCGCCAGTCCCTGCGCCCTGGCGATCTCGGTGCCCAGCGCGGTCCTTAGCGGCGTGGCTCGGGCCGGTCGCGGCGGCGTCCTGGTCAAGGGCGGCGGCCCCCTGGAGAATCTGGGGACCCTCAGCGCCATGGCCTTCGACAAGACCGGGACCCTCACGGAGGGCAAGCCGCGCGTGACCGATGTGCAGCCGATCCAGGGCGTTGAGGAGCGTGAGCTACTCGCCGTGGCGGTCGCCGTCGAGGCGCTGAGCGACCACCCCTTGGCCGCGGCGGTCGTGCGTGATGGGGGCGAACGTCTGGGCGACCACACGCCGCCGGTCGCTGAAGGGGTCAACAGCCTGACCGGCAAGGGCGTGCAGGCGAAGGTGTCGGGTTCGGCGGCGATCATCGGCAAGCCAGGCCTGTTCGACGGCAAGGACGCGCCGGTCATGACAGACGCCGTGCGCACTCTGGCCGAGGACCTGGAGGCGCAGGGGCGGACGGTTATGGTCGTCCATCATGGTGACCGCTTCCTGGGCGTCTTGGGCTTGATGGACACGCCCCGGTCGGCCGCCAGGAACGTCATCCAACGGCTCCGAAAGCTGGGGATCAAGCGCATCGTCATGCTGTCGGGCGACAACCAGACCGTCGCCGACGCCGTGGCCAAGGAACTGGGCCTGGACGAGGCGCGGGGCGGCCTGATGCCCGAGGACAAGGTTGCGATCATCAAGGAGCTGGCGGCCAAGGAAGGCAAGGTCGCCATGGTCGGCGACGGCGTCAACGACGCGCCGGCCATGGCCAACGCGACCGTCGGTGTGGCCATGGGCGCGGCGGGATCGGACGTGGCGCTGGAGACGGCCGACGTCGCCCTAATGGCCGACGATTTGAGCCATCTGCCATTCGCCGTCGGTCTCAGCCGGCAGACCAGCTGGATCATCAAGCAGAACCTCTGGGTCAGCCTCGGCATGGTGGCGGTGTTGATCCCCGCCACCCTCTTTGGCCTGAAGATCGGCGCAGCCGTGGTGTTCCACGAAGGCTCGACGCTCCTGGTGGTAGCAAATGCTCTGCGACTGTTGGCCTACCGAGATAGGACGGCGTGAGGCGGAAATAGACGTCGTACGCCGACCTGCGGGGGTGACGCGAGCCTCGCCCTCCGAGGCCGGTGGGGACGAGTTGGCAGGATTGCGTCGTAGGCAGGGAATCGGAGCTAAATGGGTTTTTGGCCCGATGATATTCACTTGGATTTCCATCCCTCATGGGTGCTCTGACCTACAGTCCGATGGAGATCAAAGGGGTCCTCGCGGTCGAGGCCTTCTTCAACAACGTGCTGGGCTGGATGTATCGCCGCCTGACCGAGCATGATTTTGGGATCGATGGTGAAGTTGAGCTGACTGACGCGGCCAGTCAGGCCACCGGCATTTTGCTCAAGGTCCAGGTAAAGTCGGGCCCGTCCTACTTCGAAAAGGGCGACGCCCAGCACATCTGGTTCTACCTCCCCACCGAGAAGATGGACTATTGGGACGGCCACTCCCTGCCGGTCCTGCTGGCGCTGCACGATCCCGACAGCGGTCGCACCTATTGGACGCGGGTGTCCAAGGGCACGGCGCATCAGACGCCTAGCGGCTGGCGCATCAATGTCCCCCGCGACCAATTTTTCGCCAAGTCCAGTAAGGCCGCCCTTGAAACGATCGCGCGCGAGCGGGTCGGGCAGGGCGGGGGAAGCCAGGCGATCCTGCCCACCAGTGACCCGCCGACGGCGTCCTCTCTAGCCGAGGCGGTGCGTAAGGGCCCTGCCGAGCCAGCGACGGAACAGGCCCCCGCCAAGGTCACCGCTGGCCCCCAGGGCGCGCCTCTGGACGAGCGCCTGCTCAACAAGGCCGACCCGCTGGCGATCGAAGCCGCGCTCGAGGCGATGTCTTGGAAGCAGGTCCTGAGCCTGGCCGCGGCGCATCTGGGACGGAGCGGCGGCGCGCCGGCCGGCCCCCGGGGCGCCGAAGACCCCGCGCTCCACGCCCGTATCGATACGCTCCGCGATCTTGACCGCGCAGGTTCGCCCCGGGTCGCTTACGAGCAGCTGCAGAGCCTGCTCGAAACGATCGATCGCACCGCCACGCCTCACGCTCTCTTTCGAGCTCAGTCGAATCTGGCTTCCGCAGCTTTGGACCTCGGCCGGGTCGAAGAGGCGGCGGCGAACTGGGAGGCGGCCTATGAGATCGAACCCACCAATTCCCACGCGATCGCCACCCTGGGCCTGGCGCGACTGATTCAGGGACGCATACCCGAGGCGCGCCAACTGGCTGAGCAAGCGATGTCGGGCCCGGCGCCCGAGAAGGCCGGCGTGTCGGTGCTTTTTCAGGCGTTGGCCCGTGACGAGACCTGGGACGGCGATCCAGAGGCCCTGATCCCTGACGCGCTCCGCTCGACCTTGGACGCTGACCTGGGTCGCGTTGAGTTTAAGCGTCGGCGGCGGGATCCCAGCTGGCGGGAAGCGGCGATCGAGGCGGCAAGGCGCCATCCCGACGAGGAGGTGTTCCGCTACAGCGCCGCCCACGCGGTCTTGGACATGGCCTCGCCGTTCCACGATCCGGCTCACCCCATCGATCAACGCGTTCATCGGCCCAACCTGGAGGCGGCGGCCAAACTTCTGGCTGAGCGGGCGGACGCTTGGCTGCGCGACGACTACCAGGATTTGTACGAACTTGAGGCGTACGCCAACAACGCAGCGGTGGCTTATCGCCTGCTGGGCGAGTTCGACCAGGCCAGAGCCCTGATCGACCGCACCCTGGCTGTTCATCCCGGGATGTTGGGGCTGCGCAAGCTGCAGGGCGTCATCGAGGCCATGGACGGCGACAAGGGGCGCGCCATAGAGCTGCTGTCGCTTGTCCCACAGGACGGTGAAGCCCAGCTCTATCGCGCGGAGCTCATAAGCCAGGACCAACCGCAAGAGGCGCTGACGGCGCTGCTGGCCATCCCCGATGAGATAGTTCCGGTCGAGCACAAGACGACCCGCTGGCTGATTATCGGCTCCATCGCGTTGCGGCTGCGCGATCGGGCCACCCTGGATCGCGCCAGCGCCCAGATCGCTCTTGATGCACCTCGCGCGCTCTTCGCGGACGTCTTCGAGATCGAGTGGGATGCACGGCACGGCCTTGATCACGCCGAGGTGCAGCGCCGCCTGCTCGACGTCGCCAGCCGGCTCGACGACGACACGACCCTGACCATACGCGCGTCGTTGGCCGATCTGCTGTGCCGCCACCAACTCTACTTCGAGGCGTCCGAGTGCCTCGAAGGCTATGTTGGTTTTTCTCAGCCCGACGAAGTCACGCTGCTCTACTTGCGCGCCCTGGCGTCCTCACGTCGTGACAAGCGCTTCCTGGCGGCGATCTCGCAAGCCAGCGACCTGGTTCGCAACGATCCCGCGGTGATCCGCATCGTCGCCTTGCACGCCTATAACGCCGGTGAGTTGGCCACGGCGGAAGTCGAGGCGCGCAAACTTGTCAAGGCGCAGGATGGCGAGCTTGAGCCAGTACTCCTTCTTCTGGACGTCCTGGCCCGGCGCGACGAGCGCCGCGCGATCGCCAAGGTCATGTCGCGCGACCTGGAGGGGCTGAGCGCCGACGGCCTGGACGAGCGCCTGAAGCTGGCCCGCTACCTCTTTGTCTTTGGCGATCGCGATCGGGCCCTTCGCTACTCCTATTGGCTTTCCTGGCGCTATCGGGACGACCGCCGCGCCTTGATGGCGCAATGTTTCCAGACGCTGGAAGCCACTCGCGTGGGAGCGCAGACCTCCTACGACGCCCGGATCGCCGCTGAAGACGTCTGCGTCGAAATTCGCACCGAGGACGAGACGATCCGCTTTGTCATCGAGCCCGATTCAAGGCTGCGGCAGCTGAGCGACCGGGCTTGGGAGCCCAGCCATCCGTTGGCCCAGGCGGCGCTTGGCAAGGCTGTCGACGACCAGGTCGAACTTCCCGATGGCGAGACCGGCCAGATCGTCTCGATCACCCACAAGTTCATCTCCCGCATGCAAGAGGCCGTCCAGACCCTGCATCGGCGCTTTCCCGACAATGCGGGCTTCCAGAAGTTCAAGGTCGATCCGGACGGGCCCGGCGGGTTCGACAAGTTCTATGCGAAGTTGAAAGAACAGACGGCGACGGTGGACGCCGCGCTTGAGGATTACAAAGCCGGACGGGCCTTGCTCAGCATGCTGGCTATGCAGCTTGGCTCGACGGCCCTGGACGTGGTCGAGGGCATGAAATTTGACGGGCCCCGGCTCGTCAACGCCGCAGGCTCGATCCCTGAGCGCCAGGCCGCCGGCGACGCGCTGACCGCAAGCGCTGGCAAGGGTTTCGTGATCGACACGGCCACCTTCTGGTGTTTGTGGCGCCTGCAGGCCGTGGATGCGGTCGTCCAGGTGCTGGGGAAGATGCACGTGTCCTCGGCGATCTTCGACGAGCTAGCGACGCGGCGGGACTACCTCGAGCCTCACACCCAGGACGGGCTTCAACAAGTTGGCCATCGGGACGGCCGGCCGACCCTCACTGAGACGTCCGCCGAAGCGATCCGCAACGGCATCGCTCTTGTCGAAGACGCCATCGCTTGGCTGAAGGCCAACGCTCGGGTCTGTCCGGCCCACACTCCCGAAAGCTTGCCCGACAACATCGCCCGAACCGTGGGTCAGATGCGCTTCCACTTCCTAGATGAGCTGTTCATCGCGCTCAACGAGGACCTGCTGCTGGTGTCGGACGACCTTCGGCTTCGCACTATGGCGAGCGAACTGGGCGTTGCGCGCGCTGCCTGGACGCAGTGGACTCTCGCCTTCGCGGCCGAGCAAACCGCGGCGACCCTGGACCAGTATATCGACTGGTCAGCCCAGCTGGTGGCAATGGGGCACATCTACATCGCCGTCACACCAGATCTCCTGCTGCGCGCCCTCCGGTGGGACGAGAAGGAGGGCATCGCACGCTCGCCCACCGGCCGGTTCTACTGGCTCGTGCGGGCGCTCGGCGGGGCCAGCGCCGAACCCGTCTCGCACCTGCGTGTGCTATGCGCGGTGATCGGAGTCCTCTGGCGGCGCCGAGAGCTGCTTTCGGTCCGGGAGTTCGCCACGGGCCTGCTGCTGGAACGGCTGGTGGTTGAACGCGACGATTCCGCCATCCTGATCAACGCCGTTGGCGAGGTCTTCGAGCGGGAGCCAAGGGTGCTGGCCTATATCACTGGGTGGCTGCGGGGCCATTTCCTGGCCCCATGGTGATCCGTAAGGCATGCGCTCTGCGATGACCGTACACGCTCTCAAGGACCTGATCACGCTAAGTCCTGGTAGCCGTAGCGCAGCGGGGCTAGCTTCACCTTTACGATTAGAACGCCTACCGTTGCGCGAGTCGCTGGAGTGACCATGTCGGACAAACGCTCGGCGTTCTACGCCTTCCCGTCCAACCCTGCGGAAGTCGGCCAGAGTATCCACAGTGCAAAGGGGATACTGGCCCAGCGCGCGCCCGACATGAATCTCCATCTCTGGCTGGAGAACGATATATCAGGCCGTGCGCTGACCGATCCGATCTTCCAGAAAATCAGCGAAGCCGATTATCTGGTCGCCGACATCACCGCCCTGAATTTCAACGTTACTTTCGAGATCGGCTACGCCATTGGCCTGGGCAAGCGCATCTTCCTGACACGGTCCAAGGTTTTCAGCCGCCAGGGCGAACTGGCCAACCGCATCGGCATCTTCGACACCCTTGGGTTCCAGGAGTACGCCAATGAGCAGGACCTAGCGACACTCCTAGCAGGAACAGGCAAAGACGGCGCGCTCCCGATTGGAACCAAGGTCAACTCCAAGGCCCCGATCTACGTTTTGCAAACGCCTGTGCCCAGCCAGGCGATGTTGGCCATCACTGGCCGCATCAAGAAAAGCCGCTTTCAGTATAAAGGCTTTTTGCCACAGGAGGAGCCGCGGTTGTCGGCCGTGAAGGCGGTCGACGACATATCCGCAGCGCTGGGCGTCGTCGTTCCGCTATTGCCGGCCGATTACCAAGACGCCGAGGTGCATAATATCAGAGCAGCGTTTGCCGCCGGGGTCGCTATCGGCCTTGGCAAGGCGACTTTGATTTTGCAGCCCGTGGGTGGACCCGCCCCGCTGGATGTCCGCGATCTCGTCAAAAGCTACAAGCATCCGGACGAGATCGGTGACCACATCGCGGAATTGGCGCTCCAGGTCACCGAGCGAATCCAGGAAGTCGATCCTTTGCCCATTACCAAGGGCAACCTGCTGGCTGAACTGTCCATCGGCGATCCTACGGCCGAAAACGAACTACAGACGCTGGCCGCTTACTACGTGCGAACCGATCAATACGGGCGGGCCTCGCGTGGCGAAGTCAACATGGTCGTGGGCCGCAAAGGTGCGGGCAAAACGGCACTGTTTTGGCAGCTTACCAACCAGAAACGTAGCAACGTCCAGAACATTGTCGTCGACCTGAAACCGCAGGGTTATCAGCTTATCCGACTCAAGGAAGATGTCCTCGACTTCCTCGCCGAAGGTGCCCGCAATCACCTGATCACGGCATTTTTCGAATATGTCCTATTCCTTGAAATCGCCTACAAGCTTCTTGAGAAGGACAAGGATAAACACATCCGCGACGGTCGGCTCTACAAGCCGTACCAAGCACTCAATGAGGTCTATCGTGGTGGCGATGCTGGTGAAGGCGACTTCTCGGAACGACTTCTAAACCTGTCGCAGAAGCTCGCATCCGAGTTCAAAGCGAAACGGTCGGGCGAGTCTGAGCAGCGGTTGACGGCAGCTGAAGTCACAGAGCTCGTTCACAAAAACAACATTCGCGAAATACGATCGGCAATTTCTGATTATCTCGAATTCAAGTCCGAGACATGGGTTCTATTCGACAATCTCGACAAGGGGTGGTCCGCCCAAGGCATTGGAACCGAGGATGTGCTCATCCTGCGTTGCCTTATAGATGCGGCACGCAAGGTTCAGCGCGAACTTCAAGGCGATGGTCATGAATTCCATTGCATCGTTTTTGTCCGCAATGACGTCTATCAATTGCTAGTCGAGCGCTCGGCCGATTACGGAAAAGAAAGTCGCGCGGTTCTAGATTGGTCTGACGCTGATTTGCTGCGCGAAATGATGCGCCGCCGGCTCGTGCGCAATGGCATCCCGGAAAACACACCGTTCGAGCGAGTGTGGTCTGAAATATGCCTAAGCCACTACGAGGGCGAAGAAACTTCGCAGTATTTCATTGAGCGGTCGCTCATGCGCCCCCGGAATCTATTGAAGATTCTGGGTCACGCACTTGGTTTTGCGGTCAATCTGAATCGCGCTCGAATTGAAGAGGCCGATATCGAGAAAGGTATGCGAGCCTATTCGCTCGATCTGATCACGGAAGCGGACCAGGAGCTGACCGACATCCTGGGCAAGGAAACCAACCTTATCTATCATTTCATAGGGGAGGGGGTCGAATTTCGAAAGGACAAGCTAGAAGCGTTGATTTCCAGCGCTGGTATCGATGGTGCTGATGTTCTGAAGGTGATCGAGTTCCTCCTCTATTTCGGCTTTATTGGCGTTCGTATCCGCGATGCCGAGCCGAAATACATCTACACCGTCGGATATGACATGAAGATGTTGAAGGTGCTGATCGAGAAGGCCGGCGACGCTGTCGTTTACCTGCTCAATCCTGCATTTCACCCCGGACTGAACTGAGCGGCCTCCGCAAGCCCATGCGGTCGCTCAAATCCCGCGTTCATCATACATAATGTCCTTTATGTATGGTGATAGGATGGTCCAGCGCGGGTAGGGCGCTTGCACGATCTCAGGTGGAAAATGGAATCCGATGCGACCGAAGAGCGAACGAGTGTGGTCGCTCTTGCGGATCCGGGTCGAAGCTTCGTCGTACCGTCCATCGTCGCAGACACCAGCGACGATGCCGGCGAGCGCTTCTTTGAGTTCTTCGCCGCCACGATCCGGAACGCCAACACGCGCGGCGCCTACATGCGGGCGGTCGAGCATTTCCTCGGCTGGCGAGGCGTGGCGGACCTGGCGTCCCTAGGCGACATCCGGCCGCTGCATATTGCCGCCTATATAGAAGAGTGTCAGGTCCTGTTTTCAGCTCCGACCGTCAAACTCCGGTTAGCGGGCCTGCGGAGCCTTTTCGACTGGCTGGTGCGAACCGGCGTGATGGCCAGCAATCCGGCGACCTCGGTCCGCGGCCCCAGCCACGACGTGCAGCGCGGCAAGACGCCGATCCTGGCCGCCGACGAAGCCAAGCGGCTGATCGCCAGCATTCCGGACGACACCCCGGTCGGTCTGCGCGACCGGGCGCTTATCGCCCTGATGACCTACAGTTTCGCTCGGGTGTCGGCGGCCACCGGCATGAACGTCGAGGACTTGATCCAGACGGCCGGCCGTTCCTGGGTTCGGCTCCACGAGAAGCGCGGAAAGGTTCACGAACTGCCGGTGCATCACAAACTGCTCGACCACCTGGACGCCTACCTGGCCGTTGCGGGTCATCGCGATCAGCCCAAGGCGCCGCTATTTCGCACGGCGCGCGGGCGATCAGGGCAATTGGGTCTGCAGCGGCTCAGTCGACACGACGCTTACGCGATGGTCCGGAGGAGGGCGCTGGCGGCCGGTGTTGTGGCCAAGATCGGCAACCACTCGTTTCGAGGCACTGGCATCACGACCTTCCTCCTTAACGAGGGCACCCTGGAGCTGGCGCAGGAGATGGCCAATCACTCGAGCCCGCGCACGACCAAGCTCTACGACCGTCGGCGCGACGGGATCACACAGGACGCGATCGAGCGGATACGCATCGAGTAGCCATGCAGCGACCGCGGCTATCCGAGGCCTTGCTCTTTGATCACCGCTAGAATTTCGGCGGCGTCTTCAACTGACATGGTGTCGAGACTGACGGCGCGTCGCGGATCCGGTGCCAGCTCCGAGAGACGGGCAAAGCGCCTGGCTGACATGACGACGAAACGATCGACGCCATCGCGCCCCAGTATCACAGGCTCGTCCGAGGCCAATGGGACTGCGCTCGTTATGGCGTCCACGAGCTCGGGGTTGTCGTACCGCTCAGTCATGTGGGCATTTTTCAGCGACCGGGCCACAGCACAAGCCCTAAGGCGTCTTGCGATCGGGCGGTCAGAAACTTTGACGCTCACAGACCATCAAATCTGACGGTTCTGGGGACAGCAACCAATGGGGTCATCAATTATGACCCGTGACACATGTGTCACGATCGAAAAGTCGAATAACATTTCTTCTGATAATATTCCTTAGGCGATAAATGTGAAGACCGACATCTAGAGCCCTATTCGCCGCCGATCCTGCGGCTGAGGGCCAGGCCGGCCTGCCGGACCAGCGCGCGGACGTCTTCGAGGCGGGCGTCGTCCAGATACTGCGGAATGGTCGACAGGCTGATGGCCGCGACGATCGCGCCGGCGGCGTCGCGCACGGGCGCCGAGATGCAGACGATGTCGTCGCCGCCGATATCGCGGTGGAAGCCCAGACCATGGACGCGGGCCCGGCGCAGGATGTCGCGCCATTCTGGCGTCTCCTGATCGTCGACGGCGTCGAGCATCAGCGCCTGGCCCATGGCCGTCTGGCGCAGCCGGTTGCGGGCGCCAACGCCGTGGCGGACCACAAGCCGCCGCGTGCCCGGCGACTGGGCCACGTAGATCACCTCGTCGCCGTCGCGCACGCCCAGATTGGCCGCATCGCCGGTGTCGCGGGTCAGGCGTTCCAGGATCGGCTGGGCCAGCCTGGGCAGATCCACGGCGCGCGCGGCGCTGGCGCCCAGGGCGAACATCCGCGGTCCCAGCCTGTAGCCCTGGCCGCCGGCGTCCAGGTGGCCGCGCTCGGCCAGCAGCGCCGCCAGGCGATAGGTCGTGCTGCGGCTCAGCGACAGGCGCTCGGCGATCTGCGCCGGGCTGACGCAACCGGCCGCCACGGCCTCGAGGATGTCGAGGCCGCGATGCAGCGTCTGGGAGAGTTTGTGCGACGCGTCCGTCATTCGACCGCTCCTAGACCGCCAGGGCGTTGCCGAGGCCGATGACCACGGTCGAGCCGACCAGAACGGCGATACCGGCGATCACCAGGCCGCGGGTCTTCTTGCTGGCGGCGGCCCATTCCTTCAGGGCGAAGCCCCACAGGGTCGAGAAGATGATGATACTGGCCATGTGCAGGGTCCAGCTGGAGAAGCCGAACCGCCCCATCTGGCTCTCGCCCATGGTGTAGAAGAAGAACTGCAGATACCAGGCCAGGCCGCCGAGCGCGCAGAGACCGAAGTTGAGGGCCAGCGGGGCGCCGGCCCCCTGCCGTCGTCCCAGCCATTCACCGGCGCTGCGGTTCTTGAGGATCAGCCCGCCGCACCAGACCAGGTTGGTCGTCAGGCCGCCCAGCAGCACCACGCACAGCACCGGCAGGCCTTGCCACAGCACGCCCGTGCCGTGCTCCAGCGACAGCTTGCGGATCGGCTCGCCGGCCGCCAGGCCGAAGGCGAAGCAGGCGCTCATGATCCCGGAGAACACCGCGACCGCCAGGCCCTTCTTCAGATTGAACTCGCTGACGGCGGCGGTCTTGGCCTCGTTCGACAGCTCGGCCTCCTTGGCCTTGCCGGCCAGGGCCACCAGCACGATGCCCAGCAGGGTGACGACCACGCCGGCCAGGATCACCCGGCCGCTGGTGTTGCTGAGCAGCTTGTCGGCGAAGGTCCCGTCGAACAGCGGCGGAACCAGCGTGCCGAAGGCGGTCGTCAGGCCCAGGGCCACGGCCATGCCCAGCGACAGGCCCAGATACCGCATGGTCAGGCCGAAGGTCAGGCCGCCCAGGCCCCACAGGGCGCCGAACAGCCAGCACCAGAACAGGGTCTCGCGCGGCGTGGCGGCCAGAACGGCCAGCAGGTCCCTGGTCTGCAAGGATGCGAACAGCCACGGCGCGACCAGCCAGCTGACGATGCCGCCGGTGAGCCAGAAGATCTCCCACGACCACTTCCGAATGCCCTTGTAGGGCACGTAGAAACTGGCCGACGACAGGCCTCCCAGCCAGTGGAAGACGAGCCCGAGAAGCGGGTTGCCCATACGCGGTTACTCCTGGCGCTCGACGATCAGCTTGGCCGGCTCGAGCAGGCCCGACGGCGACAGCGGCGCCTGCGGCGGATAGGGATCGAAGCTGGTGAAGGCCTTCTGGCCCGCGAAGCCGGGCTGCTTGTCGCCGATCAGCCGGTTGGGCCACAGGTTGACGACCTTGACCTCGAGCCTGTTGTCGCCGGCCTTCAGGGCGTCGGTGACGTCGACTTCGAACGGCGCCTTCCAGAGCACGCCCAGGTCCTTGCCGTTGACGCTGACGCTGGCGAGGTTCTTGACCGCTCCGAGGTCGAGCACGACCCGAGCCCCCTTCCCCGCCTTCGGGGCCTTGAAGCTGGTCGCGTAGGTCGCCGTCCCGGAGAAGTAGCGCACGGCGGGGTCGGCGTTCTCGGTCCAGGAGCCGGGCTTGACGTCCTTCAAGGTCGGCCCTTGCGGGAAGCTGAGGTTCCAGCCGCCGTCGATCGTGGCGGCCACGGTGCGGACCTTGGCGGGGACGGCGCGCTCGGCCGGGCCGGGCTTGCGGAACACCACGAACACCGCGTCCTGGGCGCCCAGGGTCAGCGGCACGGTCGTGCGGCCGCTGGCGGTCTTGTAGCTGGCCGGCGCTATCGAACCGGTGTCGGCCCGCCAGATCTCGGCCTCGCGGCCGCTGGCGCGGAAGCTGACCGAGGCGGTCCTGGCGTCGCCGGGATTGGAGACGAAGTACAGATCCCCATCCGGCAACTGGCGATGCACGAACCGCAGGCCCGCGCCGCCGTCATCGAGGTCGGGGCCGACGCCGGCCAAGGCCGCGCCGAGGTCGGGGCTGACGCCCGTGAACACCTGGTCGGCCAGTCGCTGGAACTCGGCCGGATCGTCCGACAGGCTGGGCGTGGCGAGCGGCTTCACGCCGACGATCGGCACGCCCGCCGCCTTCAGCGCCGCCAGCTTGCGCAGCACCGGCACGGTCATCCGCTTCACCGCCGGATCGATGGCCAGCACGCGGTAGCGCATGCCCGAGGGCATGGCGACCTGGCCGTCCTTGGCCTCGACCAGGTTCACCAGGGCGTCGCCATTGACGAAGTCGTAGGCGTGGCCGGCCGGCACGGCGGGCAGCCGCTTGCCGTAGAGCTCGGTGACATTGCCGTCCTCGCCGTAGAACCAGGCGACGTCGGCCACGAACCGGCCCTGCTGAAGCAAGAGCGAACTGCGGCCCAGATAGTCGATCCAGGGCCTCGCCTGCTCGGCCCAGGTCTCCTTGCGGGTGAACCATTGGCCGAAGATGGCCAGGGTCATGCCCGGCCCAGCCGTATCGACCGGCTGGTGGACCGAGGTGTGGAGGATGAAGCGGTTGAGCCCGTTGGCCATCATGGCGTCGGCGGTGGGCTTCAGCTTGGCCGGGTCGTAGCCGAAGGGGCTGCTGGCGCTGGTGAACGACTCCGCCGCCACCAGGTTCTGGCCGTAGAGGTGGGCCACGGACGCACTCTCGCGAATATCGGCGTCGTAGCTGAAGGGATCGTTGGTAACCGGCACCTCGGTCCAGGTCGCGCCCATTGGCACGTCGGCGCTCTTCTTGACCTGCATGCCGTCGCCGACGAAGGCGCGGCCAGTCTCGTGGGACTCGCCATAGCGCTTCATGCCCCGCGCATGCAGGGCGTCCGACAGCGCGCCGTAGTGCTCGTCGGCGATCAGGTCGCCGATGGTCTTGCGGAAGTCCCACAGGAAGGCGTCGCTGGCCGCGGCGCTCTCGACCACCCGGCCCGACAGCACCGGCAGCCACGGCCGCGGATCATAGCCGCGCCGGGCCTGGAACTTGGCCAGCATCGCCTCGGTCCAGTTGGCCGAGCCGGCTTCCCAGCTGTCGGTGACCAAGGCCTGGACGCCGCGCTTGCCCATCAACTCGGGGCCGACCGCCTTTTCGTATTCACCGAGATAGGCGTCGGCATAGGCTCGCACGTGCTCGGCGCTCAACTTGTCGACCTCAAGGCCGGTCGCGGCGTCGGAGGCCGGGCTGTTCTGGCGACCGGTCAGCGAATAGCCGTAGCGCAGCACCATCCATTTGCCGGCTGGCGGGGTCCAGTCCAGGGTCCCGTCGGGCTTCAGGCGATCGGTCAGGTCGACCACGTCCGCGCGGCGAATGACGGCGTCGGCGTCGATTTCGGGGGTCGCCTCCACGCCCAGGCCCTGGGCGGACGACCAGCCGGCCTTGTCCTCGAAACGCTGAACCCGCGCGGCGGCCTCGAAGGCCACTTCGCTGATCTTGTGGGTGGTCGGGGCCGGCACGCCAAACATGGCCGAGGCCGGATCGGGCTTGCGCGGCAGGAAGACGACGCGGAAGTAACGGGCCTTGGTCGCGGCGAAGGCCACGGTCTGCTGAGGCGCGCCGTGCACCGGCAGGTCCCTCAGGCGCCTGAACGTCTTGCCATCGTCGCTGGCTTCGATCCGGCCTTCCGGCGCGGTGGCGCCAAACTCGCCGAAGCCGCCCGCGTGGGCCGCCGCCAGGCGCAGGGCCCGCAGGGTCTGGGGCCGGCCGAAGTCGAACTGGATCCAAGTCTCCTTGTCGGGCGCGAAGGACAGCTCGACCGGCTTGACCAGATCGCCATCGTCCAGAACCGCAGTGTCGATGGGGTTGCTGGCGGTGATCGTCGCGGCCGCGACCGGGGCCTGCTCGGCGGCGGGGATGCGATAGGCGACGACGGCGCTGTCCCGATAGAGGGTGGGCGAGACGCCCTTGACCGCCGCCATGGCCGAACCGCCGCCCGGCACGGTCTGGAACGGCCCGGTGATCGAAGGCGGCGCGGGCAAGGGCTTGGCGAGCTTGCGGCCGCCCTCGACCACCGTCTCGCTCCAGACCAGCTTCTTCATCGCCTGCTGGGGCGTCACCCACGGACCGCCTGTCTCGCTCCAGCCAGGCGATCCGGCGATGGCGAACTCGAAGCCGTCGGCGTCAGCTGTTTCCACCGCGTGCTTGAAGGCCGCCCGCCACTCCGGCGTCATGAAGGCCAACGGCTTGTCGACGATCTTGGGGGTGTTGAAGGGACCGGCAGGTTCGTTGAACGAGGCGTCGAAGTTTTGCACCCCGGCCAGGCCGATGCGCTTCATCCAGGCCAGATCCTTGTCGATCCCGTCCTGGGTGATGTTGCCGTTCATCCAGTGCCACCAGACGCGCGGCCGCGCCGTGTTCGGCGGATCGGCGAACCCCTTGGCCAAGTCGTCTTGCCGGGCCAGGGCCGGCGATCCGGCGAGCATGGCGGCCAGGGCCGCTCCGGCGATCAGGCGGTGAGCCAGGGTCATGGGCAGGTACTCCGTGGGCGGCCACACGCCGGCCGCCCGAACAAGGGTCGGATCAGGCGGCGGAAGCGGCGCGACGGGCCTTCAGCCCCTCGACCAGCAGGGCCATGAAGCCCCCGAAGAAGCCGCTGAACAAGCCGCTGATCCCGTTGCCGAAGGCGTTGGCCAGGGCGTGCGGCGGAAGCGGGACGACATAGCCGACGGCGGCGCTGATCACCGCGCCGATGACGCCGCCGATCAGTCCGGCGATGAGAGCGTTCTTCATGGCCTCAGATCCGGTTGGCGCGGGCGATCTGGCCCAGCAGAATGGCGCTGGGCTTGGGCGTGCGGGCCTGGGTGGCGCGGTCGACCGCAACGATGCCGAATTTCGGCCCGTAGCCGAACACCCACTCGAAATTGTCCAGCAGCGACCAGTGGACGTAGCCCTTCACCGGGATTCCGTCGTCCATCGCCGCCTTCAGGCCTTGCAGCGCGATCTTGATGTAGGCCACGCGGCGCGTGTCGTCCTCGATCGCGACGCCGTTCTCGGTGACGTAGATCGACTTGCCCGAGAGGGCGTGGGCGTAGCGCACGGTCTGGCCCAGGGCCTGGGGCGAGAACTCCTCGCCGGTCTGGGTCAGCTCGGCGCCCTGTGGCGGCTGCATCTGGCCCTTGGCGTCGATCAGGGCGCGGCTGTAGGTCTGCACGCCGACGAAGTCGCCGGTCTCCTTGATGGCCTTCAGCCACGGGTCGTAGCACTGGGCCCGCTTCTCGTCGCGCCGGCTGTTCTCGCCCACGGCATGGTCGTCCAGCATCGCCAGGGTGGCGCCGACCGGGAAGTCGCCAGGACCGGCCTTGATGGCGGCGTAGCCCTGCTTGTGGGCCTCGATCAGGTTGGGCAGCATCACGTCCTGGCGACCGAACTGGGCGCTGGAGAAAAGCGGCGTGCCGCAGGCCTTGGCCGCGTCGACCATCGCCTGCTTCATCTGGTCGAGGATGAACGGCGGCAGGATCCACTGCAGCAGCAGGCCGATATTGGGTTCGTTGAAAGTGGCGGCCCCGCCGGCCAGGTCGCCTACGCCCTTGACCGCATAGGCGCAGTAGCGCGCGAACAGGGCCGGACTTTCCGGGTTCTCCCAGCCGCCCTGGGCCGCGAACCAGCGCGGCACGACGAAGTGGTTGAAGGTGATCAGCGGCGTGACGCCGTGCTTGCGGCAGGTCAGGGCGACCCGGCGATAGTGCTCCAGCTCGGCGGCCGAGAACTGGCCCTTGGCCGGCTCGATCCGCGCCCATTCCAGCGAGAAGCGATAGGTGTTCAAACCCAGCTTCGCCAGGAGGGCGATGTCGGCCTCGTAGCGGTGATAGTGGTCGCAGGCGTCGCCCGACGGCTCCATGAACGGACTGGGCTTCAACTGCTCCAGCAGCCAGGTGTCGCTGTTGACGTTGTTGCCTTCCACCTGGTGGCCGGCGGTGGCCGCGCCCCAGAGGAAGCCCTTGGGGAAGTCGCCCGAACCGGCGGCCATGGCCGGGGCGGCGACCGGAGCGGCGGCCGCGGCGACCCCCGCGGTCAGCAAAGCCCGGCGGGAGAAATCTGCGTCACGGAAAGGCATCGAAGGCTCCGGAACTCGAAACTGGAAACTGGGAAAAGATCAGGCGGCGGGCTTGAGCAGGCCGCGGGCGGCCATCCAGGCGTAGAACTGGTCGATCCAGAGGTCGCTGGTCGTGCCCCGCTTGTGCAGGCCAAAACCGTGGTCGCCCTTCTCGTAGACGTGCATCTCGACCTTGCCGCCGGCCTTCCTCCAGGCCTGGACGAGGCCGTAGTCGGTGTTGCCGAACAGCGGATCGTCATTGGCAATGGCGGTGAACATCGGCGGCGGATCGGCCGGCGGGCTCACCGTGTTCATCGGACCGTAGATCGGGGCGATGAAGTCCGGACGGGCGTCGGGCGCATTGCGCAGGGTCGCGCCCAAGGTGGTCATGGCCCCGGCCGAAAAGCCCATCAGCCCTACCCGCTTGGGATCGACGCCCCACTCGGCGGCGCGTGAGCGCACCAGGCGCAGGGCCTGCTGGGCGTCGTCGAGAGCCAGGGGCTGGCTGATCGGCGGGGCCTTGTCTGCCCCGGCCCTGGCCGCCGCGCCGAAGCGCGCGCCCAGCACCTTCAGCGTCTCCTGGTCGTCGTCGGGCGTCGGGTCCAGGCGGTACTTCAGCACGAAGGCGGCGATCCCGTGATCGGCCAGCCACTGGGCGACCTTCTCGCCCTCCCACTCCATCGACAGCAGCATGTAGGCGCCGCCGGGGGCGACGATCACCGCCGCGCCCGTGGCCTTGTCCTTGGCCGGCAGGTACGGCGTCAGGGTCGGCTTGGTGACGTTGCGCACGGCCACGCCGTCGATCAGGTAGTTCCAGTGCTCGACCTGGGTCGCGCCCTCCGAACCCGGCGCGACGCCGGGCCAGAGGGGGATCGCGCCAGGCTGCGGCGGCGCCGGGATCGTGCGGACCTCGACGCGCTGCGGGATGCCTTGGGCCAAGGCGCTCCCGGCGAACGCGGCGAGAGCCGCGCCCACCAGAAGGAAAAGCCTGCCCCGCATCAGAAGTGGCCTTCGAGGGTCACGCCGACGGTGCGCTCGGCCTCGCGGGTGCGCCAGTTGATGTAGCCGTCATAGCCGCTCTGGAACGGCAGGGTGATGATCGCCGCATTGAAGTCCTGCTTGAGCAGGTTGCGGGCGAACACCCCGACGCGCCACTGGCGGTCTTCCGGACCGATCCCGGCCGAGACGTTGAGCACGCCGTAGCCCTTCTGGATGGTGTTGGGATTGCCGACGCTGTTCTGGGTCTTGGTGCGGTAGGAGTAGTTGGCCGCGGCGTCGAAGGTCAGGGCGTCGGTGATCGCGTGCTCGTAGTTGGCGCCGAACACGGCGGTGACCTTCGGCGCGCCGGCCAGGGTCTGGCCCTTGGCCTGGTAGACATAGGTGCCGTTGGTCAAGGTGCAGCCGGCGTAGCCCGCCAGGATCAGGTTGTTCGGGCAGCTGGTGATGTAGTCGGTATATTTGGCGTCGGAATAGGTGGTCGAGGCGTTCAGCTTCAGCGAACTGCTGACCCGCAGGTTGGCCTCGATCTCGAAGCCCTTTGCCGTCAGGCCGCCGGCGTTCTCGGTGACGAACTCGTTGTTGCGCAGCACCGCCGTCTGCAGGTCGGTGTACTTGTCGTAGAAGAGGTTGCCGTTCAGCGTCAGGCGGCGATCCAGCAGGGTCGTCTTGGCGCCGATGGTGACGTCGTCGACCGTCTGCGGCGCGACATTGGTCTTGGTGCCGCTGAGCGCCGAGAAGGTCACCGTCGGGCCCAGATAGCCGCGGGCGACGGTGCCGAAGATCAGCACGTTGTCCGAAGGCTTCCAGTCCAGGCCGATCCGGCCCGAGGGGCTGGACTTGGACGTCGAGCCGGTCTGCAGGGCGCGCGGCGCATAGGGCACAGTGGTCCCGCCGGCGGTCAGGAAGGCCGGCAGCGACGGATCGAGCTCGGACCAGTTGGAGGCCTCGACCTTGTCCTTGGTCATCCGTGCGCCGCCCAGCAGGCTGAGGGTGTCGCTCAGCTTGTAGCGGCCGTCGATGAACACCGCGGCGCTGTCGGTCGTGGTCTTGCCGTGGTTCAGGCCCGCGGTGATCGACACAACCGGGGCGGTGCTGTAGGGCGTGGCCGGGCGCAGCTGGGCGCTCTCGCCGGTGTTCTCGGTCTTCAGGCGCGAGACGAACAGGCCCGCGACATAGCTGAGGCGGCCGCTGCTGGGCGAGGTCAGGCGGAATTCCTGCGAGGCCTGGGTCTTGATCTGTCCCCGCGCCTGGGCGGTGAACTTGGCCTGGGGCGAGCCGTCGATCGAATAGTTGTACGGATCATCCTCATAGCCGCGATAGGCGCTCAGCGAGGTCAGGGTGTACTCGCCCACGTCCCAGTTCAGCTCCAGCGAGGCGCCGTAGTTGGTCGTGCCGAGAGTGCCGCCGCCCTCCTCGATCGACTTGTCGTTCGAAGCGCCGGCCGTGACGCCCAGGGCCGACAGGCTGGTGAACGGAGCCAGGAAATTGGCGTCGGTGGTGGGGGCCTTGTTCAGGGTCCACAGCTGGCCCGGGCCCTTCTGGCGTTGGCGCGAATAGTCGCCGATGAGGTAGGCGCTGAAGGTGTCGGTCGGCTTCCAGTAGAGCTTGCCGCGGGCGCCGTTGTTGTGGATGCCGCCCCAGTCCTCGTTGCGCACCACGTTGTGGACGTAGCCGTCATAGGCCTTGTCGTAGACGAAGATGCCGACGGCCAGGGTGTCCGACAGCGGTGCGGTGACGCCGCCGTGCACGTCGCGCTCGTTCAGCGAGCCGTAGGAGGCGAAGAAGTCGCCTGTGGCCTGGGTCAGGCTGGGCTTGCGGGTGGTGATCGAGATGACGCCGCTGGAGGCGTTCTTGCCGAACTGGGTGCCTTGCGGGCCCTTCAGCACCTCGACGCGCTCCAGGTCGCCCAGGCTGTCGACCGGCGAGCCGAACGGCACCACGACCCCGTCGACGACCAGGCCGACCGGCGATTCCGAGCTCGAGGTGAAGCCGCCGGCCGAGCCGACGCCGCGCAGGCGGAAGCCGGAGTCGTTGGGGGTGGTGCCAAACTGCACGCCGGCGACCGAATACTGCAGGTCGGTGATCGCCTTGCCGCCGGTGGCGGCCAGCTGGTCGCCGCTGACGGCCGAGACGGCCAGCGGCACGTCCTGCAGGCGCTCGGAGCGGCGGGTGGCGGTGACCACCACTTCCTCGATGGCGATCGGCGATTCCGTCGTGCCGGCTTCCTGCGCACGCGCCGCGCCGCCGATGGCGACGCTGAGGCCGGTGGCGGCCAGCAGGCTGAGCTTGAATCCGTTCATATGGGGTCTCCCCTTCCCTCGGACCGGCTCGTTGGCCGATCTCGTTTCCATGTCCCTATTCGCCGGCTTGTCGCCGGACGTCGTCTTGAGCTTCACGTTAGCGAGGGGTGTGGGGCGCGACGAATTCAATCGTTGAACACGACCTATCACCCAGGATTATGCGGGACTGCATTTCATATTGTGAAACTTAGATCGCACTTGCCGTAACGCCGCCACGCGGTCTAAGCGCTGGAGGACCAGGGTCCGACAGAAGGCCCGGCGACCCGAGCCCGGGTCTGAGGAGGAGCCGCGATGCGCTTTCACAATCTCGACCTGAACCTGCTGGTGGTCCTCGACTCCCTGCTGCAGGAGCGCAGCGTCAGCCAGACGGCCCAGGCCCTGAGGCTCACCCAGCCGGCGATCAGCAACGCCCTTTCCCGTCTGCGCCAGCATTTCGAGGACGACCTGCTGGTGCAGGTCGGCCGCAAGATGGTCCCTACCCCCTTCGCCGAAAGCCTGGCCGGGCCGGTGCGCGAGGCCCTGGACGGCCTGCGCCGGATCGTCGTCAACCGCTCGGAATTCGATCCCGCCGCCGCCGACCGCACCTTCACTTTCGTGTGCTCGGACTACGTGTTCAACGTCCTGATGACCGGGGCCATCCGCAAGCTGGTCACCGTCGCCCCGCGGCTCAAGATCGTCGTGCTGCTGACCTCCGACCAGAGCGCGGCCCTGCTGGGCGAAGGCAAGATCGACTTCATGATCTCGCCCGAGCGCAAGTGCGACCCGGGGCATCCTAAGAGCCCGCTGTTCAGCGACCGCTTCGCCTGCATCGCCTGGCGCGACAATCCGCTGGTCGGCGCCAGCCTCAGCCTGGAAAAGTACCTGGAGCTCGAGCACGTCTCGGTGACGCTGGGCCCGCACAACCCGCCGCATATCGAGCAGGAATCCCTCGACGCGCAAGGCGTGGAGCGCAACATCGTCGTCCACGCCCCGACCTTCAACTGCGTGGCCGAGATCGTGGTCGGAACCAACATGATCGCCACGGTCCACGCCCGCAACGCGGCCATACTGGCCAAGCGCCTGCCGTTGAAGATCTTGGCGCCGCCGGTCGAGATCGCGACCTTCACCGAGTTCCTTCAGTGGCACAAGAACAAGGAAACCGACGCGGGCACGCTGTGGCTGCGCGACTTCCTGATCGAGCACGCCCAGAGCCTCTAGGGGCTCCAGGCGGTTTAAAAGGCCGTGGGCGTCCTGGCCTGTACGAGGCGAAGACTGCGATCGACGACGGCGCCGGAGGCGGTGAAGTCGATCGTCCTCATCTCCATGCACCGAGGATGCTCTCGTCGAAACGGATCCATCGCAGCCTCACGCCGCCATCGGGTCGCTGCAGCCGCGCGGCCGGCGCCCCGTAGAGCGCCATGGCGTCGGCCATCGTGGCCGGCTCGGCCTTGGGCGACGCATGGGGACCTGGCGCAGCCCCCTGAAAAGCCGCCGCGACTAAAATCACCGGAACGAGCATTTCCGCCTCCGCGCATCCTCAGCGAGAATTTAGGCGCGAAACACGAAAAGGCGAAGCGGCGATCTCAGCTCGCCAGGCTGATCAGCATCTTGAGCAGCACCGCCGCCGCCGTCAGGCCGCCGATGATCGTCGTGAAGCAGAAGAGGCTGCTGGTCAGCCCGTGCGCGCGCCGAGGGCGACGCGAGACCATGTCGATGGTCATGTCCTGTTTCCTCCCAAGACCGCTCTGTCGGCGGCGTATGGGAAGAGCTTCCTCGCGATACTGACGATCCGCCAATTCAATCGCTGAATGGCGACCATAAGCCGCATCAAGGCGTCCCTGGCTCGGCGGCCCCATCATCGCCGGTGATGCGAGACATTCCCCGATTGAATTTTTTCCGGCCGGTCCCCTCCCCGTAAATGGCGGCAAGGGGCGCGGCGCATCATCGACCGCCGCCCGCGAACAAGAATCGACAGGGTGGAACCACACGTGGCGCGTACGCTCATCACCAACATCCAGATCTTCGACGGTTCGGGCCGCGCGCCCTTCTCCGGCGAGGTTCTGATCGAGGACAACCGCATCGCCCGCGTGGCGGAGACGGCGTCCGAAGGCCGCATCGAGGCCGCCGACGCCACCGTGATCGACGGCGCCGGGGCCACCCTGATGCCGGGCATGGTCGAGGCTCACGCCCACCTGTCCTGGCCCTCGTCGATCGAGCGCTTCATCCCCGACTTCGTGCTGCCGCCGGAAGAACAACTGCTGGCCACAGTACGCAACGCCCGGGTGCTGCTGGAGAGCGGCTTCACCAGCGCCTATTCGGCCGGCGCCCTGGGCGAACGCATCGAGGTGGTGGTCCGCAACGAGATCGACGGCGGCTGGACCCCCGGCCCGCGCCTGCGCGCCTCGACCATCGAGCGCAGCCCCGAAGGCGACCCGATCGCCACCGGCGACATCCATCACGGCCGCGGCGCCGACGCCATGAAGGCCTTCGTCAAGTTCTGCAAGGAGATCGGCATCGACCAGGTCAAGCTGCAGATCAGCGGCGAGGACGCGCTGCTGCCCGGCAGTTCGCAGCATATCCTATATACCGAGGAAGAGGCCCAGGCGGCCGGCGAGCAGGCCCGCGAAAGCGACATCTGGCTGTCGGCCCACACCCAGGCCAGCGAGGCGATCAAGATGGCCCTGCGGGCTGGCGTGCGGGTGCTCTACCACTGCACCTACGCCGACGCCGAAGCCCTCGACCTGCTGGAAGCGGCCAAGGACGAGATCTTCGTGGCGCCCGCCATCGGCGTCATCGTCGCCACCCTGGAAGCCAAGCCGCCGCCCCACATCGACATGACGTCGATGAAGGAAGCCGCTGTTCCGGTTATAGAATTGTCCAAGAAGCTCATCCCCGAGCTTAAGCGCCGAGGCATCCGGGTTCTGCCCGGCGGCGACTACGGTTTCCCGTTCAATCCGAACGGGACCAACGCCCGCGACCTGCAGCACTTCGTCGACCTGTTCGGCTACACCCCGACCGAGGCCCTGGTGGCCGCCACCAAGCTGGGCGGCGAGCTGATGGGCCGCGCCCACGAGCTCGGTTTGGTCGAGCCGGGCTATCTGGCCGACCTGCTGCTGGTCGACGGCGACCCGACGCAGGACGTCTCGATCCTGCAGCGCCGCGACCGCCTGCTGATGATCATGAAGGACGGCAAGATGCACAAGGCGCCGGCGCAACCGATCGCGCGAGCCGCCTGATGACCCTGCGTTCCGACATCGTCTTCGGCGCGGCCGGTTCGGCCGAGCTGAAGGGCGACCTCTACCTGCCCGACGCCCCCGGCCCGCACCCCGTGCTGGTTGCCGCCCCCGGCGGCGCCTGGCTGCGCAACGACAAGGCCCAGCTGGCCCGTTGGGGCAAGCACCTGGCCGCCCAGGGCTACGCCGTCTTCGCCATCGACTACCGCCGCTCCACCAACGGCAAGTCGTTTCCCGGCAACGTCCAGGACGTGGTCGAGGCCGCGCGGCTCCTCAAGCGCGAAGCCGCGTCGCTGGGCGTCGACGCCGACCGCATCGGCCTGCTCGGCGCCTCGGCCGGCGCGCACCTGACGGCCCTGGCCGCCCTGGCCCAGGGCCAGCCCTGGCTCTATGGCGAGACCGTCCAGTTCAAGACCCTGGTCGCCGTCTACGGCGTCTACGACCTGTTCGCCCACTGGCAGGCCGATCTCGACAAGAACGCCGCCCTCGGGACCGATCCGACCCACCGCATGCTGGGCGTGGACCCTTACGAGGACCCGCAGGCCTATGTCGCCGCCTCGCCGCTGCGTCACGTGCGCTACGATCGCAACGCCCTGAAGGTGCTGGTGATCTGGGGGCAGAACGACCACGACATCGCCCCGGCCCAGTCCGAGGCCTTCGCCCGCGCCCTGCGCCAGGCCCGTTTCTTCGTGCGCACCCTGCCCGTGCCCGACGCCGGCCACTTCTGGTTCAGCGAGGAAGAGGTCGACACGCCCCACACCGCCGCCGGCCGGGTCGCCCCCGCCATCGTCCGTTTTCTCGACAAGCACCTGTGATGACCTACGACGTCGCCATCGTCGGCTGCGGCCCCGTCGGGGCCCTGGCCGCCAATCTCCTGGGCCAGGCGGGCCTCAGCGTTCTGGTGCTCGAGCAGGAGCGCGATCCGCATCCCCTGCCCCGCGCCGTCCACCTCGACCACGAGATGATGCGCATCTTCCAGGGCGCGGGCCTCGTCGATCGCCTGCATCCGCTGATGCGCGAGACGCAGGGCCACCTGCACATCGGCGCCGACGGCGGGGTGATCCGCTACATGGGCACGGCCGGCCAGGCCAAGCGCTTCGGATGGGCCAACGACTACTTCTTCTACCAGCCGGAGCTGGAAGCGCAGTTGCGCGACGCCCTGGCCCGCTTTCCGGCCGTGACCCTGCGCCTGGGCGCCAAGCTGGAAAGCCTGACCCAGGACGACGCCGGCGCCGACCTCGTCCTGGCCGGCGGCGAAACCCTGCGGGCCCGCTGGGTGATCGCCTGCGACGGGGCCCGCAGCGCCGTGCGCAAGAGCCTGGGCGTCAAGCTCGACGACCTCGACTTCGAAGAGCCCTGGCTGGTGGTTGACGCCGAGGTCGACGGTCCGATCGTCTTCCCCGACATCCCCGGCCTGCCGGCGGGCGCCGACCTGCAGCAGCTGTCCGTCATGCTGTGCGATCCGCGCCGTCCGGCCACCATCGTACCGGGCCGTGGAAATCACCGCCGCTGGGAGTTCATGCTGCTGCCCGGCGAGGACGACCAGGCGATGATGGCGACCGAGCAGGTCGAGGCTCTCATCGCGCCGTGGGTGGAGGGCTCGACCTACCGCCTGGTGCGCGCCGCCACCTATCGCTTCCACGGCCTGGTCGCCGAGCGCTGGCGCGTGGGCCGGGTGTTCCTGGCCGGCGACGCCGCCCACCAGACCCCGCCGTTCTTCGGCCAGGGCATGTGCCACGGCCTGCGCGACGTCTCCAACCTCGCCTGGAAGCTGCCCCTGGTGATCGCCGGCCTGGCCAATGAGGCCCTGCTCGACACCTACCAGCCCGAACGCGACCCGCACGTGCGCGGCGTGATCGGCGCGGCCGTGAACGCGGGCCGCTACATCTGCCAGCTCGACCCCGCCAAGGCCGCCGAGCGCGACGCCCACATGCGCGAGGTCATGGCCGCCGCCAAGCCTGGAACCACGGCCGCCGACCTGATCCCCGCCTACCAGGCCGGCGTCGCCCGGCCCGGCTCCGGCGAACGCTTCATCCATCCCCGCGTCGGCGGCGTGCTGCTCGACGACGTCCTGGGCGAAGGCTTCGCGGTCATCGCTCGTGAACCCGTCGCGTCATCGCCGGCCTTCGCCCACATCGGCGGTTCGATCCACGTGATCGGCCAGGGGCTCGACGACGCCGACGGCGCGCTTGCCGCCTGGCTCGACGCCAAGGGCGCGGCCGCCGTGCTGCTGCGGCCCGACCGCTACGTCTACGGGGTCGCCGAAACGGCCGACGCCCTGCCCGCCCTGATCGACCAGCTTCGCGCCGACCTGTCCCTGAAGGTCGCAGCGCCCGAGGAGACCGCATGTCCCGTCTGACCCTGGAGGCCGCCTCCATCATCGTCGACGCCGCCCTGGCCCAAGCCCGCCGCGACGGCTACCAGCCGCTGGCCGTGGCCGTGCTCGACGCGGGCGCGCATCTGGTGGCCCTCAAGCGCGAGGACGACGCCAGCCTGATGCGGCCGCAGATCGCCGTCGCCAAGGCCACCGGCGCTCTGGGCATGGGCTACGGCAGCCGCGAACTGGCCAAGCGCGCCAACGCCGCCCCGGTGTTCTACTCGGCCCTGTTCGCCATCAGCGGCGGGGCCATGGCCCCCTCGCCCGGCGGCGTGCTGATCCGCGACGAAGGCGGCCGGATCATCGGCGCGGTGGGCATCAGCGGCGACACCGGCGACGCCGACGAGGCCTGCGCCATCGCCGGCGTCATCGCCGCCGCCCTCACCCCCGATCCCGGCGGCGCGCCTGCGCCGCAAGCTTAGAGTGTCCCCCATGCGCCTTCGCAGCATCGAACTGAATTTGCCCGACACCGCCGCGGCCGCCGACTTCCTGACCGGGACCTGGGGCCTGGCCGACGCCGGGTCGGCGGGCGAGACACGCTACCTGCGCGGCTCGGGGACCTTCCCCTATCTCGTGGCCATGACCGAGACGCCGGGACCGTCGGTGCGCTGCACCACCTTCGTCGGCGAGGAGGCCGAGGTTGAAGCCATCGCCGCCAAGGCCCGCGCCGCCGGCGCCCCGGTGGTCGAGACGGTCTCCGAAGACCTCGGCGGTGGACGGGGAATCCTGGTCCAGCTGCCCGAGGGCGAGGTCTTCCGCTTCCTGCACGACGCGGCCCTGGCCGAGCCGATCGAGGGCCGCGAGCTGCCGGTCAAGCTGACCCACGTGGTGATGAACGCCGCCGACGCCGAGGCTACGGCCGACTTCGCCGAGGCGGCCCTGGGCTTCAAGGTCTCCGACCGCACCAAGGGCATGGTGTTCGTGCGCTGCAACGCCTCGCACCACTCCACCGCCTTCGCCCGCGCCGGCTTCACCTCGCTGAACCACATCGCCTTCGAGATGGCCGACCTGGACGCGGTGATGCGCGGCGTCGGCCGCCTGCGCGACACCGGCGCGGTTCCGGCCTGGGGCCCTGGCCGCCACGGCCCGGGCGACAACGTCTTCGCCTATTTCATCGCCCCTTTCGGCGCGGTCGTGGAGTTCTCCACCGCCGTCGAGGTCATCCCCGACGACTACAAGGTCGGCGCCCCCGAGGACTGGACCTGGCCCGAGGGCCGCATCGACCAGTGGGGCCTGTCGGGCAAGGACTTCGCCGCCCTGACCCAGGCCGAGCGCACCTTCGGGCACGCAGCCCTCCCGACCGCCTAGACGCAACGCACTCCAAGAGTTGAGACGAACCTCATGAAACTGATCAGCTTCCTGCGCGGCGGCGTCGCCTCCTACGGCGCGATCCAGGGCGACCGCGTCGCCGACTTCGGGGCCATCGCCGGTCCGGACGAGCACGACCTCGTCGCCGCCCTGCGCCTGGACGCCATCCCCGCTCTGGCCGCCGAAGCCGCCTTCGACGTGCCGGTCTCCGAGATCCAGCTGCTGCCGGTCGTCACCACGCCGGGCAAGATCTTCTGCGTCGGCCACAACTACGAGACCCACCGCCAGGAGACCGGCCGGGCCAAGGTCGGCCACCCATCGATCTTCACCCGCTTCGCCGACACCCTGACCCCGCACGGCGGCCCGATCGTGCGACCCAAGAGCTCGACCAGCCTCGACTATGAGGGCGAACTGGCCATCGTCATCGGCAAGGGCGGCCGCCACATCAGCGAGGCCGACGCCATGAGCCACGTGGCGGGCTTTGCCTGCGCCAACGACGCCTCGGTGCGCGACTGGCAGTGGCACACCCAGCAGTTCACGCCGGGGAAGAACTTCCCCGGCACCGGCGGCCTTGGCCCCTGGCTGGTCACGCCCGACGAGATCGACGACCTGAACGCCGTCACCGTCACCACCCGCCTCAACGGCCAGCAGGTGCAGCACGCCAGCCTGGCCGACCTGATCTTCCCGCTGCCGACCATCATCGCCTACCTGTCGGGCTTCACCCCGCTGTCGCCGGGCGACCTGATCCTGACCGGCACCCCGGGCGGCGTCGGCGCCAAGCGCGAACCGCCGCTGTGGATGAAGGCCGGCGACGTCGTCGAGGTCGAGATCACCGGCGTCGGCCTGCTGTCGAACACGGTGGTTGATGAAGCTTGAGTCAAAGCGTGGCAGCCGAAAGTGTCAGCGGTTCCGGCGCCCGCCACGCTCCAGAGAGAGCGGAATGCGGCCTTAAGCCGCTGTTCAAGCGCGGTTAATCCTGGACGGCGCATCGTGGACTTCAAAGCCGGGGACCTGTTCCCCGGCCCTTTCCACGAGTGCCCGCCATGCTTCGTCGCAAGAAACAGCCCAAGATCACCTTCCCTGTCCGGGTCGGCGACACCGTCGAGGTCGTGCTCCGCTGCGGCCACCGCACGCGCGCCTCGGTGCTGTGCTCGCAGGCTGGTCTGGTGGAGCTGGCCTACCGCAAGGCCGACGACCGCTTCGGCCACGCCTTCGTCGACGCCGCCACCCTGCAGCCGGGCGAAGTTTCGCGCTGGGCGTTCTCGGCCGCGCGTCCGCAGGCCTAAGGGGCGGCAATATCCGGCTCCGTGAGTGATCCTCGCCCTTCGACAGGCTCAGGGTGAGGATCATTTCAGGCCAGGGTGATAGAAAAACCTCATCCTGAGCTTGTCGAAGGACGAGGTTTTCGCCCCCTAAGCCACCCGCGTCCAAACCTGCGTCTTGCACAGCAGGTTGCCCAACACGCAGCCCTTGGCCCTCAGTCGGCCGGCGTCGAGCACCAGCACCCGGCCCGAGAAGGTCATGTTGACGTCCGGCGCGAAGACCTTGCCGCGCCACTCGCCCTTGTCGCCGCGGGCGAAGTCGCGCAGCAGCTGCTGGCCCAGCAGTTCGTTGCCCGAGCCCTTGCGGGCGTCGGTCCGCGCCTCGTCGTTGGCCCAGACCACATAGCCGCAGACCTCGGGTCCGCACGGCTTGATCTCCACATGGACGCTGTCCTTGGGATTGCGCCAGACGCCGAAGATGTCGGGGCCCTGGAGCTGCGCCTGCGCCTGGAAGGGCGTGGTCGCGGCCAGCGCGACGAACGCTGCGACGCCCAGGCGTGCGAGCCGGGATAGAGACACGGGCGAACTCCCCTCCGACGCGTCCGCGCGCCGCTGATCCCGGCCACGGTCGGCTGGACCTCGCCTTGCGTCAAGCCCTCGCTCCGCAACAAGAAAAAGGCCGGGAACCCGAAGGATCCCGGCCAGACAGGGGTGGAGAGAAACTGCGCCCGATAGTGCCTTAGGACACGGTCAGCGAAGGCGAGCTGTTGAGCGTGCCGGTGATGGTGCAGCTGTTGGGCGAGCCCGGGATCGTGGCGCCGGTGAAGGTCACCTTGCCCGGCGAGCCGTTGACCCAGCTGGTGGTGATGTTGCCGCTGCAGCTGCCCAGGATCGAGGTGGCGCCGATGCCGACGACGGTGATCGAGGTGCCGCCGTTCAGCGTGATGCCCCACGGGAAGCCCGTCGGGAACACCAGGGTGCCGCACTGCCAGCTGCCGCCGCTGAACGAGCCGCTGGTGATGGTGGCCGAACCGCCGCCGGCCGGCACGGAGCCGGTCAGGGAGACGTTGCAGGTCACCGTCGTCGACTGGCTGAGGGTCAGCGTGCCGGTCAGGGTGAAGCTGGTGGGGTTGGGGGTGATGGTGGCGGCCGAGGCGGACCCGGCGAAACCCGCGGCGGCCAGGACGGCGGCGGCGAGAACAGAAGCGCTCTTCAACATGACGACTTCCTCCTGCTTGTTTTTACAACCTCTCATTGGAGGTCGATGGCGATGCAACTATCAAATTACATTGGAGTCAAAAGAAATAATTATAAAAAACAATGACTTATAATGTATTCATGACTGACCACGACGTCCCTCGGGGGGCGCCGGAAAAGGGCGCCGTCCCACGGTTGCGGGACGGCCAGTCGCCGAGGATCGGGCCTAGAAGCGCTTGGACACGCTGACCCCCACGAGGCGCGGATCGAGGGTGAAGACGTTGGCCGTCAGGCCCGTGTCGTCGCTGTTGGTGAAGGTGTCGGTGATCGGGGTCTTGTCGAACAGGTTCTTGACGTAGGCCTGGAAGACGAGCCCGGCGGTGGGGTTCTCCAGCGTCGCGGAGACGTTGACGTTGTCCCAGGCCTTCAGCCGGTCGTACTCGGTGTTGTAGACCCGCGCCCAGCTGCTGCCCTGGTAGTAGTAGTCGCCGCGCAGCGTCAGGCTCCAGTCGTCCTTGAAGAAGGTGTATTGGGCGCCGACATTGGCGGTCCAGTTCGGCGCGTTGGGCAGTTCGTTGCCGCTGAGGTCGGCCTCGAAGCCGCGGCCGCCGTTGGGGGCCTCGGTCAGCGGGTCGTAGGTGAAGCCGAAGAACCGCCAGAACGGCAGCGTCGAGGTGAAGTTCGGATTGAAGGTCCCCGTCCGCAGCGAGCCGCCGCACAGGGCCTGCAGGGCCAGGGTCTGCAGCTCCACCGGGAACGGCCGCGACAGGATGGTCTCGACATAGCGGGTGGGCGCGATGCAGTTGGACGGCACCTGCAGCCACGGCCGCAGCACCATCCAGTCGTCATTGCCCTGGGTGCGGTTCATGACGTCGATGGAGCCTTCGCCATCGGCGATCTTGGTGTTCAGGTAGCCGAGATTGGCGTCCAGGCGGAAGTTGCGGTTGGGCCGGAACACCGTCTCGAGTTCGACGCCCCAGGTGCGGGAGTCGAAGTTCTCGTTCAGCGAGATGCGGTCGACGATCTGCGACACCTGGTAGTTGGTGTAGTCGTAATAGAAGGCCGTAGCGTTCAGCCGCAGCGCGCCGCCGGCCAGGGTGTTCTTGGTCCCGATCTCGAAGGCGTTGACGTATTCAGGATCGAAGGTCTCGGCCAGCGGCTGGTACTGGATCACCGTCGGATTGATGTCGACGCGCGGCGGGTTGGCGCCGCCGCCCTTGTAGCCCCGCGAGTAGGAGGCATAGACCAGGGTCGCGTCGGTGAAGCTGAGCTCCGGTTTCCAGTCGAGCACCAGGCGGCCGGTGACCGCGTCCCAGCGCTGGTCGATATCGTCCAGGGCCGGATAGCCGCGGCTGACATAGCCGCCCGACGACGAGCCCGGACTGCCCCGGTCGGCGCCCAGCAGCAGCTGGCTCGGATAGGGCGTGCTGACCTTGTGGTCGTCTGTGTAGCGCAGGCCCGCCGTCAGCCGCCAATTGGGGGTGAGATCGTAATAGGCCTCGCCGAACACGCCCCACGAGCGGGTGTGGATGGCGTTCTTGCTGCGGAAGTAGTTGTGGCCGTCGCCCGCGAGGTTCTCCAGCGAGGTGGGATCCACATAGACGCACTCCTTGGGAGTGGTCGGCGTGCAGGGCGCGGTCTGGCGGCCCTGCTCGGTCGGCAGGGCGACGTCGACGTTGTAATAGTACTCGGCCAGGAACGTGAACACGTTGTTGAACACGAAGTAGTCGTCGGCCGACTTGAAGTCGATGTAGTTGGCCCCGAGGCTGAAGTTGAACCGGCCGTCGAAGGCCGACTGCAGGCGCAGTTCCTGGGTCCACTGGCGATTGTCCGAGCGGCTGAGATCGACCGAGATCATCCGGTTCGACGTGCCCAGCTGCGGGTCGGTGTAGTAGCCGCCCGACAGGAACGACTTGCCGACGATCGGCTGGCCCAGCACGTCGAACAGGCCATCGGTGCTGCTGAAGATCGGGTTGGAGACGAAGCGGTTGTAGTCCTGGGACGAGTAGTAGTCGTCCTTGGCGTAGGCCGTCTGCGAGATCAGCTTCAGCTTGTCGGTCAGGTCGAACTCGAGGTTGAACTGCACGACGTCGTTCTTGGCCCGGAACACCGGATCGTAGCTGGTGGCGATCTCGCGCAGGTCGCGCGACTGGGTCAGGCCGGCATAGGGGTCGGTCCCCAGCGGCACGGCGAACACCGTCTGGTTGGCCGCGTTCTGGCCCAGCGACACCGAGGCCAGGAAGATGTGGGCGAAGGCCCCGCCGTTGGGCACGCCATAGGCCGCGTCATTGTACAGCGACCCCGGCAGGCAGCCCTGGCTGAGGCGATTGCGGATCAGCGACGAGGTGATCGTCACCGCCCCGACCGTGGTCGGACCCGGATCGTTGGTGCACAGCTGCTTGCCGGTGCGCGAGCGATGGTCGTCTTCCTTGAAGTGCTCCCAGATCACGTTGCTGCGGAAGCGGTCGTTCGGCTCCCAGGCCGCCGACAGCCGGGTGGACCACAGGTCGCGGTCGTTGACCTGGGTGTCGTTGAAGGTGTTGTGGTCGAAGCCGTCGCGCTGGGTCGCCGCGCCCGCCAGGCGCAGGGCGAAGGTCTCGCCGATCGGCAGGTTGATCAGGGCCTGCATGCGGCGGCTGTCGTAGTTGCCGGCCTCGGCCTTGACGAAGCCCTCGAACTCCCGGCCCGGCAGGTTCGGGATCATGTTGACGACGCCGCCCGTGGCGTTGCGGCCATAGAGCGTGCCCTGCGGCCCGCGCAGCACCTCCACCCGCGCCACGTCGAGATATTCCTGCTCGAACAGCCGGTTGCGGATCAGCGGCGTGGAGTTGAAGCTGACGGCCACGGCGGGGTCGCTGCTGGCCGAGATCGCCTTGGTCCCGACCCCGCGGATCGAGAAGTTGTACATGCTGAAGTTGGCCTTCGAAAAGGAGACGTTCGGCACGGCCCGGACCAGTTCGGAGCCGCCCTCGATCTTCCGTTCGTTGAGCGCTTCCGAAGACAGGGCCGAGACGGCGATCGGCACCTGCTGGATGGATTCCTCGCGCTTCTGCGCGGTGACGATGACGTCCTCGACCTGGGTCGCCTCCTGCGCCAGGGCCGGTCCCGCCGCGACGGCGAGAGCCAGCGCCGACACGGTGACGGCCAGACGTGCGCGAACGCAGGCTGCTGAAGCCATGCCCTATCCTCCCCTGCCCCGGCCAGCTCTGCGTCTGGCCCGGTGAACGTTTCCCCCGCCCCTGATCAATCTCCGGGAAGCCTGGCGGCTCGGCTCCACGGTTGGGTTGTACGATCTATCTATTCACTCGCATGTCAATACATTACTTACATCGATGTTCAGTTACGCTGCGGCGTGTGGGAGGGGTGAGAAATGGAGGCTGACGTCATCGTCGTCGGGGGCGGTCTGGCCGGCCTGGTGGCCGCCGCAGAACTGGTCCGGGCGGGCAAGCGGGTCGCCCTGGTCGAGCAGGAAAACCAGGCCAATCTGGGCGGCCAGGCCTTCTGGTCGTTCGGCGGCCTGTTCCTGGTCGACTCGCCCGAACAGCGGCGGCTGGGCGTGCGCGACAGCCTGGATCTCGCCTGGCGCGACTGGCAGGGCAGCGCCGGCTGGGACCGGCTGGACGGCCCCTTGCCCGAGGACGAATGGTCGGTCCGCTGGGGCCGGGCCTATGTCGAGTTCGCGGCCGGCGAAAAGCGCGCCTGGTTGCGCCGGCACGGGATCAGCCTGACGCCGATGGTCGGCTGGGCCGAGCGCGGCGCGGGCCAGGCCATGGGCCACGGCAATTCGGTTCCCCGCTTCCACGTCGCCTGGGGCACCGGCACCGGCATCTCCGAGCCCTTCGCCGACCGCGCCCGCCAGGCCGCGACCGAGGGGCGGCTGAGTTTCCACCATCGCCATCGGGTCGACCAGCTGCTGGTCGAGGGCGGCCGGGTCACCGGCGTCTCCGGCGCGATCCTGGCGCCCGACGACGCCCCACGCGGCGCGCCGTCCAGCCGCGTGGCGGTCGGCGACTTCACGCTGAAGGCCGGGGCCGTGATCCTGGCCACCGGCGGCATCGGCGGCAATCACGACCTGGTCCGCCGCTACTGGCCCGAGCGCCTGGGCGCGCCGCCGGCCAGCATGATCACCGGCGTGCCGGCCTATGTGGACGGGCGCATGCTCGACATCGCCGGCGCGGCCGGGGCCCGGCTCGTGAACCGCGACCGCATGTGGCACTACGTGGAAGGGGTGCGGAACTGGGCCCCGATCTGGCCCCAGCACGCGATCCGGATCCTGCCCGGTCCCTCGTCGATGTGGTTCGACGCCCTGGGCCGGCGGCTGCCCTTCCCCGCCCTGCCCGGCTACGACACCATCGCCACCCTGCGCCACCTGCGCACCACGCCGGACCTGGCGCAGCACGACCACAGCTGGTTCATCGTCACCCAGAAGATCCTTGAAAAGGAATTCGCCCTCTCCGGCTCCGAGCAGAACGGCGACATCACCAATCGCCGGCGCCTGGCCCTGCTGAAGTCGCGCCTGGGCAAGGGCGCGCCGCCCGAGGTCGACGCCTTCAAGCGCCACGGCGCCGACTTCGTGGTCGCCGACACGCTGGAGGATCTGGTCGGCAAGATGAACGGCTTGACCGACAGCCCCCTGCTCGACGCCGCCCTGGTCCGCCGCCAGATCGAGGACCGCGACGCCCAGATCGCCAACCCCTTCGCCAAGGACCTGCAGGTGATCGGCATCCACAACAGCCGCCGCGCCCTGGGCGACCGCCTGGCCCGCACGGCCGCGCCGCACCGGATCCTCGATCCCGCCGCCGGGCCGCTGATCGGGGTCAAGCTGCACGTCCTGACCCGCAAGTCGCTGGGCGGCCTGCAGACCGACCTGAGCGGCCGGGTGCTGACCCCCGACGGCCGGGTGCTGGAGGGTCTCTACGCGGCCGGCGAGGCCTCCGGCTTCGGCGGCGGCGGCATGCACGGCTACAACGCCCTGGAGGGCACCTTCCTGGGCGGCTGCATCTTCTCCGGACGGCCGGCGGGCGTGGCGTCTGCGGGGGCGGTCTGAGCCTCAGCCCCGCAGCTCCCGCCGCAGCACCTTGCCCACGGCCGTCTTGGGCAGGGGCTCGGCGCGGAGCTCGACGAGGCGCGGGACCTTGTAGCCGGTCAGCCGCTCGCGGCACCAGGCGATCACCTCCGCCTCCGTCAGTTCGGCCGAGCGCGGCACGACCACCAGCTTGATCCGCTCGCCCTGCACCGGATCGGGCACGCCGACGGCGGCGACCTCGTCGACCAGCGGATGGGCGGCGACCACGTCCTCGATCTCGCTGGGATAGACGTTGAAGCCCGAGACCAGGATCATCTCCTTCAGCCGGTCGAGCAGCCGCACCCGGCCGTTGGCCTGCATCACCCCGATGTCGCCGGTGGCCAGCCAGCCGTCGGCCGACAGCACCCGGTCGGTCTCGTCGGGATGGTTCCAGTAGCCCTTCATCACCTGCGGCCCGCGCACGCAAAGCTCACCCGGCTCGTCGATCCCGCACCAGGATCCGTCCTCGCGTCGCATCCGCACCTCGGTCGAGGGCGTCGGCAAGCCCACCGTGCCGTCGAAGGCCATGGTTTCGGGCCGCTCCAGGTCGACATAGCCGATGCAGACGATCGGCGAGCATTCGGTCAGGCCGTAGCCCTCGATCACCGGACAGCCGGTGACGGCCTCCCATTCCTCGGCCACGGCGCGCTGGGTGGCCATGTCGCCGGCGATGGTCAGGCTCAGCTGCGAGAAGTCGCGGCCGCGGAAGGACTCGTTCTTCAGCAGGCTGGCGAACAGGGTGTTGAGGCCGGCCAGCCCCGCGAACCGCTCCTTGCGCAGCACCCATTCCACCCGTTTGGCGTCGCGCGGATTGGCGATCAGGATGTTGCGCCCGCCCACCCCGACGAACATCAGCAGGTTCGCGGTCAACGAGAACACATGGTAGAGCGGCAGCATCGTCACATTGCCCACCGCCTGGTCCGGGGGGATCTGGCTCATGATCCAGGCCCGGCCCTGCATGACGTTGGCCAGGATGTTGCGATGGGTCAGCATGGCCCCCTTGGCCACCCCCGTCGTGCCGCCGGTATATTGCAGGAAGGCTAGGTCCTGCGGGCGCACGTCGACCGGCTTCAGCCTCAGCCGCCGCGCCCGCCGCATCATCGCCGGCCAGCGCAGGGCGCCAGGCAGCCTCCATCGGGGGACCAGCTTCTCGACATGGCGCATCAGGGCGTTGATCGCCGCGCCCTTGGCCCAGCCCATCATGTCGCCCATCGACGTCACGACCACGTGGCGCAGCGCCGTGCCCTCGATCGCCTGCTCCAGGGTGCGGGCGAACATGTCCATGACCACGATGACGACCGCGCCGCTGTCCTCCAGCTGATGACGCAACTCGCGCGGCGTGTAGAGCGGGTTGACGTTGACCACCACGGCGCCGGCCAGCAGCGTCCCGAACAGGGCGACCGGATATTGCAGGCAGTTGGGCATCATCAGCGCCACCCGCTCGCCCGGCCGCACGCCGGCCGCCTGCAGCCAGGCGGCGAAGGCTCGGGCCTCCTTCAGCGCCCGGCCGTAGGTGACGCCGCTGCCCATGCTGACGAAGCCGGTGCGGTCGGCGAAGTGGGCCGCGTCGTGCTCGAACAGCTGGCCGACCGAGCGCCACCTGGCCAGGTCGTGGTCGATGGTCGCCGGCACGCCGGGCCGATAGGCCCGGGTCCAGAACCGCTCGGCCCACAGGCGGTCGGCGTCTTCCGAGGGGAGCGGCGCGCCGGTCATTTCTCGAGCACCGCCACCACGCCCTGGCCGCCGGCGGCGCAGATCGAGATCAGACCCCGCCCGCCGCCCTTGCGGTCCAGCATGGTCGCCAGATGGGCCAGGATCCGCCCGCCGGTGGCGGCGAATGGATGGCCTGCCGCCAGCGAACTTCCGTGCACGTTCAGCGTCTCGCGATCGATGGCGCCCGGCGCGCGCGCCAGGCCCAGCCGCGCGCGGGCGTAGCCGTCGTCCTCCCAGGCCTTCAGGGTGCACAGCACCTGAGCGGCGAAGGCCTCGTGGATCTCGTAATAGTCGAAGTCCTGCAAGGAGAGGCCCAGCTTCTCCAGCAGGCGCGGCACGGCGTAGGCCGGGGCCATCAGCAGGCCCTCGTCGCCGCCGACGAAATCCACCGCCGCCGCCTCGCCGGCCCGCAGGAAGGCCAGCACCGGCAGGCCGCGCGCCTTGGCCCAGTCTTCGCTGGCCAGCAGCACGGTCGAGGCGCCGTCGGTCAGGGGCGTGGAATTGGCGGCTGTCAGCGTGCCGTGCGTGCGGTCGAACACCGGCTTCATCGTCGCCAGCCTGGCCGGGTCGATGTCGGGCCGCAGGTTGTTGTCGCGCTTCAAGCCCCGGAACGGGATCACCAGGTCGTCGAACAGGCCGTCGTCATAGGCCTTGGCCATCCGCCGATGGCTGCGCACGGCCATGGCGTCCTGGTCCTCGCGGGCTATACCCCAGCGCTTGGCCATCAGCTCGCAGCTTTCGCCCATCGACAGGCCCGTGCGCGGCTCGGCGTTGCGCGGCGGCTCGGGACGGAACGGGGCGGTCAGGCCCGCGCCCGCCAGGGCCTTCAGCCGCCCGCCCGTGGTTTTCTCGCGATTGGCCGCCAGCAGCGCCTTGCGGAAGCCCTCGTTCAGCGCGATCGGCGCGTCCGAGGTCGTATCGACGCCGCCGGCGACGCCGACCTCGATCTGGCCCAGGGCGATCTTGTTGGCCACCAGGATCGCCGCCTCCAGCCCCGTGCCGCAGGCCTGGCTGACGTCATAGGCGGGGGTGTCGTGGCCGAGGGTCGTCGACAGCAGGCTTTCCCGCGTCAGGGCGATGTCGCGCGAGTGCTTCAGCACCGCCCCTGCCGCAACCTCGCCCAAGCGCAGGCCGTGCAGGTCGAAACGGTCGGCCAGGCCCTGGAGGGCGGCGGTCAGCATCTCCTGGTTGGAGGCGTCGGCATAGGCGGTGTTGGAGCGCGCGAAGGGTATGCGGCAGCCGCCGATCACGGCGACGCGCCGGGGCGCGGGCAAGGTCAGCATGGAGAAGGATCCTGGAGTTGGGGCGACAGCGTCAGCCGCCCGCGCAGATGGGTTCGGCGGCCCGCGCCGTCCGTCAGTTCGAAGGCGCCGTCCGGCCCGCCGGCCAGCCGGGCCTCGCCGGGCAGCAGCAGCGGCGCGCGGAAGGCCGTCTCGACCTCGATGGCCTCGACCGCCCGTCCCCGGGTCAGGGCCGCCACGGCCCGCGCCTTGGCCCACATGCCGTGGGCGATCGGCCGCTTGAAGCCGAACAATCGCGCGCCCAGGGCCCAGGTGTGGATCGGATTGGCGTCGCCCGACACCCGGGCGTAGCGGCGGCCGATGTCGGCCGGCACCTTCCATGTCTCGATTGGCGCCTCGGCCGTCTCGCCGTCGAGCTTGGGCGCCGGCGCGCCGTGGCCGGCCTTGCCCAGGCGCAGATAGACGCTCTCGCCCCGCCAGATCGTCTCGCCGCCGCGCAGCACCTTGGCGACCAGCGAGAAGGCCTGGCCCCTGTCGTGGGCCAGCAGCCGCCCGGTCCGCGCCGTCACGGTCACCGCCTCGCCGATCCGCAGGGGCGCCGATTGGCGGATGTGGTTGTGGATATGCACCAGGCCGACGGCCGGGAACGGAAAGTCCGCCGCCAGCAGGATCCGCATCTGCAACGGAAAGGCCAGGATGTGGGCGTAGGTCGGCGGGACGCCGTGCTCGGGAGCGAAGCCGCACAGTTCCGCATAGGCCATGACGGCCTCGGCCCGGATCCAGACCTGGTCGGCCCGCAGGGCGGTCGGCGGCAGGTCGCGGTCTTGGCGTCCGCGCAGCAGGCCGCGCGCCGCGCCCCAGGCCAGGCCCAGGGGCGACAGAGGCTCGGCGTCGCCCATGGTTCAGGCCCCCAGCAGGCTCTGGCCGCAGACGCGGACCACCTGGCCATTGACGCCGCCGCTGGCCGGATGCGCCAGCCAGGCGATGGTCTCGGCCACGTCGACCGGGCTGCCGCCCTGCCCCATGCTGTTCATCCGCCGCCCGGCCTCGCGGACGGCGAAGGGGATGGCCGCGGTCATCCGGGTCTCGATGAAGCCGGGAGCCACGGCGTTGACCGTGATCCCGTGCGTCAGGCCGTCGCGCGCCAGCCGGTCGACCGCCCCTATCCAGCCGGCCTTGGATAGGGCGTAGTTGGTCTGGCCCATGTTGCCGGCCACGCCGCTCAGCGACGAGACCGCCACGATCCGGCCGTTGCGGCGCACGAGCCCGGCCTCCAGCAGCACCCGGGTCAGGGCCAGGGGCGCGCCGAGATTGACGGCCATCACGCTGTCCCACTCCCGGGCGTCCATCCGGCCCAGGGTGCGATCGCGGGTGATGCCGGCGTTGTGCACCACCACGTCGAAGCCGCCCCGCGCCCGCGCCGTCTGCAACAGCACGCCGGCCGCCTCGGGCGCGGTGATGTCCAGCGCCAGGGGGTCCGCGCCGATCTCGCGGGCCAGGGCCTGGAGCTCGTCGTGGGCGCTGGGCACGTCCAGCGCCGTGACCCGCGCGCCCTCGGCGGCGAACAGCCGGACGATGGCCTCGCCGATGCCCCGCGCCGCGCCTGTGACCAGCACGTGCCGGCCGGCGTGGCCGAGGCTTGGATCGGCCGCCACGCCCGCCGCCTCGACCCGGATCACCTGGCCCGAGACATAGGCCGAGCGCGGCGACAACAGGAAAGCCAGGGTGCTCTGCGCGGCGTCCTCGCGGCCGGGCGCCACATAGAGCAGTTGCACAGCGATGCTGCGCCGCGCCTCCTTGGCCAGCGACCGCACGAAGCCTTCCAGCCCGCGCTGGATCGCCTCGCCCTCGGCGGTCCGCGCCGTCTGCGGCGGCGCGCCGACCACGACGATTCGGCCGTGCTCGGCGACAGAACGGATCGCCTGGTGGAAGAAGCGGTAGAGCCCCTGCGTCGCGGCCACGCTCAGGCAGTCCGAGGCGTCATATACCAGCGCGCCGTAGCGCACGTCCGGCGTCCACTCGGCGTGGACCGCCACGCCCGAGGCCGCCGTCACCCGTCCCACGACGTCCGCCATCCGCCCGTCGGCCGACGGTCCCAGCAGCAGCGGCAAGGCTGGCCCAGCGTCCGCCTCGGCCCGGCGCAACAGCGGCGCGGGCTTGGGCAGGCCCAGGGCCTCGACCACCCAGCCGCCCAGGCCGCTGCTGGCGAACTCCAGATAGCGGTCGGCCATCAGGCGGCCCTCCCCTTGCGGGCGACCGGCTTGGCCTTCGAGGCCTCCTCGCGCCGCGCCAGACCCTCGGCGAGACCGAAGTCCTGCGGGAAGTCGTCGACCTGGATCGCCTGGTCGGCCAGCTCTGCGAAGCGGGCAATCAGGGCGCGCTCGGCGGCGTCGATCAGGCCCAGGCCTTCCGCATCGGCCGCCCAGGCGTCCAGCAGGGTCAGGTTCTGCGGGGCGCGGGGGATCGTTCCGGCGACGATGGCCGGCTTCAGGCGGCGCTCGATGGCCTCGACCTGCGGATGGAGATCGAAGGCCACGGCGGTGGCGGCGATCGGATCGACCTCGATGCGCGGCGTCCACGATCCGGCCAGCAGGCGGTCGCGGGCCGGGCCATGGCGCTGGATCAGGCCGGCCACGGCGGCGGCGAGACGATCGTCCGGACCGGCGCGGCCGACGCCCGCCCCGACCAGGCCCAGCAGGCCGGCGACGACGCGGCTGGGATGGTTGGCCAGCAGCGCTCGCCAGGCCTCGCTGGCCCGGGCCAAGGCGTCCTGCGCCGCCCAGTGGACCAGCGGCAGGTCCTCGGCCGCCCGTCCCTCGTCCTCGAAGCGCTTGAGCACGCTCGACAGGATCAGCAGTTGCGACAGCAGGTCGCCCAGCCGCCCGGTCAGCGCGCCCTTGCGCTTGAGCGCGCCGCCCACCGTCGCCATCGACAGGTCCGAGGCCAGGGCCAGCAGGGTCGAGAACCGGGTCGCGGCGCGATAGTAGCGGGCCAGCTGCGGCGCGGCGCCGGCCGGGGCCGGGATCAGCGCCCCGCCGGTCAGGGCGAAGGCGGCCGCGCGGGCCAGGTTCCTGAACAGGAAGCCGACATAGCCGAACAGCGCCGCGTCGAAGGCCTTCAGCTCGCGCCCCTGTGTCGTCCGCATCAAGGTCAGGACATAGGGGTGGCAGCGGATCGCGCCCTGGCCGTAGATGATCAGGGTGCGGGTCATGATGTTGGCCCCCTCCACCGTGATGGCGATGGGGATCTGCTGGTAGGCGCGGGCCAGGAAGTTGCCGGGGCCCATGCACACGCCCTTGCCGCCGACCACGTCCATGGCGTCGTTGACGACGATCCGGGCCCGCTCGGTGACGTGATACTTGGCGATGGCCGAGACCACCGAGGGCTTCTCGCCCTGGTCCAGGGCCGCCGCCGCCAGCCGCCGCACGCTGTCGGCCGCGTAGAGGTGGCCGGCCATCCTGGCCAGCGGTTCCTGCACGCCCTCGAAGGCCCCGATCGGCATGTTGAACTGCCGGCGGATGGCGACATAGGCCCCGACCATGCCGACCGCCAGCTTGGACATGCCGACATTGGACGACGGCAGCGAGATCGCCCGCCCCGCCGCCAGGCACTCCATCAGCATCCGCCAGCCGGCCCCGACCTGGGCCTGGCCGCCGATCACCATCTCCATCGGCACGAAGACGTCGTCGCCGCGGATCGGGCCGTTCTGGAACACCGCGTTCAGCGGCCAGTGGCGTCGGCCGATCTCGACCCCCGGATGCTCGCGCGGGATCAGCACGCAGGTGATGCCGGGCTCGGCCCCCTGCCCCAGCAGCCCGTCGGGATCGACGGCGCGGAAGGCCAGGCCGATCACCGTCGCGATCGGGGCCAGGGTGATGTAGCGCTTTCGCCAGCTGATCCGGAAACCCAGGGTCTCGCGGCCCTGCCAGGTCCCCCGGCAGACCACGCCGGTGTCGGTGATCGAGGCCGCGTCCGAGCCGGCATAGGGGTTGGTCAGGGCGAAGCACGGGATCTCGACGCCCCGCGCCAGGCGCGGCAGGTAGTGATCCTTCTGCGCGTCGGTCCCGTAGTGCAGCAGCAGCTCGGCCGGGCCCAGCGAGTTGGGCACCATCACCGACACCGCCGCCGCCGAGCAGCGGGTCGACAGCTTCTGCACCACTTGGCTGTGGGCGTAGGCCGAGAATCCCAGGCCCCCGTATTGCTTGGGAATGATCATCCCCAGGAAGCCCTTGTCGCGGGCATAGGCCCAGGCGGCCGGCGGCAGGTCCTGCCAGACGGCGGTGCTTTCCCAGTCGTTGGACAGGTCGGCCAGGTGCTCGGTCTCGACGTCGAGGAAGCGTTGCTCCTCGGGGCTGAGCCTGGGCGCGGGCGTCGCCAGCAGCTTCTTCCAGTCGGGCCGGCCGGCGAACAGTTCGGCGTCCCACCAGACGTTGCCGGCCTCGACGGCGGCCTGCTCGGTCGGGCTCATCCTGGGCATGATCGCGCCGAACGCCTTCATGGCCGGCGCCGACAGGATCGCGGCCCGCAGCGGCCGCACGGCCAGCAGCAGGGTCGAGACCGCCACCACGGCCGCCAAGGCGAGTGCGACGCCCTGTCCCACCACGCCAAGCGCCAGTCCCGCCGCGATCCAGGCGGCGAAGGCGGCGCTCCAGACCAGCGCCCGGGCCTGGACGAAGGCCAGCAGGAAAACCACAGGCGCCAGGGCGCCGATCCAGATCAGCATGGTCGCAATCCCCCGTCCGGCGCGCGCCTGGGCGGCCGGTGTCTAGAAAGCCTCGAATGCACTAAGGGCCGCGCCCGATACTCAGCGCGCGCGTTTCCAGGTCTGGGTCCGGCAAAGCAGCGGCGCGATGCAGCCCTTCACCGCCAGGGTGTCGTCGTCGACCAGGGTCAGGGTTCCGGTCGCCGCCCGGTCGCCGCTGTCGGGGTCGTAGAGCGGCCCGCCCTTCCAGGCCGTCGGGCCGCCGGTGAAGTTCTCGAGCACCAGCAGGTTCTTCACCCGCCGCGTCCGCAGGGCGGCCTTCCTGTTGTGGATGTCGCGCTGGTCGGGATCGGCGCGCAGCGGCGCGGCGTCCAGCACCCGCCCGCACAGAACCGCGCCGCAGCGCTCGATGCCGACGACGCCGTCGCGGGCCGAGGTGCGCCAGCGACCGACCAAGGGCTCGTCCTGGGCGAGAGCCGGGCCAGCCGCCAGCAGCGCCAGGACCACCGGCAAGGCCGGGTTCACCCCGGGGCTCCCTGATAGGCGTTGCGCACGGCGGGCGGCACGGCGTCGTAGACGGTCGGCCGCGCGATCTTCAGACGAAGACGGGCCGCCTCCAGCGGCTGCGCCATCAGCGCCTCGTAGTCCTGACCCGGCAGCCAGGCGGCGCGGCGGCCGCTGCGCCAGGCCTGCAACACCGCGCGGCCGCAGGGATGGCCCGTCCGGGCGCGCATGAACTGCACCGCCGCGCCCGCCGCGATCAGGCCGAAGCCGGCGCTGCGGGTCTGGGGCAGCGAGAAGGCCACCACGCAGGCCTCGCCCAGCGCGTCGGTCTGGTAGCCGGTCAGAACGTGCCAGATGTCGTGCACGTCGCGGATCCGTCGCGCGTACCAGGCGCGGGGGTGAGCGGCCTCGATCTCGCTGTCGGCGACCTTGCGGCTCTCGTCGGCCAGGCCGTAGGCCGACAGGCTGCGGGCGTCGATGAAGTCGCGATAGGCCGCGCCCACCGTCCCGGCCACGAACCCGTCCAGCCAGGCCCGGTCCTGCAGGCGGTCCGACAGCTCGACCTGGCCATAGGCCTGGGCGCCGCCCTCCGGCGTCTGCAGAAGCCGCTGATAGCCCCAGTCGATCGACCGCCCCGCCAGGGCGTTCATGATCTCGAACACCTGGCGGGTGTCTTCCTTGTCGGCCACCAGCCGACCGAAGGCGCGGGCCGCGCGGACGGGCTGCACCCGGCGCGGCGCGGTCAGCGACGGCCGTCGCTCATGGCTCTGAAGCGGGCGCAACACGGGCGTCGAAGGCGCAGCTTGCACTTGCGGTTCCCCTTGTCTGGGCCTAAGGATTTGGCCTTATCTACATGAATGTCATTTACATCGATGTCAATTGAAAAGACCGCCCCGCGTCGGCGCCGACGCCTGCCCGAGGAGGCGCGCCGCGAAGCGCTGACCTCGGCGCGCGCCCTGCTGCTGTCGGGCGGTCCCGACGCGGTGACGCTGTCGGCGGTCGCCGGCGAGATCGGCGTCACCCACGCCAACCTGATCCACCACTTCGGATCGGCCGCCGGCCTGCAATCGGCCCTGATGGCCTCGATGGTCGCCGACCTGACCCAGGCCCTGGACGTTGCCGTCGCCCGCCTGCGCACCGACGAGGGCGCGCCGCTGGAGCTGGTCAATGCGGTGTTCGACGCCTTCTCCACCGGCGGCGCCGGCCGTCTGGCCGCCTGGATAGCGCTGTCGGGCGATCTCTCGCACCTCGAGCCCGTCCGCGCGGCGGTGCAGAACCTGGTCGAGGCGATCAGCGACAAGATGGGCGTGCAGGACGACCAGGCCCGCCAGGGCATGGGGGCGGCGGTGCTGTTCATCGCGCTCAGCGCTTTCGGCGAGGCCCTGATCGGCCCGCCCCTGCGCGACATGCTCGACCAGCCCGACGACGCCGCCCGCCGCGTCGTCGCCAGCCTGCTGCCGCGGTTCCTGATCACCAAGCCGGCGGCTGGCTGAAATCGCGAGGTCGGGTGTCGGCGACCGAGCGCTCCGTTCGTCGTTCCGATGCTAGGCCGGCAAGCGGCTCGATCGAGGAGACAGGCGATGCGCGTGATGGTGCTGGTCAAGGCGACCGAGGACAGCGAGCGGGGCTTCGATCCCACGCCCGAGACCATGGCCATGATGGAGGCGATGGGCCGGTTCAACGACGAGCTGGAAAATGCCGGCGTGCTGGTCATGGCCGACGGCCTACAGCCTTCGTCGGCGGCCCGACGCGTGGCCTTCGACGGCCCCGACCGGACGGTGATCGACGGGCCCTTCCCTCACCCTCGCGAGCTGGTCGCCGGCTTCTGGCTGTGGGAGGTCAAGGACATGGACGAGGCCGTCGCCTGGGTGAAGCGCTGCCCCAACCCCATGCCCGGCCCCAGCGAGATCGAGATCCGGCCGGTGTACGCGCTGTCCGATCTGACGCCCGACTGACCCCTCCGGTCACGGATGGGGTGGCGAGGACGCGCCTGACAGGCTAACTCCCCTGGAATGGCACGCACCAAGCTGAACCCTGAATTCGATATCGAGGTCGACGGAGACCCCTATGCCTGGCGGCTGCATCGTCAGCCCCAGTGGTCCCGCGACCCCGCCGAGCGGCACGGCATGGCCATCGCCGTGCGCCACAAGGAAGGGCAGCGCGAGGCCGTGGTCGAGTTCCCGCCGGGGCCTCAGCCCAAATACGGCGCGCCGATGCTGAAGCCCTCGCATATCGCGCCGGCCCTGGTGGCCAAGGCCATCACCTCCGCCATCGCGGCGGGGTGGGAGCCCCTGTCGCGCGGCAAGACCGTCGCGATCATGGTGGACGCCACCGGCGCCTGACGCCCGCCCCCTGCGGGAATAAGGGCTTGCCCCTTGATATTGTCAGCGACTTGAAATTCTCGCCAAGGTAGCGTTCCGACGCTTGGAGCGGCAAAGGGGAGCGTGATCATGAGTGGAGGCGTCGACGCGGAGACGCACGAACTGCAGTGCGTCGCCGACTGCGGCATCGTCATGCCGCTGCCCATCGAAGCCTATGCGTCGATCCCCCTGCTCGCCCTGGTCATCGCCGTCGCCTGGATCGCGCTGCGCCGGCTGGCCCGCCGCAAGCGGGCGCCTTCGAAGGCTGATCGAACCGGCCGGAACAGCCGATCCCCGCCCGCTGGCGTCTCGCGCAACTACTGGCGGGTCGACGAGCCGGGAAAGCTCCACGTCTATCTCAATGCCGAAGAGGCCGAGGTCCGGGAATATTGCGAGGGGACCGACAGAACCTTCGCGCGCCTGTCCGAGGAGAAGGTTCGGGAGATCGGCGAGGAGTGGCTGTACGACCGGCTGTCGCGGTCCCTGCGCCGGCAGCCGGACGGATCGCTGAAGGCCGTTCCGGGCTAGCGGGTCGCGCGCCTGTTCAGCGGCCGCCGCCGACGTCGAGCGTCGCGCCGGTGACGTAGGAGGCCGCATCGCTCAGAAGCCAGACGATGGCCTCGCCGACTTCCTCGGGAAGGCCGGCCCGCCCCATCGGGGTCTGGACGCCCAGGCGGCGGGCGCGGTCCGGATGGCCGCCGCTCGCATAGATCTCGGTTTCGATCAGCCCCGGACGCACCGAATTCACCCGCACGCCGTCCGGCGCCAGCTCCTTGGCGAGGCCGACCGCGAGGGCGTCGAGCGCGGCCTTCGAGCCGGCATAGTCGACATATTCGCCGGGCGAGCCCAGCCGCGCCGCAAGCGACGACACCAGCACGATGGAGCCGCCGGACGTCAGGGTCCGCGCGGCCTCACGCGCCGTCAGATAGGCGCCCAGGACATTGACCTCGAACATCCGCCGCAGCCGATCGGCCGACATCTCCGCCAGGCGCTGCGACGGCCCGACGATCCCGGCGTTGACGACCACGCCCGACAGCGGGCCGAGCGCGGCCGTCGCCGCCTGGAACATCTCGACCACGTCGGCCTCGCGGCTGACGTCGCCGGGGACGAGCACCGCCTCGACGCCGCGCTCGCGCACGGCCGCCGCGGCGGCCTGCGCCGCGTCGCGATCGGTCCTGTAGTTCACGGCCACCGACCAGCCCGCCTCTGCGGCGCGAAGGGCGGCGGCCCGCCCGATTCCTCGACCGGCGCCGGTGATGAGAATGGCCTTCATGCCGCCGCTATAGCGCCGGGATAACGGCGATCAAAGGCTTGTCGCGGCGGCGCGCCCTAGAACTTCCAGCTTAGCGCCGCGCCCCAGGTCCGCGCCTTGCCGGGGAAGCGGACCACGGTGTTGGCGTTGCTGCTGACGGCCGTCCAGTAATATTCGTCCGTCAGGTTGCGGCCCCACAGCGAGACCTCCCAGCCCTTGTCGGGCGACGAGAGGCCCAGGCTGGCGTTCAGCAGGCCATAGCTGTCGATGGCGAACAGCGGATTGCCCTCCAGGTCGGCGCTCGACTTGTCCTGCCAGCGACCGTTCAGGGCGGCCTGAAGCTTCAGGCCGCTGGATAGGTCGTGGTCGAACAGGGCCGTCAGGCCGCCCTGGAACTTGGGGCTGTATAGAAAGGGCCGCCCATCGAAGGTCTGGGCCTGACCGGCGGCGTTGATGCCGGTGTAGCCCTTCACTTCGGTGTGCAGCCAAGTCGCCGAGGCGAGGAAGGTGAGCGACCGCGTGGCCCGCCAGGTGATGTCGCCGTCCAGGCCCCTCGCCTCGCCTTCCGGCACGTTGGCCAGGCGCGACAGGGCCGTATAGATCGGGTCGGCGAAATACACGCTGAGCTGCTTGTCGGTATAGTCGTAGTAGAAGACGCCCAGATTGGCCTGCACCCGCCGCTCCAGCAGCGAGGCCTTCACCCCCAGTTCGTAGGCGGTCAGCAGTTCCTGGCGCGCGGGCGCGTTCTGGGTCGAGATGTTGGCGGCGTTGATCGGCGTGGCCCCGGCCTTGGCCCCGCGCGAGATCGAGCCGTAGACCAGCACGTCGTCCGAAGCCTGCCAGTCCAGCGCCACGCGCCAGGCGAAATTGTCCTCGTCCAGGGTCGAGCGCACGAAGCCGAAGCTGGCCGTGGCCGGGTTGAAGGTGTTGCACGAGCCCTGGGTGATCGGCGCCACCAGGCCATAGACCCCGAAGAACAGCGCCCGGTTCACGACATTGACGTTGGGCAGCATGTTGCCGTTGAAGTCGCGCGAACAGCCGACGTAGTCCTGCTTGTCCTGGCTGTAGCGCAGGCCGACGGTCAGCTTGAGGGCTTCAGTCAGTTGGCGGTCGGCGTTGGCGAAGACGCTGACCGTGTCGGTCTCGATATTGCCGACGTCCTCATAGGTGCGGAACGCCTGGCTCATCTGCAGGGCGGTGTAGCCGCCGCTGTTGAACGGCGTCGCCAGCAGGGTCGAGCCGTAGAACCGGATCAGCCCGACATTGGCGTTCTGGCCCAGGATCGTGCGGTTGCTGTCGAGGATCTTGTCGTGGGCCACATAGGTCCCGATCAGCCACGAGCCCTTCTCGGTGCGCCCCTCCAGCCGCAGCTCCTCGGCCGCCGACTCGATGTCGCCATGAGCCTTCTGGACCAGGATCTCGTAGGGCGCGCCGCTCCAGTCGAACACCGCGTCGCGCTTGAGCTTGTTGTAGCTGGTCAGCGAGATCAGGCTGACGTCGTCCGACAGGTGCCAGGCGAAGCGCAGCTTGGCCGCGTCGAAGCGATCGTCCTCCTGCGCCGGATCGTTGATGCCCAGGCCCGTGCCGGCGTCGACGCCGCGCACCGACAGCGGCGCCCAGTCGGCCTGGGTCGCCTTGGTCGGTTTGTTGTTGGCCACATAGGCGACCAGGCCCGCGGCGTTGAACGGACTGGCCGCCGTGGCCGGGGTGAAGCCGATGGCCTGGGCGGCCACGGTGTCCGACGTGTTGCGCCAGCCGGCGTAGGAGAAGTCCAGATCGACCTTCTCGCTCGGCAGGGCCGCCAGCGACAGCCGCCAGCCCTGGCGATGCACCTCGCCCTGGCGCTCGCCGCGGCTGTTGCTGACCTGCCAGCCCTCGCCGCTGTGCTCGGCGCGGAAGGCCAGACGGGCCTGGACCTTGTCGCCCAGCGGACCGCTGAAATAGCCCTCGATGTTGCGGGTCTGGTAGTTGCCGGCCTCGGCGGTGAGGCCCGCCTCGAACTGCTCGGTCGGCTTGTTGGTCACGAAGTCGACTAGGCCCGCCGTGGTGTTGCGGCCGTACAGCGTGCCCTGCGGGCCTTTCAGCACCTCGACCCGCTCCAGGTCGAACATCGGGCCGGTGTTCATGAACGGATAGGCGTAGGCGACCTCGTCGACATAGGTGCCAACGGTTGAGGTGGCCGACAGGTTGATGGTGTTGAAGCCGATGCCGCGCAGCGTATAGGTCGGCACGCCCTGGTAGCTCTGGCTGACCGTGAAGCTGGGCGCGACGGTCGACAGGTCCTTGGGGTCGGTAACCCGCAACTGCTTCAGGGCGTCGCCGCTGAAGGCCTGGATCGGCATGCCGATGTCATTGGCCGCTTCCTCGCGGCGCTGTGCCGTGACCACGACGGTCTCGATGGCGAAGCTGTCCTTATTGTCCTGGGCGGGCTTGGCCGCCGGGGCCTGGGCCCAGGCCGACGCCGCCATCGTCATAGCCAGCGCGGACACCCCCAGCGTCAGCGCGACACGCAGTCCTCGCATGCGAAACCTCCCTCAGGCCGCGCCTTCATTGGACGCTGGCTCGACTGGAGCGTGCGGTGGCCGGGAGACTCTAACAAGCTATCGGAACTGATAGGGTCAGAGGCCCAGCACCAGCTTGGCGATGATGTCGCGCTGGATCTCGTTGGAGCCGCCATAGATCGAGGCGGCGCGGTTGTTCAGGTAACGGGCCGTCGTGGTCAGGCCGCTCTCGGGGCCGACGAAGGCCGCGTTCGAGCCCGCCTCCCGCGCCGTCGGCTGGTGCACGGCCGCATAGCCGCCCAGGGCGTCGATCGCCAGCTCGTCCTGCCGCTGCAAGGCTTCCGAGCCCTGGGCCTTGAGGATCGACGAGGCCGGCCCGGGATTGGCCCCGCCGGCGATGGCGCTCAGCACCCGCCGCTCGGTGACGTCGATGGCCAGGGCGGCGATCTCCGCCTCCGCCAGCCGTCGGCGCTGATCCTGGTCCTCAGGCTCGACCTGCCCGCGCAGCCGCTCCAGCCCCGCCTCCAGCCCGGCCGCATAGCCCCCGCCCCGCTCGAACTCGAGCAGGTGCTTGGCCACCGTCCACCCCTGGTTCTCCTCGCCCAGCCGATCGGCGCGGGGCGTGCGGACGTCGTCGAAGAACACCTGGTTGACCTCGTGCTCGCCGGCCATCGTGATGATCGGATCGACGCGGATGCCCGGCCGGTCCATCTCGACCAGCAGGAAGGTGATGCCCGCCTGCGGCTTACCCTCGCTCGATGTGCGCACCAGGCAGAACATGTGCGTGGCCCAGTGGGCGTGGGTGGTCCAGATCTTCGAGCCGTTCAGCACGTAGTCGTCGCCGTCGGCGACCGCTTTCATCTGCAGCGAGGCCAGGTCCGACCCCGCCCCGGGCTCCGAATAGCCCTGGCACCAGTAGTCCTGCCCCGACAGGATGCGCGGCAGGTAGCGGGCCTTCTGCTCGGGCGTGCCGAACCGCATGATCGCCGGCGCAACCATCCGCAGGCCCATCGGCGCCAGGCCCGGCGCCCCGGCCCGGGCGCATTCGGCGAAGAACACGTGCCGCTGGATCTCGCTCCAGCCCGGCCCGCCGTGCTCCACCGGCCAGGTCGGGGCGGCCCAGCCCTTCTCGTGCAGGATCCTCTGCCAGGCCAGGCTTTGGGCCTTGTCGCAGAACACGCTGGTCATCCGCCGCCCGGCCTCGCGCAGCCGCGGCGTCAGGTTGGCGTCGATGAAGGCGCGCACCGCGTCGCGGAAGGCCAGGTCCTCGGCCGACAGTTCCAGATCCACGCGCGCCTGCTCCAATCGCCCATCGTCGGGGAAACTTGCGAAACCAGACCCCCGGTGCGCAAGCTATCGGAACCGATAGGGAAAGACCGCCCGCATGACGGCGACCACCGGGGAGGATCGCGAGCGCCTGGCGCGGGTCATGGACCTGGCCTTGCGGGTCCGCGACCTCGGCGCCGAGATCGGCCTGCCCTACATCGCCGCCAGCGCCGACATTTCGAGTCCCGAGCCGATGCTCGGCCCGGATGGGCTGCCCCTGGCCGAGACCACCTTCGAATGGCTGGACGCGGGCCTACGCTACTGGCGCGACCGCTCTTTCGCCCTGCGCGCCCCGTTCATCCTCGCCGCCCGCTACGCCGCCGACCCGTTCTTCTACCACGAGGGCCGGTTTTCCAGCTGGCGGCCCCTGCCCCGGTTGGAGGCCATCGCCGTGCGCGAGGCGGCCGAGGACTTCGGCGTCGCCGCCGCCATCATCGCCCCGGCCTATCTGACGGGCGGGGTGATCGGGGCCGTGGTCTGGGCCTCGGCCAGGCCCTTGCCCGACCTGCCGGTGCTCTACGAGGCTCGCGCCGACCAGCTGCACGGCGCGGCCCTGCGCCTGGTGTCGGCCTATCGCGACGGGATCGGCGACGACGGCCCGCTGGCCCGGCTGACCAAGCGCGAGATTCAGTGCCTGAAATGGGCGGCGGCCGGCAAGACCGACGCCGACATCGGCCAGATCATCGGCATCTCGGGTCCCACCGTGCGCTTCCACGTCCAGAACGCGGCCCTGAAACTGCGCGTCGCCGGCCGCGCCCAGGCGATCCATCGCGCCACGGGCCTTGGCTACATCGGCTCCATGGCCTCCTGAGGCTTTCGGCGAACGCCGTCGCGCCAATCGGCCCCTTGCGACACGCCCCCCCCGGACACGCTTTGTCACGAACGCGATGCAAAGCCGCAAGGCGCTCTCTGCACTTTGAAACCGTTCAGAGCGCCCGCCGAACGAGGGATCGGCGAGCGCCGCTCGGGAGAAGACCATGACCAAGACCCACCTGCTGGCCCTCACCACGATTGCCGGCCTCGCACTCGCCGGCGCCGCCGTCGCCGAAACGGTGAAGCTGCCCGCCAAGCAGACCGCGCTGGGCGTCGACCATTTCCACGCCCAGACCCAGGTGCTGGACGACCCGCTCGACATCGAGACCGTCGTCAGCACCGAGCGCGGCTTCCAGACCGGCAAGGGCATGTTCCGCATGCCCTCCAACGACAACCACCTGCGCGCCGTCGTCGACAAGCGCACGGGCGCCGTCCGCTACGAAGTCCGCCAGACCCTGACCTACCAGGGCTCGCTGCGCGGCTACGGCCAGGGCGCCGTGGCCTACCAGACCAGCGCCTTCCCGGTGCAGGCTCCGGTGACCAAGATCCGCGACAACGAAGGCCAGTGCTTCCTGTTCGAGGCGCCCGAGCTGTGCCGCGAGGAGCTGTCGTTCAGCGTCAGCGAGACCGAGCTGCGCAAGTTGGCCGTCCAGCCCGCGGCCTGGGGCTTCAAGTTCAAGTCCGACAAGGGCTTCGAGCACCGCACGGCCATCACCCCGGCCGAGATCGCGGGCCTGCTGAAGGCCGTCGACGGCTACCGCGCCACCCTGCCGGCCGTCCAGGCCGAGGCCGACACCGCCGCTGGCGGCTGAGTGAAGTATCCGGAGTTGCCTAGTCCCATGAAAGTCTTTGCGTTCCTTGGCCTGGCCGCGTGCCTGGCCGCCGCTCCCGCCATGGCCGGCCCTGCCGGCCATGGCCTGACCCACACCGAAGCCGTCGCCAAGCAGAACCTCGCCAAGCGCACGGTGAAGATCCAGACCACCTGCGCCCAGTCGGCCGCCAGCGCCGCCGCCAGCCGGCAGGGCGTGGCCAAGGCCAAACCCCAGGACGGCCTGGTCCACGTGGTGTTCAACAGCGCCGCCGACGCCGCCGCCCACGAAGGCGCGGTGCGGGCCGCCGTGTCCGAAGCCTGCCGGGCCGCCTAAGGCCCGGCCACAAGACGGCCGCTCCGGCGGCCTGCCCTCGCGCGAGTTCCTCTTCCCCCGAAGTGCGCGCGAGGGCGCCCTACCTTTAAGCGAACGACGAAGGTCCGCCGACCTGCAGTGGAAACGGGTGAAGAATTGCCGCTTTCGACCTTGTCCATGGCCTCGTCGTTCCTAGATAGCCCGGACGCATGGAATCTTCAGGCCACGGAATGATCGCCCTGCAGCGCGAGATCGCTGCCGCCCCCGTCGCGCCGGTCGTGCTGATCGTCGAGGACGATCCGGCCCTGCGCACCCTCTTGATGCGCCTGCTGCGCGAAGAGGGCTTCCAGCCGCTCAGCGCCGCCCACGGCGCCGAAATGGCCCGCGTTCTCGAGACCAACAGCGTCGACATCATCCTGCTCGACGTCATGCTGCCCGGCAGCAACGGCTTTGACCTGTGCCGCAGCGTGCGCCGCGAAAGCGACGTGCCGATCGTCATGCTCAGCGCCCGCGACGACGAGACCGACCGCCTGATCGGGCTGGAGCTCGGCGCCGACGACTATATCGGCAAGCCCTTCAGCCAGAAGGAGCTGATCGCCCGCATCCGCGCCATCCTGCGCCGGGCCCAGGGCGCCACCCAGTCCAGCCAGCCGCGCGGCCACCAGCAGATGGTCTTCGCCGGCTGGAACCTCGATCCCGGCCGCCGCGAGCTGCTGTCGCCCGATGGCGCCTTCGTGGATCTGTCGGGCGCGGAGTTCGACCTGCTGCTGGCCTTCCTGTCCTCGCCCCAGCGGGTGATCGGCCGCGAGCGCCTTCTGGAGATGTCGCGCGCCCGGATCTCCGACGCTTCGGACCGCAGCATCGACGTGCTGGTCAGCCGGCTGCGCCGCAAGCTGGCCGTCAGCGGCCAGGCCGAGGCCCTGCTGCGCACCGTGCGCGGCGTCGGCTACATCTTCACGGCCGCGGTCGAGCGGCGATGAAGCCCTTGCGGCTATGGCCGCAGCGTCTGGTCGGCCAGGTCACCCTGGTCCTGATGCTGGCCGTGGCCCTGGAATTCGTCGGCAGCTCGATCCTGTTCGAGAACAGCCGCATCTACCCCAATCGCGACAACCAGGTCCGGCGCGCCGCCGAGCAACTGGTTGTCGCCGAGGCCATCCTCGAGGCCCAGCCCCAGCATGATCGCGCGGCCCGGGCCGCAGGCCTTGCGGCGCGTCCCGGCGAGATGGGCTGGACCGCCCTGCCCACCCTGGTCGATCGCGAGCGCGCCGCCGAGCGCAAGCTGAAGGACCAGTTCCGCGAGGCCGAACCGAGTCTGGCCCGCCGCGACCTGCGGATGAACGCCGAGATCGACCGCGCCCTGCCCCGTGACACCCACCTGAAGGTGGCGCTGAAGATGCGCGACGGCTCGTGGGTGTGGATGAAGACCCGCATCCGCGCCGCGCCGTGGGCCGTGGTGCTCAGCAGCTTCGGTTCGGCCTTCATCCTGGGCCTGGGCGTCATCGCCGCCGCCGCCCTGGTTCTGCGCAATCTCAGCCGTCCCCTCCGCGCCCTGGCCGAGGCCGCCGACAAGGTCGGCCAGGGCGCCCGTATCCGCGTCGCCGAGACGGGAGCCGGCGACCTCAAGCTCGTCGCCAAGGCCTTCAACGCCATGCAGGACCGCATCGCCGGCCTGTTGCAGACCCGCACCGAAGCCCTGGCCGCCGTCGGCCACGACCTGCGCACCCCCCTGGCCCGGCTGAGTCTCCGCGCCGGCTTCGTCCAGGACCCCGCCGCCCGCGAAGCCTTGGAGGCCGACGTCAACGAGATGACGGCCATGCTCGATTCGCTGCTGGCCTATCTGGGCGGCCAGGAAGACCCCGAGCCGCCGCGCCGCACCGACATCGCCGCCATCGCCATGACCTTGGTCGACGACGCCGTCGACGCCGAGCGCGACGCCGCCTATGACGGCCCCGAACACCTGCCCGTCCACGCCCGCCCCCTATCGCTGAAGCGCGCGATCAGCAACCTGGTCGAAAACGCCCTGCACTATGGCGGCCAGGCCCGGCTGTCCCTGGTTCGCGACGGCCGCACGGTGATCCTGGCCGTGGAGGACGACGGCCCCGGCATCCCCGACGCCGAACTGGCCCACGTCCTTGAACCCTTCCACCGCCTCGACAGCGCCCGCGCCCGCAACACCGCCGGCCTGGGCCTGGGCCTCACCATCGTCCAGCAGATCCTCAAGCGCGAGGGCGGCGAGCTGGTGCTCAAGAACCGCCCCGAGGGCGGATTGCGCGCCGAAGTCAGGCTGGCTGCGCTGTAACTTGCGCCCCTCTCCCAGAGGGAGAGGGAGGGGCCCGCCGCGCAGCGGTGGGAGGGTGAGGGGTTACGCCGTTGGCCGTCGTGCCGGCACGCCGTCTTCAGTCCCTAACCCCTCATCCGGCGCTTCGCGCCACCTTCTCCCTATGGGAGAAGGAAACAAGAGGTCGGAAGGGGATAGAGCACCGTCGATCCCCAGCGAACTCGCAAAAGAGCCCTTCCAAATCAACGCCCTATAACTTTCTCACCCGAACTTATCCGACGCGCCAAAACCACCCCCATACTCAAACCCATCCCAGCCATGGGGAGGGCTCTTGGTACCGGCCCAAGTTGCGGCTGTGATCGCATCGAGCGGGGCCGCTTGGGGCGTTGCGGGAAGGGCGGGTTTGCAGGATCGCTCAGAAGGCGTGATTGGGCCGTCAGCCGTTCCGTGACGCGACAAGCGGGTCGACAGGCCGGGAACGTTCAAACCGGTTCAACAGGATCAGCCGAGGCCGCGCCGGATTACCGCGGGGCTGTCGATCCTGCCCGTCCGAGGGCTAGCCGGGCCAATGGCTGAAATAGCGCCTACGCCCCCGGTCCTTCGAGCCAACGATGCGGCGGAGCGGTCTGACGAAGCCGAAACGCAAACAAACCCTACGGTCTCCGGGCTCCGCCCGGCCGCTCCGCGCCTTCCCATCAGCTTTCGTGACTTTTCACGGGAGTGCGAGAGCCCATGCCTGCGCTAACCCCCTCAGTCGCTCCGCGACAGCTCCCCCAGAGGGGGAGCATTTCGAAGAGCGCCGCGCCGACCAGATCCTCCCCCTCTGGGGGAGGTGGCCCAGAGGGCTGGAGGGGGCCGCCGCCAGGCGGTCCAGACACCCTTTGACACAAACCCGCTGCATCGCAGCAAAGGCCGCAACCCACCTTCCGTATTGCGCGGCGCCGTCCGCCGCGCCGCGCCGCGACGTCCGTTTCCCCCTTTCCCCGGACGTCGCGGCCATCGCACGGAGGTTCCCTTGGAACAGTTTCTCGAACGCGCCGCCCTCTTCCGCGGCCAGGTCTTTCCCGCCCAGAGCGCCCTCTATGAGCGCCTGGCCAGCCACGGCCAGAGCCCCAAGGCCCTGATGATCTCCTGCGCCGACAGCCGCGTCGTGCCCGAGCTGATCACCCAGGCCGCGCCCGGCGACCTCTTCGTCTGCCGCAACGCCGGCAACATCGTCCCGCCGTTCAGCCAGGCCAACGGCGGGGTCTCCTCGGCAGTCGAATACGCCGTCGTGGCGCTGGGCGTGCGCGACATCGTCGTCTGCGGCCACTCCGACTGCGGGGCCATGAAGGCCTTCTCGCATCCGGAAGCCCTGGACAAGATGCCCAACGTCGCCGCCTGGCTGCGCCACGCCCACGCCGCCCACAGCGTCGTCTGCAACGCCTATCACGGCCTCGACGAACACGGTCGCACTCGCGCCCTGTCGCTGGAAAACGTCGTCGTCCAGATCAACCACCTGCGCACCCACCCGTCGGTGGCCTCGGGCCTGGCCAAGGGCGAGCTGACCCTGCACGGCTGGTTCTTCGAGATCGAGACCGGCCAGATCCAGGCCTATAACGGCGACACCGGCCAGTTCGAGCAGGTCTTCGAAGGCGCGCCCCTCCCCGTCGCCCAGCGCCCGAGCCGCCGCATGGTCGCCGCCGACCACCTGGGCATCGCCGCAGAATGACCCGCCCCGCCGTTTCCTCCCCCAACGGCGCGAAGGCGGGTCTGACGGCGTTCCTGTCGCGTGACCTGACCGCTTCGATCGTCGTCTTCCTCGTGGCGATGCCCCTCTGCATGGGCATCGCCGTCGCCTCCGGCGTGCCGGCCGAGCGCGGCCTGATCACCGGCATCATCGGCGGCATCGTCGTCGGCGCCCTGGCCGGCTCGCCCCTGCAGGTCAGCGGCCCCGCCGCCGGCCTCGCCGTCATCGTCTTCGAGATCGTCGCCAAGCACGGCCTGTCGACCCTCGGGCCGATCCTGGTCCTGGCCGGTCTGGTCCAGCTGATCGCCGGCGCCCTCAAGATGGGCCAGTGGTTCCGCGCCATCTCTCCGGCCGTCGTCCACGGCATGCTGGCCGGCATCGGCGTGCTGATCGTCGCGGGCCAGCTGCACGTGCTGTTCGGCGACAAGCCGCGCGCCAACGGGCTTGAGAACCTCCTGGCCATCCCGGGCGCGCTCGGCGGCCTTTCGGCCTCGACCTTCGGCGGCGCGGAAGCGGCCCTGCTGGTCGGCGTCGTCACCATCGGTTCGATCCTGCTGTGGGAAAAGATCCGCCCGGCCAAGCTGAAGCTGGTTCCCGGCGCCCTGCTGGGCGTGCTGGCCGGCACCTTCGTGGCCATGGGCTTTGGCCTCGACGTCCAGAAGATCGCCGTGCCGGAATCGATCGCCGCGGCCATCGCCGTCCCCGGCCTGGGCGACTTCGCCAAGCTGATGGATCCGATGATCGTGCTGACCGCCGTGGCGGTGGCCTTCATCGCCTCGGCCGAGACCCTGCTGTCGGCGGCCGCCGTCGACCGCATGCACGATGGTCCCCGCACCAAGTACAACAAGGAGCTGTTCGCCCAGGGCGTCGGCAACATGATGTGCGGCGCGGTCGGCGCCCTGCCGATGACCGGCGTGATCGTGCGCAGCTCGGCCAACGTCCAGGCCGGCGCGGTCACCCGCCTGTCGGCGATCATGCACGGCGTCTGGATCCTGGCCTTCGTGGCCTTGCTGCCCTTCGTCCTGCGCCAGGTGCCCAGCGCCGCCCTCGCCGGCGTTCTGGTGGTCACCGGCTGGAAGCTGGTCAGCCTCGACCACGTGCGTCACCTGTTTGCCCGCTACGGCCTGCTGCCGGCGCTGATCTGGGCCGCGACCTTCGTCATGGTCGTCGCCACTGATCTGCTCACCGGCGTTCTGGTCGGCATGGCCCTGACCATCGTCGAGCTGCTGCCGAACCTGAAGCGCATGCGCCTCAAGGTCGCCCAGCGCGACCTCGGCGACCAGGACCAGGAGATCCGCCTGGAAGGCGCGGCGACCTTCGTGCAGCTGCCGAAGATCACCAAGGCCCTCGACGCGGCTCCGGACGGCGGCGTCGTCCGCCTCGACACCCGGGCGCTGACCTGCCTCGACCACACCTGCACCGAGGTGCTCAGCGAGTGGGTCAAGAGCAAGGAACGCACCGGATCGAAGGTCGAACTGCCGGCCGCCTGCGTGTTCGGCGAACGCCTGCGCCCCGTCGGCGCCCACTGACACTGCCCCGCCCCCGGGGACGCCGCGAGGCGTCCCCGGGTTCTTTTTTGAACGGAAGACCCCAGAGACACGACCGATGAACAAGGCCCAGGAACGCGCCGCCGACATGGCGGCTCAAGTGCTTTGCGCTTACCTGAACCACAACGCCGTCTCGGCCGACGACCTGCCGGACCTCGCGGCCCGCACCTATGCGGCGCTGGAGGCCGTGCTCTCGACGCCCGCCGCGCCGGTCGAGCGCCCCAGCCCCGAGGCGATCGCCGCCAGCGTCAGCGACGACGCCATCGTCAGCTTCGAGAACGGCCGGCGGTACCGCTCGCTGAAGCGCCACCTCAACAGCCTGGGGCTCTCGGAAGAGGAATATCGCGCCAAGTGGGGCCTGCCCGAAGACTATCCGCTGATCGCCGCCAGCTTCTCGGACCTGCGCTCCACCGCCGCCCGCGCCGCCCGGTTCGGCGCGCGGGGCTGACCCAGTGAAAAAGGCCCGCCGATCTGGCGGGCCTTTTTCGCGTCTACCAGGCGCCGGTGTTGGGCATCGAGGCCCAGGGCTCGGCGGGCGGCAGGCTGCCGTCCTGCAGCAGCTCCACCGAGATGCCGTCGGGCGAGCGGACGAAGGCCATGTGACCGTCGCGCGGCGGACGGTTGATGACCACGCCCAGGTCGGCCAGCCGCTGGCAGGTCTCGTAGATGTCGTCGACCCGGTAGGCCAGGTGACCGAAGTTGCGGCCGCCCTGATAGTCTTCCGGGTCCCAGTTGAAGGTCAGCTCGACCAGCGGCGCCTTGCGCTCCCTGGCCAGTTCCACGTCCTCCGGCGCGGCGAGGAAGACCAGGGTGAACCGGCCCTTGTCGTTCTCCATCCGGTACATTTCCTGAAGGCCCAGGCCTTCGCAGTAGAAGCGCAGCGAGGCGTCGAGATCCCTCACGCGGACCATGGTGTGCAGATAGCGCAAGGGGGCCTCCTGGTGTTGCGAAGCGCCGATATAGCCGATCGACTAAGCCGTCGCGACCTTGCCGCGCGTCTGGCGACGCCACAGGGCCGCGTACTCGCCGTCCGCCGCCAGCAGGGCCGCGTGCGGACCGCGCTCGACCACCTTGCCCCGGCGCAGGACGATGATCTCGTCGGCGTCGGCGATGGTCGACAGCCGGTGGGCCACGACCAGGGTCGTGCGCCCTTCCCGGGCCTTGCGCAGCGTCGCCTGGATCGCCGCCTCGGTGCGGCTGTCCAGGGCGCTGGTGGCCTCGTCGAGGATCAGCACGCGCGGATCGGCCAGCAGCGCCCGGGCGATGCCCACCCGCTGGCGCTCGCCGCCCGACAGCTTCAGGCCCCGCTCGCCGACCTTGGTGGCCATGCCTTCCGGCAGATTGCCGATGAAGTCGCCAAGTTCCGCCCACCGCGCGGCGCCCCAGACCTCGTCCTCGGTCGCATCGGGACGACCGAAGGCGATGTTGGCCGCGATCGTGTCGTTGAACAGAGCCACGTCCTGCGGCACCAGCGCCACCGCCCGCCGCAGCGAGGCCTGGGTCAGGGCCTTCAGGTCATGGCCGTCCAGCGTCACCCGGCCGGCCTGCGGGTCGATCATCCGCAGGGCCAGGCGCACCAGCGTGGTCTTGCCGGCGCCCGACGGGCCGACGATGGCCACGGTCTGGCCGGGCTGGGCCGCGAAACTTACCTCCGCCAGGCCGTCCGAACGCGCGCCGTGACGGAACGAGACGCCTTCGAAGGTCACCGCCCCGCCGCGCCGGTCGCCGGTCGGGGGCAGGTCGAGGGCGTCGGGCGCATCGACCACGTCGCCGCTGTGCTGGCGCAGCTCCATCATCGATTCCATGTCGATGAACGACTGGCGGATCTCGCGATAGGCAAAGCCCAGGAAGTTCAGCGGCTGGTACAGATTGACCAGGATCAGCACCACGGCGGTGATGTCGCCAGGCCCGATGCGGCCGGCAGCGGCCTCCGAGCCGGCCAGCACGGCCATCACCGCCAGGCCCAGGCTCATGATCAGCGACTGGACGACGTTGAGCAGCGACAGCGAGTTGGTCGCCTTGATCTGCGCTGCGCCATAGGTCGTCAGGGCCTGCTCATAGGCGCCGACGGCCCGAGCCTCGGCCCCGAAGGTCTTGACGGTCTCGTAGTTCAGCAGGGCGTCGACGGCGCGGCCGGCGGCTTCCGCGTCGGCCTCGTTCAGCTCGCGGCGATGGCCGATCCGCCAGTTGGAGATCGAGAAGGTCAGCACGCCGTAGATCACGACGGTGACGATCGCCGTCGCCGCGAACCGCCAGTCATAGGCCCGGGCCAGCACGGCGGCCGCCAGAACCAGCTCGACCAGGGTCGGGGCGATGTTGAACACCAGGCCCCGGATCAGGAAGTCCATGGCCCGCGCCCCGCGGTCGATGGTCCGCGACAGAGCGCCCGTACGTTTCGTCTGGTGGAAGTCGATCGACAGCGACAGGGCGTGGGCGAAGGTCTCGGTCGCCGCCCGGTTCTGGGCGGCCTGGGCGACGGGCGTGAACACCGCGTCACGGGCCTGGGGCGCAGCGGCGGCGATGAAGCGCACGCCGGCCCAGCCGAGCGCCAAGGCGCCGAACGACAAGGTCACCTGCGTCGCCGCGCCCTGTCCGGCGGTCAGCCGGTTGACGGCCGCGCCCAGCAGCAGCGGCGCGGCTACACCCAGGGCCTTGCCGACGAAGGTCAGGGTCAGGGCGGCGATCAGGCGCCAGGTCAGGCCCGGGGCCTTGGAGCGCAGGACCAGGCGCAGGAGCTCGGCCAGGGCGGCCCAGCCGGATACCGGCTTCACGGGCTCCGGCGCGGTCCGGGCCTGGTCGCGGCCCGCCGATGAGAAACCCCTCACGAGGCCGCTCCGGGCGCGAACAGCATCGTGGTCTGCAGGCCGCCCCCCGGCGTCATCCAGTCGGCTCGCCAGCCGCCCTCGAAAGGCGCGGCGCGCAAGGGGCCGGCGGTCAGGGCCGGCGGCGGCGACACGTCCAGGCGCACGAGATGCTCGCCGCCCTCCCCCGCCACCTGCACGGTGTGCGAGCCCGCGCCCAGCGGCTGGGTCAGCGACAGGCTGAAGCGTCCCTGGGCGTCGACCTTGCCCTCGGCCTGGGTGGCGCGATCGACACGGACGCCGAAGCCGGCGCCGGGCCGGCCGACGCCGGAAATCACCGCGCCGCCCTCGCGGTCATAGTCGATGGCCAGGACGCGCGGAGAATCGGACGGTCCCGACAGCGGCTCCGAACCGCCTCCGGCCCGCAGCAGGGCGACCGAGCCTTCGGGGGCGACGAACAGGTAGCCCTCGGCCTGGACGGTGCGTCCCTCGCGGGTCATCGACAGGCCAAACAGCCGAGGCTCTGCCGCGCCGGGCACGACGACGCGCCACAGGCCCGCGGCGTCAGCCTCGACGCTGACCGCCTGGCCGGTGGGCGAGCCCAAGCGAACGGAAGCGCCGGGAGCAGCCGAGCCGGACAGGGCCAGGCCGCCGGCCTGGATCGCGGCGGTGACCACCTTGGGCGCCGCCAGATAGGCCGCTTCCGGGTCGCGCGCCGGTTGGGCCGCCGGCGCTTCCTGGCCCCAATTGCGCCGGCCGGCGTCGCCGCAGCCGGCCAGGGTCGCAACGACGGCCAGGGCCAGGGGCCATGCCTTGAAACCAGCCTCGCGAATCCCGATCATGCGCCTTCCAAATCCTGGCGCCGATCGCTACGACCGACGCCTGAAACACGATGGCGCGCCGTTCCCGACGGGAGCCGCGCCTTTTCTTTTGCTGGAGTGGACGACGATGCCCGACCTGTCTAGCCGCCTGGGATCGGTCTGCGTCTATTGCGGCTCTTCCAACGCGGCCGATCCGAGCTATCTGCAGGCCGCCTACGACATCGGCGGCGACTTCGCGCGGGCCGGGCTGAAGCTGGTCTATGGCGGCGGCGGCGTCGGCCTGATGGGCGCGGCCGCCCGTGGCGCGCACGAGGCCGGGGGCAAGGTGCTGGGCATCATCCCGGAATTCCTGCGCGGCCGCGAGCAGCCCTTCGACGACGTCGAGACGGTGATCGTTACCTCGATGCACGAACGCAAGATGCTGATGTTCGAGCGCTCGGACGCCTTCGTCGTGCTGCCCGGCGGCATCGGCACCCTGGAGGAGATCATCGAGCTGCTGTCCTGGCGGCGCCTGGACCTGCACCGCAAGCCGATCGTCTTCCACAACCCGGAAGGCTTCTGGGACCCGCTGTTCGCCCTGCTTCACCACACGATCGAGCGCGGCCTGACGCCTCCGGCTCTGGCCAACGCCTGGGTGTCGGTCGTCGACGCCGCCGACGTCACGCCGGCCTTGCTGGCCTGGGGGTTGGACGTCGATCGCGACCACGAGATCGACGTTCGCCGGTTGACTTAGTTTTCAATCACAACGAACAATGTGATCAGCGTCCACCTACAACTAGGACGCGGGGATAGGAGATGTCCATGCGTATGCTTCTGCTCGGCGGTTTCGCCGCAGCTTCGCTTGTCGGCGCGGCCCAGGCCGCGACTTCGGAAGGCGCCATGCTCGTGCTGAAGGCGCCGCCGGCCAAGGCCGAGGTCATTCAGGACGGCGCCATGTGGCGCTGCACCGGCACGGTCTGCAAGGCGCCGGCGGTCAAGGCCATGCCGGCCGGCCGCAGCTGCCGCAAGATCGTCGCCGAACTGGGGGCCGTGTCGGCCTTCACCTGGCGCGGCGAGGCGCTCGACGCCGCCGGCATCGACGACTGCAACACGGCCGCCAAGCCGTAAGCGTCTTCGACACCGTCGAATTTCACGCCATCCCGGTTCGGCCGGGATGGCGTTTTTCTTGGGATGACGCTGTAAGCGCTACTTCCTGTCCGAGGTCTTGGAGGGCCGCTGGGGCGGCTTGGAGGTTCCGGACCGGGGCCCGACCAGCATCCCGCCCATCAGGGCGAAGGACAGCATGGCGTGGTTCATCTTCGTCACATTCATGGCGGCGTCTCCTTGACCAGCCCGGAGCACCGGAGGGCGCTCCACTTGTTACGGGACCGGTCGGCAGACCGGCCCAGCCAGAAAGAGACGCGCGCGGCTTACAGGGGCTCGCACCCTCCTAGTCGTCAGCGCGTCACGGGCGAGCATGCGCCAGAGCTCGCCCATGACAAGCAAAATATTCCGGGTTCGGATGATATCCGTATGCGGAAAAGCAGCGGGCGGGCCCCTTATCCATGCCTGCGAATATTATCCGCCGACGAATGATTAGTGCAAAGTCGCGCCTTCTCGGTCGGCCATTTCGTGGGTGACGGCTTGGCTCACGGCGTCCGGCTTGCCGGCGGCGGCGATGATGTTGGCCGCGGCCCGCAGCATGACCGGTTCGATGCGGTCGGCCTCGCAGCCGACTAGTTCGGCGGCCAGTTCCGGCAGGTCGGCGCACAGGCGCAACTGGCCCGCGATCCGTTGCAGGGCGTAGTTTTCCTCGAGGCCCGGGTCGTTGGCGACCACGCCGACCAGCAGCGACAGGGCGGTTTCCAGCTTGTCGGCGCGCGCCTTGGCCTCGCGGGCCTGGTCGAGCAGCAGGCGGGCGCTGGAGTCCATGGCCTCCAGCGTGTCGGCCAGCTTTTCCGGGGAGAGACCTTGAAGGGCTTCGGGGCGGAGCATCACATTCACCGTGCAGTCAATCGGGTGTTCTGCTGCGTTGAACGGTCGCACCCTGCCCGACGGGGCGGTGAAAATGGCGGCTTCAGCAAAAAGGCCGCCCGCGTCGGCATGACGCAGGCGGTCTCCTCGGGAAAACCGCGTCGTGCCGTAGGTGGCGTCAGGCCGCCGCGCCGAACGACAGGCCTTCATAGCGGCGCAGGTGATGGTCGACCGAGCCGAACAGCCCCTCGATGATCGTGCCGCGCTTGAAGTAGTGGCCTATGGCCAGCTCGTCGGTCATGCCCATGCCGCCATGGATCTGGATGGCGTTCTGGCCGACGAACTTGAGGGCCCGGCCGATGCGAACCTTGGCGGCCGAGACGGCCTTGGCGCGCTCGGCGTCGCTCTCGTCGAGCTTGATGGTGGCCATGTAGGTCATCGACACCGACTGCTCGAGCTCGATGAACATGTCGACCATGCGGTGCTGCAGCACCTGGAAGTCGGCGATGGCGCGGCCGAACTGCTTGCGTTGCTTGGCGTAGTCCAGCGTGCCCTCGTGCAGCTTGCGCAGCACGCCCACGCCCTCGGCCAGGCTGGCGGCGGTGGCCTCGTCGATCACCTTCTCAACCAGCGGCAGGCCGCCGCCTTCATGGCCGATCAGGGCGTCGGCGGGAATCGAAACGTTCTCGAAATAGACTTCCGAGGCGCGGCCGCCATCGACGGTCGGGTAGTCGCGGGTTACGACGCCCGGCAGGCTCTTGTCGATCAGGAACACCGACACGCCCGAGGCCTCGCGCTGGCTTCCGCCGGTGCGGGCGGTGACGATCAGGTGGCTGGCGAACGGCGCGCCGACCACCACGGCCTTGTGGCCGTTCAGGACCCAGCCCGAACCGTCCTTCTTGGCGGTCGTCTTCAGGTCGCTCCAGGTGTAGCGGCCCTGCGGCTCGGCATAGGCAAAGGCGATGGTCGTGGTTCCGGCCACGATTCCTTCGATTACCGTGGCGGCATTGGCGTGGCCGGAGTGCTTGAGGAAGCCGCCGCCGATCACGACCGTGCCCAGATAGGGCTCGATGACCAGCGCTTTGCCGAACTCTTCCATGATGATCATGTTGTCGATCGCGCCACCGCCCAGGCCGCCCAGCTCTTCGCTGAACGAAGCGCCCAGGATGCCCAGCTCCTCGGCGAAGGCCTGCCAGTAGTCGGCGCGCCAGCCGCTGTCGGAACCGACGATCTTGCGACGGGTCTCGAAGTCATACTTGTCCTGCAGGAAGCTCGCGACCGTGTCGCGGACCATCGACTGCTCTTCGGTGAAGTTGAAATCCATCCCTGAAGTCCCTTGTTCTTAAAGCTCCGAGGCCGCGTTCCGCCGGGCCTGCCAGGAGCGTCGTTGATCGAATTGCGAAGCCCCTCCCCGTTTCCGGGGAGGGAAAGACATCAGAGCCCGAGCACCATCTTGGCGATGATGTTGCGCTGAATCTCGTTGGAGCCGCCATAGATCGAGGTCTTGCGGACGTTGAAATAGGTCGGGGCGGCGCGGTGGGCGAAGTCGGGGCCGATCGGATGGGCGTTGTCGCCGTCCTTCGGGAAGCCGCGGAAGTAAGGCGCGCCATAATGGCCGGCGGCCTCCAGGGCCAGTTCGGTGATCCGTTGCTGGATTTCCGTACCCTTGATCTTGAGCACGCTGGATTCCGGACCCGGACCCTTGCCCGCGGCCTCGCCGGCCAGGGTGCGCAGTTCGGTATATTCCAGCGCCGTCAGGTCGATCTCCAGTTCGGCGATCTTGCGCTTGAACATCGGGTCCTGGATCAGGGCGTCGCCGTCGTCCGACAGCTCGATCGAGGCGATCTGGCGGATGCGTTCGATGCCGCGCTTGGAGCGGGCGACGCCAGCGATGCCGGAGCGCTCGTGCGCCAGCAGGAACTTGGCGCAGGTCCAGCCCTTGTTCTCGTCGAAGATGCGGTTCTCAACCGGCACCTTGACGTTCTCGAGCCAGACCTCGTTGACCTCGTGCTCGCCGCCCAGGGTGATGATCGGGCGCACGGTCACGCCGGGCGACTTCATGTCGATCAGGAGGAACGAGATGCCTTCCTGGATCTTGGCGGTCGGGTCGGTGCGGACCAGGCAGAAGATCCAGTCGCCGTGCTGGGCCAGGGTGGTCCAGGTCTTCTGGCCGTTGACCAGGTAGTATTCCTTGCCGTCGTCGCCGGTGAAGCGCTCGGCCTTGGTCTTCAGGCTGGCCAGGTCGGAACCCGCGCCCGGCTCGCTGTAGCCCTGGGCCCACCAGATCTCGCCCGACAGGGTCGGCGGCAGGAAGCGCTCCTTCTGCTCGGGCGTGGCGAAGGTGTAGATCACCGGGCCGACCATGTTGATGCCGAACGGCAGGATCGGCACGCAGTCGGCGCGGGCGGTCTCTTCCGACCAGATGTAGCGCTGCACCGAGGTCCAGCCGGGGCCGCCGTACTTTTCCGGCCAGGCCGGGGCGACCCAGCCCTTCTTGGCCAGGGTGCGGTGCCAGGAGAGGAAGTCCTCCTTGGCCATCTCCTCGCCCTCTTCCTGGCGAGCGCGCAGGCCCTCCGGGTAATTCTCCGCGATGAAGGCGCGAACCTCGTCGCGGAAGGCCAGGTCTTCAGGCGAAAAGTCGAGGTTCATGGCGGGCTCCCGAACATGGCCGACTGGGGCGGCCTCTTGTTGTTTCGGGAGGATGATAGGAGCCAAACGAGCGTTTGGAAAGATGACGCTTGGGTCAACGTAAACGCGGTTTACCTATCCAGGCCGAAAAGGCGCTTACCTAACCTCGCAGGCCAGTCGCACCAGGGTGAGAGCCGAAGCGCCGCCGACGCCTTCTTCGCCCTCGATCTCCAGGGCCAGCAGCGGCGACTTGCCGAGCTTTTCCAGCAGGCGGGCATGACCTGGGCCGCCGACATGGGCGGCGACGGCGTGGGCGATCAGGTCGGGATCGATGGCGTGCAGCACGGCTGCGGCGGCGGTCGCCGCATAGCCGTCGAGCAGGACCGGGATCTTCTGGACGCGGGCCGCCAGGATCGCGCCGGCGACGGCGGCGGTCTCGCGGCCGCCCAGCTGGCGCAGGACTTCCAGAGGATCGGAAAGGTCGCCCTCGCCGCGCGCGCGTTCGACGGCGGCGGAAACGTCTTCAGCCGCATCGGTCCAGTCCGAAGCCTCGCCGCCGTACAGGGCCAGGGCGATGGCCGCGGCGTCGCGGTGGGCCTCGGCGGCGATGACGCCGGGGATCAGCAAGTCGGGCTGCTTGGCCAGGGCTTCCATGCCGAAAGCCATGGTGGCCGCGCATTCCTTTTCGCTCATCGAGGCCTTCTGGCGCGCGTCGGGCGTCGGGCGGTCGATGGCGAGATCGAAGGCCTCCAGGCCCGCGCCCTGGGCGCCGGCCAGACGGCAGACGGTCGCGCCGCCGGAGGCGACGGCTTCCAGTCGGTCGCGGGCATAGCCGCGCGGACCCACGCCTTGGCGGGCGCCGGCATAGAGGGCGATCACCGGCCGGTTCACAGACGGCGGGTTGCGGCCGGTCCAGGCCGTCAGCCAGGCCGAGATCTCGGCCAGCCGGCCGCCCTCGGCCGGCGCTACGAAGACGCCGGGCGCTGGCAGGTCGGCGGCCAGGCGGCGGATGTCGGCGAAGGGCGAAGCGGCGGTGGAAGCGGTCATGGGCGCGGACTTAAACCCGTCCGCGTCCGATGCAAGCGCATCGCGCCAGATTGTTGGCGCGATGCGAAGAAATCAGCCTGCGGGAATCAGCTTTGCGTCAGCGACTTGCAGGCGCCGTCACGCTCATCGATCAGGGCGGCCTTGGCGTCGCCCTCGGCGCGGGTGGCCTGGCGCTTGGCGTCCGTGCGGGCGTTGTCCGCGCGTTCATCGGTGGAGATGTGGCGTCCCTGGCGCTGGATCTTGATCAGCGACTTGAGCGCGGCGGTGTCGGCCTCGCCCAGGGCCTTGGCCTCGGTCAGGCCCAGGCAGCGGTTGGCGCGGACGAACTGGGCGTCGTTCAGGCGATCGGCGGCCAGGGCCGGAGCCGCGACGGCGGCGAGCGAGGCGGCGGCGAGCAGGATGACGGTGGTGCGCATGGTTCTAGTCCCCAATGGTTTGCGGTCAGGTCGCGCGACCCCGGCGCGTCGAGCGGCTTGCGCGCGACGCCTCGGGCGGCGACATTCAGTCATGACTTCCGAGAACCGCCCTCCCCGTCCGATCGTCACGCCTTGCGTAAAGGTGTGCGCGGTGGACGGCGCCAGCGGGTTTTGCCTCGGTTGCCGGCGGACCCTGCAGGAGATCGCCGGCTGGTCGCGCTACAGCGACGAAGAGCGCGCGGCGATCATGGCCGCCCTGCCCCATCGTCCCGACCCGATGGAAAGCCTGATGGCCGCCCAGACGGGGTCGCGCGGCTGAAGCATCCCCAGGTTCTTGAAAGCATCGCAAGGCTTTGCATCAAGGTTGTTCCCGAAGCGTCGCTTCAACGACGATGAACATGAGCCTTCGAGGCGCGGTTCTGAAGTTAAATCCAATACATGAACTTTATTACATATTGAGCTGAGAATATTACGACGATTTAACTCGTCGCGGCGATGGTGTTTTGTTAACCAAGTAAATTCGCATCCCGATTTACCGCTTGAAAACGCCTTCACCGCTACTGTGCGAGTAAGGGTCGTAGAAACGGCCGCAAAGCCTTCGAGGCGGGGTGCTTTCGATGCTCAAGTTCACGGCGATTGCGATTGTCGGTGCGTTGTCGGCGGTTGGCGCGGCCAAGGCCGTGACGTCGCTGGACAGCACGCTGCGCCAATCGGTTCAGCCGGGCCCCGCCTCCGCGGCGGCCGCCACGCTGGGCGACGCCGGCGCCGCGCAGTTGACCAAGGGGCCCGACGGCCACTTCTGGGCCGAGGCCAAGGTCGATGGCCGCGCCGTGCGCTTCCTCGTCGATACTGGCGCCACCGCCGTCTCGCTCAGCAAGACCGACGCCCAGCGCCTGGGCATCGACGTCGCCAAGCTGAACTACGAATACGACGTCGTCACCGCCGACGGCCGCACCCGCGCGGCGTCAGTGAAGCTGGCCAGCGTGTCGATCGCCGGCGCCCGGGTGACCAATGTCGACGCCCTGGTGATCGAAAGCGGCCTGGAAACCTCGCTGCTGGGCATGAGCTATCTGGGCCGGCTGTCGCGCTTCGAGGCGACCCCGCGATCGCTCATCCTGCACCCCTGATCGCGCATTGCAGAAGCCTCTGGGCGCATGATCGCCCGGATTTCTTGCACGATCCTGCGTAACCGCGCTCGCCGCCATTGGCCTTCGCGTGCAAGCGCGCTAAATTCGTTTCATGCAAACCTCTCCAGCGTCGACGCCCGTCGACCGCCCTCGCCACCCGGCCCTGGCCGAGGCGATTGAACGATCCGTTTCGTCGGACGGCGTGCACCCCACCGTCATCCCGGGCCTATGGCTGGCGCGGATGTCCGAGCCCAGCCAGCCGGTCCATGGCGTGCACGAGGCCGCCGTCTGCATCATCGCCCAGGGCCGCAAGCAGGTCATGCTGGGCGAAGAGGTGTTCATCTACGACCACGCGCGTTTCCTGGTCGTGTCGGTCGACGTGCCCGTGGTCGGCCAGGTGATCGAGGCCAGCCCCGATGAGCCCTATCTGTGCGTGCGGCTCGACATCGACCCGCGACGCCTCAACGAATTGATCCTCGAGATCGACCCCGGCCCGGTGCGCAACGCCCCCGCGCCCGGCCTGTCGCTCAGCCCGACCTCGCCGGAACTGTTCGACGCCACCGTGCGGCTGGTGCGGCTGCTGGAGACGCCGGCCGACATTCCGGTGCTGGCGCCGCTGATCCAGCGCGAGATCCTCTATCGCCTGCTGCGCACCGACCAGGGGCCGCGGCTGCGCGAGATCGCCGCCTGCGAAAGCCGGTTGGGCCAGGTTTCGCGGGCCATCCTGTGGCTGCGGACCAACTATCACCAGCCGTTCCGGATGGAGACCCTGGCGGCCGAGGCGCGGATGAGCGCGTCGGCCCTGCACCAGCATTTCAAGGCGGTCACGGCCATGAGCCCGCTGCAGTACCAGAAGCAGTTGCGCCTTCAGGAAGCGCGGCGGCTGATCCTGGCCCAGGGCCTGGATGCAGCCACGGCCGGGCACAATGTCGGCTACGACAGCCCCTCGCAGTTCAGCCGCGAATACGCCCGGCTGTTCGGCGCCCCGCCGCTGCGCGACGCCACCCGGCTGCGGGCGCGGCCGGAACTGGTCAGGACTGCGTGACAGCGCCTTCCGGAGCGACGCCCGCGGCAGCGTCGTAGGCTGCCTGATCGAGAATGCCTTCCTGCTTGGCCACCAGGGTCGGCACCAGGGCCTGGCCGGCGACGTTCACGGCGGTGCGGCCCATGTCCAGGATCGGGTCGATGGCCAGCAGTAGGCCCGCGCCTTCCAGCGGCAGGCCCAGGGTCGACAGGGTCAGGGTCAGCATCACCGTCGCGCCGGTCAGGCCGGCCGTGGCGGCCGAGCCCAGCACCGAGACGGCGACGATCAGGGCGTAGTCGGCCACGCCCAGCGGCAGGTGGTAGAACTGGGCGATGAAGATCGCCGACAGGGCCGGATAGATGGCCGCGCAGCCGTCCATCTTGGTGGTCGCGCCCAGCGGCACGGCAAAGGCGGCATAGGCGCGCGGCACGCCCAGGCCCGCTTCGGTCACCGTCTCGGTCACCGGCAGAGTGCCGATCGACGAACGAGAGACGAAGGCCAGCTGGATGGCCGGCCAGGCGCTGGCGAAGAACTTCAGCGGATTGAGACCGTGCGCCGTCAGCAGGATCGGATAGACCACGAACAGCACCAGCCCGAGGCCCAGATAGATCGCGCCGGTGAAGGCGCCGAGCTGGCCCAGGGTCGTCCAACCGTACTGCGCCACGGCGTTGCCGAGCAGGCCGACCGTGCCGATCGGGGTCAGGCGGATCACCCAGCCCAGCACCTTGCGCACGACCGCCAGGGCCGAGGCGTTGAAGGCCAGGAAGCCCTCGCCGGCCTGGCCGACCCGCAGGGCGGCGATGCCGGTGGCCAGCGAGATCACCAGGATCTGCAGCACGTTGAACGACAGCGAGGTCGAGGCCCCAACCTCGCCGACCTTGGTCGAGGCGTTGAGGCCCAGGATGTTGGACGGCACCAAGCCGGTCAGGAAGTCGAGCCACGAGCCGTTGGTGCGCGGGGCGGCGGCGGTCGCCGCGTCGAGCGCGGCATGGGCGCCGGGTTGCAGGGTCACGCCGAGAGCGATGCCGATGGCAACAGCGATCAGGGCAGTGATCGCGAACCACAGCAGGGTCTTCCAGACCAGGCGGGCGGCGTTCTGCAGTTCGCGCAGGTTGGCGATGCTGGCGACGATGGCGGTGAAGACCAGCGGCGGCACCAGCACGCGCAGCAGCTGGATGAAGATCGCGCCGACCTGATGCAGGGTCTCGGCCAGGGCGTGGCCGGCCTGGCCTTCCTCGACGCCGAGGCGGCGGGCCAGCAGGCCCAAGGCCAGGCCCGCGACCATGCCGACCAGCACCTGGACGCCGAAGCCGCTGATGAAGCGGCTGGAGGGGGCGGTCGCCTGCGCCATGGGTCGGTTCCTGCTCATAAGGGCCGGCCGAAGCCGCCCCAAAACTCATAAAGCACCGGATGCCGGGCCACGGCTCGCACCGAAGGCCCGAAACTCTGGAATTTTCCTGCTCGCGCATATGAGGCGCGCGGTCGAACCAGTTTTTGTGCGATCCGGCGCCAGCCAAGCTGCAAGGGCTTGCGCAGGGCCATCAAAGCGCCGCGGCGGCGGCGTGTCACATGGTCAACAAGATGCTGGGCGCCTTAGTCTGACGATGCTTCCTCCCCTCAGTCGCTTTCCCGGAGCCGCCATGAGCACCTCCTTCCTGATCGGCGCGATCATCGGCTCGGCCCTGTTCATCGTCCTTGGCCGCGCGCCGGCCGAAAAGCTGCTGGCGGTGATCCAGGCCCGTATCGGCAAGCGCTGAGCCTTTCGCAAGCTTCGCGCCGCCGGCCTCCCGTCTTCGCGGCCCTGACACGCGTTCGTGTCGGAACGAAGTCTTGCTCAGCGCCTTTCCTCTGCATCGGACGCGCTGCTGCGCGCCAGTCAATGTTCAGGAGGCGCTCATGTCCATTCTCGCCTGGATCGTTCTGGGTCTTGTGGCCGGCTTCATCGCCAGCAAGCTCGTAAGCCGCAGCGGCGGCAGTCTGCTCGTGGATCTGGTGCTCGGCATCGTCGGCGCCCTGGTCGGCGGTTTCGTGTTCAACCAGTTCGGCGCTTCGGGCGTCTCGGGCTTCAACCTCTACAGCCTGCTGGTGGCGACCGTCGGCGCGGTGATCGTGCTGGCCATCTACCACCTGCTGGCCGGTCGACGGGCTTTGTAATCCCGACCAGGACATCGAAAGAACCCAAGACGCCCCCGGTCGACGACCGGGGGCGTTTTCTTTGTCTGGCGTGCTCGTGGCCATGGCCGGCCCGAGCGAGGCCGGCCATGAGCTCACGCATCAGTGGGTCTTGTCGCCGCCCAGTTCGGCCATCAGTTCAGCCTTGCGGGCTTCCATCCGCTCGCCCATCGCTTCGAGGTCCTCGTCGCCCTTCTTGGCCTGGGCGAACACGCCGCCGGGCTGCTCCTCTTCCTTGACGTGGTGCTTGATATACTCGCCGAGCACCTTGACCTTGGCGTCGTAGAATTCCTCGCTGGGCGTCATCGCCTCGATTTCGGCGATCAGCTTCTTGGCGCCGTCGTGCTCGACATAGGCCTCGTCGAGCAGGTCGTCCTCGACCTCGCCGCGGCTCTCCGGATAGAGGATCTCCTCCTCGATCTGGGTGTGGACCTTCAGCGCCAGGGCGATCTTGTTGAAGAGGGCCACCTTCTCGGCGTCCTTCTCGAGCTGCTCGTACTCGTCGAACATGGCCTCGACCTCGCGGTGATCGGCCTTCAGCAGGCGGATGGCCAGCGGATCGCGACGGCCGGTGCGACGCGTGCGACGGGCGGAAGCGGACTTGGTCTTGGCTTTCGAGGTGGACTTGGCGGCTGCGGCCATGGTGCGTCTCCCTGAGTGATCTTAAGTTCCCCGACCGGACCTCAAACCCTTCCGCCAACACCGATGTTCCTTGCGAACATCTCTCAATATTATCCGTCGGATAGCCGACGTCGCGTGATCATGCTGGCCAATTGTCTACCGGTGTCATATCCCTGGCGAAAACGCGCCGGGAGGATACGGCCATGACGATCTCCAGCTTCGCCAGGCGCTTGGCCCTGGCGGCCACGGCCCTGACCGCATTGACGGGCGCGGCGCCCTTGCGCCTGACGGTGGCCGTCGAAGGCAAGGCCGATCACCGCACGCTGCAGGCCGCCATCGACGCCCTGCCCGACGCCGGCGGCGAGATCGACATCGCGCCGGGGACCTATCGCGAGAAGCTGGCCATTGCCCGCAACGGCGTGCGCCTGGTCGGCAAGGGCAAGCGTCCGCAGGACGTGGTGCTGGTCTGGGGCGACGCCTCGGCCACCGTCGGCGGGACGCTGAAATCCGCCTCGGTGACGGTGTCGGGCGACGATTTCCTGGCCCGCAACCTGACCATCCAGAACGACTATCACCTGAATAGCGCCCAGCCCTCCCAGGCCGTGGCCCTGGCGCTGATGGGCGACCGGGCCCAGCTCTACAAGGTGCGCCTCCTGGGCGCGCAGGACACGCTGTACGCCGCCAGCCGCAAGGGCAGGCCGCCGAGCCGGCAGTACTTCCGAGACTGCTACGTCGAGGGCCACGTGGACTTCATCTTCGGCGACAGCAAGGCGGTGTTCGACCGCTGCACGATCCACGGCGTCGCCAACGCTACGGTGATGATCACCGCCCAGAGCAAGGACGCACCCGACCAGGACAGCGGCTACGTCTTCGACCGCTGCACCATCACCGCCGACCCGAAGGTGGGCGAGCTGTGGCTGGGCCGGGCCTGGCGGCCCTACGCGACGGTGGTGTTCCTGCGCACCCGGATCGACGCTGATGTGCAGCCCAAGGGCTGGCGGGAATGGACGCCGGGCAAGACCGAGACCTTCAAGACGGCCTACTACGCCGAATACGCCTCGACCGGACGTGGGGCGAACCCGGCGGCGCGGGAGCCCAGCGCTCACGCCCTGGACGCGAAAACGGCGGAGCGCTGGACGCCCCGCCGCTTCCTTGCAGGTCCGGACGGGTGGAAGCCCGGCCAGTTTTAGATCACTCGGCCGGCGCTGCGGCCAGATCGTCCTGGACGAACAGCGCCGGGGCCGGCTTGCGGGCCGACCAGCCGAAGGCGGCGATGACCAGGTAGCAGGCGGCCGGCAGCAGGAAGGCCAGGCCCAGGCCGAAATGGTCGCCCAGGAAGCCGGTGGCCGGCGGGATCAGGGCGCCGCCGACGATGGCCATGCACAGCAGGCCCGAGGCCTGCGGCGTGCGGTGGCCCATGCCCTCGATGCCGAGGGTGAAGATGGTCGGGAACATGATCGAGTTGAAGAAGCCGATGGCGATCAGAGCATAGCCGGCCTGCGGGCCGACGCTGAAGGCCGAGACCAGGATCAGCACGATGGCCGCCAGCGAGGCGACGGTCAGCACCTTGCCCGGCGACACCTTGGCCAGAATGAACGAGCCGAAGAACCGGCCGATGGTGGCGCCGCCCCAGTACCAGGCGACCATGCTGCCGGCCTTGGTCAGGGTCAGGCCCAGGGTGTCGGACTGGGTCAGGTAAGTGGTCATGTAGGTGCCGATCGCCACCTCGGCGCCGACATAGACGAAGATGCAGAGCACGGCGAAGGCCAGGCGCTTGTACTTCAGCATGCCCAGCATCTCGCCGACGCCGACGGCCTTTTCAGCCTGCGGGGCGGCGCTGTTCTTGCGCAGCAGCCAGAACAGCAAGGCCAGGGCCAGCAGCACGCCGGCGATGATCAGGTAAGGGGTCTGGACGGCGTGGGCCTGGGTGTGGCGCAGGGCGGTCAGCTCGGCGGCCGACAGGGTGGCCGCGTCCGGCGCCTTCTCGATGTGGCTGAGGATCAGGGCCGAGCCGACGAAGGGCGCCAGGAAGGTGCCGACCGAGTTCAGGAACTGGGCGAAGGTCAGGCGGGCCGAGGCCGTCTCGCTCTTGCCGAGGATGGCGACCAGCGGATTGGCGGCGACCTGCAGGATGGTGATGCCCGAGGCCAGCACGAACAGGGCGGCCAGGAAGCCGCCATAGACGCCGGCGTTGGCGGCGGGGGCGAACATCAGGCAGCCGACCATCATGACCAGCAGGCCGACGACGACGGTGCGCAGATAGCCGACCTTGGCCAGCAGGAAGCTCGCCGGCAGCGAGACGACGGCATAGCCGATGAAGAAGGCGAACTGGGTCAGGCCGGCTTCGAAGTTAGACAGCGAGAACAGCGACTTCAGCGCCGGCGCCACCAGGTCGACCAGGCAGGTCGAGAAGCCCCAGGCGAAGAAGAGAAGAATCACGAAGGGCAGCAGCGCCGCCCCCTTACCGCTTGCGCCGCCCGTCGTCGGCGTCGCGCCAGCCATGCCTGCCATCTGTTTTCACTCCCCTGTCCGTCTTCGCGGGACGGCGTAGTCGCCCCGAACGTGACAACGTTGTCAAGCATGTGGCCTGATTTCTCCACGTTGGGAACGGTATCAAGCGGGGGCTGGGCGGCTGGAGTGAACCCTTCTCCCCTTGCGGGAGAAGGTGGCGGCCGGTAGCGAGGAACCTCCCCCTGTGGGGGAGGCGATCGCGCAGCAATCGGAGGGGGGAGTTGGTGCGAGATCTGCCGACGCCTCGGAAGCTGAGAACGTCCCCCCACCGGCCTTCGGCCGCCTCCCCACGGGGGGAGGTTCCTTGTCGCTGAACACGCGCTTTCGCGCTCACGCGGAAAACCGCTGAGTTGATTGGAGAGGGCGCGGGGCGTCCGGGCATCGCCCGGATGTGTGAGTTTGAATACCGTTTCGACGAAGCTCTGACGCCCCGCGCGATCGTTGAACCTCAGGCCGGGGCGCGCGGGCCTCTTCCGCCCTGTGCCCCTTCCCCATGCAATGCGCCCCGTTTCTTGGCGGCCAGGCGTGCATGCGGCGCGGACCCTCGGACGGGCGGAAGGCCAATGTCGGCAGCCTCCCGATGGATGGGTTTACGTCCCCCATCCTCATTTAAGCCTGGCCCGGCCCTGCTCACGCAGCTCCGGCGGCCCCGCTCGATCGCATCGCCGTCGCACGCTTCGGGCCGGATCCTTGCGCCCTCTCCCTGCGACGGGACGGGGTCTATTGTGCGGGGGATTTGAGTGCGTCTGATAAGTTCGGGTGAGAAAGTTGCAGGGCGTTGATTTCGCTGGGGTTCGGCTGACGTGCGACGGGGATCGACGGGGCTCTATCCCCGTCAACCACACCCAAAGTTCGCCTTCCTGGGCTTTGTGCCCAGGATCCATCGTTCCGCTGCTCAGACCTTGGCAGGACGGTCGAGGTTTGAGCGGTCGCCGGCTCGCCACGAGGGCGGGGGAGGCGGGAATTTGTTGGCTTGGACGGTGGGGTTTTAGACGCCGTGCCGGCACGCCGGTTGGCGGCGTAACCCCTCACCCTCCCAGGCTTCGCCTAGGCCCCTCCCTCTCCCTTTGGGAGAGGGTCAAACCAACCTAAGCCGCGACGCGGACCGGGGCGGTGACGCGGGCCAGGACGGCGGCGGCGGCGGTGAGGCCGGTGCGGATGGATTGGTCCTCGGCGCTGTCGCCATGGGTTCCGGCGCGGCCGGCCAGGTGCAGGCCGGAAAAGTGCAGGCGCAGGTCCAGGCCGATCATCTTCAGGTGCTCGTCGCAGGCCTCGTCGTGGATCGGGTGGACCTTGCGCTGGCGCACCACCTGGGCGTCGCGGATCGAGCCCGGCGCAACCAGGCCCAGGCGCTGGGCCTCGGCGACGGCCTGCGCCACGAGGGACGCGTCATCGGCGGTCCACAGGGCGTCGCCTTCGAAGCAGTAGTAGTCGAGCGCCAGGGCGCCCTCTTCCAGCGCGCGGGCGCGGGCGGCCTTGATGGCCGGGTCGTGGATCTCGGCCAGGGCGGGCGCGCGGCGGCGGCCCGGCGCGGCGGCGAAGGCCACCGTGACCTGGTCGCGGTACATCAGCTCGCAGGCGTGGAACAGGCTGATCGGCGTGGGCGACAGCGCGCCCATCAGCTCGCGCAGCGGCATGGTCGAGATCACCTGATCGGCGGTGAGGATCTCGACGACGCCGTCCTGGCGTTCGGCGGTCACGGTCCAGACGCCGCTGGCGCGGTCGCGACGCAGGCTGGTCGCTGTCAGGCCAAGGCGCGTCTCGCCGCCGGCGGCATGGATGGCGCGAGCGCAGGCGTCCCACAGCTGGCCCGTGCCCAGGCGCGGACGCCAAGCGGCTTCGGACTGGAAGCTGGGACAGGCCGGCTGGGCCGGGGTCTCGTCGGGGCGCAGGGCCCACAGCTTGTGGGCGTAGTCGCCCAGTCGACGGGCGACGCGGCGACCAAAGCGCCGGGTCAGCCATTCGCCGAGGGTCTTGGAATTGGCGATCGGGCGCAGCCTGGCGCTCAGCAGCGCCCCGATGGCGGCGCCGGGACGGCCGCGCGCGGCGCCCTCCCCCGCCAGGCGCATGGCGCCGGGGGCCTCGACAACGTCGTCGGACAGCAGGGCCGTCCAGAAGGCGCGGATGGCCGGATCGGCCGAGCTCAGCCGGCGGCCGGAGATGTCGAGGGAAAAGCTGTCGAAGCGCACGGTGCGCGCCGCGCCGCCGATCGCTTCGGCTTCGATCACGGTGACCGCGCGGCCGGCGCAGGCCAGGGCGTGGGCGGCCGACAGACCGGCGGGCCCGGCCCCGATCACCAGCGTCTCGACATGTTCGCCCATCTTGGCCTCCCCGAATTCAGGCTTCGAGGATCAGCCGGCAAGGTTAAGAACATCGTTCAGATTTGGGCCGACCAAGGGCTTTGCGGCGGCTTGGGACGCTATGTCGCGGCGCCGACCCTTCACGCCGCGGATGGCCCGCCGACCGATACCCCTCGCGATCGCCGCGCTCGCCAAGGCTCGAACTGTCACAAAACTTTCACAGAAGGACTTGAACGCCGCCCTCTTCCGTGGTTCCGCTCCGGCCAATGGCGCGGATGATCCCGATACGGACGTCCGCGTTTTTCGTTACCGCGCTTCGAACAGAGGATGAAGCGACATGCTGGGTTTGTTCCGGGCGATCATGCCCAAGGAAGACCGCTTCTTCGACCTTTTCGCCCAGCACGCCCAGACCCTGGTGGCGGGCGCCAAGGCGCTGAGCGACCTGATGAGCGGCGCCGACACCATCGAGGCGGCCACCAACCGGGTGAACCAGCATGAGGAAGAGGCCGACGAGATCACCCGCCAGGTGATGCAGGCCGTGCGCCGCAGCTTCATCACGCCCTTCGACCGCAGCGACATCCAGGACCTGACGACGTCGCTGGACGACGCCATCGACCAGATGCGCAAGACCGCCAAGGTGGTCAGCCTGTTCGAGGTCAAGAGCTTCGAGCCGCAGATGAAGGCGATGGCGGAGATCATCGTCCAGGCCGCCGACCTGACGGCCGAGGCCGTGTCGCTGCTGCCGAAGATGCGCCACAACGCCCAGCGCCTGAGCGACCTGGCCGTCAAGATCACCCAGATCGAGGAACAGGCCGACCAGATGTACGACATCGGCCGCAAGGAACTGTTCCTGGCCCACCGCGAGGCCGACCCGATGGCCTTCATCGTCGGCATCGACATCTACAGCCACCTGGAAAAGGTGGTCGACCGCTTCGAGGACGTGGCCAACCGCATCAGCGGCATCGTCGTCGAGCAGGTCTGAGACCCGCGCCGTGGATCCCACGTTCCTCATCCTGGTGTTCCTGGTCGTCGTCGCCCTGGCGTTCGACTTCCTGAACGGCCTGCACGACGCGGCCAACTCGATCGCCACCATCGTCTCCACCCGCGTGCTGTCGGCGAAGTGGGCGGTGATCTGGGCGGCGTTCTTCAACTTCATCGCCTTCCTGTTCTTCGGCCTGCACGTGGCCAAGATGGTCGGCTCGGGGATCGTCGATCCGCACATCATCAGCGACCGGCTGATCTTCGCCGCCCTGATGGGGGCGATCAGCTGGAACCTGCTGACCTGGTGGCTGGGCATTCCGTCGTCGAGCTCGCACGCCCTGATCGGCGGCCTGGTCGGCGCGGCCATCGCCAAGGTCGGGGGCCTCTCCGCCATCCAGTGGGCGGGCCTGGGCAAGACCGCGGCCGGCATCGTGGTGTCGCCGACGGTCGGCTTCGTGCTGGCGCTGGTGCTGGTGCTGATCGTCTCCTGGACGTTCCTGAAGAGCTCGCCGTTCTTCGCCGACCGGGTGTTTCGCAAGCTGCAGTTCGTCTCGGCCGCGATGTACAGCCTGGGCCACGGGGGCAACGACGCCCAGAAGACCATGGGCATCATCGCCGCCCTGCTGTTCGCCCACGGGGCCACAGACGCTCCGGGACACATTCCGTTCTGGGTGGTGATCGCCTGTCAGACGGCCATGGGCCTGGGGACCTTGTTCGGCGGCTGGCGCATCGTCCACACCATGGGCAGCAAGATCACCCGCCTCACGCCTATGCAGGGTTTCTGCGCGGAGACCGGCGGAGCGATCACTTTGTTCCTCGCCACGCATATCGGCGTTCCTGTCTCGACGACTCACACGATCACGGGCGCTATTGTCGGCGTCGGCGCTTCGCGCCGAGTCTCGGCGGTGCGCTGGGGCGTGGCCAAGAACATCGTCGTGGCCTGGGTCGTGACGCTTCCGGCGGCGGCCCTGACGGCGGCGCTGTTCTACTATCTCGGGTTCTGGATGACGTGACGGACGGGACGGTCAAGCAGACTGGCGGCGCGAAGGGCGGCGGCAAGCGTCGCCAGGTCGCCGCCCTGCCCTGGCGCGGCGACGGCGCCGGGCTGGAGATCCTGCTCGTCTCGTCGCGCGAGACCCGCCGCTGGGTGATCCCCAAGGGCTGGCCGATGAAGGACAAGGCCGACCACCAGGCCGCCGCCCAGGAAGCCTATGAAGAGGCGGGCCTCGACGGCAAGATCGTCGAGGCGGCCTTCGGCGAGTACGAATATCTCAAGCGGCTGAAGAGCGGCGCGGCGCGGCTGGTCAAGGTGGACGTCTATCCGCTGAAGGTGACCGGAGAGCATGCGACCTGGCCCGAGAAGGGTCAGCGAACCCTGAAATGGATGTGTCCGGTCGAGGCGGCGCTCGCGGTGCAGGAGCCCGACTTGCGCGACCTGATCGCCCGCTTCGCCGGCATCGCCGTGCCGGTCGAGGAGCGTCCAGCCCCGGACCAGGCGCCGACGCCGGTGCGGGTGGCGTTCCAGCGGCTGCGGCGGCGGGTCACCGCCCTGTGGGGACGGGCGCGGCGACAGCGCTAGATTGTGGACAACCGCGCGATCGGCGCATAATGTTCGCATTATGTTCCAGATGGTCGCGCCATGCAGCTTTCCCTGAACCTCGCCCGCTCGCCGCTCGAAGGCGTGCGCGACGCTTTGCTCGAGGCCTTCGGTCCGCAGCGGCCCAAGGCGCGGATGGATCCGGTGTCGCAGCTGGTGAAGTCGTCGATCAGCCACCGGACTCTGGATGCAACGTCGTGGGCGGCGTTCCTGCGACTGCAATCGGAGTTCCAGACCTGGGAAGACCTGGCGCGGGCCGAGCCGGAAACGGTGCTGGCGCTCATCGCCGACGTCACCCATGCCGAGGACAAGGCGCGGCGGCTGCCGCTAGCCTTGCGGATGGTCGAGGCGCGGGTCGGCTGGCTGTCGCTGAGCCACCTGCGCAACCAGACGGTGGAACAGGCCCGGCACGAGCTGCGCGCCCTGCCCGGCGTCGGCCAGAAGGTGGCCGCCAGCGTGCTCAACTTCAGCACCCTGGCGATGCGTGACCTCGTGGTCGACAGCCATGTGCACCGCACGGCCCAGCGGCTGGGCCTGGTCGGTTCTGGCGATCCGACCCACAGCTATCACGGCTTGATGGCCCTGGTTCCCGACAGCTGGACCGCCGACGACCTGTTCGAGCTGCACTGCCTGATGAAGCACGGCCTGGGCCAGATGCTGTGCCAGCACGACGCGCCGAGATGCGGGGCCTGTCCGCTGAAGGCCCAGTGCCGGCGGGTCGGCGTCGAGGGCGCGCGGGTGCTGGAATGGCGGCCGCGCACCTGAGGCGGGGTTTGAACGGAAGGTCGTTTCGCGCACTGGCCCAGGATGGATATTCGCATCGGCACGGCCGGCTGGAGCTTTCCGCGCGCGCTTGAGGCCTTCCCGAAGGACGGCACGGGCCTGGGGCGCTACGCCGCCGTCTTCGATTGCGTCGAGATCAACTCGTCCTTCTATCGGCCGCATCAGCGCAAGACCTATGAGCGCTGGGCGGCGAGCACGCCGGAGCGGTTCCGGTTCGCGGTGAAGGTCCCGAGGACGATTACCCACGAGCGGCGGCTGGTCGGGGCCGGCGACCTCGTGGCGCGGTTCCTCGACGAGACCGACGGCCTGGGCGGCAAGCGCGGGCCGCTGCTGATCCAGCTGCCGCCCAGCCTGAGGTTCGAGGCGGGCGTGGTGGACAGGTTCCTGGCCGACTGGCGCGAGCGCACCGACGCGCCGACCGTGCTGGAACCGCGCCATGCCGGTTGGTTCGCGGCCGAGCCGGAGGCGCTGCTGGCGTCGTTCGGGATCGCTCGGGTCGCCGCCGATCCGGCCCTGGTTCCGCAGGCGGCCGAGCCTGGCGGCTCGCCCGCCCTCGCCTACCGCCGTTGGCACGGCGCGCCGGTCATCTATGAGAGCGCCTATTCGCCGGAGGCTCTCGACCGCTTGGCCGAACGACTGCGGACCGAGGCCAGCGGGGCCGACACCTGGTGCGTGTTCGACAACACCAAGTTCGGCGCGGCGACCACGGATGCCCTGGGCGTGATGGCGCGGCTGAATCGGTGAGCCCTCGCAGAGTCGCCTCCCCTCAAGCTAAGAGCTGAAGACCACCCCGGTCACGGCCACGAAGGAGAAGCGGTCCATGGACGAGCACACGGAAGCCCGGCGGCCGGGCGCTGCCCTGATGGCCGCCCCGACGGCGCTCGCCAGGTTTCTGGAGACGGCCGACACGCGCCTTCTGGAAGGGATCTTCTCGTCGGGCGACGTCACGATCCTGGAGAACTTCCCGCCTCATGTTTTTCTCGGCCAAGCGGGATTGGCGCGCTGGCGCGAGCTGATGACCGGGCACGTGAGCGCCATAAGCGACCTAGCGCACCGCTTCGGAGCGCCGCAGGACTTCGTGGAAACCGGCGACACCGTCCATTTCACCTTGCCCACCCAGTGGAGCGGCGTGCGGGACGACCATGCCTTCACCGAACAGGGTGGCTGGACATTCGTGCAGACTTGGGAAGACGACGCGTGGCGTATCCGCTCCTATGGCTGGGCGGTGATCCGTTTCGAGCGGACCTGACGGCCGCGTCTCGGCGGATGGGAGGCCAGCTTGGACGGCGGAACCGAAGCTCCCGAAGACAAACCGGCTGGAGCCAAGGGTGATCCGCGCGCCACGACGGCCCAGCTGATCGAGGACGCTCAGCATCGCTTCGAGCAGTCATCGATTCGGATCGCGGAAGTGCTCGCCGCGAGCGATCCGCCCGCGGTGCTGGCGCGCCTGGCGACGCACCTGATCGTACTGTTGAGTGAGGCGGGAGGAGCCACGACGTCCGCGTCCGTCATCCACCACCATCATCTGGAGCTGCTCCAGGCGTTCGCGCTTCGGGGGAGCCGGCGGGGACGCGGAGAGCGCGGCGTCGACGAGACGGCCGTGGCGTTGATCCCGCTATTGCAGGAGAACGCCAAGGCCTTCAACGACCGGTTGGCGGGCGCCCTCGCTGAAACCGAAGACCGGCATCTGGCGCTGGCCCTGCACCAGATCCGAGCCGACACCCAGACGGTGCGCGGTGAATTCCATCCAGCCCAGATGGACCGCTATCTGCGAGCGCTGCTGTCGCGGTTCGACGACAGGTTTCGCGCCGTTCACGGCGTTTCCGGGCTTCACCTCGCCGACGTGCTGACGGCGCTGCTCGACCGTTTCGAGACCAACATCAACACGTGGTCCAGGAGGACCGCCATCCTGTTCCCGGCGGCGAAGCGACCGCTCGTCGAGGTCTATGGCTTCACTGCCGCCGACGTTCGCGACATCTTGCCCGCAGGCGCCGACGAGGCGGCGGTGATGGCGATCCTGGAGCGATGGTCGCTGGGCTATGGCGACCTGTCCGCCCTGCCCGCCCATCGGGTCCTCCTGAACAATCCGGTCTGGACCAAACCTTTCATCCGGGTCGCCGAAGGCGTCTTCGAGTGGCCAAATCCCGGCTCGACGATCGCTTTCTTCCTGGCGATGTTCGAAACGCTGTTCGACGCCGACGCGGCGCTGAAGAAGGCTTATGAGAAGGCTCGCGGCCCCTTCCTGGAAGATGAGCTGGGCCGGCTGCTGAAAGAGCAGTTCGGCGCCGATCGGGTCTTCACCCGGATGAAGTGGCGCGACGATCTCGATGGCGTTGGATACGAAACCGACGCCTTCGTCCTGATCGATGGCGTGGCGATCATCTTCGAGGCCAAGGGCGGCCGCGTTGCCCCCGAAGCCAAGCGCGGCGCCGACGACCGGCTGCAACGCGAGATCGTCAAATTGCTGGAAGAGCCTGCGATCCAATCGGCGCGCCTGGAGGCGCTTCTGACCCGGCGCCGCGAGACGCATTGCTTCTCGGCGCATGAGGGTGCGGTGGAGATCGACAGCCGCGGGATCGACAGGTTCCTGCGCTACAACATCACCCTCAATATCCTGGGTCCCTTGAACACGCACTGGCCGTCACTGGTGAAGGCCGGCCTGATCAGCGCGGAGACACCACACACGCCGACCATGTGCATCGGCGACCTGGATGTCGTCTGCGAGATCCTCGAGGCCCCGGGCGAGATCGTCCATTACCTGCGTCGCCGAGCCGCATTCGAGCGCGAGGTGACCTTCATCGCCGACGAGCACGACCTGCTCGCCGCCTATCTCGATTGCGGCCTCGATATCAATCAGTTCGCGCCGGGCGCCATTCTGCACAGCCTCTACGGCAGGTCGCGCGCTCTCGACTCCTATCTGTCGCTGTCGATGCACCCGGAGGCCAGGCCGGCAAAACCGGGGCGACGGCGAACGGCCTTGTGGCGGCGCATGCTGTCGGACCTCGACGAACGCCGCGTGCCGGAATGGCTGGAGCTTTCGCATCGGCTTCTGAACATCGAGCCCGACCTTCAGGCGATGCTGGCAGCGCGACTTCCCAAGATGCGGCGGCGGATGCTGTGGTCCTGGCGACGCACCAACGCCGAGTGGGTTCTGATCCTGAACTCGAAGGGAGATCCTCGCCCGCCCGCGGTTTTCGTCGCCTACAAGGCAGCGACGCCGGAGGACCGCACCAGGATCATGCGAACCGCCGGAGGCGCGCTTCTGAAGGAAAGCGGCGCCCCCGACGGACTGGTCATAGCGTTTGATGCCCGGCGCAGATCGGGCTCTTGCAGCGAGCTGGCGATCGTAACCGCCGCCCCGCCCCCTACTTCATCGTCGGGATGACGAAGGCGCTGTCCTCGACGTCGCCTTCTGGCCAGCGGGCCGTGACCGTCTTCACCTTAGTGTAGAACTTCACGCCCTCGACGCCGTGCTGGTTGGTGTCGCCGAAGGCGCTGCGCTTCCAGCCGCCGAAGGTGTGATAGGCCACCGGCACCGGGATCGGCACGTTGATGCCGACCATGCCGACGTTCACGCGCGCGGCGAACTCGCGGGCGGCGCGGCCGTTGCGGGTGAAGATGGCGACGCCGTTGCCGTATTGGTGCTCGGACGGCAGGGCCAGGGCTTCTTCGAAGCTCTCGGCGCGGACCATCTGCAGGACCGGGCCGAAGATCTCTTCCTGATAGGTCTTCATACCCTTGGTGACGCCGTCGAACAGCGACGGGCCGATGAAGAAGCCCTTCTCGAAGCCTTGCAGCTGGAAGTCGCGGCCGTCGACCACCAGCTCGGCGCCCTCGTCGACGCCGATCTGGATATAGTCGGCGATCTTGGCGCGGTGCTGGCTGGAGACGACGGGACCGTAGTGGGCGGCGGTGTCGGTGGAGATCCCGACCTGCAAGGTCTCGATCTCGGCGACCAGGCGCTCACGCAGTTCGTCGCCGGTGGCCTTGCCGACCGGGACCACGACCGGCAGGGCCATGCACCGCTCGCCGGCCGAGCCGAAGGCCGCGCCGGACAGGTCCTTCACGACCTGGTCGAGGTCGGCGTCGGGCAGGACGATGCCGTGGTTCTTGGCGCCGCCCATGGCCTGGACGCGTTTTCCGTGCGCCGTACCGGTCTGGTAGACGTAATGGGCGATGTCGGAACTGCCCACGAAGCTGACCGCGCGGATCAGCGGATGGGTCAGGATGGCGTCGACGGCGCTCTTGTCGCCGTGGATGACGTTGAGCACGCCCTCGGGCGCGCCGGCCTCCATCATCAGCTCGGCCAGCTTGACCGGAACCGTGGGATCCTTCTCCGACGGCTTGAGGATGAAGCTGTTGCCCACAGCGATGGCGACGCCGAACATCCACATCGGGATCATGGCCGGGAAGTTGAACGGGGTGATGCCCGCGACCACGCCCAGGGGCTGGCGCATCGAATAGACGTCGATGCCGGGGCCCGCGCCCTCGGTATATTCGCCCTTGAGGATGTGGGGGATGCCGCAGGCGAACTCGATGACCTCGAGGCCGCGCTGGATGTCGCCCTTCGAGTCGGCGATGACCTTGCCGTGCTCGGACGACAGGATCTCGGCCAGCGAATTCATGTCGCGCTCGATCAGGCGCTTGAACTCGAACATCACCCGGGCGCGGCGCTGGGGATTGGTCGCCGCCCAGCCGATCTGGGCCTTGGCGGCCGCCTGCACGGCCGCGTCGACCTCGGCGTCGCTGGCCAGCTGGACGCGGGCCTGGACCTCGCCGGTATTGGGATTGAAGACGTCGCCATAGCGCCCCGAGGCGCCGATAAGGGCTTGGCCGTTCACGAAATGGGCGATGTCTCGCATGATGCACTCCCTAACGCTGTTTTTCGGCGTCAATAGCATCCGAGAAACGGCGCGTATCCTGGAAAATCTAACCTCGCCTATGCGGCCCGGCTATTCGGCGTCGACGTGCACCCGGCGGAACCGGCCCTGCAGATAGACCAGCGGTTCGTGGTCGGGGTCGTAGCGCAGCTTGACCACGCGGCCGACATAGACCCGGTGGTCGCCGGCGTCGAAGACGTGGTGGGTCTCGCACTCGAAATTGGCCATGCAGCCGGGAAGGATCGGCACGCCGGTGCGCCAGGTCTCGGTGTCGATCCCGGCGAAGCGGTCGGTGTCCTTCTGGACGAACTGCTTGGCCAGGGCCTGGTGGTCGGCATGCAGCACGTTGACGGCGAAGCGGCCCGCCGCGTCGAGGGCCGACAGGCTGGACGACTTCAGGTCGACGCAGACCAGGGCCAGCGGCGGGTCCAGCGACACCGAGGTGAAGGAATTGGCGGTCAGGCCGACGCGGCGACCGTCCTCCCCCACCGTGGTGATGACCGTGACCCCCGTGGTGAAACACCCGAAAGCATCGCGCAGGGCGCGGGCGTCATGCGCGCCGCCTTCCCCAAGTTCAATCGTGACTGCCTGACTCATCGTGACCCAGCTGTGAGGCAAAGGCGGGCCTCCGGCAAGGGCGCGATCCCACGCGCAAGACGTCACGACACTCTAATGAAGTTTTTGCTTACTTGCTGATCAGCGCGTCCGCATCCCGGCGAGCGGAGGGTATAAAAGAAGACGGCCAGGAAACTCCTGGCCGCCTCCCCTATCGTCGCCGCCATCCGGTGGAGGCGGCCAGTGCTAGAAGCGCCTAGTATTTCACCTTCAGGCGCGCGTACCAGAACCCGCCGTTCATGCCGAACGGACCGCCAGAGCGCGGATAGATCTGGCCGTCGGCCGTGCTGCCGGTGATGGCGTAGATCGGGTTGGCGACAGTCGGGGCCAGCTTGTCCGGATATTCGTCGAACAGGTTATTGGCCCCGACGGTGACGGTGTACTTCTCCGCGACCGTATAGCTGATGTCGAGATCGGCGGTGACCTTCGCGCCGAACGTCTGGCCCGGATAGTCCTGGTTGGTGCTCCACTTGCTGTAGTAGTTGCCGCGGGCGTTGATCATGAAGCCGGCGATCTCGTAGCTCGCCGAGAGGTTGGCGCGATGCTTGGGCGTGATGTGCTCGATGTCGTAGATCCGATCGGGGCCGATCGCCACTGGGTCGGACTTGGTGACTTCGCTCTTGTTGTAGCTGTAGGCGAGCGTGAGGATCAGCGGGTTGTCCAGCAGCTCGGTGCGATAGCTGGCGACGGCGTCGATGCCCTTGGTCTCGGTATCGAAGCCATTGGTGAAATAGGCTACGGCGCCGCCCTCCCCGACCGCGGCGAGCGCGGGCTGGGCGATGATGTTGGCCGCGGTGACATCGAAGGTGCTGGTGATGCTGATGCGGTCCTTCACCTTGATGAAGTAGCCGTCGACGGTGAGGGTGAGGTTGCTGATCGGATTGAAGATGAACCCGACGCCGTAGTTGGTGGACTCTTCAGGCGTCAGGGTCTTGGCGCCGAAATACTGGGCGATGGCGCTGGTCACCGGATAGGTGCCGGTCTGGACCTGATCACCGCCAGGCGAGAAGGCGGTCGTCAGGATTTCAGTGGCGCTCTGCCCGGGAGACGGGGCGTGGAAGCCGGTGCCGACGGTGCCGCGCACCGAGAACATGTCCGACACCTTGTAGAGAGCGTTCACCTTGCCCACCACGGTGTCGCCGAAGGTGTCGTAGTCCTCGTAGCGTCCGGCGACGCCGACCGTGAAGGCCTCGGTGACGTCGGTCTCGGCGCCCACATAGATGCCGTAGTTGCTCTGAGTGGTCGTCTTCGCCGACGCCGGGCTGGTGCCGCCGTAGCCGCTGGCGCCGGGCGACTGCGACGCCGACTCCGCCACGGGGTTGGCGCCCGTGGTGAGCGAGCGGGTGTAGACGCCGGGCGAGACCTGCACGTACAGCGGCTGTACGGCGTAGGGACCCGCGGCGTAGGACTGCAGGTCGCCAGCGGTCTGCTCGTACTCTTCGTGTCGGAACTCGGCGCCGCCCGAAAGGGTGATCGGGCTCGCGAAACCGACTTCCAGGGGATAGGTCAGGTCGAGGTTCAGGTTGGTTTCACGTTGGATCAGCTTGCCGAACTTGAACGACGTCTGGCTGTTCGGGCCGAAGGACGCGTTGAGCGACTGGGTCATCGCCAGATCGAGCGAGTTCTTGGCCACCGTCGCCGACAGGTCGTAGGTCAGGCCGCTGTCGGCCTTACCCTTGACGCCCATCGTGCCGTAGAACTGTTCGACCTCGCCCTGGAAGCGCGGGGTGAAACCCGCCGGATAGATGGATGTGAAGCTGAAGGTGTTGCCGTCCTTGACGAAGCCGCCCGCGGGGCAGGTGGCGTTGCCGACCGGACAGGGCGTCAGGTAGATCGGGGCGAAGGACCCGTTGCGACCGGGCGAGCCCGTGGCGGGCGTGCCGGTGCCGTTGTCGATCGCCAGCGGCGTGGGGGCCGAGATCGGCGAGCGATAGTTGAAGCTCTGGTCGGCTTCGCGATGCCCGACGTTGGCCGTCAGGTAGATGCTGGTGTTGTCGCTGACGTCGTAGGCGGAGTTGAGGAACAGCTTGTAGCCGTTGGTCGGCGACGAGCCCCAGATCTGCGCCGGGCCGGGATAGTTGGGCAGTTGGTTGGCCAGGGCGGGGTTGTTCGCCGCGAAGACGGCCGCGATGGGCCGGGTGGCGCCGCGGCTGGTCTCGCCGTCGTCGAAATACTCGCCCGACACGTTGACGAAGCCGGAGTCGAACAGCTTGAAGCCGGCGTTGACGGCGAACTGATAGCTCTCGCCGTCGCCGGCATAGGTCTGGCCATAGCGCGCCTGGGCCTCGAAGCCGCTGTCGCTGTCGCGCAGGCCGTAGTTGATGACGCCGCCGATGGCGTCGGAGCCGTATTGGGCGGTGGCGCCGTCACGCAGGATCTGCAGGTTCTTGACGGCGATCGACGGGATCATCGACAGGTCGACGGCCTGGGCGCCCAGCGACAGGGCCGTGTCGCCGCCGGTGACCACCTGGACCAGCGCCGAGCGGTTGTAGCGCTTGCCGTTGATCATCACGAGCACCTGGTCGGCGCCGAGGCCGCGCAGGGACGGCGCGCGCACGAAGGTCGAGGCGTCGGAGATGGTGTTCTGCGGCACGTAGAACGACGGGACGAGGTTCTTGACCACGTCCAGCATGTCGGCGGCCGGCTGGCGGGCGAGTTCTTCACCGCCGAAGACATCGATCGGGGACGGCGAGTCGACCACCGACCGGTCGGTTCTGCGCGTGCCGAGAACGATGACGGTGTCGACCTCGGTCGCGGATGGTTCGGCCGGCGCGGCTGGTGCATCGGCCGCGCTAGCCAGGCTGGCATAGGCCAAGGTCAGAGAAAGAGCTGAGATACCCGAAAGCAAAATAGTCCGTGAGCACTTAGTCATGCATATCCCCTCGTGGCGCTATGCGCGCGCGTTTGCTTTCTCCGTGGTGCTTCCCGGTTTCAGTGTTCTTATTGGGTAATAAAGATCGGGCGATACATTCGAAGAATGTCGCTATTGAAACAGTTCTTCAGACCCGAAACTTCCGCAATAGCCGCGGCCGTCATCGGGGCGTAACGGAGCCCTCAGGCGCGCGGGCGCCCCTTTACACGGCGCCCGCCATGACTTTTTCGCAGAACAATGATCATGATTGCGGCGCCGAAGACGGGCCGAGGCCGAGATGGACTCTCAGCGCAGCCGGACGGGACCGCGAGCGCGGGGCGTCCCGGCGTCGATAGGCCGGTTGGACCTAGGCCTGATCCACCAGCACGCCCGGTCGGGCGGCGTCGAGCCCGAAGGTCACCGGCAGATGGCGCACGTGCGGGGTCTGCAGGTTCAGGGCCTTGGCGCCGCGGGCGATGGCCAGCTTGCCCAGCGCCGTGGGGCCGAAGCCGGCCTGGACCTTGGGATTGGCGCCCAGCCGGCGGCGCAGCACGCCGTTGGCGTAGATGACATTGGCGCGCATCAGGGCAGGCGGGGTCATGAATTCGATTGAGACCGAGACGTTCAGCATCGGGCCGTTCTCGATCCGGTGCGGGGCGTTCTGCTTCCAGGTGACCATGGTCCCCGGCGTCATCTCGACGGCCTGGGCGCCGGCGTCCCACGACGGCTCGAAGGCGAACTGCTCGGCGGTCTCGCGCAGCACGATTTTCTCGAGCGCCAGGTCGCCGACATAGGGATCGGCCACGGGATAGACCCAGACCTTCTTGACGCCGCGGATCTGCCACAGCGACACCAGCGGCACGTCGAGATGGTAGAAGACCTGGGCGTTGGCGCTGCTGATCAGCATGCCCAGATCGCGCTTGAAGGTCTTCAGGCCCGGAACCTCCCTCTCCTTCTCGGCGAAGATCTCGTCGCAGAGGGCGGCGTATTCGGGGACGTGGTCGTTGGTGTGGCGCAGGTTCAGCCAGATGCGGCCGGCCTTGGCGGCTTCCAGCAGTTGGTCGCCCGACAGATTGCCCGGCGAGCCCTTGCGCCAGGTGGTCCAGGCCTTGGGATCCTCGCCCATGGTGAAGACGCCGAGCAGCTCGCGCGGATAGAGGTCGAGCAGACGCGCCAAGCCCTCGTCGTCGAACATCGGCCGCTCATGCAGGCCGTGCTTGAAGACGAGGTTCTCGCGGCCGAAGGCCTTGGCCTTCTCGGGGGTCCAGTCGTGGATGATGGTCATGACGCCAGCCTCACGCCGATTGTCCGTAGAAGTGGATCTTGAAGGGACCCCACCACAGGGTTTTGCCCAGGCCGCGGGCGGCGCGGTCGAGCCATTCGGCCCGGTCGCCGGCGCGGGTTAGCCACTTGAAGCCGGCCACGACCCCGAACAGGGCGGCCTGGACGACGCCGACCGCCATCCAGCGGGCGACCCCTGCCCTGTCCGGCGGCACGGCGGCGGCGCAGTGGGCCGAGGGACCCTGGCCGTAGGCGAAGGCGCGGCGGATCGTGTAGTCGAGGGTCAGGCGCGCGGGCAGCGGGTCTTCCCAGACCCACGCTTGCGGCTCCCAGGCGAAGACCGCGCCGGCCGCCTGCATGTGGCCAAACAGCATGTCGTCCTCGCCGCCGATCTGGTTGCGCTCGGCCGCGAAGGGGGCGAGCGGATCGGGCAGGCTGGCGCGTCGCAGCAGGCTGTCGCCGCAGCCGTAATAGTGGTCGATGACGCCGGCCTCGTCGGGACCGACGCGCGAGAAGAACCGCTCCAGATAGTCGCGGTGCGCGGTGACGCTCTCCGGCGCGCGGCCGCGGACGGGACCGAAGACGACGTCGGCGGCGTAGCGAGCTTGCGCGGCCAGCAGCGCGGCCAGCCAGCCGGCCGGCGCCTCCTCGTCGTCGTCGAGGAAGGCGATGAATTCGCCCGAGGCCTTGGCCATGCCGGCGTTGCGGGCGTTGGCGACCCCGGCGCGGGGCTCGTGCACGTAGTGGACGGGGAACGGCGCATCGGCCGCCAGGGTCTCGGCGACGGGCTTGGCGGAGGGCGACTGGTCGTTGTCGACGATCACGAGCTCGAGCTCGGCGTGATCCACCCCGGCCTGGGCCAGGACCGAGCGGGCCGCGACGGCCAGGCCGCCGAGCCGACGCTGGGTCGGGATCATGATCGTCACGCGGGCCATCAGACCTCCACTATCGCGTTTCGCCGACGGCCCTGGGAGGCGACGGCGTCGACCAGGCCCTTCACCCGTCCGCCCATGGTGAGTTCGGTCGAGGTGATGATGTCCATGCGTCGCCGCAGGCGGGCCACCGGACCTTCGCCATTGGCCCCGGCCAGGGCCCAGACGCCTTCGACCGAATGGGCCACGCGACCGGCCATGCTCGATGCCGTGGCCGCGCCGTCGGCGATCAGGGTCTGGGTCAGGCCGTAGGAGTGCTTGTAGTGGTCCGAGCCAGGCCCCAGGTCGTAGCGCGTCAGACCCAGTCCCGGCATGGCCGCGATGGCCCGCATGAAGAAGATCTGGCCCGGCGACCAGGCCGCGAAGGCCGGATTATTGGAGGCGATCCACGGGTGATAGACCGCGCCCTGGCGCACGCCGAAATGGCCCGCCACCAGCTGGCCGCCGGCATAGAGGTTGATCATCAGGCCACGGAAGTCGCCCTGGCGAGTCTCGAACAGCGACTGGAAAAGGCCGCGCGTCCATTCCGGACGCAGAAAGTCGTGGATGCCGGTGCGCTCGATCTGCTCGCGCTTCCAGGCGATCAGCTGGTCGAAGGCCTCCTGCGAGACGTCGTCGGCGGTCAGCACCAGTTCGCCCATCTCGCGGGCCAGCTTGTTGTCGAGGCGGCGGTAGTTCTTGATCTTCTTGGGGCTGCCCGAGCGGATGGCCTCCAGATAGGCGTCGACGTCGTCGCCGATGTCGATGACGTAGGCCGGAATGGTCGCCTGGGCGGCGAAGGCGTCGGCCGGATCGACGAGGCCGGTGTAGCGGAACACGGCCAGGTCGGCGGCGCGCAGCACCTGGCCCGCGTCGATCTCGACGCCCGGCTTGGCGACAAGGCCGTGATAGTCCGACAGCGGCGCGCCGATCGGCCGGGCGACGCCGCCGGGCCGGCGATGGTGCGGCAGGAAGCCGACGATCTCGCCGCCGCGACGGATCACGGCGACCCGCGCATCCTCGCGCACCTTGCCGACGGCCAGGGTGAAGTCGGGACCCAGCAGCGGGCTGGCCAAGGCCGGATCGGCCTCGGCGAAGGCTCGCCAGAGCGCCAGATCGGCCGGGGCCAGATCGGCGGGTTGCAGGGTCTCGACGTCCAACATGTCCACCTGTCCTAATCCGGCTAGGCTAAGGAATGATGGAAACAATCCTGCAATCTAGAGGCCAGGATCACGCCGCAAAGGTCGCGCCCAAGATGCGTTCCAGCCAGGTCTGGTCGACCTCGTCGAAGGCCGCCGGACGGTCGGAATCCACGTCCAGAACGGCCAGCAGCGCGCCTTCGCGGTCGAATACCGGGACGACGATCTCGCTGGCAGAGCGGCTGTCGCAGGCGATGTGGCCGGGGAAGGCGTGCACGTCCGGGACAAGCTGGGTCTGGCCCGTGGCGGCGGCCACGCCGCAGACCCCGCGCCCGAAGGCGATGCGCAGGCAGCCGAGCGAGCCCTGGTAGGGACCGACGACCAGCTCGCGTTCCTTGGCCGGATCGACGACGTAGAAGCCGGTCCAGAAATAGTGATCGAAGCTGTTGGCCAGCATCGAGGCCACCGTCGCCATGCGGGCGGTCAGGTTGGCCTCGCCGTCGAGCACCGAGGCGATCTCGTCGGCCACCTCGGCGTAGCGGGCGGCCTTGTCGGCGGAGAGGGTCTTGTCGTTGAAAGCTTCAGCCATGGGCCGGATATAGCGCGATCGTGCGCGGAAGCGAGCCCCCGCGCACGACCTTTTGTCCAAGCTTCACCTTATCATTTCGGGCGCGGCCCGAAACGGGACAAGATCAGAATTCTTCCCAGTCGCCCGGACGCGATTGCGGGGCGACCTTCAAGGCGTTGGCGCCCTGGACGTAGCGGTCGCGGAAGGCTTCGCGGCGCGGCGCGGCGGGTTGGCGGGGCGCCTCGCGCGGACGCAGGTCGCGAACCTCGGCGCCGACCTGGAAACGGCCGATGAGGCGTTCGAGCTCGGCGGCCTCGCTGGACAGGGCGTGGCTGGCGGCGGTCGACTGCTCGACCATGGCCGCGTTCTGCTGGGTCACCTGATCCATCTGGTTGACGGCGACATTGACCTCGGCCAGGCCCACGGCCTGCTCCTTGGCCGACGAGGCGATCTCGCCGACCAGGGCGTTGATCTCCGAGACCTGCTCCATGATCTGCTGCAGGGTCTCGCCGGTCTCGCCGACCAGGCGCACGCCCTTGCCGACCTCGTCAGTGGAGGCGCGGATCAGGCCCTTGATTTCCTTGGCGGCGTCGGCGCTGCGCTGGGCGAGCGCGCGAACTTCCTGGGCGACGACCGCGAAACCACGTCCAGCCTCGCCGGCCCGCGCGGCTTCGACGCCGGCATTGAGGGCCAGGAGGTTGGTCTGGAAGGCGATCTCGTCGATGACGCCGATGATCTGGGTGATCGACTGCGACGACTTCTCGATGCCGCCCATGGCCTGGACAGCCTCGCGGACGACGCGGCCGCTCTTCTCGGCGTTGGCCTTGGCGCTTTCGGTGACCTGACGGGCGCGCTCGGCGCCGTCCGAGCTCTTGCGCACGGTGGCGGTGATCTGGTCGAGGGCGGCGGCGGTCTGCTCCAGGCCCGCGGCCTGGCGCTCGGTGCGCTGGGCCAGGTCGTCCGAAGCGTGGCTGATCTCGGCGCAGCCGGTGCGGATGCTCTGGGCGGCCGACAGGATGCCGGCCATGGTCTGCTGCAGGCTCTCGACGGCGGCGTTGAAGTCGCGCGGCATCTTGCGGGCGTCGCCGGCGAAGCCGTCTTCGCGCATGCGCCAGATCAGGTCGCCGTCGGCCAGCTTCTCCATGCCTTCGCCGAGGGTGGCGACGGCGGCGGCCTGGGCCTTGGCGAAGGCCTCGGCCTCTTCGGCGTGGCGCTGGCGCTCGATCTCGGCGGCGGCGCGTTCGGCCTCCTGCTCGGCGCGGCGGCGCTGGCCATCGGCCAGGTCGTGGCGGAAGCCGTCGAGGGCGCGGGCGATGGCGCCGATCTCGTCGCCGCCGGTCACGCCGGGCACTTCCTGGTCGTAACGGCCGGCGCTGAGGGCGTCGACCGACTGGGTCAGACCCGACAGCGGCTTGCGCACCAGGCTGGCGCTGGCGAGGAATAGGGACAGCAGCACGGCGGCGGTGATCACCAGGCCGCCGATGAACAGGATCATGGCCAGGCGATTGGCAGGGCCGGTGATGGCCGAGCGCGGCACGTCCATGACCAGAACCCAGGTGGTGTTGAGCTCCGGCATGGCGATGGGGCGGATCATGCGCTCCATCTCCTCGTCGCCGACCTTGACCCCGCCGAACAGCGCGGCCTCGCCGCCGCTCAGGGCGGCCTTGACCTTGTCGGCGCCGGCGTCGGCATAGGCCGTGGTGCGCTTGTCGGCGTCGGGGTGGGCCACCCACTTGCCGGCCGCCGACAGCAGCATGACGCGGCCGCCGCCCAGAGGCTTCAGTTGTTCGAGGCGCTTGGAGACGCCGTCCAGCGACAGGTCGACGCCGGTCGCGCCGAGGAACTGGCCGCCGACCATGGCCGGATAGACCACCGAGGTCATCAGCTCGGTCTTGCCGGCCACCACGTAGGGATAGGGCTCCAGCAGGGCCGCCTTATGGGTGTCGCGCGGGATCGTGTAGTAGGGCTGGGTGTATTCGTTGCCTTCGTTGAGCGGCTGGAACACCACCTTGCCGTCGGCGTGCACCCAGTACGGGGTGAAGCTGCCGTCGGGGTTGGCGCCCATGTCGGTCTGGCCGGCGAACTCGGCGTCGCGGCCGTCCAGGGCGTTGGGGGCGGCCATGAACCAGCTGCCCATGACGATGGGCGTGGCGTCGGCCTGGGGCCGCAGCATCTCGATATAGGTCTTGCGGTCGCGCAGGCCGGCCTGATGGGCGGCGGCGATCGAGCCGGCGGTCGAGCGCGAGGTCGCCTCGACGCGGCCGATCTCGGTGCGGATCTGCTCGATGGCGTCGTCGGCCACGGCGTCGGCATAGCGGTGCGTCAGGCCCGCGACGATGCCGGAGGTGTGCATCGACACCGCCAAGGCGGCCGCGATCAACAGCAGGCCAATGGCGAGACCCGCCACCGTCACCAGCTTCCACGCGATGGTCAGCCGACCGAACGCCTTCATAAGAGAATCTCCGCAGCCCGAGCCCTAGCTTGGTTGTGGAGGTCGATTCCTAACGGCGCTTTAACCGAGGTTAACCTGCGACAATCTGGCGCCCCGGCGCTTGCATCGCGCACGCGGCCGTGAAAAATCCGGGGTATCTGGAAACCAGCGCCTCAGCCGCGCAATCAAATCATGTGGGACTTCCATAGCCGCCGGGAATGGTGGCGCCGTCACCGATACGACGGGACCCAGCTTTCCAGCTGGACGGGACCTATCAAGCTCGATTTCCGCATCCGCCGCCATTTTGGGATGGCCACCGGGACGACCTACCAGTTCGCGGTCGGCGCATGGCCCGACACGCTAAGCGAGAGTCTGGTCGTCAGCGAAGGCGCCTTCGACTTCCTGGAGCCGCCTTTGCGCCGAGCCTGGCCGCAGATGCATCCTTACGCCCGCTATGGGGCAAGCCTCATACCGGCCGAAGCCCGTGTCGCCTTCATCGAGGCGCTGCGGCGGGAGAAGGCCCGCCTGCGCAGGCTTCGCTACGCGGCCGCTCTCGCGAGCCCTCGTCGCCTGCTGTCGCGGCGGTTCGATACGTTCTCGCCACCGTTCATCAACGGTTCTTGCGGGTATGAAGCCGGCGAGATCAGGCAGGAATTCGCACGCAATCCCCTGCTCTATTTCCAGCTGGCGGACCTCTTCGAAAGCCTGGCGACCTGGCTGGACAGCACGCTCGACCAAGAGGTCAGCCTGCTGGGCATTTGAGCCCTGGGGCGACGCCGATGCGCCGCCCTAGGCCTTCGCCAACTTCACCAGCTGCGCCAGGATCTTCTCGGCCGCGTCGAGACGCTGCGCCGGCTTGTCCCATTCGCCTTTGACGACGACCTTCTGGTCGGGACGGGCCTTCCAGATCAGGCTGTTCTTGCCGATGAACTGCATCAGGGCCAGCGGGTTGGCGAACTCGTCGTTGCGGAAGCTGAGCACCGCGCCCTTGGGGCCGACGTCGATCTTGCCGACATTGGCCTCGCGGCACATGCCCTTGATGCCGACGACCTTGAGCAAGGAGTCGGTTTCGGCCGGCAGCGGGCCGAAGCGGTCGATCATCTCGGCGGCCAGGGCCTCGCGGTCTGCTGCCTTCTCGGCTTCCGACAGGCGGCGGTACAGCGACAGGCGCACATTGAGGTCGGGCACGTAGTCGTCGGGGATCATCACGGCCGCGCCGGTATTGATCTGCGGCGACCAGGCGCGGTCCTCCAGCAGGGCCTCGGCGCCCTGGCGTTCGCGCAGGGCCGCCACGGCGTCCTCCAGCATCTGCTGGTACAGCTCGACGCCGATCTCCTTGATGTGGCCGCTCTGCTCGTCGCCGAGCAGGTTGCCGCCGCCGCGCTGGTCGAGGTCGTGGCTGGCCAGTTGGAAGCCGGCGCCCAGGCTGTCGAGCGATTGCAGCACCTTCAGGCGCTTCTCGGCCGACAGGGTGATCTGCTTCTCGGCCGGCGTCGTCAGATAGGCGTAGGCGCGGGCCTTGGAGCGGCCGACGCGGCCGCGGATCTGGTAGAGCTGGGCCAGGCCGAACATGTCGGCGCGGTGCACGACCAGGGTGTTGGCCGACGGGATATCGAGCCCGCTCTCGACGATCGTCGTGGCGAGCAGCACGTCATACTGCCCCTCGTAGAAGGCGGTCATCACCTCTTCCAGCTGGGTGGCGCTCATCTGGCCGTGGCCGACGACGTACTTGATCTCCGGCGCCTGGGTGCGGAGGAACTTCTCGATGTCCTCAAGGTCCTTCAGGCGCGGCACGACGTAATAGGCCTGGCCGCCGCGATACTTCTCGCGCAGCAGGGCCTCGCGCACGGTGACGGCGTCGAAGGGGGTGATGTAGGTGCGCACCGCCAGGCGATCGACCGGCGGGGTGGCGATGATCGACATCTCCCGGATGCCCGACAGCGCCATTTGCAGAGTGCGCGGGATCGGCGTCGCGGTCAGGGTCAGCATGTGCACGTCGGCGCGAAGCTCCTTGAGCTTCTCCTTGTGCTTGACCCCGAAGTGCTGCTCCTCGTCGACGATCACGAGGCCCAGGTCCTTGAAGGCGACCTGCTTCGACAGCACCGCGTGCGTGCCGACGACGATTTCCAGCTGACCGTTGGCCAGGCCCTCGCGGGTGTCGGCGGCCTCCTTGCCGGTGACCAGTCGCGACAGGCGGGTGACCTTGATCGGCCAGCCCTGGAAGCGCTCCTTGAAGGTCTTGTAGTGCTGGCGGGCCAGCAGGGTCGTCGGGCAGACGATGGCCACCTGCTTGCCGCTCATGGCCACGACGAAGGCGGCCCGCAGGGCGACTTCCGTCTTGCCGAAGCCGACATCGCCGCAGATCAGGCGGTCCATCGGCTTGCCCGACGACAGGTCTTCCAGCACGTCGTGGATGGCGTTGAGCTGGTCGTCCGTCTCCTCGTAGGGGAAGCGGGCGCAGAACTCGTCGAACACGCCCGACGGCGGATCGGTCTCCTCCACCGACTTCAGCGAGCGGGCGGCGGCGATCTGGATCAGGCCCTCGGCCATGATCCGCAGGCGCTCCTTCGCCTTGGCCTTGCGGCCCTGCCAGGCCGCGCCGCCCAGCTTGTCGAGCTGGACGTTCTCGCCGTCGGCGCCGTAGCGGGTGAGCAGGTCGATGTTCTCGACCGGCAGGTAGAGCTTGGCCTCGCCGCCATACATCAGGTCTAGGCAGTCGTGCGGCGCGCCCTGGACGTCGAGGGTCTTCAGGCCTTCGTAGCGGCCGATGCCGTGATCGATGTGAACGACGAGGTCGCCTGGGGTAAGGGCCGAGGCCTCGGCCAGGAAGTTGGCGGCGCGGCGCTTCTTGCGCGGACGGGCCAGGCGATCCCCGAGGATATCGGTCTCGGAGATGACCGCCAGGCTCTCGGTCTCGAAGCCGCTGTCGAGCGGCAGGACGACGCGTTGCGGGACCTTCGGATCGTTGGCCTTGGCCGCCTGCCAGTAGCCGGCGAACGGCACCTTCTTCAGGCCGTGGTCCGACAGCATGGTCCCGAGGCGCTCGGACGAGCCTTCCGACCACGAGGCGAAGAGGACGCGTTTCCCCTCCCCCGCCAGCTTCTTGGCGTGGTCGGCGGTGGCCTCGAACAGGTTGACGCTGTCCTGGGCGCGCTCGGCGGCGAAGGTGCGGCCCAGCTTCGCGCCCATGTCGACGACGTCGAGGCCCTGGGGCTGGAACGGCGTGAACTGGCGGTGCGGACGGTCGGACAGCGCCTCGTCCCACTCCTGGGCCGTCAGGTAGAGGGCGCGCGGCTCCAGCGGGCGATAGGCCGACTTGCGATCGGCGGCGGCGCGGGCGTCGTAGGCGTCGGCGATCATCGCCAGGCGCTCGTCGCGGGCCTCGGCGGCCTGGTGGTCGACGCCGACCAGGGCGCCGGCCGGCAGGTAGTCGAAGATCGTCGCCATCCGCTCGTAGAACAGCGGCAGCCAGTGCTCCATGCCGGCGCGGCGGCCGCCGTCGCTGACCGCCGCGTAGAGCGGATCATCGCCCGGCGCGCCGAACAGGCGAACGTAGGAGCCGCGGAAGCGCGACACGGCGTCGGCGTCGAGCAGGGCCTCGCTGACCGGCAAGAGCTCGATCGACTTCAGCTGCTTGGTCGAGCGCTGGGTCTCAGGATCGAAGGCGCGGATGCTTTCCAGCGTGTCGCCAAACAGGTCCAGCCGCACCGGCTCCTCGGCCGAGGACGGATAGACGTCGATGACGCCGCCGCGGATGGCGAACTCGCCGCGCTCGGAGACGGTGGAGGCGCGGGCGTAGCCGTTGACGGCGAAATAGCGCTCCAGGTCCTTGATATCGACCGATTGGCCGACCTTGGCGCTGTAGCTGGCGCGGAGCAGGACCTCCTTGGTCGGCACGCGCTGCAGCAGGGCCGGCGCAGCGACGACCAGCATGGCCGGCTTGCCCTGGCCCAGGCCATTGGCCAGGCGGTGCAGGGTGCACATGCGGGTGGCGGCGACGCCGGCCGAAGGGCCGATGCGGTCGTAGGGAAGGCAGTCCCACGAGGGCAGCAGCACCGCCTCGATCTCGGGAGCAAAGAACTTCAGGGCGTCGATGAAGGCGCTGGCCCGGGCGGTGTCGCGGGCGACGAACGCCGTCAGGCCGCCGCGGGCGCGGGCGACGTCGGCCATCACCAGGGCGTCGAAGCCCTCCGGGGCCCCGGCCAGGGTCAGGCCGCCGGCGGCCTTGGCGATCTGTTTGGCGTCGTAGGCCATGCTGCTCTTCAACTATGGGCGACGGATAAGTCGCCAGGACGCAATTGGTTCAGGCGCCGTCGCCGCCTAAGCGCCGTCACCGATGGGCCGCGAGTCGCGGGCCTCGAAGCGGAACTTGCGGATCATGGCCATGATCTCGGTCTCGAAAGCCTCGGGCGTGGCCTCCTGGCCGACGATCCAGGCGTAGATCTCGCGATCCGACTGTTCGAGCAGGGCTTCCAGCACGTCGAGCTGGTCGGGGGTCAGGTTCGGGCCATGCGTATCCGCGAACGGCCCCAGAATGAGGTCCGCTTCACGAAAGCCGCGGTGCCAGGCCCGAAACTTCAGCCGCCGGAGGCGGGCGTCGTGATCGATGGTCATGCGGTCGCCGATATAGAGCGCGCCGGGGCCGCGCGCCAGCGCCGCCGCATCGATTGACCGAAGCTGCTGACGGCTTTAGGCGCGGAGACCATGGCTTCCTTGATGATCCAGGGCTGCGGCTCCGACGTCGGCAAATCGACCCTGGTCGCGGGGCTGTGCCGACTTTTCGCCAATCGCGGGCTCGTGGTGCGGCCGTTCAAGCCGCAGAACATGTCCAACAATGCGGCCGTCACCGCCGACGGCGGCGAAATCGGCCGGGCCCAGGCGCTGCAGGCCGTGGCCTGCCGCACGCCGGCCAGCGTCCACATGAACCCGGTGCTGCTGAAGCCGCAGAGCGACATCGGCGCCCAGGTGGTGGTCCAGGGCCGCGTGGTGGGCGCCTACAAGGCCCGGGCGTTCCAGGACCTGAAGCCGGACCTCTTGGCCACGACGCTGGACAGCTATCGCCGCCTGGCCGCCGAGGCCGATCTTGTGCTGATCGAAGGCGCCGGCAGCCCGGCCGAGACCAACCTGCGCAAGGGCGATATCGCAAACATGGGCTTCGCCCATGCCGCCGACGTGCCCGTGGCCCTGGTCGGCGACATCGACCGGGGGCATGTGATCGCGGCCCTGGCTGGCGCCCACCTGGTGCTCGACGAGGCCGATCGGGCGCGGATCAAGGGCTTCATCATCAACAAGTTCCGGGGCGATCCGGCGCTGTTCGACGACGGCCGGCGCGATGTGGTCGAGCGGACCGGCTGGCCGGACCTGGGCCTCGTGCCGTGGCTGCCGCCGGTGCGCTTCCTGCCAGCGGAAGACGCCGTGGTGCTGGAGCGGCCGGCGGCGGCTTCGGAAGGTCGCCGCGCCAAGCTGGTCGTGCCGATGCTGTCGCGGATCGCCAATTTCGACGACTTCGACCCGCTGCGGAACGATCCGGCCATCGATCTGACGTTCTTGCCGCCCGGCGGCGTGCTGCCGGCCGACGCCGACCTGGTGATCCTGCCGGGGACCAAGGCGACGCTGGCGGACCTGGCCTTCCTGCGCGCCCAGGGCTGGGACGTCGATATCCTCGCCCACGCCCGGCGCGGCGGGCGGGTGCTAGGCGTCTGCGGCGGCTACCAGATGCTGGGGCGGACGGTGAGCGATCCGGGCGGCGTCGAGGGCCCGCCGGGTTCGGCGCCGGGCCTTGGCCTGCTCGACGTCGATACGGTGCTGGCCGGCGACAAGACGGTGCGGCCCGTCAACGGGCGACTGGCCGAGGGCGCGGCGTTCGAAGGTTACGAGATCCATGTCGGCCGCACGACCGGCGCCGGCACGCAGCGGCCGTTGCTGACGATCGACGGCCACGGTCCCGACGGCGCCGTATCGGCCGACGGCCGGATCGCCGGCGGCTACGTGCACGGCCTGTTCGACAAGGCTTCGGCGCGAACCGCCCTGCTCGCCCCGCTCGGCGTCGCCGCCGACGGCCAGGACCAGTCGGCGCGGGTCGATGCGGCGCTCGACGAGATCGCGCAGTTCCTGGAGCGGTCGCTCGACATCGCCGCCATCGCCCGCATCGCTGGGCTGCCCTGACCGGTTTCCCTGGCCCCGGCCGTCACCGGCGGCCAGACTGCGCGGGACGAATCCAGCCGGGAGCCGCCATGCCCTCCGTATCCGCCCTGCGCGCCTTCCTTCGCAGCGAAGCCGCCGGCGGGGTGCTGCTGATGATCGCGGCGGCCGCGGCCCTGGTCGTGGCCAACTCGCCGTTGGCCGACGGCTATTTCCACGCCCTGCACGCCTATCTCGGCCCGCTGTCGGTCGAGCACTGGATCAACGACGGCCTGATGGCGGTGTTCTTCCTGCTGGTCGGGCTGGAGATCAAGCGCGAGGTCGTGGCCGGCGAGCTGTCGACCTGGTCTCGCCGCGCCCTGCCCGGCGTCGCGGCCCTAGGCGGGATGATCGTGCCGGCCCTGGTCTACCTGCTGGTCGCCCGCGATGCGCCGGACGTCCGGGCCGGCTGGGCGATCCCGGCGGCGACCGACATCGCCTTCGCCCTGGGAGTGCTGTCGCTGCTGGGCCCGCGCGTGCCGGGGACGCTGAAGATCTTCCTGGCGGCCCTGGCGATCATCGACGACCTGGGCGCCATCCTGATCATCGCCTTCTTCTATACCGACCACCTGACGCTGTGGGCGCTGGGCGGCGCGGCCGTCGTGCTGGCGGCTCTGGTCGCGCTGAACCGACTGAAGGTGACGGCGCTGTGGCCCTACCTGCTGCTGGGCGCTGTGCTGTGGGTGCTGTTCCTGAAGTCCGGGATCCACGCCACCCTGGCCGGGGTGCTGCTGGCCATGACCATTCCGCTGTCGCCCGACCACGGCCGCTCGCCGCTGCACCGGCTGGAGCATGGTCTGAACCCTTGGGTCGCCTATCTGATCGTGCCGGTGTTCGGCTTCGCCAACGCCGGGGTGGCGCTGGGCGGGCTGGACGCCTCCGCGCTGGCAGCGCCGGCGACACTCGGAGCGGCGCTGGGCCTCTTCATCGGCAAGCAGGCGGGCGTCTTCGCCTTCAGCGCGGCGGCCATCGCTCTCGGCCTGGCGCGCAAGCCTTCCGGCGCGACCTGGGCTCACCTCTACGGCGTGGCGGTGCTATGCGGCGTCGGCTTCACCATGAGCCTGTTCATCAACACCCTGGCCTTCGACGCAGAGATCCTACGCGAAGAGACCAAGATCGGCGTGCTGGCGGGCTCTCTGCTATCGGCCCTGCTGGCCTGGCTGGTTTTCGTTCTGGCGCGCCCCAGGACTGGCGCTGGAGTGACGGCGGCTCCACATTAGATCGACGTTCAGGAGCTTCCCCATGCTGCGTCTCGTGTTCGCCGTCGCCGCGCTCGCCCTGCCCGCCGCTGCTTCGGCCGCGCCGCCGACGGTCTCCGTGGTGGAGGTGAGCATCGGCCCGGACCTCGCCGCCAAGGCCGACGTGCTCGGCGCGCGCGAGTTCGACTTCCTGAGCGCCGATCTCAAGCGCACGGTCGAGCGCCGACTGGCGCACAAGGGCGCCCTTGCGGCAGAAGGCGGGCGCCTGACCCTGGTCATCGAAGACGCCGAGCCCAACCGCCCGACCTTCCGTCAACTCGGCGCCAAGCCGGGCCTGTCGCTGGAGAGCTTCGGCGTGGGCGGCGCGCGGATCTCCGGCGACTATGTCGGCCCCGACGGCGTGCGCACGCCGATCCGCTACAGCTGGTATCAGACCGACATCGCCCAATCGGCCGGCAAGGTCACCTGGACCGACGCCCAGATCGCTTTCGCACGCCTGGCCCGCCGCATCGGCGACGGCAGCCTGAGCCGCGACTGACCCGCCGCCCACGCGGCGCCCGGCTTGCCAGATCTCTCGACGCAGCGTCTGATCGCGCAAGCGCCCACAGATGCGCCAGGGGAGTACGCATGACCGCCGAGCCGCGACGATCCAACGCCGTCCTGGCCGCCTATGCGTCGCCGACCTTGCCGCTGGCGGGCCTTGGCCTGCCGCTGGTGGTCTATCTGCCCGAATATTACGTCAGCGAGCTGGGCCTTTCGCTGTCGGTCGTCGGGACCGCCTTCCTGCTGGTGCGGCTGGCCGACATCATCCTGGATCCGATCCTCGGCGGCCTGATGGACCGCACCCGCACCCGCTGGGGCCGCTTCCGCCCCTGGCTGATCGCCAGCGCCCCGCTGCTGATGGCCGCGTCCTACGCCCTGTTCATGGCCAAGCCCGGGATCGGGCCGATCTTCCTGTGGTCGTGGCTGATCGTCGTCTATGTCGGCTACTCGATGGCGGTGCTGGCGCAGACGGCGTGGGGCGCGGTGCTGTCGCCAGACTACCAGCAACGCTCGCGGATCTACGGGTTCTGGAGCGCCGGCAACGTGATCGGCATGATCCTGGTCCTGCTGCTGCCGCCGCTGGTCGCCTTCGCCTTCAAGGGCGACCACGCCGCGGGCATCGCGGCCATGGGCTGGTTCATCATCGTGCTGACGCCGCTGACGGCGCTGCTGGCCAGCGTGGTCGTCGGCGAGCCGGCCGCCCCGCCCCAGCGCCACGAGGCCGGCCTCAAGCAGTATCTGGGCCTGCTCAAGCGCCCGAGCGTGCAGAAGCTGCTGGCGGCCGACCTGCTGATGGGCCTGGCGCCGGGCATCGGCGGGGCGCTGTTCTTCTTCTTCTTCGAGCGGATCAAGGGCATCCCCAAGGATCAGGCCGGGATCCTGCTGCTGATCTATTTCGTCGCCGCCCTGGCCGGCGCGCCGCTCTGGCCGTGGCTGGCCAAGACCCTGGGCAAGCACCGGGCGCTGGCGATCGCCGGGGTCATGTACGCCGTCTTCCAGATGGCCGCGATCCTGACCCCCTCGGGCATGAACCTGTTCGGCGTGGCCGTGCTGGTGCTGGCCGGCCTGCCCTACTCCGCCGCGCCGCTGCTGGTGCGCTCGATGATGGCCGACATTGGCGACGAGGAGCGGCTCAATACCGGTATCGACCGCACCGGCCTGCTCTATGCCGTGGTCAATGGCACGGTGAAGCTGGGCTTCGCCCTGGCCATCGGCGTCTTCCTGGTGCTGGAAAAGCTCGGCTTCGACCCCAAGGTGCCCAGCGCTCAGGGCGATGCGGCGCTGGTGACGCTCTACACCGCGGTGCCGGCCGCGCTGGGGGTGCTGGTCTGCCTGATCATCGTGCGCTATCCGCTGGACGCCAGACGCCACGCCGAGATCCGCGCCCAACTGGACGCGCGCGACGCCGCCGAGGCCGCCAACGCCGCCGCAGACACGAGCTCCCATGACCGCCGCCCCGACGCCCGCCCCGCGCCCTCTCCAGCCGAGTGAGGAGCATCCGCTCTTCACCCTGGTGGAGATCATGGCCCGCCTGCGCGATCCGCTCCACGGCTGCCCGTGGGACGTGGAGCAGACCTTCGCCACCATCGCCCCCTACACGGTCGAGGAAGCCTACGAGGTCGCCGACGCCATCGAGCGGAACGATCTGGCCGACCTGAAGGAAGAGCTGGGCGACCTGCTGCTGCAGGTGGTGTTCCATTCGCGCATGGCCGAAGAGCAAGGTGCCTTCGACCTGGCGAACGTGGCCCAGTCGATCTCCGACAAGATGATCCGCCGCCACCCGCACGTGTTCGGCGACCACGCCTATGACGATCTGGCCGATCAGAAGGCCGGTTGGGAAGAGCTGAAGGCCCAGGAGCGCAAGGCCAAGAAGAAGGGCGGCGTGCTGGACGACGTGCCGGCCGGCCTGCCCGCCCTGACCCGCGCCGTGAAGCTGACCAAGCGCGCCGCGCGCGTCGGCTTCGACTGGCCCTCGACCGACGAGGTGCTGGCCAAGCTGGCCGAGGAAGTCGCCGAACTGCAGGTCGAGATCGAGGCCGGCGACCAGGCCAAGGCCCGCGAGGAGCTGGGCGACATCCTGTTCGTCTGCGCCAACCTGGCCCGCAAGCTCGACGTCGAGCCCGAGGACGCCCTGCGCGCCACCAACGCCAAGTTCGCCCGCCGCTTCGCCTTCATCGAGGCGGAACTGGCCAAGGACGGGCGCACGCCAGATCAGTCGGACCTGGCGGAGATGGACGGGCTTTGGGACGCGGCGAAGGCGGCTGAGCGCAAGTAGCCCTTCTCCCAGAGGGAGAAGGTGGCGCGAAGCGCCGGATGAGGGGTTACGCCGTGAGCCGGCGTGCCGGCACGACGTCGGCTCCGTCACCCCTCACCCTCCCATTGCTTTGCAATGGGCCCCTCCCTCTCCCCTCCGGGAGAGGGACAGGTTCTACTCCCCGATCGGCATCACCCACACCGTCGGGAACTGCCGCTCGAACCGCCCCAGCGCCTGCGGGTCCAGGCGGGCCACGAGGCGGATCTCGCCGTCTTCCTGGTCGATGCGCTCGGTTACCCGGCCGTTGCGGTAGATCCAGGCCAGGGCTTCGCCGTCGGCCGGGGTCAGGCGCAGGGCCATCGGCGGGGTGTCGTCGATCAGGCCGCCGACGCGCTTGAGCAGCTCGGGGCAGCCCTCGCCGGTGACGGCCGAGACCGCCGAGGCGTCGGAACGCTTGGCGCGGCCTTCGAGGATCTCGCGTTCCTCGCCCTCGACCAGGTCGATCTTGTTCCAGACCTCGACGACGGTCTTGCCCTCATCGGCCGTGACCTTCAGCTCGTTCAGCACCGACTGGACGTCGCGGGCCTGAGCATCGGTGTCGGGGTTGGCGACGTCGCGGACGTGCAGCACCACGTCGGCCTCCTGCACTTCCTCGAGGGTGGCGCGGAAGGCCTCGACCAGTTCGTGCGGCAGGTCGGAGATGAAGCCGACGGTGTCGGACAGGATGGCCGGGCGGCCGTCGGGCAGCTTGACCGTCCGCAGGGTCGGGTCGAGCGTGGCGAACAGCATGTCCTGGGCCACGACCTCAGCATTGGTCAGGCGGTTGAACAGGGTCGACTTGCCGGCGTTGGTGTAGCCGACCAGAGCCACCGTCGGGTACGGGACCTTCTTGCGGGCGCTGCGGTGCAGGGTGCGGGTGCGGCGCACCTCGTCGAGCTCGCGCTTGAGCTTGCCGATGGTGCCGGCGATCAGGCGGCGGTCGAGCTCGATCTGGGTTTCGCCGGGGCCGCCGGTGTTACCGGTGCCGCCCCGCTGACGCTCAAGGTGGGTCCAGGTGCGGACGAGGCGCGAGCGCTCGTAGTCGAGCCTCGCCAGCTCGACCTGCAGCTTGCCTTCACGGGTGCGGGCGCGGCGGGCGAAGATCTCGAGAATCAGGCCCGTGCGGTCGACGACCTTGACCCCCAGGCCGCGCTCGAGATTGCGCTGCTGGACGGGGGTGAGCTGGTCGTCGAACACGGCGACGTCGATGTGCTCGACCTCGCAGATGGCCTTGAACTCGGCGATCTTGCCGCTGCCGAACAGGGTGGCGGGCGTGACGGTTCGCAACGGCGCGATGGCCGTTTCGACGACGTCGAGATCGAGCGCGACGGCGAGGCCGACGGCTTCTTCCAGACGTGCTTTCGGGTCACGCGCTTCCAGAGCGGCCTGCCCACGAGCAGGCCGCACCGGGTGGATCACGAACGCCTTCAGGATCGGGTCGGCGTGATCGATAAGTCCATCGGGGGACTTAGATGTGGATTTGGACAAAAGAGCCTTGGACTTAGTCGTCTTGATCGGCGCTGGGCTCATACAGCTGGACAGGCTGAGCCGGCATGATCGTCGAGATGGCGTGCTTGTAGACCAGTTGAGACTGGCCGTCGCGGCGCAGCAGAACGCAGAAGTTGTCGAACCAGCTGACCACGCCCTGCAGCTTCACGCCGTTGACCAGGAAGATGGTGAGCGGCGTCTTGGACTTGCGCACGCTGTTCAGGAAGGTGTCCTGAAGGTTTTGTTTCTTGTCGGCGGACATTGGGGATTCCCCTCATCGTTGATTTCGGAAGGCAACACGCCCTCCACACAAACAAGGTCATGCTAGAGCATTTTTCGCCGTTGGACATGTCCCCCCGGCAAATAAAGCACGCATGGCGGCGACCAGGACTAGATCGCCCCCGCCTTGGCCCGCTCGATATAGGCGCCCCGCAGGCGGCTCGCCACCGGCCCGACCGTTCCGTCGCCGACCTTGACGCCGTCGATCGTGACGATCGGCGTGACCAGGCTGCCGGCCCCGGTGATGAAGGCCTCCTTGGCGGCCTTGGCCTCTTCGACGGTGAAGGGACGTTCTTCGACCGGCAGGCCGGCCTCGGCGATGACGTCCAGCAGGGTCAGCCGGGTGACGCCGCGCAGGATGTTGGCCTGGGTGTCGCGGGTGCGCAGGCGGCCCTCGGCGTCGACGATCCAGGCGTTGGACGAGGCGCCCTCGGTGACCAGGCCCAGCTCGTCGACGAACCAGGCCTCGATGGCGCCGTGCTCGCGAGCGGCCTGCTTGGCCAGGGCGTTGGGCAGCAGGCCGATGGTCTTTATATCGCAGCGGCCCCAGCGGTTCTCGGGCACGGTGACGACGCCCGAGCCCTTGGCGGCCTTGGCCTCGGCGGCGACGCGATCGACCGACCGGGCGGTGATCACCACGGCCGGCGGCACTGCCGGGTTCGGGAAGGCGTGGTCGCGCCGGGCCACGCCGCGGGTGACCTGCAGATAGACCAGCCCCTCGCGCACCTGGTTGCGGCGGATGGCCTCGCGCAGCACGATCGTCAGGGACGCCTCGCTCATCGGATGGGCGATGCGCAGTTCGTCGAGGCTGCGCCACAGGCGGGCGAAGTGGCCGGCGGCGTCGGCCAGCTTGCCGTCGAACACCGCCCAGACTTCATAGACCCCGTCGGCCAGTTGGTAGCCGCGGTCCTCGATGTGGACGGCGGCCTGGCCGTGACGCACGAATCGGCCGTTGACGTAAGCGAAACGCGACATCGGGGTCCTTACTCTTCTTCCTCGCCGCGGCCGCCGGCCACGCCCAGGGACTTCAGCTTGCGGTGCAGGGCCGAGCGCTCCATGCCGATGAAGTTGGCCGTGCGCGAGATGTTGCCGCCGAACCGCAGGATCTGGGCGTTGAGATATTCGCGCTCGAACAGCTCGCGGGCCTCGCGCAGCGGCAAAGCGATGATCCGCTCGGCGCCGATCGCGCCCGAACCGCCGCTGGCCGGCTGCTCCGAAGCGTTCAGCATCTCGGCGGTGATCAGGTCGCCCGGCTCGCCGGCCGCCAGGATCAGCATGCGCTCGACGTTGTTGCGCAGCTGGCGGACGTTGCCGGGCCAGGCTTGGACCTGAAGGGTCGCCAGGGCGTCCTCGCCCAGGCGGCGGCGCTGCATGCCGGTGGCCTCGGCGATGCGTTCGACGAAATAGGAGATCAGCTCGGGGATGTCCTCGCGCCGCTCGGCCAGGCCCGGCACGCGCACCGGCACCACGTTGAGGCGGTGGAACAGGTCCTCGCGGAAGCGGCCGGCGGCGATCTCCTCGCGGAGATCCCGGGACGTGGACGAGATCACCCGCACGTCGACCTGGACGTCGTTGTCGCCGCCGACGCGGCGGAAGCGCTGCTCGACCAGCACCCGCAGGATGCGGCTCTGGGTCTCGCGCGGCATGTCGGCCACTTCGTCGAGATAGAGGGTGCCGCCGTGGGCCCGCTCGAACACGCCGATCTTGCGCGGACGGCCGTTCTCGCCCTCCTCGCCGAACAGCTCGACGTCGAGGCGCTCGGGGGCCATGCCAGCGGCGCTGACGGCCACGAACTCGGCCTTGGTGCGGGCGCTGGCGCCGTGGATCAGGCGGGCGACCAGTTCCTTGCCCGAGCCGGGCGGGCCGGCGACCAGCACGCGGCTGTTGGCCGGGGCGACCTTGGCGATCATCTGGCGCAGGGCCTGGGCGGCCTGCGACTTGCCCATCAGGCCGTCGGAGGCGAAGCTCTGGGCTCGCAGCCGGCGGTTCTCGCGCTTGAGATTGGCCGCCTCCAGGGCGCGCTCGACGATCAGCAGCAGCCGGTCGGACTTGAACGGCTTCTCCAGGAACTCGTAGGCGCCGCGCTTGATGGCGCTGACGGCGGTCTCGATGTTGCCGTGGCCCGAGATCATGATCACCGGCAGGTCGGGATCCAGGCTCTTGACCATGTCGAGCAATTCGAGCCCGTCCATGCCGCCGCCCTGCATCCAGATGTCGAGGACCAGCAGGGCCGGCTTGCGGGCGCGGATGGCCGCCAGGGCCTGGTCGGAATCGGCGGCCGTACGCACGGCGTAGCCCTCATCCTCCAGGATCCCGGCGACCAGATCGCGGATGTCGACCTCGTCGTCGACCACCAGCACGTCGGCGCTCATGTCATCTCCTCTACGCCGTGGACGGAAGGCGCGGCGGCGAGCCGCGCCGACGCCGGGAACTTCAGGACGACGCGCGCGCCGGCGTGGCCGTGTGCGTCGGTGAGGACCAACTCGCCGCCATGGTCCTCCATGATCCGCTTGACGATGGCCAGGCCGAGGCCCGTGCCCTTCTCGCGGGTGGTCACATAGGGTTCGGCCAGCCGGTCGCGATCCTTGGCCGGCAGGCCCACCCCGTTGTCCTCGACGACGATGCAAAGCGACTCGTCGTCGGCGACCAGGGTCGCGTCGATGCGGCCGCGGGGCTCGGGCGAGGCCAGGCGGCGCGCGCCGACCGCTTCGCCGGCGTTCTTGAGGATGTTGGTCAGGGCCTGGCCGACCATGCGGATGTCGCAATTGACCCACACCGCCCCGCCCGGCTCGTCGATGACGACGTCGGTGTCGGCGTCGACCACGCGCTGGGCGAAGACGCCGGCCCGCAGCAGCTCGGCCAGGTCGGCCGGGGCGAAGCGCGGCGCGGGCATGCGGGCGAAGGCCGAGAACTCGTCGACCATCCGGCCGATGTCGCCGACCTGGCGGATGATGGTGTCGGTGCAGCGGTCGAAGGTCTCGAGGTCGCCGGTGATGTCCTTGCGGTACTTGCGGCGGATGCGCTCGGCCGACAGCTGGATCGGGGTCAGCGGGTTCTTGATCTCGTGGGCGATGCGGCGGGCGACGTCCTTCCAGGCGGCGTTGCGCTGAGCGGCCATCAGGCGGGTGACGTCGTCGAAGGTCAGGACCTGGCCCTCGGCGGCGTGGCCGGCGGCCCGCACCCGCAGGCGCAGGGTCTCGCCGCCGCGCACGACGTCGATCTCGACCTCGGCGTTGGGACGGCCCTGGCCGATCTCTTCCAGCACTTCGGCAAATTCCGGCGCGGCCTCGACCAGATCCTGGCCGACCGCGGCGTCGTCGAGCGCCAGCAGTTCGCCGGCCCGGCGGTTGAGGGCCGAGATCCGCCCCGCCCCGTCCAGGCTGATGACGCCGGCGCTCACGCCCGAGAGCACCGTCTCGATGAACTGGCGGCGGGCCTCGGCGTCCAGGTTGGCGGTCTTCAGGGCCGCCTGCTGAGTCTGAAGATCGGCGGTCATCATGTTGAAGGCGTTGGACAAGGCCCGGATTTCCTCAGGCCCCAGCTCGGCGTCGACCCGCGCGTCGAGGTCGCCGGCCGAGACTCGGCCCGCCGCCTGGACCAGGCCCGAGACGGGCGCGGCGATCGAATTGGCGGCGGCGATGCCGACCCAGACGGCCGCGACCAGCACCAGCAGCGCCGTCTCGGCATAGCTGAGACCGAAGATCGCCTGGATCCGCGCCCGGTTCTCGGCGGCGTCGCGATAGGAGATCAGCGACTCCTCGGACTCGATCAGGTGAGCCAGGATGCCCTTGTCGATCGGCCGGGCGACGTAGAGATAGCCATCCGGAAAGCCCTTCAGCTTGTAGAGCGCCCGAAACAGGTCTTCGGAGACGAAGCGCTGCGAGGTGATCTCGCCGGTGTCGGTCCAGCGGAAGCTGGAGGGCGGCGGGGCCAGGAACGGCGGGGCGTCCTGCGACTCGGCGCGGGCCAGGATGCGGCCGTCGCGGTCGAGCACATAGGCCGACGAGAAGCCGTTGTCCTCGGCCAGGGTCTTCAGGAAGTGGCCGAAGGCGACCGGCGACTCGGCCATGGCCGGCGCAGCGCTGTTCAGCACCGTCGCCATCGGGCCCATGTGCTGGCTGATGTAGTTGGTCTGCTCGGACACGTAGGAGCGGGCAACGGTGGCCGAGTTCTCGACCACGGTCGTCACCCGCTTGCTGAACCAGCCGTCGACGCCGCGATTGACCAGCACGCCGAAGAACAGGGCGACGATGACGGCCGGGGCGACAGCGGCCACCGAGAACAGGCCCACGAACCGCAGGTGCAGGCGGGCGCCGGCGTCGCTGGAGCGGGCGTCGATCAGGTCGAGCAGCCGCCAGCCGACGATGGCGGCGATGCAGAGGATCAGGGCGAGGTTGAAGCCCAGCACCACCAGGATCACGGTGCTGGCGGGGCCGATCGGTCCGGTGGTGGGTGGCGACGACGCCAGGCCGACGCCGGTGGCCGTCAGTATGGCCGCGAGGATATAGCCGCCGCCGAGGACGTAGCGTGACCTCAAAAGCTCACGCCACCACAGCCGACTGAACCGGCGGGGGCGGTCTTCCGATTCCGAAACTGGCGGGATCGACGTCATTGGCGTGAGTTTAGGGCGGGGTGTGCCCTAAACTCAACACCGATGTGCCGAAAAAGCGTCAGCAGAAAAACCGTTGATCGCCTATCGGCGGCCGCGGCTCATCTCGACGCCCAGGTCCTGGATCTTCTTGCGCAGGGTGTTGCGGTTCAGGCCGAGGATTTCGGCCGCCCGCACCTGGTTTCCGCGCGTCGCCGACAGGGTCAGCTGGATCAGCGGACGCTCGACCTCCTGCAGGACGCGGTCGTAGAGACCGGCGGCCGGCACGCCGTCGGGCTGTTCGGCGAAGTGCGAGGCCAGGTGGCGCTCGACCAGGGCCGCCAGGGTCACCGGGCCTTCGTCGGCGCGGGGCGCGGGCGAATGGTCCTGTAGCTCGCGATCGACGATGCGGGCGGTGATCAGCTCCTCGGCATAGAGGGCGCACATCCGCCGGATCAGGTTCTCCAGCTCGCGCACGTTGCCGGGCCAGGAGTGGCTCTTCATGCGATCGAGCGCGCTCTGGTCGATGGTCTTGGCCGGCAGACCTTCGCGGTTGGCGCGCAGCAGGAAGGTGCGGGCCAGGTCCGGAATGTCTTCCGAACGGTCGCGCAGCGGCGGCAGGCGCACGGGCGCGACGTTGAGGCGGAAGAACAGGTCCTCGCGGAACAGGCCCTGCTGGATCAGGCCGCGCAGGTCACGGTTGGTGGCCGCGATGATCCGCACGTTGGGGCGACGGCCAGTCTTGGGGTTCACGACCGGCTCGGTGCCGTCGATCACCCGCAGCAGGCGCGTCTGGGCGTCGAGCGGCATGTCGCCGATCTCGTCGAGGAACAGCGTGCCGCCGTCGGCTTCGACGAGGCGGCCGAGGTCCCCTTCCCCGCGGCCGAACAGTTCGGTCTCGACCCGCTCGCGCGGCACGGCCGCCAGGTTCAGGACCACGAACTTGCCGTCGCGGCGACGACCCAGGTCGTGCAGGGCGCGGGCGACCAGCTCCTTGCCGGTGCCGCTTTCGCCGAGGATCAGCACGGTCAGGTCCGCGCCGACCAGGCGGGCGATGGTGCGATAGACCTCCTGCATCGGCGCCGAACGGCCGATCAGCGGCAGGCGCTCGTCACGCATGGCGCGGGCCTGGGCCTTGGAAGCCTCGGCGTCGGCCGGGCGCGACAGGGCGCGGCGGGCGGCGGCGGTGACATCGTCGAGGTCGAAGGGCTTGGAGACGTACTCGAAGGCCCCGGCGTCGGCGGCGTTGACCGCCGTCAGCAGGGTGTTCTGCGCGCTCATCACGATGATCGGCAGCTTCGGGCGCTCCTTGCGGATGCGCGGCAGCACGTCGAACACGTTCTCGTCGGGCATCATCACGTCGGTGACGACCAGATCGCCCTCGCCGTCGCTGACCCACTTCAGCAGGGTGGTGGCGTTGCCGGTGGCCCGGACCTGGTAGCCCAGGCGGGTGAAGGCCTGGCTGAGGACGAGACGCACCGAGGAATCGTCGTCCGCGATGAGAATCTTCTTGTTGGCGGCGTTCATCTACTCACGCGTCTCCCAAGGAAGGTTCGGGCGCCACTGGCAACAGCACACGGAACACGGTGCGGCCGGGCTCGGATTCGAAATCGATCAGCCCCCCATGGGCCGTCACGAGCTTGGTGACCAACGCCAGGCCAAGGCCCGTGCCGTTGGCCTTGGTGGTCACGAAGGGCTGGAACAGGTGGTCGCGCAGGCTCTGCGGAACGCCCGGACCGTTGTCCTGCACGCGGATCTCGATCGGCGCGCTGGAAGCCGGCTTGCCGTCCACGCCGCGCACCCGCACGCCGGGGCGCCAGGCGGTGTGGATGACCAGCTCGCCACGGCCGTCGCCGCGCATGTGGGCGGCTTCGGAGGCGTTCTTCACCAGGTTCAGGAAGATCTGGATCAGGTGGTCCTCGTCGCCCCAGACCGGCGGCAGCGAGGGATCGAACTGCTCGCGGAAGCGCAGGCCGTCGGCGACGCCGTTGACGACCAGGGCGCGCACGCGATCCAGCACCTGGTGGATGTTGACCGCCTCGCGCGGGGTCGGGGCCTGGTCGGAGAAGGCTTCCATACGATCGACGAGGCGACGGATGCGGTCGGTCTCGTCGACGATCAGCTGGGCCAGCGGCTGGTCGGCCGCGCTGGCGCCGGTCTTCAGCAGTTGGGCCGCGCCACGGATGCCGGCCAGCGGGTTCTTGATCTCGTGGGCCAGCATACGGCCAAGGCCCACCACCGAGCGCAGGCCGGCGGCTTCGCCAGCGCGCTCGACGCTGAGCGCGCCCTTCACGTGCAGGGTCAGCAGCACCGAGCCGTCGCCCAGCGGCGAGGCGGCGCCGTCGGCCTCGAACGGCGGCTGGCCGAAGAGATTGACCTCGACCCCGTGCTCGCGGACCAGAGCGCCTTCGAACACGGCGCGATCCATCAGCGAGACCAGAACCGAGCCCGGCGGCAGGGCGGCGCGGAAACGGCCCCGGGCCAGCAGCGACAGGCCGTGGCCGAACAGGGCCTCGGCGGCTTCGTTGACGGCCACCAGGGCGCCGTCCCGATCGACCACCAGGGCCGGTTCGGGGCTGAGCTCGAAGGCCGCGGCCTTCAGGGCGTCCAGCGCTGGGCCGGTAATGGCTCGGGCGCGATCGGTCATGCGGCCATCCTCCCGCCGGCCAGCCAGAGGTCGGCGAGCGCGACCTCCAGGACGGCCGGATCTTCGATGCGACAAAGGCTGGCGCGCGCCTGGCGGCGGGCCTCGGCGCTTTCGGGCCAAGGCGCGGCTTCGATGTAGGACGCCAGGTGCTTGCGGAACATCTTCAGCCCCAGGCGCTCGCCGTAGAAGGCCAAGCTGCGACGGAAATGGGTCAGGACGATCGCCAGGCGCTCGTCGGCCTCGGGCTCGATGAAGTCGCGCCCGTCGAGGGCGGCCTCGATGGCCTGGGCGATCCAGGGGCGGCCGTAGACGCCGCGGCCGATCATGACGCCGTCGGCGCCCGACTGTTCGAGCGCCCGGCGAGCGCTGTCAGCGTCGGTGATGTCGCCATTGACCAGCACCGGCACGGAGACGGCGTTCTTGACCGCGGCGACGGCGGACCAGTCGGCCTCGCCCTTGTAGAACTGGCAGCGGGTGCGGCCGTGGACGGTGATGGCGCGGGCCCCGACGGCTTCGGCGCGGGCGGCGATATCTGGCGCGTTGCGGCTGGCGTCGTCCCAACCCAGGCGCATCTTGACAGTGACGGGCACGTCGACGGCCTGGACGGCGGCGGCGACCAGGGCTTCGGCCAGGTCGGGCTCGCGCATCAGAGCCGAGCCCGACGCGGCGCCGGCGGTGACTTCCTTGGCGGGGCAGCCAAAGTTCAGGTCGATGATCTCGGCCCCGGCTTCAGCCGCCAGGCGGGCGCCGTGCGCCATATGCTCCGGATCGCGGCCGACAAGCTGTACGACCATAAGCGGCAGGCCCTCGCCGACCGCCGCACGGCGGACCACGTCAGGGCGACCGCGCGCGAATTCGGCACAGGCGACCATTTCGGTGGCCACATAGGATGCGCCTAAGCGCGTGGCCGTTTCTCTGAACGGAAGGTCGGAAACGCCTGTCATAGGCGCAATCCACACCCGTCCGGGCACCGTGACGGCGCCGACTTCGAGCTGCTTGCTCATTTTATGATCATCCCCACCGCTGTCTTTTTAGGCACATTGTGCAGCGCAGTAAAGCCCTCCGTTCGCTGGACATGCGCGACGACAACGTTAGACACGGGCCATGACCTTCTCAGCCGTCGTCGTCGCCGCAGGTAGCGGCACCCGTGCCGGACCCGGCCAGGCCAAGCAGTGGCGGGATCTGGCGGGCAAGCCGGTCCTGCGCTGGTCGGTCGAGGCCTTGCTGGCGGCGGGCGCCGCCGATCTCGCAATCGTTACCGATCCCACGATGCAGGATGTCCTGGGCGAAACCTTGGCCGGCCTCGACGGCTGGCGGTTCGCCCCGGGCGGCGCGACTCGCGCCCTGTCGGTGCGGTCGGGCCTGGCCGCCCTCGCCCATCGCCCGGCCGACGAGCCGGTGCTGGTGCACGACGCGGCCCGTCCGTTCCTCAGCAAGGCCGTCGTCGACGGTGTGCTGACGGCCCTGGAAGACGCCGACGGCGTGGTTCCCGCCCTGCCCGTGGCCGACACCCTCAAGCGGGCTGGCGATGCCGGCGCGACCACCACCTCGCGTGACGGTCTCTGGCGGGCCCAGACCCCGCAGGCGTTCCGCCGCGACCGCCTGCTGGCCGCCTACGCCGCCTGGAGCGGCGAGGCCGAGCCCACTGACGACGCCCAGGTGGTCGAGGCCGACGGCGGCAAGGTCGCCATTTCGGCTGGAGACCCGCTGCTGACCAAACTGACCTATCCGGAGGACTTCGCCATGGCCGAACGGCTGGCGGGCGGCGCCCGCATCACCCGCATCGGCCAGGGGTTCGACGCACATCGCTGGGGTCCCGGCGAGTCGGTCTGGCTGTGCGGCGTCGAGATCGCCCACGACGAGACCCTGATCGGCCATTCCGACGCCGACGCCGGCCTGCACGCCCTGACCGACGCCATCCTCGGCGCGATCGGCGACGGCGACATCGGCGACCACTTCCCGCCGACCGACCCACAATGGAGGGGCGCGGCTTCCGACAAATTCCTGATCCACGCCGCCGACCTGGTGCGCCAGCGTGGCGGGCGGCTGATCAATGTCGATGTGACGCTGATCTGCGAGCGGCCGAAGATCAAGCCGCACCGCGAGGCGATGCGGGCGCGCTTGGCCGAGATCCTCGACCTGCCGCTCGACCGGGTGAGCGTCAAGGCGACCACCACCGAGAAGATGGGCTTCACCGGCCGTGGCGAGGGCCTGGCGGCCCAGGCGGTGGCGACGGTGGAAACGCCGCTCTAGACTGGCGCTCAAAGGAGTCGCGGCATGTTTCCCATCGAGATCGAAACCCTGGCCCGACTGCTGATCGACGAGGCGCGCGAGAAGAAGCTGCGTCTGACCGCGGTCGAGAGCTGCACCGGCGGGCTGGTGGCGGGCGCGATCTGCGCCATCTCCGGCGCCTCGGACGTCTTCGAGCGCGGCTTCGTCACCTACACCAACCGCGCCAAGAGCGAGATGGTCGGCGTGCCGGGCGACCTGATCGCCGACCACGGCGCGGTGTCGGAGCCTGTGGCGCGGATGATGGCCGAAGGGGGTCTCGCCAACAGCAACGCCCATGTGGCCGTGGCCATCACCGGCATCGCCGGTCCCGGCGGCGGCACGCCGATGAAGCCGGTCGGCACCGTCCATTTCGCGATCGCCCGCGCCAACCGTTCGGTCGTCCATCGGCACGAGCATTTCGACGGCGAGACGCGCGAGGCGGTGCAGCTGGCGGCGATCCGCACGGCGCTGGAAATGCTGCGCGAGGCCGTGGCCTGATGCCCGACAGCGCGCCCTCCGACTGGCGGCGGTTCGTCGGGGCGGGCTTTTCGCGCTCGGCCCTGGCCGCGGCGGCCAAGCGCAAGAGCGAGCTGCGCCACGCGGTGCGGGTGTCGGCGGCGGTCGTGGCGGCCTACGCCCTGGCCACCTTGCTGCGCCTGCCGCAAGGCTATTGGGCGGTGTTCACCGCCGTCATCGTCGTGCAGTCGAGCCTGGGCGCGACCATCACCGCCTCGATCGAGCGGTTCATGGGCACGGTGGTCGGAGCCGCCGCTGGCGCGCTGGCCGCCTGGCTGCACATGCGCCACCCCGAGTGGGGCGGGCTGATCCTGGCGGTCACCGCCGCCGCTCTCGCTTTCCTGGCCGCCGTGCGCCCAGCGTTCAAGGTCGCGCCGATCACCGCCGTGATCATGCTGATCGGCACCACCACGCACATGGACCCGCTGACGGCGGCGTTCCTGCGGGTGGCCGAGATCACCGTCGGCAGCCTGGTCGGCGTGGCCGCCACCCTGCTGATCTTCCCGGCCCGAGCGCACCAGTCGGTGGTGTCGAGCGGCCAGAAGGCGGCGGGGCTGCTGGCCGACCTGCTGTCGCACTACGCCGCCAAACTGGAGGGCGCGCCGACCGAACTCGACCCCCGCGCCCACTACGACGAGACGCTGAAGGCGCTCGCCAAGCTGCAGACGGCGATGACCGAGGCCGACCGCGAGACGGCCAGCAAGCTGTCCGACCGCTCGGTGTCGGACGCCCTGCCCCGCACGCTGTGGAGGCTGCGCAACGACTGCGTGATGATCGGCCGGGCGCTGCGCGAGGCCCTGCCCGCCCCGACGCTGGCGCCGCCCACCGCGGCCATGCTGGCGGCGTCGTCAGCCTATCTGCGCGGCGTGGCCCAGAGCCTGTCGGGCTCACCCAGGCCCGACCGCATCGCCTTCGCCGCCGGCCACCAGACCTTTCAGGACGCCGTCGAGGGCATGCGCGACGTCGGCGCGACCCGGGAACTGGGCTTCGACGACGCGGCGCGGACCTTCGGCCTGGTGTTCGCGGTGGAGAACCTGTTCGCGAATCTGGGCGACTTCGCCGATCGCGTGGAAGAGGCGGCGGGGAAGCGGGATTAGCGTCCGCCCTGCCCACTCCCCCTTAGGAGGTCATCGCCCGGCTTGTCCGGGCGACCCAAGCAGCGTGTCAGGATGTGGCCAAATCGGCTTGGGTCGCCCGCATAAAGCGGGCGATGACTTTTGTTTGGGAGCTACCCCTTCGCCCCGTAGAGCTGCGCCGCGCGCGCTTCGAAGCAGGCGATCAACTTGTCGACCGCCCGGTCCATGTTGGCCGCCAGCAGGGCGTCGAGCATCCGCGACTTGAAGGCGAAGTCGATGACGAAGTCGATGGTCGTCCCGTCCGGGTGGGGCGAGAACCGCCACTGGTTCGATAGCCGCTTGAACGGGCCGTACAGCAGGCTGACGACCACCGTCAGGTCCGACCGGTCGCGGCGGACGCGGGTGGCGAACTTCTCGCGCAGGAACGAGAAACCGACCTGGGCCTCGGCGTCGACCGAGCTGACCTCGCCGGTCTCGCTGGCGTTCCAGGTGCGCATGGCCGTGATCCACGGCACGAACGCCGGATAGGCCTCGACGTCGCCGACCAGCGTGAAGAGTTGCTCGGGCGCGTAGGGCAGCACCCGGGTGACGGCATGGCGGTGCAAGTTTCAGCCAGCCTTGGCGTCGAGCGCGCGGCGGGCCGCCTGCAGCTTGGCGAAGTCTTCGCCCGCATGGTGCGACGAGCGCGTCAGCGGGCTGGACGACACCATCAGGAAGCCCTTGGCGCGCGCGATGGCCTCATAAGCCTTGAACTCGTCGGGCGTAACGAAGCGATCGATGGCGGCGTGCTTGCGGGTCGGCTGCAGGTATTGGCCGATGGTGATGAAATCGACGCCGGCCGAGCGCATGTCGTCCATCACCTGCATGACCTCCTCCTTGGTCTCGCCCAGGCCGACCATAAGGCCGGACTTGGTGAACTGGGAGGGATCGCGCTCCTTGACCCGCTCAAGCAGGCGCAGGGAGTGGTAGTAGCGGGCGCCGGGGCGGATCTTCAGATAGAGCCGCGGCACGGTCTCGAGGTTGTGGTTGAAGACGTCCGGACGGGCGTCGATGACCACGTTCTCGGCCCGGTCCTTGCGCAGGAAGTCGGGGGTCAGGATCTCGATGGTCGTGCCCGGCGCGGCGGCGCGGATCGAGGTCACGACCTCGGCGAAGTGGGCTGCGCCCCCGTCGGCCAGGTCGTCGCGGTCGACCGAGGTGATGACCACGTGCTTGAGGCCCATCTTGGCGACGGCCTCGGCCACGCGGCGCGGCTCGTCGGCGTCCAGGGCGTTCGGCATGCCGGTGGTGACGTTGCAGAAGGCGCAGGCGCGGGTGCAGATCTCGCCCATGATCATCATGGTCGCGTGCTTCTGGCTCCAGCACTCGCCGATGTTCGGGCAGGCCGCCTCTTCGCAGACCGTGGTCAGCTTGTGCTCGCGCACGATGCCCTTGGTCTCGTTGTACTGCCCCGAGCCCGGCGCGCGCACGCGCAGCCAGTCGGGTTTACGCAGGACCGGAGAGTCCGGGCGATTCTGCTTTTCGGGGTGGCGGACGGCGCGTTCCTCGGGACCGCGAGCCTTCAGCGTGTCGATCAACGTGACCATTTGGCCTAGATCGGCCTTCTTGGCCTCCGGATCAAGCTCTCGATCTTGCATGCGGCGCAAAGGCGCGAAATGAGTGGCCTATATGCGTCGCTTCGCCCTGGCTCTGCTGCTCGTCGCCCCCCTTTTCGCCTGCGGCGAGCAAGGATCGCGCGCGCCGTTCGCCGACAGCCGCGCCCCGCCGGGACTCGAACGCCGGTTCCTGCCGCCGGGCGGCTGGGCATGGGGCTATGTCCAGGTGGGCGAGAACGCGGTGCAGCGCTACGGCGTCTCGGCTCCCAGCGGCGCCCCGACCCGCCAGGTGCTGATCCTGACCGACTATGGCGAGAGCGCCGAGACGTGGTTCGAGACGGCGCGCGACCTCAACGCCAAGGGCGTGGTGGTCTGGATTCTCGAACGCCAAGGCCAGGGCGGCTCCGAACGGCTGGCCGGCCGGCGCGATCGCGGACACGTCGAGAGCTTCGCGCCCGACGTCACGGCGACCAAGGCCATGGTCAAGGTGGTAATCCGCCCGGACGGCCGCCTGCCGCTGACCGTGCTCGGCCAGGGCCAGGGCGGGCTGGTGGCCCTGCGCGCCGTCGAGGAAGGGCTGATGGCCGACGCCCTGGTGCTGTCGGCGCCGAGTTTCGAGCTGTCGCGCCTGCCCCGCCCCAAAACCCAGTTGGTGGACGCCGCCCGCTGGGCCCGGCGATTGAAGCTGTCGTTCCTGGCCTGGCCCGGCGCGCCCGGCTGGCGGCGCGACGGCCCCGACGACCGGGCCGAGGGCCTGACCGCCGATCCGGTGCGCGGCGCGGTGACCCTGGCCTGGCAGACCGCCAATCCGGACCTGCGGATGGGCGGGCCGAGCCTGGGCTGGTACGCGGCCTATTACGACGTGCTCGACGCCACGGCCCATGACCTCGCCGGCGTGAAGACCCCGACGGTGCTGCTGGCCGGCGACGCCGATACCGTCACCCCGGCCTTCGCCCAGGCCAGCGTCTGCAAGGCCCTGGCGAACTGCCGCGAAACCCGCTTGCCGGGCGGACGCCACGCCCTGCACCTGGAACGGGATTCGGTGCGGGGACCCTGGCTGGCGGCGGTGATCGAGGCGATCGGCCAGACCGGCCGTCAAAACGCGCCCAGGCCTTGAGCCGCAAGGCTTCGCGCCCCACCTGAAGAACGCGGTTCGATCACGAAGCGTGACCGAACTTTGCAAAGCTCGCCAGGATCGCTAGGCTCCCGGCTCAATCGAACGAGGGCGGAACTGACGCCTTTGTGGGAGGTTTCGCCGGCATGCCGGTAGTTTTTAAAGCCGAAGACGGCCACAAGGCGCTCTTCGACGCCCTGATCGACGCCAAGGACAAGTTCGGGGCCAAGAAGCCGATCCTGGAAGACCAGGACCGTAACCCGCTTTCCTATACCGACCTGATCCGGGCGAGCTTCGCCCTGGGCCGCAAGATCGCGGCCATGACCAAGCCTGGCGAGCATGTCGGGGTGCTGCTGCCGTCCGGCTCGGGCGCGGTCGTGACCTTCTTCGCCCTGCACGCCTTCGGCCGCGTGCCCACCATGCTGAACTTCACGGCGGGCCTGCGGAACATCAAGGCGGCGGTGAAGCTCGCCCAGATCAAGACCGTGCTGACGGCCCACAAGTTCATCGAACTGGGCAAGCTGCACGACGTGGTCGACGCCATCGACGACCTGGCCAAGGTCGTCTACCTGGAAGACGTCCGCAAGACGATCGGCCTGACCGACAAGCTGTTCGCCGCCGCCGCCGGCGCCTTCCCGCGCCAGTTTCGCAGCCCAGCCAAGCCCGACGACAAGGGCGTGGTGCTGTTCACCTCCGGCAGCTTCGGCGCGCCGCGCGGGGTGGTGCTGAGCCAGGCCAACCTGGTCTCCAACGCCGCCCAGATCGCCGCCCACATTCCGCTGGATCCGGCTTGGGTGATGTTCAACCCGCTGCCGGTGTTCCACTGCTTTGGCCTGACCGCCGGCGTGATCCTGCCGCTGCTGCAAGGCATGAAGGCGTTCGAATACCCCTCGCCGCTGCATACCAAGCAGATCCCGCCGCTGATCAAGGACTGCGGGGCCTCGCTGCTGCTGGCCACCGACACCTTCGTCAACCAGTACGCCCGGGCCTCCGAGACAGACGAGCTGGGCGCGCTGAAGTTCATCGTCTGCGGCGCCGAGAAGGTGCGCGACGAGACCCATGCCCTGATCAAGGACCGCTTCGGCGACGTGCCGGTGCTGGAAGGCTATGGCGCGACCGAGGCCTCGCCAGTCATCGCGGTCAACAAACCGACCGACAACCGCGCCGGCACGGTCGGCGGCCTGCTGCCGGGCATCGAGACGCGCCTGGAGCCCGTCGAGGGCATCGCCGAGGGCGGCCGTTTCTACGTGCGCGGTCCCAACATCATGTCGGGCTACCTGCGCGAGGACGGCGGCATCGACGCCCCCGAGGGCGGCTGGCACGACACCGGCGACGTCGTCACCATGACCGACGATCAGTGGATCACCATCAAGGGCCGGGTGAAGCGCTTCGCCAAGATCGGCGGCGAGATGGTGTCTCTGACCGCGGCCGAGGACCTGGCCGTGGCCGTGTGGCCCAACGGCCGCCACGCGGTGATCTCGATGCCCGACAAGAAGAAGGGCGAGAAGCTGATCCTGGTCACCGACTGCCAGAACGCCACCGCCGCGCCGCTGGTGGCTCACGCCCAGGCCATCGGCGCGCCGGAACTGGCCGTGCCGCGCAAGATCCTCAAGGTCACCCAGGTGCCGGTGCTGGGCAGCGGCAAGACCGACTATGTCGCCATCCAGCGCATGGCCGAGACGGACAGCCACGCGGCCTGATCCGCGCCTGAAGAACCTTCGCCTCTCCCCGGGCGTTTCAGTAGAGCTTGCGGCCGTCGCCCCCTTTCGGAGACGACGGCCGACCATGTGAACCGAAGCGACGGAACGGGAGAACGCCTTGGAACGACTGCACGTGTGGACCCCGCGGGTGCTGAGCCTGCTGCGCATCATCGCCGCCCTGCTGTTCATGGAGCATGGCCTGATGAAGCTGTTCCACTTCCCCGCCGCCCAGCCCGGCGCGCCCGATCCCCTGCCGCCGCTGCTGCTGGCCGCGGCCGTGCTGGAGGTAGTCGGCGGGGCCTTGCTGGTGCTGGGCCTGTTCACCCGGTCCATGGCCTTCCTGCTGTCGGGCCAGATGGCCGTGGCCTATTTCCTGGCCCATGCCGGCAAGAGCTTTTGGCCTGCGCTGAACGGCGGCGAGGCGGCGATCCTGTTCAGCTTCGTGTTCCTCTACCTGGTGTTCACGGGGCCGGGGGAATGGAGCGTCGATGCGCAGGTGCGGAAGCGGCCTTAGTTTTTCTTCCTTCTCCCAGAGGGAGAAGGTGGCGGCGTAGCCGTCGGATGAGGGGTTAGGGACTGAAGACGGCGTGCCGGCACGCCGGTTGGCGGCGTAACCCCTCACCCTCCCACGCTTCGCGCGGGCCCCTCCCTCTCCCTCTGGGAGAGGGTCAGAAGTCAAGCTCCATCCGCGCGCCGGTGACGTGCACCCCATAATCCCGATCTCCATCGGCCAGGGGCGTGGCGTCCCTATACGCCAGGTAGGCGTGGTTGAGGTTGAAGCGCAGATATTCGACCGGCTGCCAGATCAGGGCGGCGATCAGCGCGTCCTGCCGGCCGCCGACGATCGGGCCGTCGTTGAGGTCGAGATGGTCGTAGCGGGCGTTGACCTGCAGCGCGCCGATCCCGCCGCCGCCCAAGGGCTTCCTGGGTTTGGCGCGGTCGAAGATGCCGGACTTGTAGCCGCGGGTGTCGTCGGTCAGGAACCAGCCCAGTTCGGCATAGGCGCCGAAGAACCGCGCGTCCGGGCTGGTCGCCAGGTCGCTCTCCAGCCAGTGGGTTTCGGCCGCGCCGTGCAGGCGGCCGCGCACGAAGGCGGCTTCCAGGCCGTAGTGGGCCTCGTCCCTGACAGCGAGCGTCGAGGTGCCGATCAGGCGGGTGTTGCTGGTGTGGACGTAAGGGCGCTGGCGATAGCGCGTGCCGGCGTCGCCGACCCGCTTGAGGTCACGCCAATGGGCCGAGCCGCCCAGGTGCAGCTGGGTCTTGCCGAGCTTGGGCGCGTAGACCAGGCGGCCGTCGAGGCCGTAGCTGTTGTTCTCGTCGCCGCCGCTCGCACCGTCGCTGTCGTTGGAGAGGGCGGTGATGTCGTCGGAGAACAGGCCGGCCTGCAGCAGCCAGGCGGCCTTCTCGTATTGCGCGGCGAGGCCCAGCCGGCGTTCGAAGCTGAAGGCGTCGGTGAAGGCCGCACGCTCCATGACCGAGCCGGAGGTGTCGCCGGTCAGTTCATCCAGGGACTGGAACTGGTTCTGGTTGCCTAGCGCGAACTGCCAGGGGCCGGTCTTGTAGGTGACGAAGGTGTCGACCAGGTCGACGCCGTTGTCGGAGAGCTCCAGCTCCAGCTTGTAGCCGATGCCGGCGCCCAGGCTCCCCTCCCCGCCCAGGCGGATGCGGCGCATCTCGGCGGCGTAGCCGAGGCCGCGATCGGTCGAGCCGTCGGGGCGGCCGACATAGCCGACATCGGTCTGGATGCGGCCCTTGGCCTTGAAGCTGCGCCCGCCGCTGGCGGTGAACTGCGGCGAGCCCTTCCAGGCGATCTCGGTCTGGGGCGCGGGCTTGGCGGCCGCGACCGTGGCGGGAGGCGTGGTGGGCGGGGCCGTGCGCTGCGGCGCGCCGGTCGCGCCGTCGAGGCGCTGCTCCATACGCAGGAGTTGGGCCTTAAGGGTGGCGATTTCGGCTCGCAAGGCGGCCGCCTCGTTGGCGCTCAGCGACCCGTCCTGGGCCTGGGCGGTAGACGCGGCGAGGCAAAGCCCGGCGACGCCGGTCGCCAGCGGAAGCAGGATGGAGGCGCGCAAAGTCGTCACCCGGAATGCAGAAGGCCCGCCCGGCGGAGCGCCGGACGGGCCTTCTCTGAGCGACCGGGCCTTTGCTGTCCCGTGACAAAGTATGTCTGGGACAGCCCCAAGGACTGGAGTTCATCCGTGTTCGGACGAACTCCAAAAGCCTCGCCGGATCAGATGTGCAGGACGCGGCCGTAGGCGTCGAGCGAGGCTTCGTGCATGGCTTCCGACATGGTCGGGTGAGCGTAGACGATGCCGTGAAGGTCTTCCTCGGTGGCTTCCAGCGTGATGGCCGTGACGAAGCCCTGGATCATCTCGGTCACTTCGTGGCCGATCATGTGAGCGCCGATCAGGGCGCCGGTCTTGGCGTCGAACACGGTCTTGACGAAGCCCTCGGTCTCGCCGGCGGCCACGGCCTTGCCGTTGACCTTGAACGGGAAACGACCGGCCTTGACCTCGAGGCCCGCGGCCTTGGCGCCGGCTTCGGTGTAGCCCACCGAGGCGACCTGCGGGTTGGCGTAGGTGCAGCCCGGGATCGGCGAGTGGACGTTGGGGGTCTTGTAGCCGGCGATGTGCTCGGCGGCGTGGATACCCTCGTGGCTGGCCTTGTGGGCGAGCCAGGGCGCGCCGGCGACGTCGCCGATGGCGTAGAGGCCGGGCACGTTGGTCTCGCCGTGCTTGCCGGTGACCACGTGGCCGCGGTCGAGCGTCAGGCCGACGGCTTCCGTGCCTTCCGTGTTCGGAACGATGCCGATGGCGACGATGCACTTCTCGGCGGTCAGTTGCTCGGCCTTGCCGCCAACCTCGACCGACACCGACACGCCCGAGGCGGTCTTGTCGATCTTGGTGACCTTGGCGCCGATGCGGAACTTGATGCCGCGCTTCTCGAAGGCCTTCTGGGCGGCCTTGGAGACCTCGGCGTCCTCGACCGGCATGATGCGGTCGACGGCCTCGACGACGGTCACCTCAGCGCCGAGGGCGCGGTAGAAGCTGGCGAACTCGATGCCGATGGCGCCCGAACCGATGACCACCAGCGACTTGGGCATCGACTTCGGGGCCAGGGCGTCGCGGTAGGTCCAGACCTTGTCGCCGTCTGAAACGGCGCCGATGGCCGGGATGTTGCGGGCTCGGGCGCCGCTGGCCAGGATGACGTTCTTGGCCTGGACCGTGCGGCTGCCGCCGGCCTTCAGGGCGATCACGACCTTCGGAGCGGGGCTGCCCTTCTCGAGCTTGGCCTCGCCCTCGATGACCTCGACCTTGTGCTTCTTCATCAGGAAGGCGATGCCCCCCGACATGGTCTTGGCCACGCCGCGCGAGCGCTCGATGATCTTGGTGAAGTCGAACGAGGGCTTCTCGACGGCCAAGCCGTAGCTGTCGAGATGCGACAGCTGTTCGAAGATCTCGCCGGACTTCAGCAGCGCCTTGGTGGGGATACAGCCCCAGTTCAGGCAGATGCCGCCCAGGTTCTCGCGCTCGACGATCGCCGTCTTCAGGCCCAGCTGGCTGGCGCGGATGGCGGCGACGTAGCCGCCCGGACCGGCGCCGATGACGACGACATCGAATTCCGTGGACATGGTAGTCTAACCCTAGCTTGGACGCCGCACGGGGGAGCGGCGGCGTCGAACGACCGGCCCGCGGGCCGGCCTGGGAAATCTATAACAGCGCCTCGACGGCCGCCTGGAGCTCTTCAGGCTTGGTGGTCGGGGCGAAGCGCTCGACGACATTGCCGTCGCGGTCGATCAGGAACTTGGTGAAGTTCCACTTGATGCCTTCGGTGCCCAGCACGCCCTTCTGCTGCTTCTTCAGATAGGCGTAGAGCGGGTGGGCCTGCGGGCCGTTGACGTCGATCTTGGCCATCATCGGGAAGGTCACGTCGTAGGTCAGCGAGCAGAAGCTGCCGATCTCCTCGGCCGTGCCCGGCTCCTGCGCGCCGAACTGGTTGCAGGGAAAGCCCAGGATGGTCAGGCCGCGATCCTTGCTAGCCTTGTAGAGCGCTTCCAGGCCTTCGTATTGCGGGGTCAGGCCGCACTTGCTGGCGGTGTTGACGATCAGCAGCACCTGGCCGCGGTAGTCCGCCAGGCTGACGTCCTTGCCTTCAAGCGTCTTGGCCGAGAATTCATAGACCGACATCGCGTGTTCTCCCCGGGGCCGTCCCCGTCCTGAAAAGCCCAGGATGGGGCCCCGTCGCGCCGCTTTCGAAATCCCCGCCCCGCGTTTGATCGCGAGGCGAGGATTTATCGAGCGCCCTTAGACGATCAGGGTCAGGGGCTCTTCGATCAGCGGCTTGAAGGCCGCCAGGAACTTGGCGCCGACCGCTCCGTCGACCACGCGGTGATCGCAGGTCAGGGTCACGGTCATCACCGTGGCCACGGCCAGCTGGCCGTTCTTGACGACCGGGCGCTGCTCACCGGCCCCGACGCTCATGATCGCGCCCTGCGGCTCGTTGATGATCGACGAGAAGGCCTTGATGCCGAACATGCCGAGGTTGGAGACCGAGAAGGTGCCGCCCTGGAATTCCTCGGGCTTCAGCTTCTTGGCCTTGGCGCGGGCGGCCAGGTCCTTCATCTCGGCCGAGATCTGGGCCAGGCCCTTGGTCTCGGCGGCGCGGATGATCGGGGTGATCAGGCCACCGTCGATGGCCACGGCCACGGCGATGTCGGCATGCTTATGCATGGCGATGCCTTCGGGCGTGTAGGAGGCGTTGGCCTCCGGCACGCGCTTCAGCGCCACGGCGGCGGCCTTGATGACGATGTCGTTGACCGACACCTTCACGCCCTGGCCTTCCAGCAGGCTGTTGATCTTCGAACGAGCGGCCAGCAGGCCGTCCAGCTCGATGTCGATCGTCAGCGGGAAGTGCGGCACGTCGCGGAAGCTTTCCGTCAGGCGGCGCGCGATGGTCTTGCGCATGCCGTCCAGCGGGACGAGGTCGTACGAGCCGGCGGGGATGCCCATCTGCTCCAGCGACTGCACCTTGCGCGGCTCGGCGGCCGGGGCCGAAGCGGCGGCGGGGGCGGCAGCCGGCGCAGCCTTGGCGGCAGGCGCGCCGCCCGACTTGGCGGCTTCGACGTCCGACTTGACCACGCGGCCGTGCGGACCCGAGCCCTTGATGGACTTCAGGTCGAGGCTGACGGCGGCGGCCAGGCGGCGAGCCAGCGGCGAAGCGAAGACGCGCGAGCCGTCGGCGGCGACCGGAGCGGCCGGAGCCGGCGCGGCCGGGGCGGCGGCGGGAGCCGGAGCAGCGGCAGCCTTCGGGGCCTCGGCGACGGCGGCGGCGGGCGCTTCGGCCTTGGGCGCCGGCGCGGGGCTGTCGCCCTCGCCCGCCAGCTTTGCGATCAGCGCGTTGACCTTGACGTTTTCCGTGCCGGCGTCGACCAGGATGGCTTCGATCACGCCTTCATCGACGGCTTCGACTTCCATGGTCGCCTTGTCGGTCTCGATCTCGGCGATGACGTCGCCGGCCTTGACGGTGTCGCCGACCTTGACGTGCCACTTGGCGAGGGTGCCCTCTTCCATGGTGGGCGACAGGGCGGGCATCAGGATGTCGATCGACATTGAGCTTTTTCCTCAATCGTTCGGGACGGTGTCGGCCCCGATGGTGTGCTGGGCCGTCGTCCGCGATACCCCGTTTGAGACGGGATGAATTCGTTGGCCAAGACGATGCGGCCCCCGCCCGTCAGGGGCGAGGGCCGCGCCGGTCTCAGCGGTAGCAGACCGCCTTGGCCGCCTTGACGATCTTGTCGACCGAAGGCAGCGACAGGGCTTCCAGGTTGGCCGCATAGGGCAGCGGCACGTCTTCCTGGTGCACCCGCAGCGGCGGGGCGTCCAGATAGTCGAAGCCGAACTCCGTGATGCGGGCGACGATCTCGGCGCCGACGCCCATCGGGCCCCAGCCTTCCTCGACCGTGACCAGGCGGTTGGTCTTCTTGACGCTTTCCAGGACCGTGGCGTGGTCCATCGGACGGATGGTCCGCAGGTCGACGACCTCGGCCAAGATGCCTTCGGCGGCGAGCGCTTCAGCGGCTTGCAGGGCGAAGCCCACCATGCGGCTGTAGGCCACCAGGGTCACGTCCGTGCCCTGACGGCGGACCTTGGCCTTGCCGATCGGCACGACGTAGTCCTCGACGTCCGGGATGTCGAACTCGTGCCCGTACATCATCTCGTGCTCGAGGAAGACGATCGGGTTCGGGTCGCGGATGGCGGCCTTCAGCAGGCCCTTGGCGTCGGCCGCGTCGTACGGCGCGATGACCTTCAGGCCCGGGATGTTGCCGTACCAGGCCGCGTAGTCCTGGCTGTGCTGGGCGCCGACGCGCGAGGCCGCGCCGTTGGGGCCGCGGAACACGATCGACGACTTGATCTGGCCGCCCGACATATACAGCGTCTTGGCCGCCGAGTTGATGATGTGGTCGATCGCCTGCATGGCGAAGTTCCAGGTCATGAACTCGACGATGGGCTTCAGGCCCGCCATCGCCGCGCCGACGCCCATGCCGGCAAAGCCGTGCTCGGTGATCGGGGTGTCGATGACGCGCTTGTCGCCGAACTCCTGCAGGAGCTCGCGGCTGACCTTGTAGGCGCCCTGGTACTGAGCGACTTCCTCGCCCATCAGGAACACGCGGTCGTCGCGGCGCATCTCTTCGGCCATGGCGTCGCGCAGGGCGTCGCGCACGGTGATCTTCTTGGTCGGCGTGCCTTCCGGCAGTTCCGGATCCGCGAAGGCCGAGGCGGCGATCGGGGCCGGAGCAGCAGCGGCGACCGGCGCAGCCGCCGGAGCGGCTTCAGCGGCAGGCGCAGCGGCGGCCGGAGCCGACGCCGAGGCGCCGTCTTCGCCGGCCAGCTTGGCGATCAGCGTGTTGACCTTGACGTTCTCCGAGCCGGCGGGAACGAGGATGGCCTCGATCACGCCCTCGTCGACGGCTTCGACTTCCATCGTCGCCTTGTCGGTCTCGATCTCGGCGATGACGTCGCCGGCCTTGATGGTGTCGCCTTCCTTGACCAGCCACTTGGCCAGGGTGCCTTCCTCCATCGTGGGGGAAAGCGCGGGCATCAGGATGTCCGTCACTCGGCGGCCTCCAGGTATACGTCGGTGTAGAGTTCGGAGGGGTCCGGCTCGGGGCTGGTGCGGGCGAACTCGGCCGCTTCGGCCACGATGCGCTTCACTTCGCCGTCGACGGTCTTCAGATCGTCCTCGGTGACGCCGGCCGCGGCCAGACGTTCCTTGATGTGGTCGATCGGGTCGCGGGTCGTCTTGACCTCGTCGACCTCTTCCTTGGTGCGGTACTTGGCCGGGTCGGACATCGAGTGACCGCGGTAGCGGTAGGTCTTCATCTCGAGGATGTAGGGACCCTGGCCGCTGCGGGCGTGCTCGCTGGCGCGGGCGCCAGCTTCACGCACGGCCACCACGTCCATGCCGTCGACTTCCTCGCCCGGGATCCGGAACGACACGCCGCGCTTGTGGAAGGCGGTTTCCGACGCCGAACGCTCGACGCTGGTGCCCATGGCGTACTGGTTGTTCTCGATTACGTACACGACCGGCAGCTTCCACAGCTGGGCCATGTTGAAGCTCTCGTAGACCTGGCCCTGGTTGGCCGCGCCGTCGCCGAAATAGGCGTAGGAGACGTTGCCGTTGCCCTTGTAGTGGTTGGCCAGCGCCAGGCCGGTGCCGAGCGCCACCTGGGCGCCGACGATGCCGTGGCCGCCGTAGAAGCCAGTCTCGATGTCGAACATGTGCATCGAGCCGCCCTTGCCGCGCGACGAACCGCCCGCGCGGCCGGTCAGCTCGGCCATGACTTCCTTGGGGTCCATGCCGGCGGCCAGCATGTGGCCGTGGTCACGGTAGCCCGTGATGATCTGGTCGCCCTTGTGCTGGATCGACTGCATGCCGACCGCGATGGCTTCCTGACCGATGTAAAGGTGGCAGAACCCGCCGATCAGGCCCATGCCGTAAAGCTGGCCGGCGCGCTCCTCGAAGCGGCGGATCAGCAGCATGTCCTGATAGAATTTGAGAAGCTCTTCCTTGCCGACGAAGGCGTTGACACCGGTGTCGGCGCCCTTCTCCGTCGGAGCTTCACCCTTGCGCGTTCGCGCCATTAAACTCTCCCTGGCCAATCGTCATAACGGCCTTCATCTCAGAGGCATCCATCGCCGCCGCTAGGCGGCTTTGGGCGCTGGAATGCGCTCGTGTCGACGCTCAGGACCGCCCTCCAGGCTGCAACCTGGAGTGTGGTCTACAAGGCGGCCTGGGACTGGCGAGAACCGTCCGAGCTCAACGCTTGGTGCGGATCACGTAGTCCTTGGGGTCGGCGTATCCAAGGAGGGAACGCGCACGTTCCTCCAGGAGATCGGCCGACAGGCTGCCGCTGCGTAATAGACGAGCCCGGGCCTCCAGGTCCATCCTCTCAGCGCGGATCTTCTTAAGTTCCATCGTCTTGGCGGCCAAGTCCGCGTTGCGTTGAGACGAGGAAAGCAGGCCTCTCTCGCCCGTCAGGGCGTGAAAGACGAAGTAGGTGATCAGCAGGAGGAGCGCCGCGGTCGGCAGGTAGGGTTGCAGTCGAGCGAACATCGGCGAATCCCGGACAGGGAGCTTCAGGCTGCCAGAACGTGCTTAACACGGTCTAAATCCCCAACCCTGCAAAGGGCTTGCAAATAGCATCCGATCGGCCGCAAAATACTTTCAAATGAGACCGTTTCAGGGGCATCGAGATACCGCATCGCGGCATTTCGTTCGCACACGCGAGAACAGTCGAAACCTCTGTTTTTCTAAAGTCGGCAGAGCTTTTAGAAAAAATGTGGTCGATCTTTTTTGGTCGAACACCGGTCACGCCTTTTTTCAGGGCGCCGTCGCCTCAGAATCGCCGCCGTCCAGCGGCTCAGCTGCATTCTCAAGGTTGAGTTTGTGCAGCCAAGGCGTGCACGATGGCGCCGATCGAGCGTCTCGGGGAGGACGACATGCTTCGTAGAGAGACCCTGTTCGGTTTGGCCGGCGCGGCCTTCGCGCTTCCGGCGGCCGCCCGCCAACCCAGCGAGACCGGCGTCGTGAAGGGCCGCAAGGGCGGTCCGAACATGATCAAGGGCGACCCGCCCAGGCTCGACTTCGGCGGCGGGCTGGTGATCCCCATGAACGCCTCGATCTTCAAGACCCTCTGGGAGGGCGAGGACCGCTGGGTGACCTACGGCCGCTCGGTGGCGCGCATCGAGGCGCGGGCCATGCTGCAGGCCGAGACCGCCGCCACGGGCACGATGAAGCTGATGCTGCTGACCCAGGCCTTCGCGCCCGAACGGCTGGTGCGGTTCGAGACCTGCGGCTGGCGCGGCAGGACGAACGACGCCAAGGACCTGGTGCTGGGCGAGATCGCCCTCCCCGGCCGCCCGGTCATGCCCACCACCGACCGCGTCAACGGCGGCGCAACGGGCGCGGAGACCGACGGCCAGGGCGAAGACGCCTGGCACGCGGTGACCGGCTACATGGTCATGAAGAAGGACGTCACCCTGGCCGACGTGAAGGCCCGGGCGCAGCTGGTGCAGGGCTAGAGGCCCAGCCGCTCCGTCAGGGCGGCGCTGTCGACCACGTCGCAGTATTCGCCGTCGAGATTGGCCAGCGACATCGCGTGGACCTCTTCGGCCGATCGCAGAACGCCGCTCCAGTCGCGGCGAGCGAAAGTGAAGCAGGCCTCGTGGGCCAGCAGCACCTGAAAGCCCAGGTCGCCGGCGTGACGCACCGTGGCTTCGACCGAATTGTTGGTGATGACCCCGGCGATAACCAGGGTGTCGATCCCAGCCACACGCAGGCGGCTTTCGAGATCCGTGCCGACGAAGGCGCTGTGGGCGGACTTGCCGATCACAGGCTCGCCGGGAAGCGGCTGGGCCTCGGGCTTGAAGGCTGCGCCCGGGCCATCGGAGGCGTAGGTGGAGTTCGGATTCGTGGAGAGATGCCGGACATGGAAGACCGGCCAGTCCCGGCCGCGCCAGAGCCGCAGAAGATCGGCGACCCTGGCCTCGGCTTCGGGATGGTTCCTGGGACCTGCGGCGCGCCAGACGGGATAGTCGATGGCGCGCTGCAGGTCGATCAGGACCAGGGCGGGGTTCAACGGCCCTTGAGGGCCGCGCGGCCGGCGTAGACGCCCTGGTCTTCCAGCTGCTGCTCGATGCGCAGGAGCTGGTTGTACTTGGCCAGCCGGTCCGAACGGGCCAGCGAGCCGGTCTTGATCTGACCGCAGTTCAGGGCCACGGCCAGGTCGGCGATGGTGCTGTCCTCGGTCTCGCCCGAGCGGTGGCTCATGACGCTGGTGTAGCCGTGGCGGTGGGCCAGATCGACGGCGTCGATGGTTTCCGACAGCGTGCCGATCTGGTTGACCTTCACGAGGATCGAGTTGGCCAGGCCCTGGTCGAGGCCGATCTGCAGGCGCTTGGGGTTGGTGACGAACAGGTCGTCGCCGACCAACTGGACCTTCTTGCCCAGGGTGTCGGTCAGCAGCTTCCAGCCGGCGAAGTCGTCTTCGGCCATGCCGTCCTCGATCGAGGCGATCGGGAACTTGGAGACGAGGTCGGCCAGGTAGTCGACCATCTGCGACGGGTCGAGCGACTTGCCCTCGCCTTCCAGCTCGTACTTGCCGTTCTTGAAGAACTCGGTCGAGGCGACGTCCAGGCCCAGCAGGAAGTCGTCGCCGGCCTTGTAGCCCGCGGCTTCACCGGCCTTGACGATGAAGTCGAGCGCAGCTTCGGCCGAGGCGAGGTTCGGGGCGAAGCCGCCTTCGTCGCCGACGTTGGTGTTGTGACCGGCGTCCTTCAGGGCCTTCTTCAGGCCGTGGAAGATCTCGGCGCCCATGCGCAGGGCTTCGGAGAAGCTGGCCGCGCCGGTCGGCAGGATCATGAATTCCTGGATGTCGATCGGGTTGTCGGCGTGGGCGCCGCCGTTGATGATGTTCATCATCGGGGTCGGCAGGACGCGGGCGTTCACGCCGCCGATATAGCGGTGCAGCGGCAGGCCGGCCGACTCGGCGGCGGCCTTGGCCACGGCCAGCGAGACGCCGAGGATGGCGTTGGCGCCCAGGCGGGCCTTGTTCGGCGTGCCGTCCAGGCCGATCAGCAGGCTGTCGATGCGGCGCTGGTCTTCGGCGTCGACGCCCGACAGGGCGTCGAAGATCTCGCCGTTGACGGCTTCCACGGCCTGGCGGACGCCCTTGCCAAGGTAGCGCGACTTGTCGCCGTCACGCTTTTCGACGGCTTCGTGGGCGCCCGTCGAGGCGCCCGACGGCACCGCGGCGCGACCGAAGGCGCCGTCCTCGAGGACGACGTCGACCTCGACCGTCGGATTGCCGCGGCTGTCGAGGATTTCGCGGGCGATGATGTCGACGATCTCGGTCATGGGAGCTCCCGAAAGAAAAGGCGGGTTCCCCTTAGCCGCGCCGCCGCGTCGCCGCAACCAAGACCGGCGTTCGACGATATCGAAGTTCCGTTCCGTCAGGCCTGGAGGGTCGGCCGACCGGCGCCCAGGCGGAACAGCAGCTGCTCGGATCCGAAGTCCAGCTCGACGCGGGCGAACAGCTTCAGGACGTCGACGCCGAGCAGGATCGCCGGCTTGTCGCTGATCTTCCAGTGCTCGAAGATGTGCAGGTCGGCGAAGACCACGGCCAGATTGGTCATCCGCAGATCGCCCATGTTCATCGACCGCAGGACCCGGTACTCGCCGATCGTCTCGCCGCCGGCCACGCCCAGCAGGCGCACGGCCAGGGCCGGGTCGGCGCCGCGCCGCTGGCGGGCCTGGATGGCTCGCGACAGGGCCATGTTGCCGATCGAAGAGCCCGCCCCGGAATCGATGAAGGCCAGGGTGCGGATGTTGTTGACCCGACAGTTGACCACGGTCAGCCGGCCGAAGCGCTCGTCGCCCATCACCTGCACCTCCTGCGGCCGGCGGGCGTGGCGGTATTCGGGCGTGCTGTGGCGGACCTCCAGGCGCTTCTTCTTGAAGTCCATGACCACGGCGCGGTCCTGGAGGATGTCGACGCCCAGCAGGCCGTCGCCGCCGACGCGCCCAATCTCCAGGATCGGCAGTTCGACACCGGCCAGCCGCGCCTCCCCGGTCGCCAGATGATCGATGCGCGCGGTCGGGGTGATGGCCGAACCGCCGATGCCGTGGACCATGACGTCTCGTCCCCGCGGCAGTTGCAGCTGGGCGGCCAGGGGCTCGGAGATCACCGAACGGTCGGCACCCGAATCGACGACGAAGCGGTACGGCCCTTGACCGTTGATCGTGGTCTCGACCGTCATCCGTTCGGAATCGTCGAGGGACGTGTCGATGACGTAGAGCGGCAGGGTCGGCAGCACCGGAGGCGGCGACGCTTCGGCCGGCGATACGGTCGGCGGGACCTGGCCGGGCGAGAGCGCGTGGGCCGCCAACGGCGACGCGGCGAGGGACGCTCCCAGGCCGCAGGCAAGGGTGCGACGCGTGAACATGGCGAACCTCCCAGGCCGCCGGAGTCTCGATCGCGCCCGGAGTCCTTTCGGGGCTCCAACTCAGATACTCGGGCGCTGACCGCGCTCCTGGCTTTGTTGGGACCGTCCCAATGGCGGTCCGGAAGCCATCCTAGCACCGCTTGGGGCCATAAACGACGAAAAGCGCCGCCCGGGCGAGCCGGGCGGCGCTTTCGAAGCGTCAGACGCTAGATCCTGCCGAAGCGCCTCCGGGAGGAGGCCGCGCCGGGAAGAAAGACCTTAGTCTTCCTTCGGGGTCAGGATCTGCTTGCCGTTGTACAGGCCGGTCTTCAGATCGACGTGGTGCGGACGACGCAGCTCGCCGGTGTCCTTGTCCTCGATGAACGAGTTAGCGCCCAGGGCGTGGTGCGACCGGCGCATGTTCCGGCGAGAAGGCGAAGTTTTTCTTTTGGGAACGGCCATCGAAGTGACTCTGCTCGCTGAGCGTGAAAATCGGAAGCGGCGACTCGGGAAAGCCCAGGTCGCCGCGTGAGGGCGCGCTTATGCCTGAATCTCTCCAGACATGCAACTCGCCAGTTTAGACCAGTCGTCCGTGCTCCTTGGCCGCCGCGATGAAGCTGGCGAACAGGGGGTGCGGGGCGAACGGACGGCTCTTCAGTTCCGGGTGGAACTGCACGCCGATGAACCACGGATGGTCCTCGCGCTCGACGATCTCGGGCAGCACGCCGTCCGGAGAGCGGCCGGTGAGCTTGAGACCCGCCTCCTCCATCTTGTGGCTGTAGCCGATATTGACCTCGTAGCGGTGACGGTGGCGCTCGACGATGTCGGTCTCACCATAGATCTGCGCGACCTTGGAGCCCTGCTGCAGGACGGCGTCGTAGGCCCCCAGGCGCATGGTGCCGCCCAGGTCGTCGCCGGCCTTGCGGGAGACCATCTCGTTGCCCTTGATCCACTCGGTCATCAGGCCGACGACCGGGCGTTCGGTGGGGCCGAACTCGCTGGAGCTGGCGTCGGTGATGCCGGCGACGTTGCGCAGGGTCTCGATGACGGCCATCTGCATGCCGAAGCAGATGCCGAAATACGGCACCTTGCGCTCGCGGGCGAACTGGGCCGCGCGGATCTTGCCTTCCGCGCCGCGCTCGCCGAAGCCGCCGGGCACCATGATGGCGTGGGCGTTCTCGAGGCGGGCCGCGGCCGCGTTCTCGTCGCCCTCGAAGGTCTCGCTCTCGACCCAGTCCAGGTTGACCTTGACCTTGTTGGCCAGGCCGCCGTGGTGCAGGGCCTCGATCAGGGACTTATAGGCGTCCTTGAGCACGGTATATTTGCCGACGACGGCGATCGTCACTTCCCCATCGGGATGCTGGACGGTCTGGTCGATGGCTTCCCAGCGCGACAGGTCGGGCTTGGGCGCGTCGTGCATGCCGAAGACGTCGAGCACTTCGGCGTCGAGGCCTTCCTTGTGATAGTCGATCGGCACCGCGTAGATCGAGGCGCTGTCCATGGCCTGGATCACGGCGCTGGGGCGCACGTTGCAGAACTGGGCGATCTTGCGCTTTTCCTCGACCGGGATGTCCTGCTCGCAGCGGCAGAGCAGGATGTCCGGCTGGATGCCGATCGAGCGCAGTTCCTTGACCGAGTGCTGGGTCGGCTTGGTCTTCATCTCGCCGGCCGTCTTGATGAACGGCAGCAAGGTCAGGTGCACGTAGCAGCTCTGGCCGCGCGGCAGGTCCTGGCGCAGCTGGCGGATGGCCTCGAAGAAAGGCAGACCCTCGATGTCGCCGACCGTGCCGCCGATCTCGACCAGCACGAAGTCGACGGCCTTCTGGCCCGTCTCGTCCATGGCGGGCGAGAGGACGAAGTCCTTGATCTCGTTGGTGACGTGCGGAATCACCTGGACGGTCGCGCCCAGATAGTCGCCGCGGCGCTCCTTCTCGATGATCGTCTTGTAGATCTGGCCGGTGGTGATGTTGTCGGCCTTCTTGGCCGACACCCCGGTGAAGCGCTCGTAGTGCCCCAGATCCAGGTCGGTCTCGGCCCCGTCGTCGGTGACGAACACCTCGCCGTGCTGATACGGGCTCATGGTGCCCGGATCGACGTTCAGATAGGGGTCGAGCTTGCGCAGGCGGACGGAGTAACCGCGAGCCTGCAGGAGAGCGCCGAGCGCTGCGGAGGCGAGGCCTTTTCCAAGCGAGGAAACCACGCCGCCGGTGATGAAGATGTACCGCGTCATGGGCGCTCAGATTACCTGCGATTCGGCCGTCGCGGCGAAAAGACCGCCGTTCATCAACACAAAGATTCCGCCCCTACCGGGCGGGGGACCGGGATTCCGCCCCTAAGGGGGCGGAGACCAGGGATTTGGCCCTTACTGGGCGGGCGTCTGGGCCGGAGCCGTCGCCGGAGCCGGAACGGTCGGCGCGCCGAGCTGCGGGGTCGGGGCCTGGATCGGGGCGGGCGTGGTCGGCGCCGGAACGGCCGGAGTCGCGGGGGCGTTCAGGGTCTTGGTGTCGAGATTGTCGATCTTCAGCTTGTCGACCACCGAATCGCTGCCGCCCAGGCGGCCCGTCAGCACGGTCAGGATCAGGCTGACGACGATGAACACCGAGAACAGGATCCAGGTCATCCGGGTCATGAAGTCGCCGGCGCCGCGGGCGGTCATGAAATTGCCGGCTCCGCCGCCGCCCATGCCGAGCGCCCCGCCCTCCGAGCGCTGAAGCAGCACGAAGCCGATCAGCACGACGCAGACGATGATGTTGATGGTCAGCAGGATGCCGATGAGCATGACGAAACAGTTCTCGATCCGGGCAGGCGAATGGCCGACTGCGAAAAACGAAGCGGCCCCTCTACCACTAGCGGCGCGCGCACGCCATAGCTGGGGCGACGGCCGGCCAACTCAAGTCCCCCAACTCAATTCCTAGGGCGCGCATGATTCTCGAGACCGAACGCCTCACCCTGAAGCCCCTGGTCGCCGAAGACGCCCCGCTCATCTATCCGTTCCTCAGCGACCCGGAGCTGATGGCCCACTGGGACCGCGCCCCGCTGGAGGATCCCGACGAGGTCGCCGCCTGCGTCGTCGGCCAGGTCGAGGACATGCAGGCGGGCACGGCGCTGTACTGGACCATCCGCCTGAGCGCGACGGGCGCCTTCGTCGGGGCCTGCGAGTTCGTCGAGATCGACGAGCGCCGCCACCGGGCCGAACTGCGCTTCATCGTGGCCCGCGGCAGCTGGGGCAACGGCTACGCCCACGAAGCCGTCAGCGCCCTCCTCGCCCACGCCGCCGCCAGCGACCTCAAGCACGTGGTCGCCCGCACCCAGGTCGGCGACGCCCGGGCCGAGAAACTGCTGGAACGCCTGGGCTTCAAGAGCTCCGGCTACCTGAAGGGCCAGGTCGACCGCGATGGCGAGCGGCGGGATGGGCGGCTCTACGGGGTGGAATTGTAAGGTCCTTCTCCCCTTGCGGGAGAAGGTGGCGACCGGTCGCAAGGACCCCCCCTGTGGGGCAGGGCTATCGCATATGGCCCAGGAGAGAGAAGAGGAAGGCGTCGTCCCATCCGGCGCGCTTGATCTTGCCCTTGATGGAGCCCTTGTCGGGGTGAAGACGCAGGGTGTTGAGGGCGAGCTTTCGGATGAGGGCGAGGTTCTGGGGGGCGTTGTCCTTTCGGCTTCGGCAGGCGTCTTCGTCGAAGGCGACGTCGAGAACCCAGTGGAGCTGGTTTTCGGCGCCCCAGTGGGATCTTGCGACCTGCAGCATGCGCTGGGGCGACAGCGGCGTGGAGAGCAGGAAGAAGCGGACATTGGTGTCCGAAGGCTGGTCGGCGGGTTTGCGGTCGGCCTGGACGCAGGCGACGGCGGCCAGGCCTGGGAAGTCGACGCCGTGGGCGGGAACGACGACGGCCGAGCGGCCCTCGACACGGTCGTGAGCACGCCTTGGCCCTTCGGCCACGCCGGTGGCGGGATCTTCGGCCTCGATCAGGGCCCGGACCTGGGCCAGCAGCTTGGGCTGGTTGGCCTTCAGCGCCAGGGCGTAGTCGGCGCCGGCGTCGAGGATGACCTGGGCGGTGTCCCTTCGGCAGTGCAGGGCGTCGGCGGTGACGATGCAGCCTTGAAGGTCCAGCAAGGCCAGGGCCTGCTGGACGCCCAGCACCTCGTTGCGGCCTGGGGCCAGGCGCTGGCCGATCGCCAGCCGCGCCTCGACGGCCCAGACATTGACCAGATGCAGCGGCGTGGCCTCAGCCCCGCGCTCGTAGGCTCCGCGCAAGGCCTTGCCGTCGATCGCCACCACGCCCTTCAGCGCCCCGGCGAAGGCGGCGGTGAACTTGGCGAAGGCGGCCTCGAACGGCTCGGGCTCGAGCAGGCGAAACATCCGGCTGAAGGTGTCGTGGCTGGGCGCTCCGTGCTCGAGCTTCAGCACCTGGCGCAGGCAATCGAGCTTGGCCCGCGCGAACAGGGCCATGTCGGTGCAGTCTTCCGCCCCGCACATCACCGCCGCCAGCGACACGAACATCAATTCCAGAAGATCGTGCCGGGCGTTCTTGGCGCGCGGATCGGCGATCCCCGAGAAATAGCTCGAAAACGTCTCCATCACCCCGTCTCCCCGCATCAGGCGAGACCTTCAGAATCCGCTTCGCCCTAAGAAATCGACTCCAGATCCATATGCGATAGCCCTGCCCTGTGGGGGAGGCGATCGCGAAGCGATCGGAGGGGGGAGTTGGTGCGAGATTGGCCGACGCCTCGAAAGCTGAGAACGTCCCCCCACCGGCCTTCGGCCGCCTCCCCCACGGGGGGAGGTTCCTTGTCGCTGAGCACGGCTTCGCGTTCTCACGCGGAAAACCGCTGAGTTGATTGGAGAGGGCGCGGGGCGTCCGGGCTGCGCCCGGATGTGTGAGTTTTGAATACCGTTTCGACGAAGCTCTGACGCCCCGCGCGATCGTTGAACCTCAGGCCGGGGCGCGCGGGCCTCTTCCGCCCTGTGCCCCTTCCCCATGCAATGCGCCCCGTTTCTTGGCGGCCAGGCGTGCATGCGGCGCGGACCCTCGGACGGGCGGAAGGCCAATGTCGGCAGCCTCCCGATGGATGGGTTTACGTCCCCCATCCTCATTTAAGCCTTCAGGCCCTGCTCACGCAGCTCCGTCAGCCCCGCTCGATCGCATCGCCGTCGCACGCTTCGGGCCGGATCCTTGCGCCCTCTCCCTGCGACGGGACGAGGTCTATTGTGCGGGGGATTTGGACGCGTCTGATAAGTTCGGGTGAGAAAGTTGTAGGGCGTTGATTTTGCTGGGCTCGGCAGGTTCTGCGACGGGCATGGACGACGCTGTATCCCCGTCCGACGCAGGTTTTCCTTCTCCCATAGGGAGAAGGTGGCGCGAAGCGACGGATGAGGGGTTAGGGACCGGAGACGACGTGCCGGCACGCCCGTTGGCGGCGTAACCCCTCACCCTCCCAGGCTTCGCCTGGGCCCCTCCCTCTCCCTCTGGGAGAGGGTCTCTGAGAGCGCGCTCAAGCCGCGTTGATGATCGCCAGGAAGTCCTTGGCCTTCAGCGAGGCGCCGCCGACCAGGGCGCCGCCGACGTCTTCGGTGGCCAGGATTTCGGCGGCGTTTTCGGGCTTCACCGAGCCGCCGTAGAGAATCGGCACGCTCGCGCCGTGGTCGCCGAACCGTTCGACCAGGATGGCGCGGATGGCCTTGTGGATGGCGGCGATGTCGGCCGTGGTCGGGGTCAGGCCGGTGCCGATGGCCCAGATCGGCTCGTAGGCGACGGCGAAGGCCTGGCCCGCAAGGCTGGCCGGCAGCGAGTTGCGGATCTGGCCGGTGACGATCGCCTCGGCCTGCCCGGCCTCGCGCTGAGCCAGGCTTTCGCCGCAGCAGATGATCGGCTCCAGGCCCGCGGCCAGGGCGGCCTCGACCTTGGAGGCGACCAATTCGCAGCTTTCGCCATAGCCGCCGCGCCGCTCGGAGTGGCCGAGAATCACCAGCCGCGCGCCGGCGTCGACCAGCATGGCGGCCGAGATGTCGCCGGTGTAGGCGCCCTGGGCGGCCGGATGGCAGTCCTGGCCGCCGACCAGCACGGGCTCGCCCGACAGGGTCTCGGCCAGGCGATGCAGCAGGGTGGCGGGCGGGCAGATGGCGACCCGGGCGGCCGGAGGCGCTTCGGACACCGCCGCGGCCACGGCTCGCGCCTCGTCCAGCGAGGCCTCGAGGCCGAACATCTTCCAGTTCCCGGCGATCAACGGCCGGGGCGTCGTCAGAGAAACGGTCATGAGTTTGGCTTTGGGGACGCGCTCCCTTGGTAAGTCAAGTCCGCTTCGGCTTGCTCCCGCATATCGGCCTCTACTATACCGCCTTGCTCGCATCGAGTGCGTCGCCCTTCGGCGGCCACAGGGCGAAATCGAAGAAGGTAGTTCCAAACGTCATGCTCGCCGGCTTTCGCTCTTTCGCCAAATCGCCCTTCGCGGTCATCCTCTTCGGCCTGCTGATCGTCAGCTTCGCCGTGTTCGGGATCAGCGACGTCTTCAAGCAGACCCCGAGCTCGAAGGTCATCGTGGTCGGCTCGCGCTCGGTCACGCCCGAGGACTTCAAGGGCCGCTTTGACACCTATCGCCGCCAGATGGAGGCCCAGGGCCAGGCCCTGACGCCCGACGACGCGGTGGCCCGCGGCATCGACCGCCAGATGGTGCAGGAGCTTTCCCTGCAGGAATCGATGGCCGAGCTGATCGGCAAGATGGGCGTGCGCCCGTCCGAGGCCCTGGTCGCCGAGACCCTGCACAAGCAGATGAGCCAGCTGCCCGCCGGCCAGCGTCCGTTCGACCCGGTGACCGGCAAGTTCGACAAGGACGCCTATCAGCGCCTGCTGGCCGAGAACAACCTGACCCCGACCCGCTTCGAGGCCTCGCTGCGCGACGACATCGCCCAGTCGCAGTTCTACGCCAGCGTCGCCAACGGCCTGCGCACCCCGCGCATCTATTCGGCCCTGCAGGCGGTCTACGGCCTGGAAGGCCGCGACCTGGCCGCCTTCGCCATCAACCCCGCCAGCGTGGCCCAGCCGGCCCCGCCGACCGACGCCCAGCTGCAGGCGTTCATGACCGAGAACGCCGCCCGCCTGACCCGTCCGGAGACGCGCGTCCTGCAGGTGGTGCGCTTCAGCGCCAAGGCCCTGGAGCCGACGGTGACCGTCGATCCGGCCGAGGTGCAGAAGACCTTCGACTTCCGCAAGGACACCCTGGCCCAGCCGGAAACCCGCTCGGTCGTGCAGATCGTCGCGCCTGACGCCAAGGCCGGCGCCGCCATCGCCGAGCGCCTGCGCAAGGGCGAGGACGCCGCCGCCGTCGCCAAGGCCTATGGCAAGACCCCGGTCGCCATCGTCGACAAGCCCAAGACCGCCCTGCCCGACCGCAAGGTCGCCGACGCCGCCTTCGCCCTGGCCGAGGGCCAGGTCAGCGCGCCGATCGCCGGCGAGCTGGGCCTGTCGGTGGTCAAGGTGCTGAAGGTGACCCCGGCCAAGGCCGCCTCGCTGGAGACCGCCCGTCCGCAGATCCTGGCCGACCTGCGCGCCCAGAACGCCCAGGCCAAGGCCTATGACCAGACCCAGACCTACCAGGACGCCCGCGACGCCGGCGCCAGCATCCCCGCCGCCGCCGCCAAGGCCGGCGCGGTGATCGTCACCAGCGCCCCGATCACCGCCCAGGGCGCCGACCTGGCCGGCCAGCCGGCCGCGGGCCTGACGCCCGACGTGCTGAAGACCGCCTTCGCCCTGCCGGCCGGCGGCGAGAGCGACCTGATCGAGGCGGGCAAGGGCGAGTACTACGCCGTGCGCGTCGAGAAGGTGATCGCCGCCGCCCTGCCCCCGCTGGCCGAGATCAAGGTCCCGCTCAGCCAGCAGTGGATGCTGAACGAGATGGTCAAGCGCCTGAAGGCCAAGGCCGACGAGTTGGCCGCGCGCGTCCGCAAGGGCGAGTCGCTGGACAGCGTCGCGGCCGCCGCCGGTTCAAAGGTGCAGAAGATCGCCGGCCTGTCGCGCGAGAACGCCCAGCAGTACCAAGGCCTGGGCCGCGACCTGCTGGTCGCCTCGTTCAACGCCAAGCCGGGCGAGGTCTTCACCGCCCGCGCCCCGCAGGTCGGCTACGTGGTCGCCCGCATCGAGGCCGTGCACGCCGGCCAGCCGGTCGACATCGCCCGCGCCACCGAGAGCCTGCGCCCGCAGACCAGCATGGCCTATATGCGCGACATCGGTCAGGCCAGCCGCGAGGCCGCCTTCGACAAGCTGAAGCCGAAGACCAACCTGACCCTGGCCCGCCAGGCCCTCGGCGTCGACACCGACGCCCTGGCCAAGACGACCAAGGGCGCGGCGGCGCCGGCCAAGTCGGGCTCGGCTCAATGAGCCTTGAGCCCGGCTTCGACGCCTTCGCGGCCGGCTACGACGCCGGCCTCCCCCAGCTGGTCTGGACGCGGCTGATCGACGACCTGGAGACCCCGGTCTCGGCCTATCTGAAGATCGGCCACGGCCGCCCCTACGCCTTCCTGTTCGAAAGCGTCGAGGGCGGCGCCTGGCGCGGCCGCTATTCGATCGTGGCCATGAAGCCGGACGTGGTGTGGCGCTGCCGCGGCGACCAGGCCGAGATCGCCCGCGACGGCGACATCGCCGCCGGCCGCTTTTCGCCGCTGCAAGGCGGGGCGCTGGACAGCCTGCGCGACCTGATCGCCCAGTCGAAGATGGAGCTTCCGGCCGGCCTGCCGCCGATGGCGGCGGGGATCTTCGGCGCGCTGGGCTACGACACCGTGCGCCTGGTCGAGAAGCTGCCCGACATCAATCCCGACAGCCTGGGCCTGCCCGACGGCATCATGACCCGGCCCTCGATCGTGGCCGTGTTCGACGCCATCGCCCAGGAGATCGTCCTGACCACGACCGCGCGGCCGACGCCGGGCGTGTCGGCCAAGGACGCCTATGCGGCGGCCCGCGAGCGGATCGAGACGGTGATGGCCGACCTGCGCCGTCCGCTGGCCCACGACGCCCCGCGCGTTCCGCAGGGGCCGATGGAATTCACCACCCCGGTCAGCCGCGAGGACTATCGGGAGGTCGTCGAGAAGGCCAAGGACTACATCCGGGCCGGCGACATCTTCCAGGTGGTGCCCAGCCACCGCTTCCGCGCGCCCTTCGGCCTGGACGCCTTCGCCCTCTACCGCTCGCTGCGGCGGACCAACCCGTCGCCGTTCCTGTTCTTCCTGGACCTGGACGGCTTCAACCTGGTCGGCTCCAGCCCCGAGATCCTGGTGCGGCTGCGCGACGGCAAGATCACCATCCGCCCGATCGCCGGCACCCGTCCGCGCGGCGCGACGCCGGAAGAGGACCTGCGGCTCGAGCAGGAACTGCTGGCCGATCCGAAGGAACGGTCCGAGCACCTGATGCTGCTGGACCTGGGCCGCAACGACGTCGGCCGCGTGGCCATGCTCGGCCAGGCCGGCAGCAACAGCGGAGCCAAGGCCGGCAAGGGCGCTAATGTCCGAGTCACCGACAGCTTCACGATCGAGCGCTATAGCCACGTGATGCACATCGTCTCGAACGTCGAGGGCAATGCGCCCGAGAACGTCGATCCGGTCGACGTGCTGATGGCCGCCCTGCCCGCCGGCACCCTGTCGGGCGCGCCCAAGGTGCGGGCGATGGAGATCATCGACGAGCTGGAGGTCGAGAAGCGCGGCATCGGCTACGCCGGCGCCGTGGGCTATATCGGCGCCGACGGCTCGGTGGACACCTGCATCGTGCTGCGCACGGCCCTGGTCAAGGACGGCATGATGTACGTCCAGGCCGGCGGCGGGGTGGTGGCCGACAGCGACGCCGACGCCGAATACGACGAGACCCTGCACAAGTCCCGCGCCCTCAAGCGGGCCGCCGAGGAAGCCTGGCGCTTCGCCTGAGGCTTCGGTCGGATCGAAAAGCGAGGCGGCGGCTCCCGGCGGAGCCGCCGCCTTTTTCGTTCAGGTCGCGACGGTCTTGGCGTGGATGCGGCGCACGGTCTCCTGGGCCGACAGGGCCGCGCCCTCCTGCCAGGCGTTGATGTAGCTCATGTGCTCGCCGGCGAAGTGGAACGGACCGTCGGGCTTGCACAGCACGGCGTAGTCGGTGGCTCGCTGCTCGTCGCGCCAGCCGACGGCGACGCCCTCGTTGAACGGGGTCTGCATCCACGACACCGTCACCGGCTTGGCCAGCTCCGCGCCCTTGCCGGGGTGGAACTTGTCGATGACCCGTCGCGAGACCGCGAACCGCTCGTCGAACGACAGGGCGGCGTATTTGGGCGGGGCGTCGGGTCCCGAAAAGCCGATCGAATAGGCCCCGACCAGCACGCCGGTCTTTTCGCCAAAGCCCCCGCTGGGATACCAGACCAGCTCGCTGCTCTCGTCCGTCCAGCCCAGCCCCCCGTACTGGAAGTCGTCCTGCTCCCAGAACCGGCGGGTCTCCCAGGCGACCTTGGTGCCGTGGTGGTATTCGGCGGCGGCGATGGCCTGCTTCACGCGCGGCGAGAAGTCGGACGGGATCTTGGCCAGCACCGGCAGCGGCAGGGTGCAGACGCAGTGGTCGGCCTCGACGGCCTTCTCGCCGAAGGCGTCGGCATAGACGATGCGCACGCCCTTGGTGGTCCGCTTGATGGCCTTGACCTGGGCGCCCAGCACCACCGACGCCTTCACCTTCTCGAACAGGGCATAGGGGATCCGGTCCATGCCGCCGATCGGCTGCAGCATGGTGGCCTGCATGTCGATGATCTCTTCGAAGACCAGGCTCGCGCCCCAGAAGCGGGCGTTCATCATGTCGGCCATGCGCAGCGGAGCGCCGGCCTTGGGCGGGGCGTCGTAGCCGCCCGGCGGCGAGGAAAAGCCGGCGCGGGTCGAGCCGGTATAGGCCCCGTCCTTGCCCAGATCACCGTAGGCCGAGAGGTAGCCGAGCAGCATTTCCTTGTCGACGCCGGTCAGTTCCTGGTCGAGCGCGCGCTTGCTGACCGCCTTGGACAGCAGTTCGGTGAAGGCGCCGCGGGTGTCGTCGACGGCCTGGCGCTCGCTGACCACCTTGCCGCCGAAGTCGAGCTTGGCCCCCCGGTTGGCGTTGACCATCACCTCCAGCGGCACGCCCAGCTCCTGGCAGTAGCCGAGCACGGCGTGGTGCCATTGCGGGATGCGGGCGGGACCGGCGTTGAAATAGGCGTGGCGGCCGGGCGCCCAGTCGCAGACCTGGTCGGGCCGGCCGTTCTGGACGATGCGGTCGCCGCCGCGGATCGACCAGACCCGACCGCCCGGCCGCTCGCGCGCCTCCAGGACGACGACGTCGTAGCCGCCCTTGCGCAGTTCGTAGGCGGCGACCAGGCCGGCGATCCCGCCGCCCAGCACCACCACCTTGCTGCCCTTGCCCGCGCCGGCCGGCAGGTTCGGCGGTCCGGCATAGGCCCGCGGCGCGGCCAACAGGCCAAGGCCCATCATCGTCGTGTAGAGCGCGCCATAGCCGCCGGCGGCGCCGACCGCCGTCAGGAACCTGCGTCGAGAAACAGCCACTTCACACCCCTTCGATGACCGAAGCAGGCATGTCAGACCCGGCCGGGCGGAGCCGGCAAGCAACGAGGCGCGAATAGAAGAAGTTTGTCGAACGGCGCCCCGCGAACGCGCGACGGGCTCAGTCGCCCAGGCGTTCCTTCGGCAGGTGCTGGGTGATCGCCGGCGGGGCCAGCACCATCACGGCCGCGAAACTGACCGCGGCGCTGGCGGCGAAGGCGGCGGCCATCAGCACCGGCATCATTTTCTGACGGCGGATCGGCGTGCGCAGCAGCGCCCGGGCATAGGCCAAGGCGGCGTTGTCGAGGGTGGAATCAGCGACGGACATGAAGCGCAGTGTCGTTCAGATCAGACGTTCGCGCGAGGTCACAGATGTCGCACCTTCAATGCCCCGCCCCACTTGCCGTTGAGGTACTCGCAGACGAGCCGCCGGTGGCAGTTGTGAGGCGTCGCCTCCGAGCAGAGCAGGCAACTCCCGTCGAAAAGGCCGGGCTTGAGCCGATCTTCCACACATCGCTCTGCCATCAACGCCAGGAAGCTGGTCTCGAAGACACGCCAGTCGCCCTTGTCCTTCTTGAAGGCCTTGAGGATCGCGTCGGTCGGCGCCAGTAGCGGCTCGTGGCGATAGCTCATCCCGCCGATGGCCTTCAAGAAGTAGGACAGGTCGTCTGACTTGGCGAAGCCCGCCAGCTGCGAGGTGTTGTGCAGCCGCACATCGATGACCGATCTGACGCCAGCGGCCTTCAGTCGGCCGAAGAAACCCTCGGCGCTGGTCTGGGTGAAGCCGATGGTGGACAGGCTGGCGGCGTCGGTCATTCGGCCGCCGTCGACGCCTCGACTTCGGCGACCGCCTCGGCATAGGCGACCTTTCGCGCCCTCTGGACATAGGCGCGGGCCAGTCGGCTTTCGCGGCCTTCGAAAATGTCCTCGTGTTCGAGACCTTCGCAGACCAGAAGTCTGTGCTCGGTCGTCTCGTGGGGCTCGACCGCCCCATCGGGATGAATGTGCGCCACTGCCAGCCCGCGCTCTTGCAGCCGCCGCGAAACCAGCAGGCAGCGATGGCAGTCGAGCGGCTCTTTCTCAGAACACATCAAGGCGACCAGGTGGGTCTTGGCGCCCTTTACGACGCGGTCCAGGCCTTCGCGGAACCGAGGTTCAATCGCCATCGCCTCGTAATCGGCGACGCCCTGGTCGAAGAGATGCGCGCCTTCGGGCCGACCGCCCAGTTCGGCGCCGAGAAAGACGTAGGCCACGCCTTCGCTCTTCAGGCGGGCCGCCAGGGTCTCGCGATTGAACTGCGGCGTATGCCTGGACCAGGGGCTTGTGCGCACGTCGGCCACGGCCGTCACGCCGGCGCCGCGCAGCAGTTCGGAGAACCGGTCCCAACCATGGTTGGAATGACCGATCGTCAGGACGCGGGCTTCAGAGCGCATGGATTCCATTGACCTGAAGATAGCATCGGTCGGGCGCGGCGTCGAAGGGACGAGCCAGACCCAGGCGAACCTGGCAAAGTCCTCGCTCGGGCAGCAAAGCCTTGGCGTCGTCGAGGCCTTCCTTCTGGAACGCCTGCTTCAGGTCCTTCGCGCCGACCGGCAGGAGGAGCTTGTGGCCTCGTAGCTCGATATCCAGCTTCAGCCGGCGCTCATCGCCAAAGACCAGTTCCGACAGGCCTAGACGTTCGACCAAGGCCGTTTCGCAAGCCAGCGATCCGCAAGGGCTGTCCGCTGGCGCGTAGGCCTTTGCCCCTTCAAAGACCAGGTGCGGGCCAAACGCGGCCTCGACGGAGATATCGGCGGCTCGGGCCAGGACCGTCTTGAACTCGACCGCGCTCAGGACCCCAGATCGATAGGGGTTTCCCGTAACGACCACGTCCTCGGTCCGGTGAGGCATCGCCGTATCGGGCGTTTCTCCGCGAAACCGGACGACATGACCTGGATGAAAAGTCGTGTTGGGTCCGCAGACGATGGCTGGCCAGAACCCGCCAGCAACCGGCTCAGGTCGCACCATGCGTCCGAGCCGCCTGTCGAACCCGGCCACGCAACGCAGTTTCGGTCCGTACAGCGTCACTTCCGTGACGACGATCTCATGCCACATACGCTGCCTCAACGCGCACCAGCAACAATACTCACGTTAAACGGAAGTGAGCCGCCTCGGCAACCATTCCCTGGCTTGGCGCGGCCGGCGGTTGGCCCTAGAAGCGAGGCTCGAAAGGCGGCGTCATGATCCTGGTCATCGATAACTACGACAGCTTTACCTACAACCTCGTGCACTACCTGAACGAGTTGGGGGCCGAGACGCTCGTTCATCGCAACGACGACCTGACGGTGCAGGAGGCCCTGGGCCTGAAGCCGCAGGCGGTGCTGCTGTCGCCGGGCCCCAAGGCGCCGGACCAGGCCGGCATCTGCCTGCCGCTACTGCGCGGCGCGCCCGACGACCTGGCGATCCTGGGCGTGTGCCTGGGCCACCAGGCCATTGGCCAGGCCTATGGCGGCGAGGTGATCCGCGCCAAGGAGGTCATGCACGGCAAGACCAGCCCGATCCGCCACGCCAACAAGGGCATCTTCAAGGACCTGCCCGACCCGTTCACCGCCACCCGCTATCACAGCCTGGCGGTGCGCCGCGAAGACCTGCCCGAAGAGCTGGAAGTCACCGCCTGGACCGCCGACGGCGAGATCATGGGCGTGCAGCACAAGACCCGCCCGGTGCACGGCGTGCAGTTCCACCCCGAATCCATCGCCACCGAGGGCGGCCACCAGCTGCTGGCCAACTTCCTCGACCTGGCCGGCGTGCGTCGCGACGCGGCGATCTGGGTCTAGGACGGGACTTCAGACATGTCCGACGCCTTCAAGCCCCTGCTGGCCAAGCTGGCCGACGGCCAGACCCTTTCGGAAGACGACGCCGAAGTCTTCTTCAGCGCTTGCCTGCGCGGCGAGCCGACGCCGGCCCAGGTGGCCGCGGCGGTGACCGCCATGCGCCTGCGCGGCGAGACCGTCGGCGAGATCGCCGCCTGCGCCCGGGCCATGCGCCGCGCGGCCGTGCACCTGGAGCATCCCTATGACGTCGTCGACGTCTGCGGCACCGGGGGCGACGGCCTGCACACCCTGAACATCTCCACCGCCGTGGGCTTCGTGGCCGCCGGCGGGGGCCTGAAGGTCGCCAAGCACGGCAACCGCGCGGTGACGTCGAAGTCGGGCACCGCCGACGTGCTGGCGGCCCTGGGCGTCAATATCGACGCGACGCTTACCCAGCAGCGCGCCGCGCTGGACAGCGCCGGCATCTGCTTCCTGTTCGCCCAGTCGCACCACGGGGCGATGAAGCACGTCGCCCCGATCCGCCAGCAACTAGGCTTCCGAACCATCTTCAACCTGCTGGGCCCGCTGACCAATCCGGCCGGCGCCAAGCGCCAGGTGGTCGGCGTCTCGGCCCCGCGCTTCGTGGAGCCGATCGCCCGCGCCCTCGGAGCCCTGGGCGCCGAGCGCGCTTGGTCGGTGCACGGCGGCGGCATGGACGAGCTGACCATCACCGGCGAGACCGAGGTGGCCGAATGGCGCGAGGGGGCGATCCGCCTCTTCACCATCACGCCTGAGGCCGTGGGCCTGCAGCGCGCCTCGCTGGCCGAGATCACCGGCGGGGATCCCGCCTTCAACGCCGCCGCCCTGACCCGCCTGCTCGACGGCGAGACCGGCGCCTATCGCGACATCGTGCTGCTCAACGCCGCCGCCGCCTTCCTGGTGGCCGACAAGGTCGAGACCCTGCGCGAAGGCGTCGAGCTGGCCGGCGCCGTGCTCGACGACGGCCGCGCCAAGGCCGCCCTCGCCGGCCTCGTGGCCGCCACCAACGCCCAGACAGTGACCGCATGACCGACATCCTGGCCAAGATCGCCGACTACAAGCGCGAGGACGTCGCCAGCCGCAAGGCCGTGCGCTCGCAGAGCGACGTTGATGCCGCCGCCAAGACCGCTTCGGCGCCGCGCGGCTTCAAGACCGCGCTGGAGGCCAAGCACGCGCCCGGCAAGCTGTCGCTGATCGCCGAGATCAAGAAGGCCTCGCCGTCCAAGGGCCTGATCCGCGCCGACTTCGATCCGCCGGCGCTGGCCAAGGCCTATGAGGACGGCGGCGCGGCCTGTCTCTCTGTGTTGACGGACGGCCCCAGCTTCCAGGGCGCAGACGACTACCTCGTGGCCGCCCGCGCGGCGACCGCCCTGCCCTGCATCCGCAAGGACTTCCTGGTCGATCCCTGGCAGGTGGCCGAGAGCCGCGCCCTGGGCGCCGACGCCATCCTGGTGATCCTGGCGATGATCGACGACCATCTTGCCGCCGAGCTGATGGCCGAGGCCGCGCGCCTGGGGATGGACGCCCTGGTCGAGGTGCACGACGAGGCCGAGACCGCGCGCGCCGGCCAGTTGGGCGCGACGCTGTTCGGGGTCAACAACCGCGACCTCAAGAGCTTCGTCGTCGACCTGGCCGTGACCGAGCGTCTGGCGACGCTGGCCCCGGCCGGTTCGCTGCTGGTCACCGAGAGCGGTCTCTTCACCCATGCCGACGTGGTGCGGATGGAGGCGGCCGGCGCCACCGCCATGCTGGTGGGCGAGAGCCTGATGCGCCAGGCCGACGTGACGGCGGCGACGCGCGAGCTGATCGGCTGATCACAGAACAACGCTCGGCCACGTTTCGGCCAAGCTGCTGGATCTGAATGCCCCTCGATGTTCGCCATCGAGGGGCTTTTCACATGACCAGGGCTTCGCTGCGTTCCAGCGTGATCGACTGGGCCAAGACCCTGGCGGTGACGGCGGCCATCGTCTTCGTGCCGCGCACGGTGCTGTGCCAGCCGTTCACGATCCCCTCGGGCTCGATGGAGCCGACCCTGCTGGTCGGCGACTACATCCTGGTCAACAAGTTCGCCTATGGCTGGAGCCGCCATTCGGCCCCGCTGAGCCCGGCGCTGGGTCATGGACGGCTGATGGGACGCGAGCCCGCGCGCGGCGACGTGGTGGTGTTCAAGAAGCCGGGAGACGGCCGCACCGACGTCATCAAGCGGCTGGTCGGTCTGCCCGGAGACGAGCTGCAGGTCGTGGATGGGTTGCTGCGCATCAACGGCGCGCCGGTGGAGCAGCGGCCGATGGGCACGCGGCTGGAAGAGACGCCGTTCGGCGTGCGGCCGGCCGAGCGCTTCGCCGAGACCCTGCCGGGCGGCAGGACGCACCTTATCAACAGCTACGGTCCGCGCACGCCGGCCGGCAACACGGCCGCCTATCGCGTGCCGGAGGGCTGCTACTTCATGATGGGCGACAATCGCGACAACTCGCTCGACAGCCGCTTCGATCCCGGCCCGATCCCGGCCGGCGAGGCGCGCTGCGCCTGGAACCCGGCGCTGTCGGCCAACCTGCCGGCGCAGACGGGCATGGGCTTCGTGCCTTTCGAGAACCTGGTGGGTCGCGCCGAGATGGTGCTGTTCTCGTGGGAGGCCGGCGCCGGCCTGCGGGAGAATCGGGCGTTCCAGCGGCTGTGAATCAGCCGCCTCCGGGGAAGGAATCACCGTCTCGGCGGGCGGATTTCGGCCGCGGGTGACGCCTTTCGTTCCTGCGGTTGACGGAAAATCTCCGCCCGCCTTGCGTGAGCGACGATGCGGTCGCGGATGAGAATGGCGCGCCCATCCGACATTAAATCAGATACTTAGCGCCAAGCTTCTGAAGCGATGGAAGCTCGCCCATTCACAGAACGCCGGTCGCCGTAATTCACTTGACCTTAACCAAGAACACCTAGAGAACATTCGAAAGGTTTGCGGTTTGTTCCGCGACGACTTGCGAGGCCGTCATGCTCACCCGCAAGCAGCACGAGCTGCTGATGTTCATCCACGAACGGATCAAGGAGACCGGCGTCTCCCCCTCCTTCGACGAGATGAAGGAGGCCCTGGATCTGGCGTCGAAGTCGGGCATCCACCGGCTGATCACCGCCCTGGAGGAGCGCGGCTTCATCCGTCGCCTAGCCCACCGGGCCCGGGCGCTGGAGGTGGTGAAGCTGCCGCAGCAGGCGACCACGGCCGCCCCGCCCAAGGGCCGCGGCGCGTTCCGTCCGCAAGTGCTGGAAGGCGGCGGCCTGGCGCCGTCGACGCCCGCCCCCGCCCCGCAGGTCGCCAATGACAGCCGCGAGCTGCCGATCCTGGGCCGCATCGCCGCCGGCACGCCGATCGACGCCATCCAGCACGAGCGCGAGCGCCTGCCGGTGCCCGAGAGCATGCTGGGCGGCGGCGAACACTATGTGCTCCAGGTGCAGGGCGACTCGATGATCGAGGCCGGCATCCTCGACGGCGACTACGTCATCATCAAGAAGGGCGACACCGCCAACAGCGGCGAGATCGTCGTCGCCCTGGTCGGCGAGGAAGCCACGCTGAAGCGCCTGCGCAAGAAGGGCGGCTCGATCGCCCTGGAAGCGGCCAACCCCAAGTACGAGACCCGTATCTTCGGTCCCGATCAGGTCGAGGTGCAGGGCAAGCTGGTGGGTCTGATCCGCCGCTATCACTGAGCGCGCCTCAGGCAGGAATTTCGAAGGGCGCGATCGCAAGGTCGCGCCCTTTTCCGTTGTGAGGCGCTGGGCCTTGGCGGCCGGCCGGCGTCGCGCCTCGAGACAGCGCACGACCAATGTTGACTTGATCAACATATTCCCAATAGTGATGGAGTCAAGACTGGAGACCGCATGACCGCTGCTCACGACCAGGACGTCGCCACCCTACGCGCCTTCAACCGCGTCTATACCAGCCGCCTGGGCCTGCTGGACGCCAGCTATGACGGCAGCCCCTTCACGCTGAGCGAGGCGCGGATCCTCTACGAACTGGCGACGCGGACCGACCCGACGGCGGCCGAGATCGCCCGCGCCCTGAGGCTGGACCCGGCCCAGGTCAGCCGGACCCTCAAGCGCTTCTCCGAACGCGGCCTAGTCACGGCGCGCGAGAACCCCGCCCACGGCCGTCACCAGTGGCTAGGCCTGACCGACGACGGCCGCGCCGCATTCGCCGCCCTGGAGGCCAATACCCGCGCCAGCGTCGGGAGCCTGATCGAAGGCCTGCATCCGCTGCACCGCGCCCGCCTGCTCGACGCCGCCGCCGCGATCAACGAGGTGTTCGAGGGCGACGCGCCCGAGGTCGTCTTGCGCGGGCTACAGCCCGGGGACCTGGGGCTGGTGACCGCCCGCCAGGCGATGCTCTACGCTGGCGAATACGGTTGGAACGGCGACTATGAGGCCCTGGTGGCCGGCATCGTCGCCGACTTCCATCGCAACGTCGATCCCAGCCAGGACGACGCCTGGATCGCCGAGGCCGGCGGCCGGATGGTCGGCTCGATCTTCCTGGTGCGCGGCGACGCGCCGGGCGTGGCCAAGCTGCGCCTGCTCTATGTGGAGGCGGAGGCCCGCGGCCTGGGCGTCGGCCGGCAACTGGTCGAGGCCTGTATCGCGCGGGCGCGGGCGCTGGGCTACCAGCGGCTGGATCTGTGGACGGTCAGCGTCCTGACTGCGGCCCGCCGGCTATACGAACGGGCCGGCTTCGTGCTGACCCGGGAGACGCCCAGCCGCCAGTTCGGCCACGACCTAGTCGACCAGGTCTGGTCGCTGGACCTCTAGATCGCCAGATCCTTCGCCGCCACATCGAACCCCGCCCACGCCGCCGCGGCCAGGGCCGCGCCGGTGCTGGCGCGGCGCACGCCGAGGCCCGCGAGGTCCGCGACCTTCATGTCCGGGCCCCACAGCAGCACATTGACGGGCTTGGGCGCGACGGCCGCCACGATGACGGCGATGTCGTCGTACTTCGTCACGACCGGGGCGTAGAGGCAGTCCGCACCGGCTTCGGCGTATGCCACGAGGCGCTCGATGGTCGGGGCGAGGTCGTCGCGGCCGATCAGGAAGCCTTCGGTTCGACCGATCAGCATGACGTCCTGGCCCGAGGCGTCGATGGCGGCGCGGGCGGCGGCGATCCGCGCGACGGCTTCGGGCAGGTCATAGAGCTCCTTGCCGATGCGGTCCTCGATCGAGAGGCCGGCGACGCCGGTCTCGACGGCCAGGGCGACGTTTGCGCCGACGCCTTCGGGCGTGTCGGCGAAACCGGCCTCGAAGTCGGCATTGACCGGCAGATCGGTGGCGGCGACCAGCAGACGCAGGTGCTCCAGCACCTCGTCGACCGTGACCTCGCCGTCGGCGCGGCCCCAGGACCAGGCCATGCCGGCGCTGGTCGAGGCCAGGGCCTTGAAGCCGAGCTTTTGCAGGCGAACCGCGCTGCCCGCGTCCCAGGGATTGGGCAGGACGAAGAAGCCGTCCTGGTGCAGGGCGCGGAATGCGGCGCGGCGGGCAATGAAGGCGTTGGTCATGGATCATCTCCGAAGCTCTTTGGACCGCTACACCGGCCGGCGTGGATCATCCGCCCGGATCTTGCGCATTCCTGTCAGCAGTCGTCACCCAGGGGCGCGCGCCCCGCCCCGGCTGGGCCCAGACGATCCACCAGCCGTCCGGTCGGCGCCAGAGTTCGGCCGCGCCGCCGGCCACGAAGTCCTCGCCCGCCAGCACGACGGCGTCACGGCAGGCGGCCGGCAGGACGGCCGGGCGAGGACCTCGCAGGACCACGACCTCGGCGCCCATGCAGAGCGGCTCCAGGGCCTCGAACGCGGGGGCACGGCGGGTCCAGGACAGGCTGACGGCGACCGGTGCGGACGAGGTCGGGCGACACGAGACGCGATCGCAGGCGAAGGCCTTGCCGGCCACGGGCGCCAAGCCTCGGCGGCGGGCCCAGAGCTCGGCCCCGAAACGGCGGGCGTCGGGGCGCAGCAGGACGGCGTCATGGCCGCTGCGGACGGCGGCGGTGGCGCCGTCGGCGGCGATCCACAGGTCGGGCGGCGTCGGTCGCGGCCACAGGGCCACCGCGCAGGCCAGCGGGATCCCCAGCCAGCGCAGGCGGCCCTTCCACAGGCACAGCAGCATGATCCCTAGGAACGACAGGGCCAGGGTGAAGGGCGGACCGCTGGCCACGACCTGCTGGGCGCCGTGGGCGCTCGCGAACCAGCGGGCGACGGCGGTCATGGCGTCGATGCCCCAGCCGGCGATGGCCAGAAACGGTCCGCCGATCCCCAGGGGTTCCAGCACCGCGCCAACGGCCAGGAACGGCATGATCACGAAGGACGACAGCGGCGAGACCACCAGATTGGCCGGCAGGCCCCAGACGGCGACGCGGTTGAAGTGCTGCATGGCGAAGGGCCCGGTCGCCAGGCCGGCCACGAAGCTGGCGCCGACGCTGATCGCCAGCCAGCCCATGGCGGCCTGGGCGAAGCGGATCGGCCAGGGCACCGAGATTTCGCGGGCCGGACGCGGCCAGGCTTCGGCCAGGGCGACAAGCGCTGCGGTGGCGGCGAACGACATCTGGAAGCCCGGCGCGCCCGCCGACTCGGGCTGGGCGACCAGGATGATCAGGGCCGCCAGGGCCAAGCCGTGCAAGCTGACGGCCTGGCGGTCGGCGAGGATCGCCAGGAAGGCCACGCCCGCCGTGATCGCCGCCCGCAGGGCCGGCGGCGGCGCGCCGGAGATGACCAGATAGGCCAAGACCGCCAGCAGACCGGCCACGGCGGCGATCTTCTTGCCCGAGACCCGCAGGGCGACCCAGGGCCAGGCGGCTACAGCCAAGCGCACGGCGGCGAACACGAAGCCGCCGACGATGGCCATGTGCAGGCCGGAGATCGAGAGAATGTGCGCCAGGCCCGATGCGCGCATGGCCTCGGTCTGCTCCGGCGTCACCCAGGCCTCGTGGCCGGTGACCATGGCCGCGGCGATGCCACCGCTGTCTGGTCCCAGTCGGGCGACGATGCGGGAGGCCAGATCCCAGCGCACGGCGTTGACCGCCATGGCCAGGCGCAGCCGCCAGGGCGGCGGGTCGAGCTCGGCCTCCTCGATCTGGCCGACGATGAAGCCGACGCCGCCGACGCCGTTGAACCAGGCGTCGCGGGCGAAGTCGTAGGCCCCGGGCGCGGCGGGCGGCGGCGGAGCCGACAGCATGGCCCGCAGCCGCAGGGCCGAGCCGGGCGGCGGGGCGACCTCGCCTTCCGCCAGGCTGACCCGGATCCGGGTCGGCGTCGTAGCGGGCGACATCCGCGAAATCGATACCGGCGCGACCAGCAGGCGCGGACCGGCCGCGCCGGGCGAGACCACGTCGACGACGAAGCCGTCGATCACGTGGACGGCGCGTTCGACCGGCATGACCGGCGCGGCGACGCGGTCGCAGCGGATCTTGCCGGCCAGGGCGCCACTAGCGGCGAAAGCAGCCAGGGTAAGGGGAATCGCCAAGCCGCTCCAGCGCGGCCAGCCGCGGCTCCAGACCGCGAGCACGGACAGGGCGAGCGCCACCAGGGCCAGCAGCGACCAGGAGGGCTCGACCTTCAGCTCCAGATAGCCGGCCGCGCCGAGGCCGAAGGCCACCGGCGCCCACAGCATCCAGCGGCCGGCGTTGAGCCTTGCCTCGTCGATCGCCTGTGAAGCGAGGGTCGCGGGACTAGGACAGCTTCGAACGGCCGTGCTAAGACGCGCCGCCCAGCGGCCGGCGCCTGCGTCGCGCGCAGCCGCCGAGCCTCCCGCCGCCCCCGCGGCCTCCAGACCGTCAGCTTCGAAGCCTATGTCCAGTTCCTCCCCCGCCCCCAGCGGCGTCGTCACCCGCTTCGCCCCGTCGCCGACCGGCTTCCTGCATATCGGCGGCGCCCGCACGGCGCTGTTCAACTGGTTATATGCACGCCATACGGGAGGGAAGTTCCTTATTCGCGTCGAGGACACCGACCGCGAGCGCTCGACCGAGGCGGCCGTGGCCGCGATCTTCGAGGGCCTCGACTGGCTGGGCATGAAGTCCGACGAGGAAGTCGTCTTCCAGTACAGCCGCGCCGACCGCCATCGGGCCGTCGTCGAGGAGATGCTGGCGGCCGGCCGCGCCTATCGCTGCTGGATGACCGTCGAGGAACTGGCCGCCGCGCGCGAGCTGGCCCGAGCCGGCGGCCCGGCCCTGCGCTCGCCCTGGCGCGACGCCCCGCCGCCCAGCGATCCCAGCCTGCCGCACGTCATCCGCTTCAAGGGCCCGACGGAAGGCACGACGCTGGTCGACGACCAGGTCAAGGGCCCGGTGACCTTCAACAACGCCGACCTGGACGACCTGGTCCTGCTGCGCGCGGACGGCGCCCCGACCTACAACCTGGCCGTGGTGGTCGACGACCACGACATGGGCGTGACCCACGTGATCCGCGGCGACGACCACCTGAACAACGCCGCCCGCCAAACCCTGATCTATCAGGCCAACGGCTGGACCGTGCCGGCCTTCGGCCACATCCCGCTGATCCACGGCCCCGACGGCGCCAAGCTGAGCAAGCGCCATGGCGCCCAGGCCGTCGGCGAGTTCGCCGACATGGGCTACATCCCCGAGGGCATGCGCAACTACCTGGCGCGCCTGGGCTGGGGCCACGGCGACGACGAGGTGTTCAACGACGAGCAGGCGATCAGCTGGTTCGACGTCAAGGACGTGGTCAAGGCCCCTGCCCGCCTGGACTGGGCCAAGCTGAACTTCATCAACGGCCAGCACCTGCGCCAGGCCGACGACGCGCGCCTGACCGCCCTGACGCTGAAGGCCCTGACCGCCGCGGGCGCCGACCTGCCGACCGATGCGGAAGCCCGGATCGCCGGCGCCGTACCGCAGGTCAAGGAAGGCGCCAAGACCATCCTGGAGTTGGGCGAGCACGTGGCGTTCGCGCTGAAGGTGCGCCCGCTGAGCCTTGAGGAAAAGACCGCCAAGCAACTTTCCGAGGAAACCCTCGCGCGTCTCGCACGTCTTCGTGACCAGTTGGCCGCCGCTCCGGTCTGGGGCGTTTCCGAGCTGGAGACGTTGTTGAAATCGTTCGCTGAATCGGAGGCCGTGGGCTTTGGCAAGTTCGGCCCGCCGCTGCGCGGAATCCTGACCGGCGGCGCCCAGGCGCCCGACCTGAACAAGATCATGACGGCCCTCGGACGAGACGAGTCTCTCGGCCGGCTTGACGACGCCCTGGCGTCGCGCGCATGAGGCGCTATAACGCAACCGCGAAATACAAAACTGGACTGACCGTTCCATCATTGAAGGGGTCTCTCGCATGACCGAAAAAGCCACGCTGACGATCGGCGAAAAGAGCTACGACCTGCCGATCCTCAAGGGCAGCACGGGTCCGGACGTTCTGGACATCCGCAAGGTCTACGCTGAAAGCGACCACTTCACCTTCGATCCGGGCTTCACCTCGACCGCATCTTGCGAGAGCAAGATCACCTATATCGACGGCGACGCGGGCGTTTTGCTGCACCGCGGCTATCCCATCGACCAGCTGGCCGAGAAGTCGTCGTTCCTCGAAGTTTGCCACCTGCTGCTGAACGGCGAACTGCCGACGGCGGACGAGTTCGCGAAGTTCGAGAACAACATCACCTACCACACGATGCTGCACGCGCAGTTCGACCGGTTCTTCGAAGGCTTCCGCCGCGACGCCCACCCGATGGCCGTCATGACCGGCGCCGTCGGCGCCCTGTCGGCCTTCTACGCCGACAGCATGAACGTCGACGACGCCCGCGAGCGTGAGATCAGCGCCCATCGCCTGATCGCCAAGATGCCGACGATCGCCGCCCGCGCCTACAAGTACACGATCGGCCAGCCGTTCGTGACGCCGCGCAACGACCTGTCGTACTCGGAAAACTTCCTGCGCATGTGCTTCTCGGTGCCGGCCGAGGACTGGGTTCCCAACCCCGTCCTGACCCGCGCCATGGACCGCATCTTCATCCTGCACGCCGACCACGAGCAGAACGCCTCGACCTCGACCGTCCGCCTGGCCGGTTCGTCGGGCGCTCACCCGTTCGCCTGCATCGCCGCCGGCATCGCCTGCCTGTGGGGCCCATCGCACGGCGGCGCCAACCAGGAAGCCCTGGAGATGCTCGAGCAGATCGGCTCGGTCGACAAGATCCCCGAGTTCATCGAGGGGGTGAAGGCGCGCAAGTACAAGCTGATGGGCTTCGGCCACCGCGTGTACAAGAACTTCGACCCGCGCGCGAAGGTCATGCAGAAGACCTGCCACGAGGTTCTCGGCCAGCTGGGCATCAACGACCCGCTGCTGGAAGTGGCCATGGAGCTGGAAAAGATCGCGCTCAGCGATCCGTTCTTCATCGACCGCAAGCTGTACCCGAACATCGACTTCTATTCGGGCATCACCCTGCGCGCGATGGGCTTCCCGACCAACATGTTCACCGTGCTGTTCGCCCTGGCCCGCACCGTCGGCTGGATCAGCCAGTGGAAGGAAATGTTCGAGGACCCGACCCGCAAGATCGGCCGTCCGCGTCAGCTCTACACGGGCTCGACCCAGCGCGACTACATCGACGTCGAAGACCGCGGCTAAGCGCTCTTCTGCGTACGAAAACGGCAAAGGCCCCGCGAGAGCGGGGCCTTTTTCTTTGGCCGTGTGGGGTGCTGGAACGCGCGTGCGGAGCCGGCGTTGAGGCCTTGTAGGGTTGCGATCAGGCAGGGCGGCGATGAAGTTCGGCGATGCATTGCCGGTATTGGCGGCGGGGGTCCTGGCGACCATGGCCTCGGCCGCGGTCGCCTGCGCCGCGCCGACGCCCAAGGGCGACTTCTCGGGCCCGATCCTCGATGTTCCGGAAGCCGGCGTGATCTGCGTGGCCCTGGGGCCGACGCCCGACCGCTGGGTCAGGGTGCGGCTGGCGCAGCCGCTGGAGCGGCGCGCCCTGATGGCCGCCGGCTTTTCCAAGCGCGTCACCTGCCGGCTCGACGCGGCCGGCGAGGGCCGCTGTCAGCTCGGCGAGCAGGACCTGCTGGCCCTGGCGACCTCGACGCCCAACCGCGCCCAGGCCGTCAGCTGGCGGTAGGCCCCTAGCTCACCCGCCAATCGGCGCCCGTGGCTGCGAACAGCCGGATGGCGTCGGCCAGCTTGCGGCCCTCGGCGCGGGCGCGGGTCGCGCGGGCGGCGTTGAGCGCCCGCTGGGCGTCGACCACCTCCAACAGCGTGCCGCCGCCCCGGCTGAAGGCCAGGCGGGAAAGGCGCAGGCGCTCGGCGGCCTGGGCCTCCACACGGTCCTGGGCCGCCAGGGCGCTCTCGTCGGCCGACAGGGCCGACAGGGCGTCGGCGACCTGGCCGAAGGCGGTCAGCACGGTCTGCTGGTAGCGGGCCGAGGCCGCGCGGGCGGCCGCCCTCGCCTGCTCGCGCCGGGCCTTCAGCGTTCCGCCGTCGAACAGCGGCGCTGTGAGCCCCGCCCCGATGTCCCAGCCGCTGGCGTCGTAGCTGAACAGGTCCTTGGGCTTCAGAGCGCCCTGGGTCAGGCCGGCGGACAGCTTGAGGTTCGGATAGAGGTCGGCGGTGGCCACGCCAATGTCCGCGGTCGCCACGTGCAGCTCGGCCTCGGCGGCCAGGATGTCGGGGCGCTTGCGGACCAGGGCCGACGGCAGGACCACCGGCACGGGGGCCGACAGCTTCAGGGTGTCGAGGGTGAAGGCCGGGGCGCGCCAGTCGGCGGGGGCCTTGCCGACCAGCAGGGCCAGGGCGTGGCGGGCGGCGGCCAGTTCGCCCTGCAGCGGCGGCAGCTGGGCGCGGTCCTGCTCCAGCTGGGCCTGGGCCGAGACGCCGGCCAGGCGGGTCGTCCCGCCCAGGGCGTCGGCCTTGCGGACGAGGTCGATATTGGCCTGGTCGTCGGCGATCATCCGCTCGACGGCGGCGATCTGGCCTTGCAGCGCGGCTATGGTCGCCGCCTGCAGGGCGATATTGGCGGTCAGGCTGAGATAGGCCGCCTCGGCCCGGCGGCCCTGCGCTTGGGCCTGAGCCGTGGCGCTCTCGATGCGGCGCTTCTGGCCGCCCCAGAGGTCGAGGTCGTAGCCGACCGTCCCGCCCACCGAATAGAGGCTGAAGGTCGGGTTGCTCAGGGTGATGTCGCCAAAGCTGGTGAAGCCGAACGACTGCAGGTTGGCGCGCTCGCGGTCGACGCCCGCGCTGACGCCGGCCTGCGGGCCGGCCGCGCCGCGCGCCGCCGCCAGGGCCGAACGGGCCTGGGCCAAGGTCGCGTCGGCCTCGGCCAGGGACGGATTGCCGGCCAGGGCCTGGCGGATGGTCGCGTCGAGCTCGGGCGAGCCCAGGGCCGTCCACCAGGGGCCGACACCAGCCTGGTCGAGCGTGGCGGCAGACGCCGGCAGGGCCTCGTCCTGGCTGATATAGGCGGTCGTCTGCGGGGTCTCGGGGGCCTGGAAGTTCGGGCCGACCGTGGTGCAGGCGGCCAGGGCGGAGAGGCTGATCGCGCTCAGCAGGGTTACGAGGCGGGTCTTAGTGGTCGGCGACATGAACGGTCTCGCCCCCTTTGGCTTTCGGGGTTCGCATGAGCAGGATGAGCGGTGAGCAGGCCACGGTGATGACCAGCATCAGGCGGAAGTCGTCGAGATAGGCCAGCATCGAGGCCTGGCGATTGATGACGCCGTTGAAGGCGGCCATGGCGTTCTGGGTCAGGAAAACGCTTTGGGCGTAGGCCTGGTACAGCGGGTTGTCGGGCCGGGCATGCTCGACCAGCACGGCGTGGTGCTTCTCGATGCCGCTGACGAACAGGGCCTGCATGATCGAGATGCCGGCCGCCGAGCCGATGTTGCGCACCAGGGTGAAGAGCCCGGCGCCCTCGGCCCGCAGCTCGGGCTTGACGGTCGCGAAGGCGATGGTGCTGAGCGGAACGAAGATCAGGCCCGTCCCCGCCCCCGACAGAAAGCCGGAGATGATGATCAGGTGGGTGTCCATGCCCAAGCTGAAATGGCTCATCTGCCACAGCGAGACGATGCTGACGGCCATGCCGATGGCCAGGATCAGCTTGATGTTCATCCGCCCGACCAGCTGGCCGACGGCGAACATGGCGATGAAGGAGCCCAGGCCCCGGGGCATGGAGACCAGGCCCGTAAAGGCCACCGGGTAGCCCAGCAGGGTCTGCATCATCGGCGGCAGCAGGGCCAGGGTGCTGTAGAGCAGGATGCCGATGAAGAAGCCGAAGAAGCAGCAGGTCAGGAAGTTGCCGTCGGCCAGCAGGGCGCGCGAGACGAACGGCTTCTCGGCCGTCGCCAGCTGCACGCCGAACACCCACAGGGCGATGACGCAGACGATCACATAGGTCCAGATCTCGGCCGAGCCCAGCCAGTCCTGGCCGGGACCGCGGTCGAGCATCAGCTGGAAGGCGCCGATGGCGATGGCCAGGCTGGCGAAGCCCAGGATGTCGAAGCGCTTCTTCTCAGTTCCCTTCTTCTCGGACAGGAAGAAGAACACCCCGCAGAAGGCCAGGACGCCGACCGGCAGGTTGATGAAGAACACCCAGCGCCAGTCGAGATTGTCGGTCAGCCAGCCGCCCAGGGCCGGGCCCAGGATCGGACCCAGCACCGCGCCGGCGCCCCAGACGGCCATGGCCTGGCCGTGGCGGTGGGGCGGGTTGATGTCGAGCAGCACCGCCTGCGACAGCGGGATCAGGGCCGCGCCGAACAGGCCTTGCAGCAGGCGGAACAGCACGATCTCAACCAGGCTGTTGGCGATCCCGCACAGCATCGAGGCGACCGTGAAGCCGACGATGCAGACATTGAGCACCATCTTGCGGCCCAGGCGCTCGGTCATGAAGCCGGTCAGCGGCGTCATGATCGTGGCGGCGACGATGTAGGAGGTCAGCACCCAGGTGATCTGGTCGGCCGAGGCCGAGACGCTGCCCTGAATGTGCGGCAGGGCGACGTTGGCGATCGTCGTGTCCAGCGAGATCATGATCGTCGCCAGCATCACCGACACCGTGATCGGCGTGCGGTTGGCGACGTCGCGCTCGTGGCCGGACAGGGTCCGGGCGGGGCTCATCCCTGGCGGCCCGAGCGCACGTCGACCGTGACCTTGGCAGACAGGCCGGCCCCCAGGTTGGCGGGCGGCGCCTCGTCGAGCACCAGGCGCACTGGCACGCGCTGGACGACCTTGACCCAGTTGCCGCTGGCGTTCTCGGCCGGCAGCAGGGCGAAGCTGGAGCCGGTGCCGGGGCTGAAGCTGGCCACATGGGCCTTCAGTGGCTTGTCGTAGGCGTCGAGCTTGACGGTGGCCGGCTGGCCGACGCGCATGTGGGCCAGCTGGTCTTCCTTGAAGTTGGCCTCGATCCAGGGCTTGCCCGAGACCAGCCAGAACACCGGCTGCGAGGCGGTGACGCGGGCGCCGACCTGCAGCTGCTCGACCTTGGCGGCGACGCCGTCGGCGGGGGCCAGGACGGCGGCGTAGGAGCGATCGAGCTTGGCGCGCTCCAGCCTGGCCTGTGCTTCCAGCACCTTGGGCTGGCGGGCGTCGGGCGCGCCGGCCTCGCCGCCGAGGTCGGCCAGGGCGGTGGCGATCTGCTGGCGGACGACGGTGATCTGCCGCTGGGCCTGGTCGGCGGCGTGACGGGCCTGGTCGGCCTGGGCCTGGGTGGCGACGCCGGCGGCGGCGAGATCCCGCTGGCGGGCGGCCTCGCGCTTGGCATAGGCGGCGGTCTCTTCGGCGGCGGCCAGGTCGGCCAGGCGCTCGTCATAGACCGCGCGGCGGCCCTGGACGTCGAAGCGGGCCTGGGCCAGGGCGGCCTCGGCTTCCGACACGGCGACGTCGTAGTCGGCGGCGTCCAGACGGAACAGCACCTGCCCCTTTCTGACGGCCTGGTTCTCGTGGACGTCGATCTCGGTGACCCGGCCGCCGATGCTGGCGCTGATGGCCGTGCGGCTGGCCTGAATATAGGCGTTGTCGGTGGCCTGCGACTTGCCGCCGGTCAGCAGCACGACGCCGACCCCGGCCAGGATGACCAGCGGCACGCCGGCCATCAGCGGCCAGCGCAGCCGCTGGCCCAGGGTCTTTTGCGGCCGCCTGCGGGCCGCGCCGACTTCGGCCTCGGCGATGGCGTCGTAACCTTCAGCGTCGCTCACGCGCTGCTCCACGTCTCTTCGAATTGTGCGGGGAATCCCAGGGTCCGTCGGATCGCGAACCTTGAGCGGCGAAATAGGACTCCGCCGGTCATGAGAGAAATGATATCTCTTCACGGCAGCCATGAACGCCATCAATTTCAGAACCGCCGACCTCAACCTCTTCCGGGTGTTCGTCATCCTGCTGGAGGAGAACAACGCCACGCGGGCGGGCGAACGCCTGGGCCTGTCGCAGTCGGCGGTCAGCCACGCCCTGCGCCGCCTGCGCGAGCTTGTCGGCGACGACCTGTTCGTGCGCGGCCAGACCGGCCTTCGGCCGACGCCGCGCGCCCTGGAGATCGCCGACACCGCCCGCACGGCCCTGAAGCTGCTAGAGACCGCCGTCTCGGCCCCGCGCTTCGACCCGGCCGTCGACCCGCACGCCTTCAACATCGCCGCCGGCACCTATGTGACCTACGTCCTGGGCCCGCTGATCGCCGAGCGGGTGATGGCGGCCGCGCCCAACGTCCAGATCCACTTCCGCAATCCCTATGCGGGCATGACCGAGGATCTCGACACTGGGCGGCTCGACATGGTGATCGGCTGTTTCGAGGTGATCCCGGGCCGCTTCACCTACACCCAGCTGTTCGACGAGACCGGCGTCTGGGTGATGCGCGCCGACCATCCGGCGGCCTCCCAATCCATAAAGACGGGCCCCATGGACTACGAGGCCCTGGCCCGCCTGCCGCGTCTGGGCGTCACCGGCGGCGACGAGGATCCCGACCGCACTTCGTCCGGCCACCTGGGCCTGCGCCGGGTGACCTCGTGGGGCGAGCGCTACGCCCTGGGCGATGATCCGTACCAGCCGTTCTCGGTGCAGGATTCGTTCAGCGCCCTGAACATGGTCAGCCGCTCGGACATGATCTGCCTGCTGCCCCGGCGCCTCGCCCAGACGGCGGCCGACCGCGGCAAGGTGCGGGCCATCGAGCCGCCCAACGCCCCACCGCCGACGCCGTTCGGGGCGGTGCTGCGGGCCAGCGACGACGCGGCCTCGCCCAACGGCTGGCTGCTGGACCTCTGCCGCGAGGCGGCCGCCCGCCTCTAGAGCCGCTTCACTTGCCGCCAGCCGCAACCAACTTTTCCGGCGGCGTCATTTCTCTATGCGCCGCGCGCTGGTCTTGGTGATCTCCAGAGACACCAGGGAATCCAGCCTTGACCTACACCCCCGACAACGCCCGCCCGATGATCGTCGGCCAGCCCGTCCTCGTGGTCATCGACGTCCAGAAGGGCTCGTTCATGGACTGGCCGGCGTCGGAACGCCTGCCGCTGCTGCCTGACCGCGTCGAGCGCATGCACCGCGTGCGCACCCTGGTCGACGCCGCCCGCGAAGCCGACATCCCGGTGGTGTTCTTCAAGGAAGTGCACCGCCCCAATATGATCGACTTCGGCCGCGAGTTGGACGGCCGTGAGGACGTGCACTGCATCGAGACCTCGCCGGGCACCGAGTTCGCCATCGAGGAGCTGGGCATCGTCGAGGGCGACTACCTGCTGGCCAAGCGCCGCTACTCCTGCTTCTACGGCACCGAGCTGGAGATCCTGCTGAAGGGGCTGAAGGCCGAGACCCTGATCCTCTGCGGCGGCTTCACCGACGTCTGCGTGCACTACACCTTCGTCGACGGCCATCAGGGCGACTACTACTGCCGCGTGGTCGAGGACTGCGTGACGGCTTCGTCGCAGCCGGCCCATGACGCGGCGCTGAACGCCATGGAATACATGCAGACGGGCGCCCGCCGGATGTCGGACGAGATCGTCGAGGGCTTCCAGACCTACGCCGCGAAGGCCGCTGCATGAGCACGGCCGATCCCTACGGCGCCCAGGCCCATGCCCGCGCCCAGGGCGGCGCGGTGGTCGAGGCCATGCCCACCCTGCCCGCCTCGGCCGCGACCGACATCCCCGAGGGCGTGTCGCCCGACGACATGGTCTGGGCCGAGACGATCGCGGCCGGCGGCTATGCCTCAAAGCAGATCGCCCGCGGGACCCGCCTGCGGCTGACCGACCTGGCCGGCGACGGCTGCGTGTCGATGCTGCTGTTCAACGCCGAGCGCCCGGTCGAGCGGCTGAACGTGGCCGACACGCTGAAGATCCAGTGGAACGGCTACCTCGGCGCCGGGCGCTTCCTGCTGTCGGACATGGGCCGGGTGCTGATGAGCATTCTGGAGGACGAGGCCGGCGCGCACGACGCCTTCTGCGGCCCATCCACGCCCTGGAGCATCGCGGCCAGGTACGGCCAGGCCGGCAACTACGGTCCGCATCCGTCGAGCCGCGAGCGGTTCGGCCTGGCGGTCGGCAAGTACGGCTTGGGCCGCAAGGACATCCATCCCTGCATCACCTGGTTCAAGGGCGCCAAGGTCGAGGCCGACGGGGCGATCACGCCCCAGGTCGGGCCGTTCGCGCCGGGCCGCAGCCTGCTGCTGCGGGCCGAGATGGACCTGATCGTGGTGCTGGCCAACACCCCGCACGTGCTGGATCCGCGTCCCGACTACACGGTCACTCCCGTGCGGGCCCAGGCCTGGCGCGGTCCCGTCGCGGCCGCCGACGACGCAATCCGCACCGGCACGCCGGAGGGCCTGCGCGCCTTCCTCAACGTCGAAGACTACTACGCCCGCTAGGAGGGTCCGATGCGCGAAGACCTCAACACCGCGATCCTCCACGACGAGGTCGTGCCCGCCCGCGCCCCGTGGATGCACGACCTGAAGGCGGGCCAGACGCTGGAGATCGTCGACCTGGAGGGCAACCAGGCGGTCGACTTCCTGATGTACGCCACCGCCGACGACGCCGAACGCTACAGCGCCCAGGACACCATCGCCGCCCAGGGCAACCTGTTCTTGCGCGACGGGGCGGTGCTGCTGTCGAACGAGGGTCGGCCGATGATGCGGATCGTGGCCACCAACGTCGCCTATCACGACACCATCGGCGGGGCCTGCTCGTGCGAGAGCAACACCCTGCGCTATGGCCACCACACCAAGGACCAGCACGCCTGCGTCGACAACTTCCTCGACGCCAACGGCCGGGCCGGCCGCAACAAGCGCGACATGGTCAGCAACATCAACTGGTTCATGAACGTGCCCGTCGAGGCCGACGGCGCGCTGGGCATCGTCGACGGCATCTCCGCGCCGGGCCTGTCGGTGACCTTGCTGGCCGAGATGGACGTCACGGTGGTGGTCTCCAACTGCCCGCAGATCAACAACCCCTGCAACGGCTTCGACCCGACGCCGGTGCGCATGGTGGTGCGGGCGTGAGCGCGCGGGCGCTCGCGGCGGCCGTCGCCGCCGGCGAGATCACCGCGCTGGAGGCGGCCGAGGCCGCCCTGGCCCGCATCGCCGCCTATGACGCTGTCCAACCGCAGGTGTGGATCGAGCGGCTGAGCCCCGAGGCGGTGCGCGCCTACGCCCGCGCCGTCGATGCGCGGATCGCGGCCGGCGAGGTCCTGCCGCTGGCCGGCGCGACCTTTGCCATCAAGGACAATATCGATCTGGTCGGCCTGCCCACGACAGCCGGCTGTCCGGACTTCGCCTATGCGCCGGACGCCTCGGCGTTCGTTGTCCAGCGGTTGATCGCGGCCGGGGCCATTCCGGTCGGCAAGACCAATCTCGACCAGTTCGCCACCGGCCTGAACGGCACCCGCAGCCCGCACGGCGCGCCGCACTGCGTGTTCAACCGCGCCTTCGTCAGCGGCGGGTCGAGCTCGGGATCGGCGGTCGCCGTGGCGGCGGGCCTGGTCAGCTTCGCCCTGGGCACCGACACCGCCGGATCGGGCCGCGTCCCGGCCGCCTTCAACAACCTGGTGGGCTTCAAGCCGACCAAGGGCCGCTGGAGCACCACGGGCCTTGTGCCGGCCTGCCGGTCGCTGGACTGCATCAGCGTCTTTACCCGCGATCTCGACGACGCGGCTCTGGTCGACGCGGTCGCCGCCGGTTTCGACGCCGCCGACCCGTTTTCGCGCCCGCTGGAGGACCGTCCCCGCGACGCGAGGCGCCTGGGCGCGCCCCTTCCCCATCAGCGCAACTTCCTGGGCGATGCGGCCGCCGCCCATCTCTACGAGCAGGCGCTGGAGCGGTTCGCCGCCGAGGGCGCGGAGATCGTGCCGATCGACATCGACTTCCTCAGCGAGGCCGCCCAGCTGCTCTATGGCGGCCCATGGGTGGCCGAGCGGACGGCGGCGCTGAAGACGGTGCTGGCCGACAATCCGGACGCCATCGATCCGACGGTGCGGACCATCGTCGAGGCCGGCCTCGACATCACCGCCGTCGAGCTGTTCGAAGGCGAATATCGGCTGAAGGCCCTGGCCCGACGGGCCGAGGCGCTGTGGGACGAGATCGACCTCTTGATCCTGCCCACGGCCCCGACCGCCTTCCGCATCGCCGAGCTGCGGGCCGAGCCTATCCGGCTGAACGCGGCGCTGGGGCTCTATACCAACTTCGTCAACCTGCTCGACATGAGCGCCCTGGCCGTGCCGGCCGGCTTCCGGGGCGGCGAGGTCGGGTTCGGCGTCACCCTCATCGGTCCGGCCCATGCCGACCGCGCCCTGATCGAGGCCGCCCGCCCCTATCTGGCGCGGCTGGACGCTCCTGCCCCCGTTCTCGACCTTGGAGACAAGATGGAAACCATCACCCTCGCCGTCGTCGGCGCCCACCTGCAAGGCATGCCGCTGCACTGGCAGCTGACCTCGCGCAACGCCCGCTTCCTGGGCGAGGCGAAGACGGCGCAGAGCTATCGCCTCTACGCCATCGCCAACTCGACCCCGCCCAAGCCGGCGCTCGTGCATGCCGAAGGTGGCGCGCCGATCGCCGTGGAGCTGTACGAACTGGACCTGGCGAGCTTCGGCAGCTTCACCGCCGAGGTGCCCGCGCCGCTGGCCATCGGCTCGGTGACCCTGGACGACGGCCGCACGGTGAAGGGCTTCGTGGCCGAGCCCCGCGCGCTGGACGGCGCGGCGGAGATCACCGGCTTTGGCGGGTGGCGGGCCTATATCGCCAGCCTTTGAGCTGGCCTCTTTTCCTTGCAAACCGAGAATCCCCGCGAAGGCGGGGATCCAAGCTGAATCGGCGGGCCTATCCTCGGACGGCGCCATGACCCGAGAGTCGGCTTGGATCCCCGCCTTCGCGGGGATTTTTCGGTTTTGGGTGGGTGGTCCCCATTACTGCATGGGGACCCTTGTCCCCCTCAGTCCTCCGGATCCTGCAAAGGCCCCGGCGGAACCAGGCTCGGGCACAGGTTGGCCACCGGCTTGTCGTGCAGCACCTTCTCGACGAAGGCCGGCGAGTCCGCGCGCGAGCGCATCACGGCGCTGGCGTGGGTGGCGCGGGGGTAATAGCGCCACTCGACGGTGTTTCCCGCCGCGCACATGGCCGAGACGAAGTTGTACTGGCTGACCGTCTGGGCGTCGGAATCGGCCAGGCCCGTGCCGACGAACACCGGGGTCGGGATCTTCACGTCCGGGAAGTCGCTGAGCGCGTCGGCCTTGGCTTCCAGAGCGTCGATCGGGCGCTTGTAGAGCTTGTCGACCGGCAGGGCGATATCGCGGGCGAAGGCGCGCAGGCCACCCATGCAGGTGGTCTGGGCCTTTTCCAGCAGCGGCCAGCCGGCCTCCGAGATGTAGTCCTCGGCGCGGACGCCCTTCGGGTCGACCGAGCGGGCCGTGCCCAGGAAATAGAGGATCTCGTAGGCGGCGTTCCCGCCGGCGTCGCGGTCGGTATAGAGGCTGGGGATAGCCTCCTGCGGCGCGCCGCCAGTGTTGTTGGTGTGGGCCACCAGGCCCGTGGCCACGGTGCCCTTGATCTTCAGTTCCGGGGCATAGGTCGGGGCCAGCCAGGCCGCCGCGATCGCCGCGCCCGAGCCCTGCGACTGGCCCATGGTCACCACCTTGTTGGCCAGCAGGCCCGGATAGGCCTTGAGCACCGCGCGCACGCTGTCGAGCACGGCGATGCCTTCCGAGCGCGATTGCAGGTACGGGTGCGGACCGGGCGCGCCGAGGCCCGCATAGTCGGTGGCGACGACGGCGTAGCCGGCCTCCAGCCAGGCCGACAGATACTGCTGGTCGCGCAGTGAGCGCGGATTGAACGACGGGGCGCAGACGTCCGCCACGCCCGTCGTGCCGTGGGCCCAGGCGATCACCGGCCAGCCGCCGACCGGCGGCGCGCCCTTGGGGAAGAACACCGCGCCCGAGACCGTCTCGATCGCCCTGGCGTCCAGCCAGTTGGTGGCGCTGTAGAGGATGCGCTCGGCCCGGCCGGCGCCGGCCAACGACAACTCGGCCGGCAGGGTCTCGGTGCGCAGCATCATGCCCGGCAGCGAGGGCGCGGCGCCGGTCCAGCGGTAGAACGGGGTCACCCCGCCGTCGCCCGCCCAGAGGTCGGCGCCGCGCGGGACGGGCTGGGCCAGCACGGGTTGGGCGACCATGGCCGCGGCCGCGAGAAGGCAGGAAAGGCGGGTTCGGAGCATCGGCGGCGGCGTCCTGGCTGGCGCGAAAAAGGGTCGTGCGGCCGGACCCGACCCATCGCCTTAGTTGCCGAAAGCGGAAAGCTCGCCTTTGCGGGTGAACCGGGCACGGATCGCGCAACGGTCGCCGAACGACGAGTTTTCGCAAACGCCGCGAGCCGCGCAAATTTCAGGCGCCGGCCATCAGCTTTTCAGCAAACCCCAGGGATATCCGGTTTCTAGCCGACGGCGATCCCGGCCCGCTTCCCGCCGGTGCTATGCCGGACGGGCGTCACGCCCCGATCGCGATCCTCAGATTGCGTCGCCTAGAGGCAAATCGGGAATGGCGCCTTGGGCAATGATTGTTGTCGGGCGAGCCAAGTATGGAACTGGGTCTGAAGCGTTTCACGGGCAAGGTCAGCGACAATGACCTGCGGCTGCTGCGCACCTTCGCCACAGTGGTCAAGCACGGGGGCTTCGTGGCCGCCGAGTCCGAGTTGCAGATCGGCCTGCCGTCGATCAGCCGCTACATCAAGGACCTGGAAATCCGCCTGGGCGCGCGGCTGTGCGAGCGCGGCCGACGCGGCTTCACCCTGACCGCCGAGGGTGCCCGGGTGCACGAGGCCTGCGAGAAGCTGTTCGACGAGCTCGACCTGTTCGAATCCCGTGTGCGCGACATCCACGCCAGCCCGGCCGGCGCCATCCGCATCGGCATGGTCGACGCCCTGGTCGGCGATCCCAACTTCCGCCTGCCCGAGGTGTTCGACGGCTACAAGGCCGCCTATCCGAACGTGCACTTCAACATCTCGACCACGACCTCGAACCTGATCGAGCAGGCGGTGATCGAGAACAATCTCGACATCGGCGTGGTGTTCGACCGCCGGCCGATGGACCAGCTGCGCTACCACTTCCTCTATGAGGAGATCAGCTTCCTCTACTGCAGCGAGGACCACCCGGCCTGGCGGCTGCGCCAGCACGACGACCGTGTCTGCGCCGACGACATCGCCTCCTACGACTTCGTCGGCTATCCGTTCGAGCACGAGATGGAGCGGCTGGGGGTCAGCGGCCTGCTCAAGCGCACGGCCACGGTCACCCACATGGAGTCGATCGCCATGATGATCGCCTCGGGCCGGTATCTGGGTTTCCTGACCGAGCACCAGGTGGCGGCGATGGGCGGCGGCAAGCGCTTCCACAAGATCGCGCCGGAGGCCTTCTCCTACGCCAGCAAGATCTCGGTGATCACCCGCCAGGGCCAGACCCCGCCGCTGGTGGCGGCCTTCATCGAGCAGGTCGAGGCGGCGCGGGCCCGGGTGAACTGACCCGGGTGAATTGAAAAAGGGGCGCGGCTATCCACGGCGCCTCCCAAAACCGCATGTCCCCGCGAAGGCGGGGACCCAAGCCGAGTCAGCGGACAACCCACGGCCGTGGACCATCTCGAGAGCCAGCTTGGATCCCCGCGTTCGCGGGGATGCTCGGATAAGGGGGCCGACAACCGGTGTCGGCCCTCCTCCGCTTCGTCCTAGAACTTCGCCTTCACATTCAGGCCCACCGTGCGCGGACGCAGGGCCAGGCCCTGGGTGACGAACAGCACCGAGGGCTTCTGGATGATGGTGTCCTCGTTCAGCAGGTTCTTGGCGAACAGCGACAGTTCCAGCTTGTCGAAGGTCACGCCCAGGCTGGCGTCCACCAGGTCGTAGGACGGCCGGCGGTAGTCCTTGCTGGTCGTCGTGTAGGAACCGTAGCTTTCGCCCGTGTGCGACCAGTTCACGCTGGCGAAGCCGTCGATGCGGTTGGTGATCGGACGGTCATAGTCGAAGCCCACCGAGAAGGTGTTCTCCGGCGTGCCCAGCAGCTTGGAGCCGTCGACCGCGCCGGTGCCTTTCGCCGCCTCGGTGATCTTGGCGTCGGTGACGGCGCCCGACAGGTTGAGGGTCAGGTTGTCGGTCAGCAGGGCGCGCAGTTCGAACTCGCCGCCCTGGCTGCGGGCGTCGCCGGCGTTGCCGGTGATCACCGAGCCGCAGGTCGACAGACGCACCGACTGCTGGACGTTCTTCCAGTCGATGTAGAAGGCCGAGGCGTTGAAGGTCACGCGGCCGTCGAACAGGCGGGTCTTGGCGCCGCCCTCGTAGCTCCACAGGCTGTCGGGACGATAGCTCTTGGCGTCGGAGAGGCCGAGGCTGCGCACGTCGGCCGCGCAGAACGAGGTCAGGGCGTTGTTCTGGCCGCCCAGGCGGAAGCCCTTGGCGGCGTTGGCGTACAGCGACACCGACTTGGAAGCCTCAAAGGTCACCGCGACCTTCGGGGTCAGCGGGGCCGAGCGGGTGGAGGCGTCGTCGTGGGCCGGGGCCCCGTCGGCGAGCCAGCCGCCCTCTTCCAGCGCGTACTGGCTGGACGCCTTGACCTGGCGCAGGCCGATAGTGGCTTTGAGCTTGTCGGTGACCTTGAACGAGCCTTCGGCGAACAGGGCCGTCTGGTTGTTGCGGCGCACCGAGTTGAAGTAGCCGATCAGGCCGCCCGGCGTGGCGTAGCCGAGCGCGGCCTGGGTCGTGGTTCCCAGTTCGGACGCGACGGCGGCGTCGAGGCCCAGCACGTATTCGTGGTCGAGGCTGGTGATTTTCTGCTTGGCGAAATAGGCGCCGACCTGCCACTCGTAGCGCTTGCCGCTCTCGGCCAGCGACGGCGAGGCCAGGCGGAATTCCTGGCTGTAGGTGGCCACCGCGTCCTTGTTGCGCATGACCCCCGGTAGGGCGGCGAGCGTCTCGTAGGTGTCGCCGTAGCTGTCGTCGAGGACGCTGGCGACATACTCGCTGTCATAGATCGAGCCGTCGAACTGGCGGTCGAAGCGGCGGTAGGCGTAGCCGCTGATGGAGGTGAAGGTCAGGTCGCCGAAGCGCTTCTCGACCGTCACGCTGGGCGCGAACAGGGTGTCCTCGCTGGGCTCGCGCACCGGGCGGTTTTCCTGGAACTTGCCGAGCGACAGCTTGGTGATGCCGGTGTCGTCGGAATCGGTCTGCTGCCACTGCACCGTGGAGCTGACCTTCAGGTCGTCGGTCGGCTCCCACAGGAAGCTGGCGCGCAGGGCCGTGGTGCGCTCGGCGTCGACGTTCTTGTTGTCGACCACGCCGGCAGCGTTCACGTGGTCGATGAAGCCGCTCTGGTATTCGCGCTGGACAGCCAGGCGCAGGGCCGCGTTCTCGCCGATCGGGGCGTTGACCACGCCGCCGAACAGATAGTTCACGCCGCCCTCGTCGGTGCTGGAAACCTCGCCCTGGGCGCTGCTTTCGAAGCCGCCCAGCGTCGGGGCCTTGGTGATGAAGCGCAGGGTGCCGCCCAGCGAGCTGTCGCCGTAGAGCGTGCCTTGCGGGCCGCGCAGCACTTCGACGTGGTCGAGGTCGAACAGGCGCGGCAGGGTCACGCCGGTGAAGAACTGGTTGGGGATCGTCAGCGAGACGTCGTTCAGATAGACGCCGACCGTCGCCGAACCTTGCGACGAGCTGATGCCGCGCAGGCTGATGCGCGACAGGCCGCTGGAGCCGGTGTTGCTGAACGACAGGCCCGGCGTGCTGCGGGCCAGATCGGCGTAGTTGGCCACGTGCTGCTTGGCCAGCTGGTCGCCGGTCAGGACGCTGATGCTGAGCGGCACGTCACGGACGTTTTCCGAGCGCTTCTGGGCGGTGACGACCAACTCGGGGACGATGTTGTCGTCGGCCGCAGGCGCGGCGTCGGTCTGGGCCCAGGCCAGGGCCGGCGCCACGGCGGCCAGCATGCCGGCGACCATCAGGCTCGCCTTGAGGCCGCGTCCCCGTCGACGGACCGTCACGAAATCCGAATACATCTCGATTATCCCCTTAAGCTTGAAAGCCGTGCGACGGGCTTGCCTCTTGATCGAGGGTGATGGCGGTCGCGGGTTCTGACGCTTTCCTCCTCCCGGAAAGGCCGCCCACGGCTCGCTCAAGCCGGTCTGATGCGAGGATTTGGCAGGAGCCCGCCAGCGAGAATGTCGCGTTGCACAATGATGGTTGCGCGAATTTCGAAGTGAACGGCGACGCTTCCCAACGCGGCCTGGGCTTCGTTACGCAACACGCCAAGCATGGTTGCGAAGATCGCCATCTACCCGGGACGTGGGCCGTGGTTGTTCGGCGGGGTCAGAGACTCCCAGGATCGATCATGGCCGACGCCGCTATCGCCGACGCAACCCCCGCCCCGGCCGCCTCGAAGGTGTCGAGCCGGGCCTGGGTGGTGCTGGCCATGCTGACCCTGGTCTACACCTTCAGCTGGATCGACCGCTTCCTGCTGATCATCCTGGTCGACCCGATCAGCCGTGACCTGAAGGTCTCCAACACCGAGATCGGCCTTCTGACCGGCTTCGGCTCGTCCCTGCTCTATTCGCTGGCGGGCTTTCCGATCGCTCGGCTGGCCGACAAGGGCTCGCGCCGGGCGATCATCGCCGCGGCCATCGGCACCTGGAGCACGCTGACGGTGATCAGCGGCTTCGTGGGCAACTTCATGGGCCTGGCCCTGGCGCGGTTCGGCATCGCCGTCTCGTCGGCCGGCTGCTCGCCGGCCGCCTATTCACTGATCTCGGACTATTTCCCGCAGGCCCGGCGCGGGGCGGCGATCGCCGTCTACAGCCTGGGCATCTCGATCGGCATGTGGGCGGGCCTGACCTTCGGCGGCGTGCTGGAGGACCATTTCGGCTGGCGCAGCGCCTTCCTGATCGTCGGCTTCCCGGGGATGATCGTCGCGGCCCTGTTCTTCCTGATCGTGCGCGAGCCGCCGCGCGGGACCTTCGACGCCGCCACGGAAGAGAACGCCCGCCAGTACTCGCTGAAGGAAGCCGCCGGCCACATCATCACCCACCCCAGCTTCCTGCCGATCGCCCTGGGTTTCGCCTTGATCTCGGCCTCGGCCAGCGCCTTCGAAAACTGGGTGCCGACCTACATGATCCGCGTGCAGCACCTGTCGTCGACCGAGGTCGGCTCGGTCAGCGGCCTGCTGCAAGGCGTCACCGGTTTCGTGGGAACCCTCATTTTCGGCTTCGCCGCCGACCGTCTCGGCAACCGCGACCAGCGTTGGTACCTGTGGTTGCCGATGATCGGCATCGCCGTGATGGGCCCGGCCATCCTGCTGTTCTTCAAGACCAGCGGCCCGACCGCCTATCTCTGCTACTTCGTGGCCGAACTGGCCGGCTCGGCCTTCTCCGCCCCGCTGTTCGCGGCTGGCCAGATGCTGCTGCCGCCGCGCCTGCGGGCCGTGGGCATGGCCAGCATGCTGTTCGTGCTCAACGTCATCGGCATGGGCGTGGGCCCGTTCCTGACCGGCTGGCTCAGCGACTTTTTCGCCGCCCGCGGCGCGGCCGAGGGCCTAGCCCCGGCCATCTCGCTGATGCAGCTCAACGCCGTGGGCGGCGGGATCTGCCTGCTTTACGCCGCCGCGCGGCTTGGACGCCCGGCCCGCGCCTAGGACCCGGCGCGGGGCCGTCATCGGCCCAACTTCAGGACCAACCCGCTCGCCCATTCGTTCGGCGATCAGCGGTAACCAACCGAAATCGCACGCGCGATCCGGAACCTTTGCCTTGCCGCCGCATTCACGGAACCTACGCGTAGGGCCGCGAGTGGGGGAACGAGTGACTTCAGAGCATTGCACAGGCTGGCCGCATCCAGCCAAAGCCGCGCGTCCGCACGCGACGGCGCACAGCCGCTAGCGCCCTGCTCCACACCCCACATATCGCCATATCCCAACTGGCCTCCGCCTAGCCAAGGCGGGTTTTCCTGTTCGAGTTCCCATGTCGCCGACCTCTTCCCGCCACACCGTCTCCCGCACCAACGTCGATCTCTGGACGACCCTGGGGCTCGTGCTGGTGCTGGCCTTCTTCGTCGTCAGCGGGACGATCGCCTACCGCAACATCCAGGTGCTGCGGACCAACAACCAGATGATCATGCACTCGCATAAGGTGCTGATCGCGCTGGACGAGCTGCTGTCCACCGCGCAGGACGCCGAGACGGGACAGCGCGGCTACCTGCTGACCGGCAACGACCGCTATCTCGAGCCCTACCAGAGCGCGGTGACCGCCGCGGCGACGCGGTTCGAAGCCGTCACGACCCTGATCCAGGACAATCCCGAACAGCAGGCCAACGCCCGCCAGCTGAAGAAGCACATCGACGCCAAGCTGGCCGAGCTGGACGAGACGATCTCGACGCGCCGCACCCAGGGCGCCCAGGCCGCCCTGGCCATCGTGTCCACCGATCGCGGCAAGACCGAGATGGACGCCATCCGCAGCCAGCTCGGCGTGATGAGCCAGGAAGAGAACCGGCTTCGCAGCCTGCGCATCGCCGAGATGCAGGAGGCCTACAAGACCGCCACGATCAGCGGCGTGCTGTCGGGCCTGCTGGGCGCCTTGCTGACCGTGGCGGTGTTCGTGCTGGTTCGCCGCGCCGCCAGCAGCCGGGCGCGCGAAGAGTGGCTGCAGTCGGGTCAGGTCGGCCTGTCCAACGCCATGATGGGCGACAAGTCGGTCGAGGAGCTGTCCGAGGCGATCCTGTCGTTCCTGGCCGACTATCTCGGCTTCCAGGCCGGCGCCCTGTTCAAGGGCGAGAACGGCCACTTCTATCGCGCCGCGGCCCTGGGCATTCCCGGCGACGCCAACGTGCCGCAACGCTTCAACCTGAAGGAAGGCCTGCTGGGCAAGGTAGCCGCCGACGGCAAGCCGACCATCGTCCGCGACGTGCCCGACGGCTACATGGCGATCGGTTCGGGCCTGGGCCAGGACAAGCCGCGCCACCTGGTGCTCGTGCCCACCCACGCCGACGACACGGTCAACGCCGTCATCGAGCTGGGCTTCCTGCATCTGGTCGGCGACCAGGTCGTGACCCTGCTCGACCAGTCCGCCGCGGCCATCGGCATCGCCCTGCGCTCGGCGCGCTATCGCTCGGAACTGCAGAACGCCCTTGAAGAGACCCAGCGCCAGTCCGAAGAGCTGCAGGTGCAGAGCGAGGAGCTGCGGGTCTCCAACGAGGAGTTGGAGGAACAGGGTCGCGCCCTGAAGGAATCCCAGACCCGGCTGGAGCAGCAGCAGGTCGAGCTGGAGCAGACCAACAGCCAGCTGGAAGAGCAGGCCCAGACCCTGGAGACCCAGCGCGACGAGTTGGAGCGCACCGGCGCGGCGATTGCTCTGAAGGCCCGCGAGCTGGAGCAGGCCAGCCAGTACAAGTCCGACTTCCTGGCAAACATGAGCCACGAGCTGCGCACGCCGCTGAACTCGCTGCTGATCCTGTCCAAGCTGCTCAGCGACAATCCCGACGGCAACCTCTCGACCGACCAGGTGAAGTTCGCCCAGACCATCGCATCGTCGGGCAACGACCTGCTGACCCTGATCAACGACATCCTCGACCTGTCGAAGATCGAGGCCGGCCACATCGAGATCCGGCCCGAAACCCTGACCTTGCAGCGCCTGACCAGCGACCTGCGCCAGCTGTTCCAGCCGGTCGCCGACGAGCGCAAGCTGGCCTTCGAGATCCAGGTCGCCGAGGGCTGCCCGGCCGCCATCGAGACCGATCGCCAGCGCCTGGAGCAGGTGCTCAAGAACCTGCTGTCCAACGCCTTCAAGTTCACCGAGAAGGGCGGCGTCACCCTGACCATCGCGCCGGACGGCCTGGGCGGCCTGTCGCTGGCGGTGAAGGATACCGGCATCGGCATTTCCCGCGAACAGCAGGAAAGTGTCTTCGAGGCCTTCCGCCAGGCCGACGGCACGATCAGCCGTCGCTACGGCGGCACCGGCCTTGGCCTGTCGATCTCGCGCGAGCTGGCGCGCCTGCTGGGCGGCATCATCACGCTGGAGAGCCGGCCCGGCGAAGGCAGCACCTTCAAGGTGACGATCCCGCTGGCCTACGATCCGACCGGCGTCGCGCCGCGCGAGCCGAGCCTCCGCGCGCCCTCTCCCCTGCCCTCAGCGCCCCAAGCCCTTCCGCAGGCGCCGCGTCCCGCGCCGCTGGCCCAGGCCGTCGAGGACGACCGCGACCAGTTGGCCGGCGCGCGCCGGGTGCTGCTGGTGATCGAGGATGACGAGGTGTTCGCCGCCATCGTCCGCGACCTGTCGCGCGAGATCGGCTTCCAGTGCCTGGTGGCCGGCACCGCCGAGGAGGCGCTGAAGCTGGCCCGCCAGTTCAAGCCGAGCGCCGTGGTGCTGGACGTCGGCCTGCCCGACGAGTCCGGCCTGATGGTGCTGGACCGCCTGAAGCGCGACGACGCCACCCGCCACATCCCGATCCATGTGGTCTCGGCCAGCGACCACGCCCAGACGGCCCTGTCGCTGGGCGCCATCGGCTACATGGTCAAGCCCGTGAAGCGCGACGAACTGGCCGAGGTGCTGCAAGCGCTGGAGTCCAAGCTGACCAGCACCGTGCGGCGCATCCTGATCGTCGAGGACGACCCGGTGCAGCGCGAGGCCGTCGGCCGGTTGCTGGCCTCGGGCGACGTCGAGACCGTCGCCGTCGGCACCGCGGCCGAGTGCCTGGAGGCGCTGCAGCACCAGACCTTCGACTGCATGGTGCTGGACCTGTCGCTGCCCGACGCCTCGGGCTACTCGCTGCTGGAAACCCTGAGCCAGGACGGCGAGCGCGCCTTCCCGCCGGTCATCGTCTATACCGGCCACGACCTGTCGGCCGACGACGAGCAGAAGCTGCGCCGCTATTCCAGCTCGATCATCATCAAGGGCGCCAAGTCGCCCGAGCGGCTGATCGACGAGGTGTCGCTGTTCCTGCACCAGGTGGTGTCGGAGTTGCCGCCCGAGCAGCAGAAGATGATCCAGAAGGCCCGCAACCGCGACGCCGTGCTGGAAGGCCGCCGGATCCTCATCGTCGAGGACGACATCCGCAACGTCTACTCGCTGACCAACGTGCTGGAGCCGCGCGGCGCGATCGTCGAGATCGCCCGCAACGGCCAGGAGGCGATCGACGCCCTGGCCCGCTCGTCCGAAGATCCCGCGCGGACCGTCGACCTGGTGCTGATGGACGTGATGATGCCGGTGATGGACGGCCTGACCGCCACCCGCCAGATCCGCGACGACGCACGCTGGGGCAAACTGCCGATCCTGATGCTGACCGCCAAGGCCATGCCCGACGACCAGGAACGCTGCATCGCCGCCGGGGCCAACGACTACATGGCCAAACCCATCGACGTGGACAAGCTGCTCTCGCTGGTCCGGGTCTGGATGCCGAGGTAGGCGCCATGCCCGAAGCCGTCGTCGACCTCGAAATTCAGCTGCTGCTGGAGGCGCTGTACCAGCGCTACCACTACGACTTCCGCCACTACGCCCGCGCGTCGATCAAGCGTCGCCTGGTGCAGGCCCGCGACCAGCTGGGCTACGCCACCATCTCGGCGATGCAGGACCGCGTGCTGCACGACGCCTCGATGCTGCCGCGCCTGCTCGACTATCTGACCGTCCAGGTCAGCGAGATGTTCCGCGACCCTACCTACTTCCGGGCGCTGCGCGAGAAGGTGCTGCCGCACCTGAAGACCTATCCGTCGCTGAAGGTCTGGATCGCGGGGTCCAGCACCGGCGAGGAGGTCTATTCGCTGGCCATCCTGTTCAAGGAGGAAGGCCTCTACGACCGCACCCTGTTCTATGCGACCGACATCAATCCCGAGGCTTTGGCGGCGGCCGAAGCTGGCGTCTACGCGCTCGACCGGATCCGCAAGTTCACCGAGAACCATCAGAAGTCCGGCGGCCGCTCGTCGCTGTCGGACTACTACACCGCCGCCTATGGGCGCGCCGTATTCGACAAGAGCCTGCGCGAGCGGGTGGTGTTTTCCGACCACAGCCTGGTCACCGACGCGGTGTTTGCCGAGATGCACCTGATCTCGTGCCGCAACGTGATGATCTATTTCGACCGCCCCTTACAGGACCGGGCCATCGGCCTGTTCCGCGACTCCCTGGCCCGCAAGGGCTTCCTGGGGCTGGGCTCGAAGGAGAGCCTGCGGTTCTCGGCCCATGCCGGAGGCTTCTCGGACTTCGTGCCCGGCGAGAAGATCTACCAGAGGCGCGAACCGTGAGCGGCGCTTCGCCCCAGTCGCCCGCCCAAGCCATCGTGATCGGGGCCTCAGCCGGCGCGGTGCAGGCGCTGCTGGCCATCCTGCCCGCCCTGCCCGCCAGCTTTCCCCTGCCCGTCCTGGTGGTCGTGCACGTGCCGCCGGACCGCGACAACGTGATGGTGCCGCTGCTGCAGACCAAGTGCCGGCTGATCGTAAAGGAAGCCGAGGACAAGGAGCCCGTCGTCGGCGGCACGATCTATTTCGCGCCGTCTGACTATCACCTGCTGGTCGAGGCCGACGGCAGCCTGTCGCTGTCCACCGACGAGCCGGTGAACTATTCGCGGCCGTCGATCGACGTGCTGTTCGAGAGCGCCGCCGATGCGTTCGGCGAGGGCCTGGTCGGGGCGATCCTGACCGGGGCCAACCACGACGGCGCGGCCGGCCTGAAGGCCCTGGCCGAGGCCGGCGGCGTGGCCATCGTCGAGGACCCGGCGGCAGCCCATTCGCAAGCCATGCCGCTGTCCGCCCTGGAGGCGTGCCCCACCGCCGCCGTCATGACCCTGGATGCGATCGCATCCTACCTGTCGAGTTTGGGAACCGCCCGATGATCGCCGAAAAGCCGATCAACTTCCTCCTGGTCGACGACCTGGAAGAGAACCTGCTGGCCCTGGAGGCCCTGCTCCAGCGCGAAGGCCTGACCTGCCTGAAGGCCCGCTCGGGCGAGGAGGCGCTGGAACTGCTCTTAATGCACGAGGTGGCCCTGGCCCTGCTCGACGTGCAGATGCCCGGCATGGACGGCTTCGAGCTGGCCGAGTTCATGCGCGGCAGCGAACGCGCGCGGCACATTCCGATCATCTTCGTCACGGCGGGCGCGGCCAACCTGCAACGCCGCTTCCGGGGCTACGAGGCCGGGGCCGTGGACTTCATCCAGAAGCCGATCGAGCCGACGGTGCTGCGCAGCAAGGCCGCCGTGTTCTTCGACCTGCACCAGCAGCGCCAGCAGATCGAGCGCCAGCGCGACGAGCTGGAGGCCGCGACCCAGGCCCTGCGGCGCGCCGACCGCCACAAGGACAGCTTCCTGGCCGTTCTGGCCCATGAACTGCGCAATCCGGTCGCCGCGCTCAGCGGCGGCCTGCACCTGCTCAACAAGGACATCCCGCCCGAGCGCGCCAGCGACATCCGCACACGTATGGACCGGATGCTGTCGCACCTCTCGCACCTGGTCGACGACCTGCTGGACGTGTCGCGGGTCAGCCAGGGCAAGATCTCGCTACGCACCGAGCGGATCGAGCTCGCCGGCGCGCTGGACTCGGCGATCGAGGCCAGCCAGCACAATATCGACGCCGGCGGCCACCGGTTCGTCACCGACCTACCCGCCGAGACGGTCTGGCTCGACGCCGACCCCACGCGGCTGGCCCAGATCGTCGCCAACCTGCTCAACAACGCCGCCAAGTACACGCCGCACGGCGGGACCATCACCCTGTCGGCGCACGCGGCGAACGGCCAGGTCGAGATCAGCGTCGAGGACACCGGGGTCGGCGTGCCGCCCGAGATGCAGTCGAAGATCTTCGAGATCTTCGCCCAGGTCGAAGACCACCTGACGAAGGCCCAGGGCGGCCTCGGCATCGGGCTGGCGCTGGTCAAGCAACTGGTCACGCTGCACGGCGGGTCCATCGAGGTGAAGAGCGCGGGCGAAAACCTCGGCAGCACCTTCACCATCCGGCTGCCGACCGCCGTCGAGGACGCCCAGGCCGGCGCCTGAGGGCGAGCACTTCCGACATCAGACGGCCGCCACGACCGGCCGCCCCGCGGGGCGGCCGCGATGCCGCGTGGGTCAATTCCGCCCTGGCCGGCGCCTCGCAATCGGCAGCCCCGAATGGTAGGCCATATATCGTATAATTTATTTTGACGTTGTCTGAGTTATATGCGTTCCTCCTGTCACGAATTTGTCAGGGGAGAGGACAGATGGTGATCCGTTGTAAGGATTGGTTGTTAGCGGCGGCGAGCGTGTCGGCGGTCTTGGTATGGTGCCCAGCGAACGCCCAGCCGGCGGCAGCGGATACGAGCGCGACGAGCGAAAAGTCGGACAAAAAGGCGGAGGATGACCCCAACGTCGTCGATACCGTCATCGTCAAGGGCATCCGGGGCAGCCTGAACGCCGCGGCCGAGAAGAAGCGCAAGTCGGCGCAGATCGTGGAATCGATCGAATCCGAAGACGTCGGCAAGCTGCCCGACAACAACGTTCCCGAGGCTCTGTCGCGCATCACCGGCGTGCAGATCGAGCGGGTCCACGGCGAAGGCTCGAACGTGACGATCCGCGGCATGTCCGGGATCTCGACCACCATCAACGGCAACAGCAACAGCGTCGGCGAGGCCCGCTCGACCAACCTGGCCGACATCCCGGCCGAACTGCTGAAGTCGGTCCAGGTCTACAAGACCCGCACCGCCGACCAGGTCGAAGGCGGCATCGCCGGCACGGTCAATGTCGAACTGCGCCGGCCGCTGGACCTGCGCAACGGCTACACGATCGCCGGCAGCATCAAGAACGTCTACGGCAGCACCGGCGACACCAAGAGCCCCTATGCCAGCCTGCTTGTCGGCAACCACTTCGACACCGCCATCGGCGAGATGGGCTTCCTGATCAACGGTTCCTACACGCGCAACAACTACGAAGAAGACTTCGTCGAGAGCGAGTCCCCGGCGAAGTTCAACGGCACGGCTCTCGCCTCCCTGCCCGCCAACCAGCAGAACATCATTTCCCCCTACGCCGTGAACTACGGCGTGGAACAGGGCAAGATCACCCGTCCTTCGATCAGCCTGGTCGGCCAGTGGCGCTACAACGAGCACCTCGATTTCGTACTCGAGGGCTCCTACTTCGGCAGCGCCGAAAAGCGCGCCCGCGATCGACTGCACGCCACGATCCGCGATGATCGCCACACCGTCTCCAACGTGGTGCTGGGATCGGACGGCCGCACCGTCCAGTCACTGACCGTCAGCCGCGACGAGGGCGTCGACGCCAGCGCGCAGTCCTATTACGAGGAAGTCGACTCCGACAACTACACCACAAATGCAGAGATACACTGGCGGGGCGACCGGCTACAGGTCAACGGCTCGACCCAGTACAACTGGAGCTCGACCGAGTACTACGGCATTCTGACTATAGCACGTCTTCTGGACTCGACTGGCGGCCTGATCAAATCGATCAACGTCGACCTGAATTCGAACAAGGTGCCCGGCCGAGGCGCCTTCATCACCTTCCCGACCACGGACCTGTCGAACGTCGCCAACTACCAGCTGTCCCAAACGCACGACGAGCAGACCTACGCCAAGAGCCACGAGTTCGTCATCGCCACCGACGCCACCTATCGCGTCAGCGAGGACAAGCTGCTGCGGAGCATCATGGTCGGCCTGCGCTACAACGACCGCCACACCACGCGCGACTACGGCTATCGCGACACCTTCCTGACCCACAGCCTGACAGGCTTCGCCCAGGGCGTCGGCGTCGTGACCTCCCAGGCGGACGTCGGCGGCTTCTCCCCGACCTGGTACCACCTGTCGGGCAAGGACATCATGGCCAACCTGCCGGCGTTCCGCGCGGCCTCAAGCTGGACCACTGAAAAGCCGCCCGGCAACCTCGGCCAGAGCTATGTCGATGACGAAAAGTCGCTGGCCGGGTTCGTCAACCTGAACTACGCGGTCAAGGGCCGCTTCCCAATCGACGGCGTCGCCGGCGTGCGGGTCGTGCGCACCGAAGGCATGATCGACAGCGCCAAGTACACCGTCGTGCCTGGGAAGCCTGACGACATCGTCGAGACATCGGGTGGCGGCGATTATGTCGACGTCCTGCCCAGCATCAACGCCGTGGTTCACTTCACGCCGAAGCTTCAACTGCGCTTGGCCTACACCTACAATGTGCAGCGGCCCAGCTTCCTGGACACGTCGTCGTGGCAGACGATCATCACTGACGCCAAGCTGATCTTCTCGGGCAACCCGGACCTGAAGCCGAACCGCTCGACAAACTACGACGCCTCGCTCGAATACTATTTCGGCCGTGGCGGTATCGTTTCAGCCGGTGTCTTCCTGAAAAAGCCCGATGGCTACATCTACTACGACTACGCCACCGAGAAGCACCCGGAGCTCGGCACCGAGCAAGCCGACTGGACCGTCTACAAGAACCGCAACGCCGGTCCCGGCGAGTTCCTGGGCTATGAGTTCAACGCCAGCGGCTTCTTCGACTTCCTGCCCGGCAAGCTGCGCAACTTCGGCGCCAGCGCGAACTTCACCTACATGGACAAGTTCGAGATCCGCTATCCGTTCAAGGAAGCGGCCCAGCGCGCCATCCCCGGCGTCTACGACGCCGACAGCACTTCGAAGTACACCTACAACCTGGCGCTCTATTACGACACGCCGCAGTTCAGCGCCCGCGTCGCCTACAATTACCGGGCCCGCTACAAGGTCTGGGTCTGGCCGGAATTCCCCGAATACTCGCCGTACAACGACGCGACCTCGCGCCTGGACGCGGCGGTCAACTGGACTCCGATCAAGCAGCTGACCCTCAGCCTCGAGGGCTCCAACCTGCTGAAGGAAAACAACAACGTCTATTGGGGGCAGGATCGCATGCTGCCGCTCGGCGTGCGCGTGCAGGCCCGCACCCTGCAGGTCAGCGCCCGCTTCCGCTACTGACCCGCGATGTTTCGACGCTCGGCTCCGCCGAGCGTCGCCTGGGCGGCGCCCTCCCGGCTCGCTCTTGTTGGGGAGGGACCTTCGGGTCCCTCCCCTTTTTTGTGTCCGCCCGCCCGTGACTGGGCGCATGAAAAAGGGGCGCTGACCGACCGGCCAGCGCCCCTCGCCTCTTCGGCGTGAAAGGGAGGCTCAGCCCCCCTTCACCCTGACCATAACCACGCCGCGCGCCGGCACGTCGAAAGCCTGCTCGCCGGCCGGCAGGTCGACGCCGCGCCACAGATCGCGCACGCCGGCCAGGCCGGAAGCGCCGGCGTCGGCCGCCTTCAGCTCCATCCGCGCGGCCTTGTCGCCGCGATTGAACAGGGCCACCGCGACCGAGCCGTCGGCCAGCGGCTTGTTCCAGACCTCGGTCGCGCCGTCCTTGCGCACGGCCTTGCCCTGCACGCCCCTGGCGTCCTGGTCGACGGCGATGACCTCGCGATTTTCGAGGATCTTCAGCACCTCGACGCCGGTGTCGCGCAGGTCGTGACCCATCATCAGCGGCGCGGCCGACATCGCCCACAGGCTCATGTGGGTCAGGTACTCGTCCTTGGTCATGCCGCCATTGCCGACCTCCAGCATGTCCGGATCGTTCCAGCCGCCGGGACCGGCCAGCTCGGCCTTGCCGTTCTTGTCGAAGCCGATCCTGGCCATGGTCGGATAGTCGTCGGTGATGTCGCCGGTGGTGCGCCACAGGTGGCCGCCGACCTGGCGGCCCCAGGCCCCGACGTCGAAGCGGCCGTACTGGCAAAGCGAATAGACGATCGGCCGGCCGGTGGCCCGCAGCGCCGCCCCCATCTCGTAATAGGTGCGCTGGACGGTGTCGGCGTCGGCATAGAACCACTCGCCCGAGCACAGGTCGTATTTCAGGTAGTCGACGCCCCATTCGGCGAAGGTCTTTGCGTCCTGGGCCACGTGGCCGTAGCTGCCGGCGTAGCCCGCGCAGGTCTTGGGGCCGGGCGAGCTGTAGATGCCCAGCTTCAGGCCCTTGGAATGGACATAGTCGGCCAGGGCCTTCATGTCCGGGAACTTGGCGTTGGGGCGCAACACGCCGTCGGCGCCGCGCTCGCCCTGCCAGCCGTCGTCGATATTGACGTAAACATAGCCGGCGTCGCGCAGGCCGAAGGCGACGATGGCGTCGGCCATGGCGCGGACGGTCTTGTCGTCGATCTCGGCGCCGAACTTGTTCCAGCTGCTCCAGCCCATCGGCGGCTTGGCGGCCAGGCCGTCGGTGGCCAGTTGCCCCATCGGCGGCAGGCTGGTGGTGGTGAAGGCGCGGGCCTTGGCGTCGGCGGCCGTGCCGGGGCGGCCCTGCTGCTCGACATGAGCGTACCAGATGTCGCCGACGAGCGAGACGCCGCCGTCCTTCACCGTCGCCGTCCACTGGCGGGTCGGCCGGTCCTTGTCGTTGAGATTGCGCAGCTCGAAGGTGGCGACCCCGTCCTTCACGACGAGGTTCTGCATATCCATCGCGCCGTACCAGGCGGTCGTCACGGTTCCGGTCGGCTTGCCGGCCTTGTTCTCGATCTTCATCAGGGTGACGCCCGGATAGGACGGCGCGCTGTCGAAGGCCCAGACCCCCGCCAGCTTCGGCTGGGCGGCGGGCGCGGCTATGGCCGCGTGCGAAGCGACGAGCCCGAGGGCGAGCGGGGTTAGCAGGCGGCGCATGCGATCTCCTGTGGGGGCGCTGCGGACAAGGCGCAGCAATGGGGTGGTCCCCGGCGCGACGCCAGAGCCTCGAAATGGGTCAAAGACGATCCGCGCGCCCGGCCCGGCGCGCGGATCGTCCAAAGTCGGCTCAGCGCGCGGCCTCGCAGGGCGGCGCATGGCCTGAGCCGGACTGGGGAAGCGCCGGGCTGGGGGCCAGCACTTCCCATTCCTGAACGGCGACGGCGGCGTGGGTTCCGCCCGCCGAAGAGGCGTCGAACACCGCCCGCAGGCAGCGGGTGGTCACGGGGGCGAAGCTGGCGTCCTGGAAGGCGCCGACCTCGGTCCCGAAGCCCTTAGGACCGACCACCGGCTTCCAGCCGCCGTCCCAGTATTCCATCCGCCAGGTATTGGGCGGGGCGACGCCGATGCCCGAACCGGCCGGCTGGTCGCCCCAGAACCAGATACGGGCGCCGTCGACGGTCACCGGCGCGTCGAAGCGGTACTCGACCCACTGGCGCGGCGGATTGTTCGGCGACCAGGTGCCCCAGGTATCGGGCGGCAAGGGCGATGCCTTGGTAATCCCGTCGTTCAGGGCCTTGATCCAGTACTGGACCGGGATCGGCTCGTTGGACGCCCCGGCGGTGGCCTGGCCGGCGATGTTGCGGGTCGCAGTCGGCGCGGGTTGCGACCGGCGGGTCGGAATCAGCTTGCGGATGGCGGGCGGGCTGACGCTGTCGTCCCACTCGATCGGGTCCACCGCCACGCTGCGCCGGAAGTGACCGCCGCCCGCCGCGTCGGCGGTGTGGTAGGCCATGTACCAGCGGCCCTTGAACTCCACCGCGCCCGCGTGCGAGGTCGTCGACGACACCGGCCCCAGCATCACGCCGCGATAGGTCCACGGTCCCAGCGGCGAAGTCGCCGTGCCGTAGGCGATGCAGGCGTGATAGACGGCCGGCGTGCAGTCCGACTTCGGACCGGCGCGGTTGCCGGCATAGAGCATGTAGTAGACGCCCTTGCGCTTCATCAGCCATGGCGCTTCGAAGAAGCCGGTCAGCCCCTCGACCTTCACCTCGGCCCCCTTGGGCGTGACCATGTCGGCGGCCAATTCCATGCCGCGCAGCTGCCCGAAGGTGCCCCAGTAGATGTAGACCTTGCCGTCGTCGTCGATCAGCACGGTGGGGTCGATGTTCTGGATGTCGTTGGCGACAGGGGTGGTCTGCGAGATGATCGGGCCGGACGGATGGGCGTCGATCCACGGGCCGGTCATGCTGTCGGACACCGCCACGCCGATGGCGAAGCGGTCCCTGGCGTTTCCACCGGCCTGCAGCACGGGCGCGTAGAGATAGAACCTGCCGTCGCGCCCCTTGACGATCTGGCCGGCATAGGCGCGGCCCTCTTCGGCCCACTTGAACACCGCCTGCGGCTTGGCGATGGCCGGATAGTGCAGCCAGTCGCCCGACGCCGGGTCCTTGGTGGCCAGCAGCTGCCACTCGTTCATGATGAAGTCGTTGACGTCGGCGGGCGCCTCGTCGCGACCGGCCAGGATCCACAGCGTATCGCCGTCGACCACCGGGGCAGGATCGGTCGAATAGTAGCGGCCGTCGGCCAGGATCGGATTGCCCGGGGCGTGGATGGCTTCGGGGCCGGCCGCGCAGGCCGCGACGGGCGACAGCAACAGGGCCGCGCCCGCAGCCAGGGCGCGCTTCAACTCATTCCTCATCGGGATAGGGCCCCTTGCCGCCGTCGGCGATCAGCTGGTCGACGCGGGCCTGGATCACCGGGATCGGCGCCGAGCCGATCTCGAGCACGGCGTCGTGGAAGGCCCGTATGTTGAACTTCGGCCCCAGAGCCTTCTCGGCGCGGGCCCGGCCTTCCTGGAAGGCCAGCATGCCCATGTAGTAGGACAGGGCCTGGCCCGGCCAGGCGATGTAGCGATCGACCTCGGTGCCGATCTCGTGGTCGCCCATGGCGGTGTTGTCGTGCAGGTACTGGCGGGCCTGCTCGCGGGTCCAGCCCTTAGCGTGGATGCCGGTGTCGACCGCCAGCCGCGCGGCGCGCCACATCTGGTAGCTGAGCATGCCGAAGCGGTCGTAGGGCGTTTCGTACATGCCCATGTCCTCGCCCAGCGTCTCGCAATAGAGCGCCCAGCCCTCGCCATAGACCGACAGGTAGGTGTCGCGGCGGAAGGCCGGCAGGTCCTTGTTCTCGGCGGCCAGCGGCATCTGGAAGGCGTGGCCCGGCGCGCTCTCGTGCAGGGTCAGGGCGACCTGCGAATAGAGCGGGCGCGAGGGCAGGTCGTAGGTGTTGACCAGGTAGATGCCCGGCCCGCCGCGGCCGCCGGTGTAGAACGGCGCGATCTCGTCGGGCACCGGCTTGATGGCGAAGCGGCTGCGCGGCAGGCGGCCGAACCACTGGCTGGCCTTGCCGTCGAAGGTCTTGGCGACCCAGGCGGCGCGGTTGAGCAGTTCCTGCGGGGTCTTGGCGTAGAACTTCGGATCGGTGCGCAGATAGGTCAGGAAGGCCGGCAGGTCGCCCTGGAAGCCGACCTCCTTGATCACCGCCAGCATCCGGCCGCGGATCTTGGCGACTTCCGACAGGCCGATGGCGTGGATCTCGTCGGGCGTGTGCTCGGTGGTGGTGAACTCGACGATCTTGGACTGGTAATAGGCCTTGCCGTCCGGCAGGTCGTAGGCCGCCAGCGAGGTGCGGGCGCCGGGGATGTAGTCGTTGCGCAGGAAGGCCAGCAGGCCGGCATGGGCCGGCGTCACGTCCTTGGTGATGGCGTCCGCCGCCTGGCCGCGCAGCTCGGCCTGGACCGTGGCCGGGATCACCGCCGGCATGGTCTTGAACGGCGCGTAGAACGGCGAATCCTGCGGGGTCTTGGCCTCGGCGGCCAGCACCACGCCCGCCTCGCGGCCTTGCAGGGTGATCTTGGCCGCCGTGAAGCCGCGCTTCAGCCCGCTGCGCATGTTGACGATCTGCTGGCCGTAGTAGCGCGGGATCTCGCGCAGCATGGCGATGTAGTTGCGGTAGTCGTCCTCGGTGCGGAACGACCCGCGCGACCATTCGGCGACATCGCCCCAGAAGCTGGTGTCGGCGCTCAGCGGCTTTTCGTACTCGCGGTACTTCTGCTCGGCCAGCAGGGCGTCGATCTGGCCCTTGTAGACGGCGAAGTTGATCTTGTTGGCGACCGACAGCTCGGCGACCGGGAAGCCGGCCAGCTGGCGCGAGACCTCGGTCCAGCGCTTCAGGCGCTCGGCCTGGACGGCGGGGCCGACGTCGGGCAGGCGCTTGGGCGCGTTGGGATTGTCCTCGTCGGGCGCCGACTGGCTGACCCGCCAGTCGTACTCGGCGGTGTAGATCGCCTCGAACCGCTTGTCGGCCGAACCGGCGGACGCCGCCCAGGCCGGCGCGGCGGCGAGGCCGAGGACGGCCACGCCGGAGAACATCAGACTGCGACGGTTCATGCCGTGGCTCCAGCCTTCGCGCTGAACACCCGCACGCCGAACACCGGACCGGCGCTCGACCGCTCCTTGGGAACGAAGCGCACCTTGACGCTGGTCTTGCCCTTGGTCAGGGCCTCGGCCAGTGGGTATTCGACGTCGAAGAACTTGCCCGCGCGGTCGTTGTCGAGAACCTGCGTGGCGACCTTGGTCCCGTCGACCAGGATGTCGAAGGTGCGCGAGCGCTCCCCACCCCAGTAGGTCGCCTGAAGGATCAGCGCCCCGGCCCGCACCTTCATGTCGAACTCGAAGAAGCCGCCGGAGCGGGCGTCGCGGCCGTTACGGCCGCGATAGCTGACCGGATAGGAGATGTCCGAGGTCAGGTTGTGGTCGCGCTCGGGCTGCATCTCGCCCAGGTGCATGACGTCCACCGAGCGGGCGGCGATGTCGCGGGCCTTGGCCTGGTCGGCCAGGAAGGCGGCCTCCTCGGTCTTCCACGAGGCCTCGGTGAAACGCTTGAAGTAGACGGCGCTGCGGCGCTCGTACTGGCTGTAGAACGGCGCGAAGGCCAGGGCGCCCGGCCGAGACACGCCGTCGACGGCGTAGAGCGCCTTCTTGACCTCGACCGGCTTGAAGCCGGCCAGCAGGTCGTCGCCGACCATGGCGGGATCGGCGCTGTTCCACTCGCTCTCGGCGGCGCCGAGATCGGCGGCCAGCACCATCGGGCCGCGCAGGAAGGCGACGGTGTTGGGATCGCCGGGCGTCGCCTCGACCCGCAGCTCCAGCGGCAGGGCGATGGAGACCACGTCGCCGGCCTTCCACTGGCGCTCGACCAGGGCGTAGCCGCCCGACAGCACCGGCGTCACCGCCGAGTCGTTGACGCTGACCACGGCCTTGCCCGCGGCCCAGGCGGGCACGCGCAGGGCGATGGTGAAGCGGCCGGGCTTGGCCAGCTTGCTCAGCGTCAGGCGGCTCTCGGGTTCGAACGGGTAGAGGCTTTCGAGCTTGAGCGCCGCGCCGCGCGCCTTCCACTGGGCGTCGGCCGGGATGTAGAGATTGACCAGCAGGGTCCCCTCGCCTTCCCAGAAGATCGACTCGCCGTGCTTGGCGTGGCTCTCCATGCCGCTGCCGACGCAGCACCAGAAGGCGTCGTCGTCGGTGGTCGAGAAGCCCCGCGTCGAGCCGGTCATCAGCGGCGTCATGTAGGTGAAGCCGCCGGTCTTGGGGTTCTGCGCCGCCATCACGTGGTTGAGGTGCGCCCGTTCGTAATAGTCAAACAGCGCGCCGTCCGGCTTCCAGCTGTAGAGCTGCCGGGTCAGCTTGAGCATGTTGTAGGTGTTGCAGTGCTCGCAGGTCTGCTCGGTGATGTGGTCGGCGATGCTGTCGGGCGAGGAGAAATACTCGCGGTCGGCGTTGCCGCCGATGACGTAGCTGTGGTGCTGGGTCACGGTCTGCCAGAAGAACCGCGCGGCCGTGGCGTCCTTCTCCTTGCCGGTCAGCTCGTAGAGCCGGCCCAGGCCGATCAGCTTGGGTACCTGGGTGTTGGCGTGGAAATTGGCCAGCTTGTCCTCTTGCGCGGCCAGCGGATCGAGGACCTTGCGGTCGTAGATGCGCTCGGCGACGACCAGCCAGCGGGCATCTTTGGTGCGGGCGTAGAGCTCGGCGTAGCTCTCGTTGAGGCCGCCATATTCGCAGCCCAGCAGGGTCTGCATCTGGGCGTCGTCGAGGGCGGCGAACACCTTCTCGAAATAGGCGCCCAGGCCGGTCACGACTTGCAGAGCCTGGGGATTGCCCCAGGCGCCGTTGACGTCCAGCAGGCCGGCGAACAGCTTGTGCACCGTATAGAGCGGCGACCAGGAGCCGTTGAGGTCGAAGCCGCCGGAGCGGATGTCGCCCTTCATCACCTCGCCGAAGATCTCCTCGCCGTCGACGACCGTGCCGTCCTTGCGCTTGCGCTGCAGGGCGCCGACGTAGCCGGTGCCGCGCTTGGCCTGAGCACGGGCCAGTTCGGAGACGATGTAGTCAGCGCGGCGGCGGCATTCCTCGTCGCCGGTCTGCTGCCAGGTCAGGACCAGGGCAGTCAGGTAATGGCCCAGGGTGTGGCCGGCGATGGTGTCCGATTCCCAGCCGCCATAGATCTCGCCCTTGGCCGGCAGGCCGGCGAAGATCATGAAGTTGTGCAGCAGGCGATCGGGGCTCAGGCGCAGCAGATAGGCGTGGTTGACCTCGACGGCCGTGGCGAAGTCCGAGGGGCGCAGGCGCACGTCGTTCAGCGGCAGCGGCTTGGCCTTGGCCGGGACCACGGGGCCCTTGCCGGCGGCGAGCGCGCGCAGGGGCTGGGCGGTCGCCATGACGGCGGCGGTGGCGAGCAGCAAGTCGCGGCGGCTGGCGGACATCAAGGAGACCCCTACAAAATACAGTATACGAAATTAGTCAGACATATTTTGGAAGGTCAATCATCCGATTGGCCGGAAGGTCGAAAGCGGCGCCGAAAGACGCTCCCTGTTCAGGACGGCATGCACCGTCCGAGCAGGCGGCGATCGATATTCAGGCAGTGAGATCAGCGGTTTGCCGACCCAGGCTGGACCGGATCAGTGATGACCGATGGCGTCGAACAGGCTTGCCGATAAGGCGAAACATCCGCTGCCCGAGGCAGACCGCCTAGCACCGTTCGCGACGAGCAGTCGGGAAAAAGTCTGATCATATATCGTATAATTTCCTTGACGACGCATCGGCGACCGGCGTTTCTGCACGCAGCGAAACGGGGGTGAGCCTTGCGGACCAATACGCGCATGTCGCGAAAAGCGGCCTTGTGGATGACGGCGGGCGCCGTGTTGGCGCTGTCGGTTCCGGCGGTGGCCGCCTCGACGACCAAGCCGGTCGCGACGGCGAACGCGCCATCCTCCCAGCCGCCGATCGCCGAGCGCTACCGCAAGGCCGACGCCTTCCTGCGCCAGAACCTGGCCAAGCTGATCGTCGACGCCGATCTCCAGCCGGCCTTCACAGACGACGGCAAGGGCCTGCTCTACTTGAAGGGCAAGGCCGGCCAGCGCGCGGTGCGCTTCATTGATCTTGCGACCCGCCAGGATCGTGTCCTGACCGACGACGCCGCCCTGGCCGCCAAGCTGTCGGCGGCCTTGGGCAAGCCCGTCGCGGCCGACGGCCTGTGGCTGAACCGCCTGGGCTTCGACACGGCCGGCGACGTGCTGTCGTTCGACGCCCAGGGCAAGCGCTGGAGCCTGTCGGCCAAGGGCGAGCTGTCCGAGACGCACGAGGCCGAGTGGAACCCGGCCCTGTCGCCCGACGGCCGCTTCGAGATCGTCGCCCGCGACTTCAACCTCTATGCTCGCGAGTTGAAGACCAGCCGCGAAGTCGCCCTCACCACCGATGGTGCACGCGAGCAGCCCTATGGTCGCGGCATCCCGCAACTGGCCGACATCCTGAAGGCCGGCAAGGAAGAGCCGGACATGCCGGTCTCCGTGCGCTGGTCGCCCGACGGCTCCAAGATCCTGACCTGGCGGCTCGACACCCGGGGTGTCGAGCGCCTGTCGATCACCCAGCAGAACCCCGGCGGCCTCTATCCGCGCAGCTTCGCCTATGTCTATCCGCTGGCCGGCGCGAAAGTGCTGCCGCAGGCCACGCGCTTGGTGATCGACGTCGAGCAGGCCTTCAAGGACGGCAAGGCCAAGCCGGTCGCCCTGCAGATACCCAGCGAGTCGCTGCTCTATCCGGCCGATCCGGACCTGGGCTGGATCGGCGACCGCGTCCGCGTGCAGTGGACTGAGCGCGGCTATGGCCAGCTGGTCGTCTATTCGGCCGATCCGAAGACTGGCGCGGCGACCATCGTGGCGCGCGAGGCGGTCAAGCCGATCGTCACCGTGACCTCCACCCAGATCCAGCCGCAGCCGGAACTCGGCGGCGAACTGGTGATCTCCGAGCGCTCGGGCTGGGCCCAGCTCTATCTGGTCAAGCCCGACGCCCCCGACGGCGGCGCGGCCCTGACCAGCGGCCGCTGGGAAGTGCTGTCGATCGAGCACATCGACCCGGCGGCCAAGAGCCTGGTGTTGACCGGCGTCGGACGCGAGACCGACCGTAACCCCTACGACCGCGCCCTCTATCGCACCGGCCTCGACGGCGCCACGCCACGCCTGCTGACGCCCGAGCCGCTGGACCACGACACCCGGGTGTCGCCGGACGGCCGCTGGTTCGTCGACGCCATGTCGAGCCCGACGCAGCCGACCCGCACCGTGCTGCGCGACGCCGCCGACGGAAAGATCGTCGCCGAGCTGGGGCGCGCCGACGCCAGCGCCCTGCTGGCCGCCGGTTTCACCCCGCCCGAGCCGTTCCAGGGCCTGGCCGCCGACGGCAAGACGCCGCTCTACGGCATGATCTTCCGTCCGGCCGGCTATGACCCCAAGCGGCGCTATCCGGTGATCGACAACGTCTATACCGGCCCGACCACCACCCAGGTCCCGACCGAGTGGAGCGAAAGCGTCCTGGCCGGCGGCAACAGCGTCGCCCAGATCGGCGCGATCGTGGTGATGATCGACGGCCGCGGCACCTCGCGGCGCGGCCAGGCCTTCCGCCTGCCGGCCTACCAGAACCTCGGCGAGGTCGGCGTCGACGACCACATCGCCATGATCAAGCAGATGGCGGAAAAGCATCCGGAAATGGATGCGACCCGCGTGGGTGTCTACGGCGGCTCGGCCGGCGGCTACGACGCCGCCCGCTTTGTGCTGCGCCGGCCGGAGTTCTTCAAGGTCGCCGTCGCCTCGTCGGGCAATCACGACCTGCGCCTGGACAAGGCTTGGTGGCCGGAAGTCTCGATGGGCCTGGCCGACGAGGCCACCTGGGAGCGCAACTCCAACATGTCGGTGGCGGCCAACCTGCAGGGCAAGCTGCTGCTGGTGCACGGCGACATCGACGACAACGTGCCGGTCACCGAGAGCCTTCGCCTGGCCCAGGCCCTGATCAAGGCCGGCCGCGACGTCGACCTGGTGATCCTGCCCAACACCACCCACGCCGTCGGTCAGCCCTTCTTCCACAAGAAGCTGCGCGACTACTTCACCCGCAACCTGCTCGACGAAGCCCCGCCGCCGCTGACGACGGCGACGGCTCCCGTTTCGGCTCCGGTCTCGCGATGAGGCATAAGATGAAAACCGCACGCCCCCTCTCCCTGGCCCTGCTGCTGCTCGCCGGCGCCTCCGCAGCCCTGCCCGTCCCGGCGACGGCCTTCGCCCAGGAGCCGCCCAAGGCCGAGAAGAAGGTCTTTCCGCCGATCGCCAAGACGGCCTATCGCACCAAGCAGTTCCAGCTGGACCTGCGGAGCGACACCCAGACCCTGGCGCGCCTGTCCCCCCTGGGCGAAGCGGCCTTCGACTTCACGCCCGGCGCCCGCGAGGCCGAGCGCGCAGCGGACGGCTATGTCCATATCGGCGACATCCACCTGCGGGCGCGTGAAGCCGGCGGAGCCTGGCGCGACTTCAGCTCGGCCCACACCCGCAAGCCGATCCGCCCGCTGAAGGCCGGCGGCGCGGTGCTGGCCGCGGCCGACATCACCGCCTCGCTGGGCGAAAACGCGCCGGTGCGGATCGAGCGCCGCTGGGTCAACGACAACGGCGTGCTGGCCCTGCGCTTCACCCTGGTCAACACCGGCAAGGCGCCGCTGGAGATCGGGGCCCTGGGCCTGCCGATGGTGTTCGACAACATCATCACCGACCGCTCGCTGGAAGAGGCCCACGCCCAGGCCAGCTTCGTCGATCCCTATATCGGCCGCGACGCCGGCTACCTGCAGGTGACCCGCCTGAACGGCAAGGGCCCGGCCCTGCTGGTGCTGCCCGAGACCGGCACGCCGCTGGAGGCCTATCGCCCGATCCGCGAGGCCCGCGCCACGCGCGGCGACGGCGACATCTTCACCGACCGCACCGACCGCGGCCAGACCGCCGAGGGCTTCTACGACTGGACGATCGCCAGCCTCGGCTTCGCCGAGAAGGAGTGGAAGACCGCCGGCCAGCAGTGGAACGTCCCAACCAGCTTCGTCCTGAAACCGGGCGAGACCCGGGTCATCGGCGTGCGCTTCGTGGCCTCGCCGTCGATCCGCGCCATCGAGGACACCCTGGTCGCCAACAAGCGGCCAGTGGCCGTGGGCGTGCCCGGCTACGTGCTGCCCACCGACCAGCAGGGCGCGCTGTTCCTGAAGTCGCCCTCGAAGGTGGCCAGGATCGAGAGCTTCCCGGCCGGCGCCCTGACCGCCACGGCGGCGGGCTCGGGCAAGGGCTGGGCGCGCTATGACGTCAAGGCCTCGGGCTGGGGCCGCTCGACCCTGTCGATCACCTATGCCGACGGCCAGGTGCAGACGGTCAGCTACTTCGTCACCAAGCCGCTTGAACAGACCATGGCCGATCTGGGCCGCTTCACCACCGACAAGCAGTGGTTCGACGACAAGGCCGACCCGTTCGGCCGCTCGCCGGCGATCCTCAGCTACGACCGCGAGACCGACAAGATCGTCAGCCAGGACTCGCGGGTCTGGGTCGCGGGCATGAGCGACGAAGGCGGCGCCGGCGCCTGGGTGGCGGCGATGATGAAGCAGCTCGACAATCCCGACGCGGGCGAGGTCGCCAAGCTCGAACGTCTGGTCGACGAGACCGTGGTCGGCGAACTGCAGGTCGCCGACGGCCCGCAGGCAGGGGCGGTCAAGAAGAGCCTGTTCTACTACCAGCCCGACGAACTGCCGGGCTACTACGACCCCAAGATCGACTGGCGCTCCTGGACCTCGTGGTCGAAGAAGGACGCGGGTGATCTGGGCCGCTCGTACAACTATCCGCACGTGGCCATCGGCCACTGGGTGCTCTACCGCCTGGCCCGCAACCACCAGGGCCTGATCACCCTCCATGACTGGCGCTGGTATCTGGACCACGCGCGGATCACCGCCGTGGCGATGATGCGAGACGCCCCCTACTACGCCCAGTTCGGCCAGATGGAAGGCGACGTCTTCGTCGACATCCTCAAGGACCTGAAGCGCGAGGGCATGACCGCCGAGGCGACCGAGTACGAGGCCCTGATGAAGGGCCGCGCCGACCACTGGAAGACCCTGCCCTATCCGTTCGGCAGCGAGATGGCCTGGGATTCCACGGGCCAGCCCGAGGTCTATGCCTGGATGCGCTATTTCGGCTACCAGCCGCAGGCTGACGAGACCCGCGAGGTGATCCTCGCCTACGACCCGACCATCCCCAGCTGGGGCTATAACGGCAACGCCCGCCGCTACTGGGACTTCCTCTACGGCGGCAAATACTCGCGCATCGAGCGGCAGATCCACCACTACGGTTCGGCCCTCAACGCCGTGCCGCTGTTCGACGCCTTCCGCGCCAATCCGGCCGACCTCCACCTGCTGCGCGTCGCCTACGGCGGCATGATGGGCGGCGTGACCAATATCGACCAGGACGGCTTCGGCTCGGCCGCCTTCCACTCCTATCCCGACATGATGAAGTGGGATCCGCTCAGCGGCGACTACGGCATGGGCTTCTTCGGCCACGCCTATGCGGCGGCGACCTATGCGGTGAAGGATCCGACCTTCGGCTGGCTGGGCTTCGGCGGCGACGTCAACGAGACCGGCGGCGTGGTGCGGATCGTTCCCAAGGACGGCGCCCGCGCCCGCCTGTTCGTCGCGCCGGTCGGCGCCTGGCTGACGCTGGAGGCCGGCAAGATCGAGGCGGCGACCTATGTCCCGGCGACCGGCGAGATCACCCTGACCCTGGCGGCCGCCGACACGTCCACCCCGGCCGCCCGCCTGCTGGTGGAGGCCACCACGGCCGGCGCCAAGCCCTACGCTCCGGCTGAAGGCACCTTCGAACGCGGAGCCTACACCCTGGCGCTGGGCGACAAGGCCAAGACGATCGTCCTGCGTCCGAAATAGCTTTCCCCCGCTGGCTGCCCCCCGCCAGCCAACGCCGCCGCTTCCCCAAGCGGCGGCGTTATTTTTTTGGACGATAGCGCATGAAAAAGCCCCGCCGGACGGACCGGCGGGGCTTCTGCTTTCTTGAGTATCCCTGCCCCTCCTCCGAGCATCCCCGCGAAGGCGGGGATCCAAGCCGAGGCCGCAGTTTTTGGCGCGGAACGCGCTCGATCCTGAAAGCCAGCTTGGGTCCCCGCCTTCGCGGGGACACACGGCTAGAAGGTACGGGCGAGAACGCTTCTAGATCGCCGCGTCACTGACCGGCGGGACGTCGACGCCCTTGGCCAGCAGGCTCGTGCGGCGGCTGTAGAGCAGGTAGACGACCAGGCCGATGGCGTTCCAACCCACGAAGCGCAGCAGGGTGCCCATCGGCAGGCTGATCATGAAGTAGAGGCAGCCGACCACGGCCAGCGGCGCGACGATCCACACCGCCGGGCAGCGGAACAGGCGCGGCAGGTCGGGCCGCGTCACCCGCAGCACCATCACGCAGACGGCGACGCAGATGAAGGCCAGCAGGGTGCCGGCGTTGGACAGCTCGGCGATCTGGTCCAGCGGCAGGAAACCGCCGACCAGGGCCACGACCACGCCGGTGATCAGGGTCAGGCGCACCGGCGCGTGGCTGGCGCTGAGCTTGCCCAGAGCCTTGGGCAGCAGCCCGTCGCGGGCCATGACGAAGAACACACGGGTCTGGCCGTACATCATCACAAGGATGACGCTCGGCAGGGCCAGGATGGCGGCCACAGCGATGGCCACGGCGGCGACCGGATGCTGCAGCGAGCGCAGGATGAAGGCCAGGGGCTCGCTCGAACGGGCGAACTCGGCATAGGGCCAGGCGCCGACGGCGCAGGCGGCCACGATCATGTAGATCACCGTGCAGATCAGCATCGAGCCGATGATGCCGATGGTCAGGTCCCGCTTGGGGTTCTTGACCTCCTCGGCCGAGGTCGAGACCGCGTCGAAGCCGAAGAAGGCGAAGAACACGATGGCCGCGGCCGCCATCACCCCGCGCGGATGGCCGCCCTCGGTGTGGGAGGCGAAGCCGTAGGGCATGAAGGGGTGGAAGTTGGCGGCCTTGATCGCGCCGATGGTCAGGGTCACGAACACCGCCAGGGCGACGATCTTGATGATCACCAGCACGATGTTGACCGTGGCGCTCTCGCGCGCGCCCTTGGCCAGCAGGGCCGTCACCGCCACGGTGATCAGCACCGCCGGCAGGTTGATGATCCCGCCCGCGTGCGGACCGGCCAGCAGCTCGGGCGGCAGGGCGATCCCGACGCTCTTCAACAGGCCCACCATGTAGCCCGACCAGCCAACGGCCACGGCCGCGCAGGTCACGGCGTATTCCAGCACCAGGCTCCAGCCGACGATCCAGGCCAGGCCCTCGCCCAGCACCGAATAGGCGTAGGTGTAGGCGCTGCCGGCCGCGGGGATCAGGGTGGCGACCTCGGCATAGGCCAGGGCGGCGAACACGCAGAGCACGCCGCAGGCGGCGAAGGCCAGGATCACGGCCGGTCCGGCGCGCTCGGCCCCGATGCCGGTCAGGGTGTAGATCCCCGTGCCGATGATGGCGCCGATGCCCAGCGCCAGAAGGTGCGGCCAGCTGAGCGTGGGCTTGAGCCTGTGGCCGGCGTCCACCGCCACGATCGCGTCGAGCGCCTTGCGGCGCGTCCAGAAGCTCATTCGATCCCCCTTCAAGGAAACTCCGCGCCGCACTCCTCCCGGCGCCGCGGAGACATTGGCCAAATCAGAACTCGATGCGTCCCACGATCAGCGTCCCAGGCCGAACGGGTCGTCGATTGACGGCGAAGGCGGCGTGAACCACGCCGCGCCGTCCTCGGTGACGTGAAAATGATCTTCCAGCCGGATCCCGAACCGGCCGGGAATCACGATCATCGGCTCGTTCGAGAAGCACATGCCCGGCGCCAGCGGCGTGGAATCGCCGCGCACCAGATAGGGACCCTCGTGGATCGACAGGCCGATGCCGTGGCCAGTGCGGTGCGGCAGGCCCGGCAGGGCGTAGTCGGGGCCCAGGCCATAGCGCTCCAGCACGGCGCGGGCCGTCTGGTCGATGATCTCGCACGGCAGGCCCGGCTTCACGGCGGCGAAGGCGGCGGCCTGGGCCGCGTGCTCGATGTTCCAGATCCGGCGATGCTCGTCGCCCGGCTGGCCGAACACATAGGTGCGGGTGATATCGGCCTGGTAGCCCTCGACCTGGCAGCCGGTGTCGATCAGCACGAGGTCGCCCTGCGCCAGTTCCTGGTCACCGGGCAGGCCGTGCGGATAGGCCGTGGCCTCGCCGAACTGCACGGCGCAGAAGGTCGAGCCGGTCGTGCCCGCCGCCCTGTGGGCCTCGTCGATGAAGCGCTTGATCTCGCTGGCCCGCACGCCGGGCGCCAGCACCGCGCCGGCGCGGCGATGGACGTCGAGGGTAATGGCCTTGGCGTAGCGCATGAGGGCCAGTTCGGCCGGCGACTTCACGCCCCGGCAGCCGTCGATGATCGGGGTCGCGTCCTTGACCGACAGCGACGGCGCGGCAGCCTTCAGCGATGAATAGAGCAGGAACGGCGCGGCCGGATCGAGGGCCAGCGTATCCGCGCCCAGCTCGGCCAGGGTCCGGCCGACCAGGCCGGCGGGGCTTTCGTGCTCCTGCCAGAGGCGGATTTCGACCTCGATCTTCAGGTCGGCCTGCAGTGAGCCCAGCTCGAAGGCCGGGCAGATCATCAGCGGCGCGCCGGTCACGGGCAGCAGCAGGGCGACCAGCCGCTCGGTCGCTCCCCACGGCACACCGGTGAAATAGCGCAGCGACGCCCCGGCCCCGATCAGCAGGGCGTCGGCGCCCAGGGCGCGGGTCAGCCCCCTCGCCTTCTCCAGCCGCGCCTCGTACTCGGCGGCGGTGATCGCCGGCGGGCGGCCGGCGCGCGGGGAAAGGCTCGCCAGTTCGGCGGCCATGGTTGATCCGCCAACGCCCAGGGTCATGCGGCAGTCCTCGTCTTGCCCCGCCCGGAGGCGAAGCGGTCTATGTCGAAAGCGGAAAGGTCGGGCGCCTCGCCGGCCATTAGTCGGGCGACGATCTCGCCGGTGGTCGCTGCTAGGGTTAGGCCCAGATGCTGGTGCCCGAAGGCGTAGTAGAGGTTGTCGGCCCGCGTGCTGGCGCCGATGGCCGGCAGGTAGTCCGGCAGGGTCGGGCGCGCGCCGGACCATTGCGCCACTTGACCGCCGAGCACTATGCCCAGCGCCGACAGATGGCCGCGCAGGCGGTCCCACTTCATCGAATCGGGCGACGAGCCCTCGCGGCAGAACTCCACGAAGCTGGCGGCCCGCAGGCGATCGCCGAACCGGGTCAGGATCAGCGAGCGGTCCTCGAACACCACCGGCGGCAGGTTGTCCCAATCCCCCGCCAGGCCTTCCAGGTGATAGCCGCGCTCAGCGATGATCGGGGCGACGTGGCCAAGGCCGCGCATCAGCGCGCCCGAACCGACGCCGCCGGTGACCAGGATCCGGCCGGCCAGCACGCGCTCGCCGCCCTCCAGCACGATATCGGCGCCCGCGCCGCGCGGCGCCAGGCGCGAGACGCTGGCCGTCAGCCGCCGGCCGCCGGCCGCTTCGAAGGCTTCGCCGAGCAGCTTAAGCGCCTGGCCAGGATCGCTGACCTGGGCCGAGCCCTCGAACCGCGCGCCATCCGCCACGGGCGTCGAGACCCGTCGGGCGATGCGGCGCAGGGTCGGCTCGTCCAGCGACGACAGCCTGGCCTGGCCGATGTCGGCCGCGCTCCAGGCGGCCATGCCCTTGCGGGCGCTGTCCTGGCTTTCCCAGACCACGACATGGCCTTGCTCGATGATCAGGTCCGGCCGCGCGACAGAGGCCGCCAGCCGCTTCCAGGCCGGAAGGGCGTCGGACAGCAGGCCGCCCAGCGCGACCCGGCCGCGCGCCGCGCTCTCGGGCGTGCAGGCGCGAATGTAACGGGCCGCCCAGGGCATCCAGGTCGCGGCGTCGGCGAGTCGGAAATCCAGCGCGCCGCCCAGGGCGAACAGGCGTCGCGGCGCCGAGGCCAGAGCAGCCGGCGAGGCCAGGGGCTCGACCTGCTCGACGGCGATGTGACCGGCGTTGCCATAGGAGGCCGGCGGCGGGTCACGACGCGGATCGATCAGCAGCACGTCCTCACCCGCGCGTCGCAGCGCAAGCGCACAGACCGTGCCTACGATCCCGCCACCAATCACCGCCGTTCCAGCCGCTTTCATCGTCGGGCTTTACCCTCGCACTTAATATCGTATACGGTAGACAAATCAGCAGGAGGCGCAAGCACTATGAGTTCCATGCGTTGGTCGGGCGTGTTTCCCGCCGCTACCACTCAATTCAACCCCGATCTCTCGATCGATTACGACGCCAGCCAGAAGGTTCTGGATAACCTTGTCCGCGACGGGGTTCACGGCCTCGTGGTGCTGGGCACCTGCGGCGAGAACAACTCGTTGGAGGCCGACGACAAGCGCAGCCTGCTCAAGGCCGCCGTCGAGGTCGTGGCCGGCCGCGTGCCGATCATCGTCGGCTGCTCGGAGCTGACCACGCCCCGCGCCGCCGCCTTCGCCAAGGACGCCGAAGCCATCGGCGCCAACGCCCTGATGGCCCTGCCGGCCATGGTCTACGTGCCGACCGAAGCCGAGCTGGAAGCCCACTTCCGCACCGTCGCCCAGGCCTCCGGCCTGCCGATCATGCTCTACAACAACCCGCCGGCCTATCGCGCCGCCATCAGCCTGGGCGTTCTGGAACGCCTGGCCGACGAGCCGACCATCGTGGCCGTCAAGGAAAGCGCGCCCGACACCCGTCGCTTCACCGATCTGGCCCGCGCTTTCGGCGACCGTTTCATCCTGATGGCCGGTCTCGACGACGTGGCCCTGGAAGGCCTGCTGTTGGGCGCCAGGGGTTGGGTTTCGGGCCTGACCAGCGCCTTCCCGCAGGAATCGGTGGCCCTGGTCGCGGCTGTCGACGCCGGCGACCTGGAGACGGCGCGCCGCATCTACCAGTGGTTCATGCCGCTGCTGCACCTCGACGCCGAGCACGACCTCGTCCAGTCGATCAAGCTGGCCGAGGAGATCATGGGCCGCGGTTCCGAGCGCGTGCGCATGCCCCGCCTGCCCCTGGCCGGCGCCCGCCGCGCCCAGGTGGTCGCCATGGTCGAGGAAGCCGCCGCCACCCGGCCGGTGCTGACCAAGGCCGAAGCGGCCTGATTCAGACTGCCCGTCATCCCGGCCGCCTCGGCGCGCCGGGATGACAACCCCGCTCCAAACCGATTGGATCGGCGCTTCTCGAGTCTTGAGGAAGTCATGCGTCACACGTTCTTCTGCATCGACGGCCACACCGCCGGAAATCCCGTGCGGCTAGTCGCCGGCGGCGCGCCGCTGCTGAGCGGTGCCAGCATGAGCGAACGACGCCAGGACTTCCTCGCCCGCTTCGACTGGATCCGCACCGGCCTAATGTTCGAGCCGCGCGGCCACGACATGATGTCGGGCGGCTTCCTCTATCCGCCCACCCTGCCCGACTGCGACGCGGGCATCCTGTTCATCGAGACCAGCGGCTGCCTGCCGATGTGCGGCCACGGCACGATCGGCATGGTCACCTTCGCGCTGGAGAACGGCCTGATCACCCCGCGCGAGCCGGGCAAGCTGCGGCTGGAAGTGCCGGCCGGCGTCATCGACATCGCCTACGAGACGCAAGGGTCGAAAGTCACCTCGGTGAAGATCCGCAACGTCGCCAGCTACCTGGCCGAGACCGGCGTCGAGATCGAGGTCCCGGACTTCGGCCCGCTGACCGTCGACGTCTCCTACGGCGGCAACTTCTACGCCATCGTCGAGCCGCAAGGCGCCTATAAGGGCGTCGACGCCCTCGGCGCGGCCGAGATCCTGCGCCTCAGCCCGATCATCCGCACGCTGGTGCGCGAGAAGGTCGAGCCGGTGCATCCGCTGGATTCCACCATTCGCGGCGTCAGCCATGTGCTATGGGCCGACGTTCCCGCCAGCGACGGCGCCGACGGCCGCAACGCGGTGTTCTACGGCGACCGCGCCATCGACCGCAGCCCGTGCGGCACCGGCACCTCGGCGCGGCTGGCCCACCTGCACGCCAAGGGCCGGTTGAAGGTCGGCGACGCCTTCGTGCACGAGAGCTACATCAAGAGCCGCTTCACCGGACGGGTCGAGGCCGAGACCACGCTGGGCGATCGCAAGGCGATCATCCCCTCGGTCCAGGGCTCGGCGATCTCCACGGGCTTCAACACGATCTGGATCGATCGCGCCGATCCGTTCTGGGCGGGCTTTCAGGTGGTCTGACGCCGCCAACTCTTCTTAAATCCCCGCGAGAATATGGTATACGCAACTAGCGGGCACGATGTCCGCGGGGGATTCAAGTCCAAGTTTCATGAGCATCGTCGTCCGAACTCTCTCCGACCAGACCTACGAGATCGTGCGTCGGCGGATCCTCACCGGCGCCATGTCGCCCGGGACGGCGGTGCGGCAGGACAGCATCGCCGGCGAACTGGGGGTCTCCAAGATCCCGCTGCGCGAGGCGCTCAGCCGCCTCGAACAGGACGGTCTGCTGCAGTCCTATCCCAACCGCGGCTATGTGGTGCGGCCGGCTTCCACCGACGAGGCCGCCGAGGTCTTCGCCCTGCGCCTGAAGCTGGAGCCCGCCGCCGCGGCCGATGCGGCCGTGAAGGCCAGCCCGGAAGATCACGCCCTGGCCGAAACCGCCCTGTCGGCGCTGGAGGAGGAGATGGGCAAGCCCGAGGGCGACCACATCACTCGCAACCGCGCCTTCCACATGGCTCTGGTTCGCCCCGGCGGCCACGTCACCGGCCAGCTGGTCGAGCGGCTGCAGATCCTGTCGGAGCGCTATGTGCGCATCCATCTGGAGCCCTTCGGCCGCAACGAACGCGCCAGCCGCGAGCACCGCGAGATCCTCGACGCCTGGAAGGCCGGCGACGCCGCCACGGTCGAGGCCCTGCTGGTCGAGCATATCCAGGGCACCCTGGCCGACCTGGAACAGCAGCTCTCGACCTGACGGCTCCCTGGCCGGTCAGTCCCGGGCCGTCAGCCGGCGGACGTTGTCGACAAGGATCCTGTTGACCGTCGCCTGAGCGGCCTCGTCGAACTCGCTCCAGCCCATGACGTCCAGCGTGCGCTGGCGGCGGGCGGTGACGACCGAAACCTGGCCCATCAGCAGCATGGCCCGCAGCCGGGCCTCCTCGCTCTCGGGCGGAAGATCCAGGGCGCGGGCGACCAGCAGCAGCGCCGCGCGCATGATCGGCTGAGCGACGCCGGCCTCGACGATGGCGCGGGCCGGACCGTCGGTGTCGGCGTCGGCGCGAGCCATGAACAGCTTCCACTCGGCCATGTTGACGCGGCCCATGCCGGCGCTGCTGAGCGTGGTCATCAGCTCACAGAGCACCTCTACGGCGGTCTCGGCGTCCCGGGCTTGGCGGGTCCGTTCCAGAACCGGCGCCAACCGACCCATGACCTGGGCGACCAGATAGTCGCCGCAGGCCCGGTGCAGGCCTTCCTTGCTGTCGAAGTGGTACTGCAGCACGGGCGGCGTCACCCCGGCCTCGGCGGCGATCCGCCGGGTCGAGGCCTTTTCGAAGCCGTCGTCGGCGAACACCCGCAGCGCCGCCAGGATCATCTTTTCGCGCGTCTCGTCAGCCTTGGCGTAGCCGCCGGCGGGACGGCGACGACGGGGGGGAGGCGTTTGGGCGTCGGTCATGGGACCTCTTCTAGCGTCAATTTCTTCCAATTGACAAACTTCTTCCATTTGGCAGATATCTCGCCGCCGGCCCCTCCTCGCCGGCTTCGGGGATTGAGTAGATGGCGGCCGAAGACCAGACATCACAGAACAACGCGGCCCAGGACGCCGCGAAGACGCGGCGCATCAAGCGGGGCCTCCTTGGCGTCGTCTCGGTGGCGGCGGTGATCGGCGCGGTGTTCGGCGTTCAATGGTGGCTGCATGGCCGCTTCGTAGAGGAAACCAACGACGCCTATCTGCGCGCCGACCAGGTGACGGTGTCGCCCAAGGTCTCCGGCTATGTGAAGGCGGTCTATGTCGCCGACAACCAGGCGGTCGTCGCCGGCCAACCGCTGCTGAAGATCGACGCGGTCAACTACGAGGCCAGCCTGGCGGCCCAGGCGGCGACGATCGAGGCCCGGCAGGCCGACCTCGAGACCGCCCGGCGCCAGATCGAACAGCAGCAGCCCGCGGTGACCCAGGCCGAAGCCCAGCTGAAGGGCGCCCAGGACGCCGCCGCCTTCGCCGGCCGCGAGGCCGAGCGCTACAGGCTGCTGTCGGAGCAAGGCGCCGAGACCGCCCAGCGCTACGCCCAAGCGCTCAACGATCGCGACCAGGCCCGCGCCAAGCTGAGCGCCGCCCTGGCCTCGCAGGAGCAGGCCCGCCGCCAGACCGCCACCCTGTCAGCCCAGGCCGACCAGGCCCGCGCCCAGTTGAAGAGCGCCCAGGCCCAGGCCCGCTCGGCCCAGATCAATGTCGACGACACCGTGCTGCGCGCGGCGATCGCCGGGCGGGTCGGCGACCGTTCGGTGCGGCTGGGCCAGTTCGTGCAGCCGGGCGGACGGCTGATGTCGATCGTGCCGGTCAGCCAGACCTATCTGGTCGCCAACTTCAAGGAGACCCAGATCGGCCGCATGCGCGTGGGCCAGCACGCCAAGGTCAAGCTCGACGCCTTCAGCAGCCGCGAGATCGACGCGGTGATCGACAGCTTCGCCCCCGGCACCGGCGCCCAGTTCGCCCTGCTGCCGGCCGAGAACGCCACCGGCAACTTCACCAAGATCGTCCAGCGCGTGCCGGTGCGCTTCCGCGTTCTGGCGCCGGCCGACCTGCGCGAGCGACTGCTGCCGGGCCTGTCGGCCAGCATCAGCATCGACACCAGCAAGGCGCCGGGCCGGTGAGCGGCGCCGCCGCCACCAACGCGGCGTCCGGCGCGGCCCAGCGCGCCCCGAACGCCAGCCTGACCGACTGGATCGCGGTGATCGCCGGCGCCCTGGGCGCCCTGATCGCCTCGCTCGACATCTCGATCGTCAATTCCGCCCTGCCCCAGATCCAGGGCGAGATCGGCGCCAGCGGCACCGAGGGCACCTGGATCGGCACCGGCTACCTGGTCAGCGAGGTCGTGATGATCCCGCTGTCGGCGTGGCTGAGCCGGGTCTTCGGCCTGCGCACCCTGCTGCTGCTGTGCGGCGGCCTCTTCACCCTGTTCTCGATGGTCTGCGGCGGCGCCCACGACCTGCCGACCCTGATCATCGGCCGGGTGGGCCAGGGCTTCTTCGGCGGGGCGCTGATCCCGACCGCCCAGACCATCGTCCGCACCCGCCTGCCCCAGCACCAGATGCCGATCGGCATGACCATCTTCGGCCTGATCGTGCTGCTGGGCCCGTTGCTGGGCCCGCTGATCGGCGGCTGGATGACCGACACGATGAGCTGGCGCTGGTGCTTCTTCATCAACGTGCCGGTGGCCGCGGCTCTCTTCACCCTGCTGCTTTTCGGCCTGCCCCATCAGAAGAGCCGGCTGGACCAGCTGATCCGCGCCGACTGGCTGGGCATAGCCGGCATGACCCTGGGCCTGTCGTGCCTGACCGTGGTGCTCGAGGAAGGCCAGCGCGACCACTGGTTCGAGTCGTCGAGCATCGTGGTCATGACCATCGTCTCGATCGCCGGCTTCATCATGCTGGGCGTGGCCCAGGCCACGGCCAAGCAGCCGTTCATCAAGCTGCGGCTGATGCTCAACAAGTCCTACGCCAGCGTCATCCTGCTGGTCGTGGTCACCGGCATGGTGCTGTACGGCATCCTCTACGTGTTGCCGCAGTTCCTGGCCCAGATCGCCGGCTACAACGCCAGCCAGTCGGGACGCATCCTGGCCGTCTCCGGCGTGCCGGCGATCCTGATGATGCCGCTGCTGCCGTTGATCCTGGGCAAGGCGCCGCTGAAACCGATGGTGCTGCTGGGGCTGTTCTGCTTTGCGGCCAGCTGCTTCGTCGACATCAGCCTGACGGCCAACACCTCCGGCGACCAGTTCGTGCTGTCGCAGCTGTTGCGGGGCCTCGGGCAGATCCTGGCGATGATGCCGCTGAACCAGGCTTCGGTCGGGTCGGTGTCGCGCGAGGACACCGCCGACGCAGCGGGCCTGTTCAACATGGCGCGCAATCTGGGCGGCTCGCTGGGGCTGGCCTTGCTGGGCGTCTTTATCGATCGGCGGGCGGCGACCCATTTCGGCGTCATCAGCCAGAGCGTCACCCAGAACTCGGACCTGGCCCAGTCGCGCATCGCCGCCCAGGCGGCCCAGTTCGCGCAGGGCGGAGATCTCGCCGCCGGCCAGACCCAGGCCCTGATGTCGCTGACGCGCACCATCCACCAGCAGGCGATGATCATGACCTATTCCGAGTGCTTCCTCGTGCTGGGCGTGGCGCTGCTGGCCCTGTCTCCCCTCGTTTTCATCCTCCGGCCACCGCCCAAGGGCGGCGCGGCCAGCTCGGAGATGGCCCATTGACCCGCTCCCTTTCCTTCCTGGCGCTGCTCGCCGCCGCGCCGATCGTGGCCGGCTGCGTCGTCGGTCCCGACTATGAAAAGCCCGCCGCCCCGCTCGCGGCGCAGCAGCCGGCCTTCCACCGCGCCGAGACCCTGTCGGCCGAGGCGCCAGCCGGACAGTGGTGGCGCGCCCTGGGCGATCCCCTGCTCGACCGGCTGGTCGAGGCGGCTCTCGCCTCCAGCCCCGACGTCGAGATCGCCCGGGCCCGCGTCATCCAGGCCCGCTCGGGCCTGAAGAAGGCCCGCGCCGACCGCCTGCCCAACACCGGAACCAGCGCCGGCTATGTGCGCATCGGCGGGCTGGGCGAGGTGCTGGGCGAGGACGGCGGCGGGGCGCTGGAGCTCTACACCGCCAGCTTCGACGCCACCTGGGAGCTCGACCTGTTCGGCGGCAAGGCCCGCGCGACCGAGGCCGCCGGCGCCAAGGTCCAGGCCCAGCAGGCCGCTATGGACGGCGCCCTGGTCAGCCTGGAGGCCGAGGTCGCCCAGGCCTATGTCCAGCTGCGCCAGCTCCAGCAGCGCCAAGTCCTGTCGCGCAAGACGGCCGAGATCCAGGCCCGCCAAGTCGAGCTGGCCAAGCAGCGTCAGGCCGGCGGCACGGCCTCGCAGCTCGATGTCGAGCGGCTGAACAACCAGTTGCAGTCGACCCGCGCCGACCTCGTGCCCCTGTCCGCCCAGATCGACGAGCAGATGGACCGTCTGGCCGTGCTGACCGGCCGCGAGCCGGGCGCTCTGGACGCCGACCTGGCCGCCCCGGCCCCGATCCCCGCCCCGCCCGCCGTGGTGACGGTCGGCGATCCGGCCGGGATGCTGCGCCGCCGTCCCGACGTGCGCCAGGCCGAGCGAGCCCTGGCCCAGTCCAACGCCGTCATCGGCCAGCGCACGGCCGACCAGTTCCCGAAGGTGTCGCTGATCGGCCTGCTGGGCTATTCGGCGACCGACGCGGCGAACCTGTTCGACGCCACGCCGAGCCAGATCCTGATGCCGATGCTGCAATGGACGCCATTCGACTTCGGTCGCGCCAAGGCCAAGATCGGCGAGGCGGAGGGCGCCCGCGACGAGGCGCTGGCCCAGTACCGCAAGACGGTGCTGTCGGCCTTGCAGGACGCCGAGACCGCCCTGTCGCGCTATGGCCGCCAGCGCGAAAGCCTGGCCAGCCTGCGCACAGTTCAGGCCTCGGCCGATCGTGCCGCGGCCTTGCAGGCCCAGCGTCAGGCCGGCGGCACGGCCAGCACGCTGGACGTCCTCGACACCGAGCGCCAGCGGGTGCAGGCGCAAATCGCCGTCAGCGACGCCAACGCCGCCCTGACCCGCAACTTCATCGCCCTGCAGAAGAGCCTGGGCCTGGGCTGGGAGCCCGCCTGAGCGGCGGCGGGCGTGTCCGTCACGAACACGCCCGCCGAATACCCGTCCTAGAAGCGGACCCGAAGGTTCAGGCCGGCCGACTGGCTCTGGGTGCGATCGCCGAACTCGCCGGTGTAGTTGAACCGCACGGCCACCTTGTCGTCGCCGATCAGGTGGACGTCCGCGCCGACCCGATAGGCCGTCTTGTCCATCACCGTGCCGATCTTGGCCGGATCCGAAGCCGGATTGGCGCCGGCCAGGCGGAACGGCATCTCGAGCCGGTCGGTCGAGTTGGCCACTACGCCGAGCGTCAGCGACACCGCGCCCTGGCTCTTCTGGGTTTCCTTGAACACGAAGCCCAGGGTGACCTCGGGATTGATCCCGGCCAGGACCTGGGTGTGCGAGACGCCGTTGACGCCCAAGCCTTCGACCCCGGTCTCGGAGAAGCGCTGCTGGTGCAGGCCCGTCGCCCAGACGTTGACGGCCGGCCGCACGAACAGGCGGCCGTTCTCGATCACATAGGCGAAGCGGCCGTCGGCGCGGACATAGCCGCTTTCCGGTTCGGCCTCGCCGCGGCCCGAGGTGAAGACGTCCACGCTGCGCGCGGTCTCCATCCACTGCCAGCCGCCCGACAGCGAGAAGGCCATCTCGGCGCCGGTGTCGGAGCGCCGCTTGACGCCAGCGCCGGCGGTGAAGCCCTGGCCGCTGGAACGGGCCCGCATGCCGTCGACCAGCACGCTGTCCAGTCGCTCGAAGCCGACACCGGCCGCCAGCGACCAGTCGCCCGCCAGGGGCTGCTCGAAACCGCCGCTGAGACGACCGCCCTCTGACTTCGTGCCGAACACCTCGGCGTCGGCCTTGCCCTTGGTCGAGGCCGTCTCGATCGAGGCCCACGAGCACTTGCCGTCCAGACTGCGGGTCGGCTGGGCGCAGCTGAACAGCTTCTGCGAGAAGCTGTTCGAGGTGGCCAGCTGGCTGCGCAGCGGCGCCAGGTAGGGCTCGGGGCTGAGGTTGCGGAAGATCGTGGCGTACGCCGCCTCCTGGCCGGTCTGCAGGTTGCCGATCAGCGCCATCAGGCGGCCGATGCCGCTGGAGTCGCCCAGCGAGATGGCCGAGTTCATGTGCTTGCCCAGCGCCTGGCCGTTCCGATTCAGGAAGCCCTGGTCGAAGTGGCTGGTGAAGGCCAGCTGGACCGCCGTCGGGGTGGTCTCGATCCGGTAGTCCATCGCCAGGGTGTCGGTGATCTTCAGCCCGGCGTCGGTGGCCTTGCCGCCGGTGGCGAACAGGGTCACCGGCTTGCTGTTCTCCAGCCAGGTCAGAACCACGTCGCCCGTGCCGGCCACGGTCGCATCGCCGGTGACGTTGACCCGATCCGAAGCATAGGGACCGTAGGCGACGTCGAAGGCCAGGTGGCCGGTCGCGGTCTGCTCGAAGTGACCGTCCAGGGCCACGGTGTTGATTACCCGCGCGCCGTACAGCGGATTGGTCGCCGGATCGCTCGCGGCGTCCAGATTGCCGAACGCTTCGCCCTTGAGCAGGTCGATCGGCACGCGCGAGGCGCTGAGCCCCATCTGGAAGTCCCCGCTGTTGGTGAAGGTCGCGGCCGAGCCCGCGGCGGCCGTCGAGACGCCCTGGGCCGAGACCATGACCTCGTCGTCCGACAGGCCGTGGACGCCCGTCGCATCGCGCAGGTCGATCGTGTGATAGGCCACGAAGGTCGCGCCGGCGTTGTTGGCGAAGCTGTTGGTCCCGAAGCCCAGATCGATGTCGCCGATGACGACGCCGCTGTTGCGCACGGTCTCGTCGCCGTCAGTGGCGTCGATGGCCTTGCCCGAGATCGCCGAGATCAGGCCTGAGGTGGTGACCAGGTTCTTGGCCCCGCCGTCGATCTTCAGGCCGACGCCGGTTTCCGAGCCGCCGCGCACCGCGCCGTCGAGCACCACGCGGATGTCGCCTGCCCCGTCCTTGCCCAGGCCCACATCTCCCAAACTTTGGGCGAAGATCGCCGAAGCGTCCTTGCCGAGCGCCAGGATCGCGTCGGACAGGTTGAGGGTGATCGCCCCGCCGCTGCCGGCGCCGCCGGCCGAGCCGGCGAAGACGCCGTCGACCCAGCCGCCGCCGCCGCCCAGGGTCTGGGCCACGACGCCGTTCGCGCCCTCGCCCTTGGTCAGCAGACCGCCGGACTGGGTGAAGCTGATGTCGCCGCCGTCGCCGGTGTTGGCCTTGGACAGGGTCACGCCGCTGGCGCCGGACGCGCCGAACACCGCGCCGCCGCCGCCGCCGATCGATTGCAGGAACACGCCGTGGGCGCTCTTGCCCGTGGTCGCGACCGCGCCGTCGTGACTCAGCAGGATGTCGCCGCCGGCACCCTTGGCGCCGCCGGTTCCACCCAGGGCCAGGGTGCTGGAGACCACGCCCGACAGGGTCGTGATCCCGCCGCCCGCGCCGACCGACTGCGCGACCAGGCCCGAGGCGTAGTCGCCATAGGTGGCCACCTCGCCGATGAAGCCGGCCTTGACGATCCCGCCGTCCAGGCCCGAACCGCCGACCGAACCGAGGCTGATCGCCGGCTTGGTGGTCGCCGCGCCCTGCCCCGTCAGGTCCAGCGAGCCGAGGCCGCCGCCTCCGCCCAGACTTTGCAGGATCGCGCCCGCCGCCATCTGGCCGGTGGTGGCGATCGACCCGGTCTGGGTACGGTTCACCGCCCCGCCGATCTCGTCAACGCCACTCGAGCCGCTCAGCGCCAGTTCCACAGCGCCGACGCTGGCGCCGCCCGGCGTGCCCAGGTCGATGATGGCTCGACCGCCGCCGCCGCCGACCGACTGGTCCAGCACGCCGGGGGTATTGTTGCCATTGGTCAGGACGTCGCCGACCAGGGTGCTGGTCAACGTTCCACCAGCGTTGCCGACGCCGTCCTGTCCGCCCAGCGCAACATCGACATGCATCGGCGCATCATCGGTCTCGGCCGCGGCCTCATCGCCCGCGAAGCCCAGATCGATGCGCATCACGCCGCCGCCGCCGCCGATCGCCTGGTTGAAGGCGCCGACGCCGTTGTCGCCGGCCACGCCCACGGCGCCGGTGGTGATGATCTCTACGGCCGCGGCGTTCATGTCCTTGACGCCCTGGGCGCCGGCCCGCGCGGCCAGGCGCGGATCGGTCGTGACCTTGCCGGTCTTGTCGAGATAGGGGATGCCGATCTTGCCGCGCAGGCTCGACATGTCCAGCTTCAGCGTGCCGCCGCCGCCGTTGATGCTCTGGCCGACAACGGCCTGGGAGCCCTCGCCCAGCACGGTGATGTCGCCCGACTGGATGACGGTGACCTTGCCGCCCTGGCCGCCCGTGCCGCCGCCGACCGCGCCCATCAAAAGGTTCAGGGCGCCGGTGACCAGCAGGCTCTTCCTGTCGCCGACCAGCGACAGGGCGACGCCCGCATTGCCGCCGCCGCCGCCGATCGACTGAGCCAGGATGCCGTTGGCGTTGGCGCCGCGAGTGACGATCGAGCCGATGTTCTCGACCCGCACCGTGCCGCCGTCGCCGCCGTCGCCGCCCGCCCCGCCGACCGAGATCAGGGGCTTGGTGGTGTCCTGGGCCATCGAGACCAGGGCCGCCAGCACCACGCCGCCGTTGCCGCCGCCGCCGCCGATCGACTGGGCCAGGACGCCGTGGGCGCCGTCGCCGCTGGTGTCGATCAGGCCGTGGTTCTCGACCGTGACCGCGCCGCCGATATTGCCCGTGCCGCCCGCGCCGCCGACGTTGAGGGCCGCCACGGTGCTGCCGTCGCCAGACTTGACCGTCGAGATCGAGCGGATCGACGTGCCGTTGCCGCCGCCGCCGCCGATCGACTGGGCGAAGACGCCGTAGGAATCGACGCCCTCGGTGACGATCCTGCCGCTGTTGGCGACGCCCGAGACCGGGCGGTTGATCACCAGGACATCGCCGCCCTTGCCGCCGTCCCCGCCGAGGCCGCCGACGTTGAGGGTGGCGCGGAAGGTCGTGTTCTCCTTGGTGTCGACCGTCAGGGTGTTGGTGATGACGCCAGCGTTGCCGCCGCCGCCGCCGATGCTGTTGGCCGAGACGCCCGAGGCGTAGTCGCCCTGGGTCCAGATATAGCCTTCGTTGGTGACGGTGACCGCGCCGCCCAGCGCGCCCGTGCCGCCCGAGCCGCCCACATTGATCGCCGCGGCCGTCTTGTCGCTGCCCGCGTCGCTGCTGGAGGTGACCACGGCGCCGCCGACCCCGCCGCCGCCGCCGATCGACTGGGCCAGCACGCCGTTGGAATAGTCGCCCGCGGTGACGATCGTGCCGCTGTTGGCGACAGTCACGACGCCGCCCCAGGCGGCGTCGCCGCCGCTGCCGCCGACGCCGATCGCCAGGGTCGCGGACACCGCGCCCTCGTCTTCCTTGGCCACCTTGGTCTTGGACTTGATGATGGCCGCGCCGCCGGAGCCGCCGCCGCCGCCGACCGACTGGGCGAAGATGCCGTCGGAGCGGTCGCCGCCGGTAACGATCAGGCCCGACTGGGTGACCGTCACCTCGCCGCCCTTGGCGCCCGTGCCGCCGTCGCCGCCCAGCAGCAGCTTGGCCGCCGAGGTGGTGTCGATATTGGTGGCCACCATGCCGCCGGCGCCGCCGCCGCCGCCGATCGACTGGGCGAAGACCCCGCGCGACTCATCGCCGGTCGTGACGATAGCCGCGTCGCTGGTGACCGTGACCTTGCCGCCGGTCGCGCCGGAGCCACCCTTCAGGCCGACCGACAGGCTGGCGTTGTAGGTGCGCTCTTCCTTGTCGCCGCCGGTGCGGGTCTGGGCCCCGATCGACCGCGTGCCGCTCTTGCCGCCGCCGCCGCCGATCGACTGGGCGAAGACGCCGTTGGAGCTGTCGCCCGTGGTGCTCAGCAGGCCGCTGACGTCGACGATGACCTCGCCGCCCGCGCCGCCGGAGCCACCCTCCTGGCCAATGCCCACGGTGACCTTGTTGCTGGCGCCCAGCGCGAAGACCGAATTCATCGCGGTGTTGCCGCCGCCGCCGCCGATCGACTGGGCGACGATGGCGTCGGAATCCTCGCCCTTGGTGACGATCACGCCGTTCTGGCGCACGTCGACCTTGCCGCCGGTCCCGCCCGAGGTGGGATCGCCGCCGATCGCCAGGCCCACGGCCGTGGTCTTCTCGACCTTGCCGAGGCCGACATTGAAATTGGCGTTGCCGCCGCCGCCGCCGATCGACTGGGCCACCAAGCCGTCGGAATCCGCGCCGTCGGTGCGGATGTCGCCGTTGTTGATGACCTTGACCGTGTCGCCGATGCCCGCCGAGCCGCCGTTGCCGCCGACCGCGAAGACCGCCGCCACGCTGGGAACCGAGGCGTCCTCTTCCTTGGCGCCCGACTTGGCGTAGACCAGGGTGGCGTTGATGCCGGCGTTGCCGCCGCCGCCGCCGATCGACTGGGCCACCAGGCCGTCGGAGTCGTCGCCGAAGGTCCAGACGGTTCCGGCATAGACGTCCGGATCCAGGGCGTCGCCGCGGACCACGGTGACCAGGCCGCCATCGCCGCCGGCTCCGCCCGTGCCGCCGACCCCGGCCCCCAGCGGGCTGCCGGCCTTGGCCGCCACCGCCGTGACGTTGATCCCGCCCGAGCCACCGCCGCCGCCGATCGACTGGACCAGCACGCCGGTCGCACCGCCGGTGTATTGGACGGACTCCAGGATCGTCTGGCCCTGGGCGTTGGTCCCGACCTGGCCGTTGACGACGATCTCGCCGTTGCTGGTCAGCTTGACGTCGCCCGCGTCGGCGCCGGTCCCGCCCAGGCCGCCGATGCCGATGGCCATCGAGTAGCCGCGGTCGTTTGTGCTGCCGTTGCTGGCCGCGGCCGCGACGTTCAGCCCGCCGTCGCCGCCGCCGCCGGCGATCGACTGGACCAGCACGCCGATGGCCTCGACGCCCTCGACCAGCACCTGGCCGGTCTGGACGACCGTGACGTCATTGCTGATGTTGCCCGCGCCGCCGAAGCCGCCCAGGCCGAAGGCCAGGGCCGGCTCCTTGGTGGTTGAGGCGCCCTTGATACCGGCCGCGATGTTAATGCCGCCAGACCCGCCGCCGCCGCCGATCGACTGGACCGAAAGCCCGCGCGAACGATCGCCGTTGGCGTAGAGGTCGGCGTCGACATCGGCCAGCACCACGCCGCCCATGCCGCCGTCGGCGCCGAAGCCGCCGATGCCGACCGTGGCCGAGCCGTTCATGGCCAGGCCGCCGGCGATATTGATGCCGCCAGAGCCGCCGCCGCCGCCCACGCTCTGGATCAGGACAGCGGTCTCGCCGTCGCCGGCCGCGACCATCTGCGCCCGATCGGCGCTGAGGCCGTTGCTGATCGACACCGTGACGTCGCCCGCGTCGCCGCCGCCGCCGCCGAAGCCGCCGATGCCGAAGGTGGCCTGCCGGCTCTTGCCCGCAGACGAGCTGACCGCGATGTCGCCCGAGACGTTGATGCCGCCGTCGCCGCCGCCGCCGCCGACCGACTGGACGATGACGCCGCTGGCGCCGCCTTCCCGCTTGACGCCGACCTGCACGCCGCCCTCGTCGTAGACAGCGGTCGTGACCACGTCGCCGCGCGCCACGACGCTGCCTTCGATAGTGGCGTTGACCGCGCCGGCCTTCTGGCCAGTGCCGCCCTTGCCGCCGATGCCCACGGCCACGCCCAGGGCGCTGCCGCCGGTGCTGCCCGAGATCGTGCCCGAGACGTTGATGCCGCCCACGCCGCCGCCGCCGCCGATCGACTGGACGACGATGCCGTCCGAATTGGCGCCGCTGGTATAGGTGTCGCCTTTGCGCACCAGGGTCACGGACTCCGCCGTGCCGCCGCCGCCACCCGAACCGCCCAGCCCGACGCTGACGCCCAGCGTGCCTTCGGACGACAGCGCGACCGCGCCCGAAATGTTCATGCCGCCGCTGCCGCCGCCGCCGCCGACCGACTGGATCAGCAGGCCGATGGCGTCGTCGCCGTCGGTGCTGACCTCGCCGGTGACGCTGGCCTCGACCACCCCGGCCGCGCCGCCCAGGCCGCCGGCCCCGCCGACGCCCACGGCGACCGCGCCCGACGAGCCGCCCTTGCCCAGGCTCAGGCCGCCGCTGATGTTGAAGCCGCCCGAACCGCCGCCGCCGCCGATGCTCTGGACGACGATCGCGCCGGACTTGTCGCCCTGGGTGGAGACGTCGCTGACGATGGTGGCGGTCACGCCGCCGGCCACGGCTCCGCCGCCGCCACCGCCGCCCGCGCCGCCGACGCCGACCATGGTCACGCCGGAGCTGCTGCTGCCCGAGAGGCCGCCGCTGACGTTGAAGCCGCCGGTGCCGCCGCCGCCACCGACGCTTTGCAGCAGGATGGCCTCGGACTCGTCGCCGTAGGTGGCGACGCCGCCGGTGATGGTGGCGTCGACCTTGCCGGCCGCGCCGCCGCCGCCGCCCGAGCCGCCGACGCCGACGCTGACCACGCCGGAGATGTTGCTAGCGGCCGAAATGCCGCCGCTGACGTTGAAGGCCCCGTTGCCGCCGCCGCCGCCGATGCTCTGGGCGACGACGCCGCGCGAGCTGTCCTTGGTGGTGATCGCCAGGAAGATGTTGCCGCTGGTTCCCGCGGCCGCGCCGCTGGCGGCGTTGAGGGTGACCTTGTCGGACTGGCTGCCGCCGCCGCCCGAGCCGCCCACGCCGACGCTGACCGCGCCCGCGCCCTTGCCGGCCAGGGCGATGCTGCCGGAGACGTTGAAGCCGCCGTCGCCGCCGCCGCCGCCCAGGCTCTGGGCGACGATGGCGTCGCTGTCATAGCCGGCCGCGATGATCTCGCCGATGACGTCGAGGCTCACCGCCCCGGACGCGCCGCCTGTGCCGCCCGCCCCGCCGACCCCGACGCTGACCGCGCCGGAGCCCGTGCCGGAAGCCGCCAGGGTTCCGGAGATGTTGAAGCCGCCGCTGCCGCCGCCGCCGCCGATCGACTGGGCGACCACGGCGTCGGACTTGACGCCGTCGGTGGCGACGTCGCCGATCACAGTCGCGCCGACGCGTCGGCCGATACCGCCCGTGCCGCCGGCCCCGCCGACGCCGACGCTGACCGCGCCGCCGCCCGTGCCGGCCAGGGTCACGGCGCCGGAGATGTTGACGCCGCCCGAACCGCCGCCACCGCCCACGCTCTGGGCCAGGAAGCCGCCCGACTGGTCGCCGCGCGTGGTGATGTCATGCGCCAGGGCGTCGACCTCGCTGGCGTTGCCGCCGCCGCCGCCCGAACCGCCGACCCCGACGCTGATCGCGCCCGCGCCGGTATTGGCCAGGGCGACCGCGCCCGAGACGTTGAAGCCGCCGGAGCCGCCGCCGCCGCCGATCGACTGGGCGACCACGCCGGCCGAGCCGTCGCCCCAGGTGTCGACCGAGCCGTTGACGGTCGCGTCGACGGTCTCGCCCAGCAGCGGATCGCCGGCGTTGCCGCCCAGGCCGCCCGCGCCGCCGACGCCCACGGCGATCGCGCCCGAGCCCGTGCCGGCCGCCGACAAGGCGCCGGAAATGTTGAAACCGCCGCTGCCGCCGCCGCCGCCGACCGACTGGGCCAGGAAGCCCGTCGATTGGTCGCCCACGGTGAGGATGCTCTGCGCCTCGGCGGTGACGCCCTTGGCGTGGCCGCCGCCGCCGCCCGAACCGCCCACGCCGACGGCGATCGCGCCGCTGCCCGTGCCGCCCAGGCCGATCGCGCCCGAGACGCTGAAGCCGCCGCTGCCGCCACCGCCGCCGATCGACTGAACGGTCACACCGTTCGACTGGTCCTGCAGGGTGACGACGCTGGAGCCGGCCTTGCCGGTGACGTTGCCGGCGTCGCCGCCGCCGCCGCCCGAACCGCCCACGCCGACGCTGATCGCGCCCGCGCCGGTGCTGCCCGCGCCGATCCCGCCGGCGATGGTGAAGCCGCCAGAACCGCCCCCGCCGCCGACGCTCTGCACCAGCAGGCCGCCCGACTGCACGCCGTCGGTCAGGATCGCGCCGTCGGCCGTGCCCTTGACCGTGTTCGCATCGCCGCCGCCGCCGCCGGAACCGCCGACGCCGACGCCGACGGCCAGGGCGCCGGTCCCCATCGCCAGGGAGCCGGCCACCGAAAAGCCGCCCGAGCCGCCGCCGCCGCCCAGGGACTGGATCGTCACCGCGGTCGAACGGTCACCATAGGTGGTCACCGGACCGCCGACGTAGCCGGTGACCTGGCCGCCGTCGCCGCCGTCGCCGCCATTGCCGCCGACGCCCGCACTCAAAGCCCCGCCGACGCCCGCCGAGGCCGCCAGCGCGCCAGCGATGGCGAAACCGCCGCCGCCGCCGCCGCCGCCCACCGACTGGATCAGCGCGCCGCCGGAATCGTCCTGCTTGGTGAGGATCGAGCCGTCGAAGCTGGTATCGACCAGCAGGCCGTCGCCGCCCTTGCCGCCCGAGCCGCCGATGCCGACCGAGGCCGAAGCCGAAGCCGCGCCGGCCGCTGCGCCGGCGAAGGTCAGGGCGAAGCCGCCCGTGCCGCCGCCGCCGCCCACCGACTGGGCCACGAGGCCGGTCGAGAACCGGCCGTCGGTCTGGATGGAGCCGCCGGAATCGATGTCGACCACGCCGCCGTCGCCGCCGGCCCCGCCCGTGCCGCCGATGCCGATGGCGAAGGCGGCCGCGGCGGTCTCGCCGGCCGCGAAGCTGAAGGACATGGCGAAGCCGCCGGCCCCGCCGCCGCCGCCCACCGACTGGGCGAAGATCCCTTCGGCGCTTTCGCCGCTGGTGATGATATCGACGTCGCCGTCGATGGTGACCAGGCCGCTGGCGCCGCCGGCCGCGCCGTCGCCGCCCAGGGCGATGCTGGCGCCGACGCCATAGCCGACGCTGGTCTGGGCCGCGAAGCCGCCCGCGCCGCCGCCGCCGCCCACCGACTGGGCGAAGATCCCGCGCGCGCGGTCGCCACCGGTCTTGATCAGCGGATTGACGGTAACGGTCTGGCCGTTCTGGACCACCGTGGTCGGGGTAAGGTTGACGGTGACGTCGCCGCCGGTCCCGCCGCTGTCGCCCTGGCCGCCGATGGCCACGCCGGCGAACAGGCTGACCGAGGTGGCCGAGCCGCCGCTGCCGCCGCCGCCGCCAACCGACTGGGCGAAGATGCCGTGCGAGTCGTTGCCAGTGGTCTCGATGCGGCCGCCGTGGGTGACCGTGACCAGGCCGGAATCGCCGCCGGTCTTGCCGTCGCCGCCGATGGTCAGGAAGACGCCGCCGGACGAGCCACCGTCGCCGCCGCCGCCGCCCACGCTCTGGGCCTGGATGCCGCTGGCCTTGGCCCCGTGGGTGGTGATGTCGCCGGTGTTGATCACCGTCACGGCCTTGCCGTCGCTGGCCGCGCCGCCCTTGCCGCCGATCGCCGCCAGGGCCCCGGCGTCGCCGCCCGTGCCGCCGCCGCCGCCCACCGACTGGGCGAAGATCCCGCGCGCCAGGTCGGCGCCGGTCTCGATCGATCCGGCGTTCTCGACCCAGACCACCCCGCCGTCGCCGCCCGAACCGCCGCCGGAGCCGAGAGCCACCAACCCGGCGGCCGAGCCGCCGACGCCGCCGCCGCCGCCGATCGACTGGGCCAGGATGCCGCTGGCGCCCTTGCCCAGGGTGACGATCCTGGAGCCTTGCTTGGCCTTCACCGTCACGGCGCCGCCGTTGCCGCCCGAGCCGCCGTTGGCGGTGCCCAGACTGACCAGCGACCCGGTCGAACCGGACGCCCCACCCGAACCGCCGACCGACTGGGCGAAGATGCCGTAGGCGTCGACGCCTTCGGTGCCGATGGAGCCGCTGTTCTCGACCCAGACCAGGCCGCCGTCGCCGCCAACGCTGCCCGCGCCGGGATCGGCCACGATGCCGTAGCTGGAACCGCCGCCGCCGGCGCCGCCGCCCAGGCTCTGGGCCTGGATGCCGGCCGACTTCTCGCCCTTCGTGTAGATGTCGCCACTGTTATAGACATAGACCGCGCCGGCCTGGGCCGCCGCGCCGCCAGCCCCGCCGCCCGAGGCGATATAGCCCTTGCCCCCGGCGCCGCCGGTTCCGGCCCGGCTTTGGGCGAAGATGCCCTGGGCTTCCTTACCCGAGGTCGAGATCTCGACGTCGGTGTGGAGGATGACCGTGCCGCCCTTGCCGGCCATACCGCCCGAAGCGCCGGGGACGTTGACGCCCCAGCCATCGCCGCCCTTGCCGCCATTGCCGCCGTAGCTGGAGGCGACGATGCCGGGCAGGCCGTCGGAGACGCTGGTGATCGGGCCCTTGCTGGCGTCGATGGTCTCGTTGATGTCCGGCCCATTCTGGCCGTTGCCGCCGGAGCCGGCGTTCTTGCCGACGGTCAGGCAGCCCAGGAAGCCGAAGCAGATGCGGACGCCGCCGCCGGCGCTGCCGCCCTTGCCGCTATCGCCGACCTTTACGTAGGACAGCGTCCGGACGTCATCGACGGCCGGGGTGTAGCTCAGTCCGCCACCGGCCACCAAGCCGCCCGAGGAGTCCGCGGCCTTGTCCGAGGCCGAGGTGACCAGGTTCAGCGTGTATTCGACGTTGGTGGCGGTGTCCTTGACCTTCACGCTGGTGATCGGGCCGGACGACGGGATGACGGCGCTGACCTTGTAGGTCTTGTTGGCGGCGGGCGCCGGATCCGGATCGCTGGGATCGGCCTTCACCGTCTCGGTGACACCGAAGTCGCCGGCCTGGAAGGTGTCGCCGACCGTGGTGGCGATGACGATCAGGTGGCCTTCCTTGGTGCGGACGACACCGCCGTTGACGATCGCCTCCACGGTTTCGGTGGCGCCGGTCTGGGGATTGGTGATCGAACCGCCGACGCTGTAGGTCGGGATCGCCGCGCGGACCGGGCCAGGCGACATGACGGCCGTCGACAGGGTGGCCGCGGCGGCGACCATAGCGGCCACGCGCCGCAAATCGCGGGTCAGGCGGCGGCCCTCGGCAGTGCGGACCTTGTCGGCCTTGCGCGCGCGTCGCGACACGGGGCCGGGCGTGGAAACCAGCGGTTCGGCGACGGACGGCGCCTCGTCGACGGGCGAGGCCACCTGGGCGTCGAGACGGGCGGCGAGCTGGCGGAAGGCCAGCACCAGGGCCAGGGCCGTGGAATCATTCCGCGGCGACAGCAGGTCGGCGATCTCGGCGATCTGGATGCGAAGGGAGGCGCGGTCGGCACGCGACAGCGAACCATCGCCCGCGCTGGCCTCCAGGCGCACCAACAGCGTCGCGATATGCGCGTAAAGAGCCTTGCCGCTCGCCATTGAAGTTCCCCCAAACCCCGGCGCTGGACATGGTTCACAACCACATGCCAGCCCCGCCATCATAGCGCAGCTATCCCTAGAGTTACATTTTATTGCCGAACAGCGCATTCACCCTGTCGGTGATATTTCACCATGATTGCGCAGGACTTGCGAAAGACACGCGACGCAGGAGTTTGAGCGCCGTTTTCGCCTGCCAAGTCTGCGGCGCCTGGCGCGGCGCGCTATCCGATGTTGCGGCCGTCGAGGATCGCCGGCGCGGGGATACGCTCGGCGTCCGGCCTCGCGAGCGTCTCGATCAGGCGGCGCGCCGCTTGCAGGTCGGCCGTGGCGAATCCTTCGGTGAAGGCGTCGCAGAGGGTCGCCAGCTCGGCGGCGATCTCGAGGCGACGATCGGCCTCCAAGAGCAGTCGCGCCAGAGCGGTGACGGCCCGCAGTTCCCAGGCCCGCGCCCCTTGTCGCCGGCTCCAGTCGACGGCGTCGCGCAGCAGCGCCTCGAGCTCGCCGACGTCGCCGCCCAGGGCGAGACGGGCCGCCGCCTTGATGCGCAGCAATTCGGGCATGAACAGCAGCTCGCCATCGCGGCGGCACTGGTCGATGGCCGCGTCCAGCAGGTCCAGGGCTTCGCTCGCGCGCCCGTCGAGAAGCAGGCCTTCGGCCAGGGCGGTAGAGAACGGCGTCGTCAGCAGCTCGTAGCGAGCGGCATGCAGCCGGGCCAGGCTCTCCTCGATCCAGGCGAGGGCCTCCCCGCCCTGCCCACGGGCGATGGCCAGCTCCCCGCGAAAACCGCCCGAGGCGGCGACATAGGGAC
>NZ_JADWOX010000040.1 GCF_016135805.1 Caulobacter hibisci
CCGTCGCTGGAAATGCAAGTCGAAACCTTCATTTCCAAGCTGCGAAGGCGTGTCCCCGCGGCGAGGTGCGGCTTCTACGAGGCCCCCTGCCCTGCCGCAAGTCGATTCCGACTCCGGGCAGGCTTAAGCTGTGGGCGGATCTGTGCATGGAATCGAAAGCGGAACCGCTTGCGCCCCGCCCCGCCCTGCCTCCATAGAGCGCGCCGGGGTCGGGCGCATGCGGCCGACCCGCCCGGCGCGCTCCCTATAAAAGTGCGCTCTATAAGAAGAGGGGTCGTCGATGTTGTCCCAGAAGGCGCGCTACGCCCTGCGCGCGATGATCGAACTGGCCCGGGCCGAGGAACAGGTCACGGCCGGCGAGCTGGCCCTGCGCGCCGACGCGCCCCGCAAGTTCCTGGAAGCCATCCTGCTGGGCCTGGCCCGCCACAAGCTGGTGACCAGCCGTCGCGGCAAGTTCGGCGGCTACCTGCTGGCCCGCCCCGCCGCCGAGATAAACTTCGCCGAGATCATCCGCCTGGTCGATGGCCCCCTGGCCCTGGCCCCGTGCGTCAGCCGCACCGCCTTTCGCCGCTGCGAGGACTGCAGCGACCTGGTGACCTGCGCCCTGCGCGAGGCCCTGCTGCGGGCCCGCGACGCCACCGCCACCGTGCTCGAGGGCTATACCCTGGCCGACGCGGTCGCGGGCCAGGGCGCCGAGCTGATCGGCTGAGCCGTCGCCTCTCTATATAGGGGCGACATATAAGCGGCGGCTCTCCCGCCCATGAGGCCTCTCTATATAGAGCGCATATATAAAGAGGGCGCCGCGCCGGTTCAGCCGGCGGCGATATAGGCCTTGAGCCCCTCGGCCTCGGCCTGGGTCTCCTGGATCTTGTACTTCACCAGATCGCCGATCGAGATGATGCCGACCAGCCGCCCGCCGCGCGCCACGGGCAGGTGGCGGATGCGTCGGTCGGTCATCTTGGTCAGCAGGGCGTCGACCGTCTCGTCCGGCTGGGCGAAGACCACGTCGCGGGTCATGCAGGCCGAGATCGGCTTGGTCAGGGCGCTGGCCCCCTCCTTTGCGATCTGCCGCACGATGTCGCGCTCCGACAGGATGCCGGCGATGCTCTCGTCGCTCTCGAGCACCACCATCGCCCCGACCTTTCGGCTGTGCAGCAGGGCCGCGGCCGCGCCGACGGTTTCCTGGGGCGAGGCGGTGAACACCAGGTCGCCCTTGTCCTTCAGGATCTGAGACACCAACAAAGCTCAATCCTCCCTATCGTTCTTATTGGAGAACAAGGGTCTCGCAATCGCGCTCCGGGATCAATGGCCCGATCGCGCCACAGACCGTGAAAGCGCACGCAGGCCATATCGCGCACCGTTCGAAACACCGCCTCAAGGCCCGATCGGCGCGCGTTTAACCAATTCTGGATACCTTGGCGCCTAGGATTGGCGTGTCCGGTTTTGGCACGGGGGTTGCTTGCGATCCCCTGTCAGACAGTCTCGGAGCCCGTCATGGCCTCAAACAAGAACAAAAAGCCCCTCGTCCGGGCCCGTGGCGCGATCTTCGCGGCCGCCCCTGTCCTGTTTGGGGGCGCCCTGCTTGGGACCCTGCTGCTGGGGACCGCCCTGCCGGCCCGCGCCCAGAGCGTGACGACCAATTCGGCCTCGTACAACGCCGGCTACGGCCGCACGGCGGGCCAGGAAAACAGCATCGTCGACTATTCGACCCGCGACGCCAACGGCAACCGCGTCATCGTCGACGGCGTCATGCTGACCGGCGCCGACCAGAGCGTCTATTCCAGCCGCAGCTCGTCGGGCTCGCTCGACAGCTATTCGGGCGTCGGCAGCCTGGGCGGCTCGTCGGGCGCGACGGCGATCGGCAACAACCTGACGGTCATCACCCAGGGCAGCAACAACGTCGTGATCGTCAACTCCAAGCAGGTCAACAACGGCAATGTCAGCGCCAGCGCGTCGACCAACGGCGGTGTCTCCAATGGCAACTAAGCGCATCATCCTGCTGGTGGCCGCGGCCTGCTCGGCGCTCAGCGCCTGCGGCGGCGGCGTGCCCAAGCGCCTGGACGCCGGCAACTACGCCCGGCCGATCGGCACCGCGCCGGTCACGGCCAACCCCACCCCCTATTCGACGGCGCTGAACTGCCTGGCCTCCTACGCCCGGCAGAACCACGTCGCCGCTCCGCGCATCGCCGTGGGCCGCATCGCCGACTACACCGGCAAGGAAGAGTCCGACGGTTCGGGCCGCAAGGTCACGCAGGGCGCCTCGCTGATGGCCATGACCGCCTTCGCCAAGGCCGGCATGCCGATGGTCGAGCGCTTCGACACCTCGGTGTCGGAACTGGAACTGAAGTACGCCAACAACAAGCTGATCTCCGACCGTCCGGCCCCGACGCCGGACGCCCCGGCCGACTATCGCAAGATCGTCGCCGGCCAGGTCGCCGGTTCGGACTTCTACCTTGTCGGCGGCGTCACCGAGCTGAACTACAACATCCACTCGGCGGGCGCGGACCTCTACGGCGGCGACCTCGACAGCGACGGGCTGAAGGCCAACTTCAAGCGCCGCCTGTTCGTGATGAACATCGCCATGGACCTGCGCCTGATCAACAGCCGCACGCTGGTCGTGGAAGACGTCATCTCCTACCAGAAGCAGGTGATCGGCCGCGAAGTCAGCGCCGGCATCTTCGCCTTCGCCAACAACAACGTCTTCGACCTGTCGGGCGGCAAGGGCGCGCTGGAGCCGGTGCAACTGGCCGTGCGCTCGCTGATCGAGCGCTCGGTCGTCGAGATGAGCGCCAACCTCTACGGCATGCCGGGTCCGCAAAGCTGCCTGCAGTCGGATCCGTTCGGCGCCGACACGGTCGGCGTCACGGGCGCCTTCACGCCCGCCTACAACAACCTGGGAACCAACAATGCGCAGACCCGCGAAGATCCGTCTCGCTGGAACGATCGCAGCGATTCCTCTGTGCGTCGCGGTCGCTACTAGCGCCGCCTTCGCCCAGGGCCAGGTTCTCAACGACCAGCTGAACCTGGGCGAGGTCTTCACCGAACAGACGCTCAACGTCGTCACCTCGGAAGAGGGCGTCAGCGCCACGACCACCGCCGCCGGCAACAGCGTCGGGATCGGCGGCGCGCGCGCCGACGTCAGCGCGACCTCCAACCAGGTGAACTCGGGCGCCGTCACCGGCCACGGCGTCGTCAACGCCACCGGATCGATGGGAACGTCCAGCGACGTCACCACGGTGGCGACCGGCAACAACGGCTCGGTCGACGCCACGGAGTCGACCTACAGCGGCTTCATGGTCCAGACCAACAGCGGCGCGGTCACCGCCCGCGGTCAGGTCGAGGGCGAGACCGCCCAGGCCGGCGACCTGACCATGGCCACCCAGGCCGCGGGCAACGCCCAAGGCGTCTATCTGGAAAACGGCTCGGCCGGCGCGCGGATCAGCCAGGCCAATTCCGGCGACGTGCTCGCCGACGGCGGGGCGATCGTGCAGTACGTCAGCGGCTCGTCCACCGTGGCGGGCGCGGCGGCGGGCAACAGCATCGCGGTCGAAGGCTACAACCAGTCGGCCGCCCGGGTGATCACCGACCAGGGCAACACCTCCGACTTGGTCCAGGCAAGCAAGTTCACCGCCTACGGCAACAGCTACCTGACCAGCACCTCGGCCACGGCGGCGGGCAACGACCTGTCGGCCAGCAACACCGGCCCGCTGCTCGACGTGGCCAGCCACCAGTACAACACCGCCTATGTGCGCTCTCAGGCCGAGACCAGCTCGTATCTCTACGGTTCGGCCCAGGCCAGCGCCTACGGGGTGGGCAACAACGCGGTCGTCGGCAACACCGGCGCGGCCCTGGTGCTCGACAACGTCCAGACCAACGAGGGCGGCGGGGTCGAGGTGATCGCCAGCGCCACCGGCGACACCGGCTACGACATCGGGTCCAGCGCCACGGCGGCCGGCAATTTGGTCAGCGGTTCGGTCTGCAGCCAGTGCGGCGGCTCTCTGACGACCTCCAACAGCCAGATCAACAGCGCCGACGTCTCGGCCCGCTCGACCACCAGCGTCACGGGCTCGGCGCGCTCGGTCACCGGCGTGGCGACGGCCACCGGCAACAGCGCTGCGTTCTACGTCCGGAATTAAAGCGCTATGCGCCCTCTCCCAGAGGGAGAGGGAGGGGCCCAGGCGGCGGCCTGGGAGGGTGAGGGGTTACGCCGCCAACCGGCGTGCCGGCACGCCGTCGACCGTCCCTCCTTCATCAAATCAGCAAGGCCCGCCTCCCTCGCCCTTGTGGCGAGGGTCCATGCCGGCGACCGCTCAAACCTCGACCGTCCTGCCAAGGTTTGAGCGGCGGAACGATGGGTCCTGGGCACAAGGCCCAGGAAGGCGGTGTTTGGGTTGGGTGGACGGGGATTGGCGAACGTCCATCCCCGTCGCCGAACTCGCAGGGCCAAGCAAAATCAATCGCTTACAACTTTCTCACGCCCGTGGATCAGACGCGTCGAAACCCGCTGCATAATCAAAGCTGTCCCGTC
>NZ_JADWOX010000041.1 GCF_016135805.1 Caulobacter hibisci
TCGGGGCATGCGGTGACGATCCGGGCTGGGAACGGCGCGGAGATCCTGATGCATGTGGGGCTGGAGACGGTGGCCCTGGGCGGGGAGGGGTTCAGCGTTCACGTGGCCGAGGGCCAGGCGGTGAAGGCTGGTGACCCGCTGATCGGCTTTGATCTGGATCTGCTGGCGCGGCGGGCCAAGAGCCTGATCACGCCGGTGGTCATTACCAATCCCGAGGCGTTCTTGATCGTCCGCCGGGCCGAGGGCCTGGAGACCGGCGCGGGCGGATTCCTGATGGAGTTGGCCCCGGTGGTGGGGGCGGCCGTGGTCGAGACGGCCTCTGAGATTGAAGTCTTCCGCGAGATCGTCGTGCCGCTGGCGCACGGGATCCACGCCCGTCCGGCGGCGCGGATCGCCGAGACGGCGCGGGGCTTTGCCGCTGAAATCTCGATCGTTGCCGGCGGTCGCCGGGCGAGCGCTCGCAGCCCGGTCGGGGTGATGGCCCTGGCCGTGAAGCTGGGCGACCATGTCTCGATCGTCGCTTCGGGCGCGGACGCTGCGGCCGCCGTGGACGCCGTCGCCGCGCTGATCGAAGGCGGCATGGGCGAGAAGGCCGGCGAGGTCGCGGCGAAGGTCGAAGAGGCCCCGATCGTCGTCGCTGCCCCGTCTGAGCCCGCCGAGCCGGGCGTTCTGCGCGGGGTGATGGCCGCGCCGGGGCTGGCGATCGGCCAGGCGGTGCGGCTGGCGGTCGAGGCGATCAACGTGGCCGAAGCCGGGCAGGGCGAGCCCGCCGAACTGGCGGCCCTGGACGGTGCGCTGGAGGCGGTTCGCAGCCGCATCGCGTCTGCCGCCGAAACCGGCGATCCGGCCCGCAAGGCGATCCTGGCCGCCCACCTGGCCTTCCTCGAAGATCCCGAACTGACCGCCGGCGCCCGCAAGCTGATCGGCGAGGGCAAGAGCGCCGGCTTTGGCTGGCGGCGGGCCGTCGGCGGCTATGTCGAGGCGCTGCGGGGCCTTGGCGACCGCCGCCTGGCCGAGCGGGTCGACGACCTGATCGATCTGGAGCGCCAGGTGCTGCGGGCTCTGCTGGGCCTGGAGGAGGAAACCGCCCGGGCCCTGCCGGCCGGGGCCATCCTGCTGGCCGACGAGCTTTTGCCCTCGCAGCTGATGGGCGTGGATCCCACCCGCGTGGCCGGCTTCGCCACCGCCCGCGGCGGCCCCACCTCGCACGTGGCCATCCTGGCCGCCGCCATGGGCCTGCCGGCTCTGGTGGCGGTGGGACCCGGCGCGCTGGAGATCGCCGACGGGACCGCCCTGATCCTCGATGCGGAAGGCGGACGCTTGCGCGTCGCCCCCGGGGCCGACGCCCTGGCCGCCGCCCAGAGCGCCATCGCCGCCCGCCACGAGCGCCGCGCCGCCGCCAAGGCCGCTGCTCATCAGGATAGCGCCACGGCCTGCGGCGCGCGGATCGAGGTGTTCGCAAACGTCGGCTCGGAGAAGGACGCCAAGGCCGCCGCCGCCAACGGCGCCGAAGGCTGCGGCCTGCTGCGCACCGAGTTCCTGTTCCTCGACCGCGACACCCCGCCCGACGAGGACGAGCAGGCGAAAGAGTACCAGGCGGTGGCCACGGCGCTCGACGGCAAGCCGCTGATCGTGCGCACGCTCGACGTCGGCGGCGACAAGGCCGCGCCCTACCTGCCGATCCCGGCCGAGGAGAACCCGGCGCTGGGCCTGCGCGGCGTGCGGGTGAGCCTGTGGCGGCCGCATCTGCTGAAGACCCAGCTGCGCGCCATCCTGCGCGTGCAGCCGCTCGGCCAATGCAAGATCATGGTCCCGATGGTGGGATCCCTCTCCGAACTGCGCGCCGTCCGCGCCGTGCTGGAAGAGGCCAAGCGCGAGCTGGGGATCACCGACCGTATCGAGCTCGGCGTCATGATCGAGACCCCGGCCGCGGCCGTCACCGCCGATCTGATCGCCGCCGAGGCCGACTTTCTCTCCATCGGCACCAACGACCTGACGCAATACGTCCTCGCCATGGACCGGGGTAATCCGGAGCTGGCCGCCCGCATCGACGCCCTGCACCCGGCGGTGCTGCGGATGATCGACCAGACCTGCAAGGGGGCCGCCAAACACGGCCGCTGGGTCGGCGTCTGCGGCGGCCTGGCCTCGGACCTGGCCGCCGTGCCCGTGCTGCTGGGCCTGGGGGTCACCGAGCTTTCGGCCACCGCCGCCATCGTGCCGGAGGTGAAGGCCCTGGTGCGCACCCTCGACCTTGCCGCCTGCAAAACCCTGGCCGCCCAAGCCCTGGATCAGACCTCGCCCGAGGCCGTCCGTGACCTGACCAAATCCTTCCAGGCTGGAGCCTGACGCCGATGAAATCGCCGCTCGAAATCCTCCAGCCGCTCGGCCGGGCCCTGATGCTGCCGATCGCGGTGCTGCCGGTGGCGGGGCTGCTGCTGCGCCTGGGCCAGCCCGACCTGCTCAACATCCCCTTCATCGCCGCCGCGGGCGATGTGATCTTCGCCAATCTCGGCCTGCTGTTCGCCATCGGCGTCGCCGTCGGTCTCGCCCGCGAGAACAACGGCGCGGCCGGGCTTGCGGGTGTGGTCTGCTTCCTGATCGCCACCGAGGGGGCCAAGGCCCTGCTGCATGTGCCGGCTGACGCCACGACGGGGCTGGCCGAAGCCCATGCGGCCCTGGCGGGGGCGGCCTACAAGGCCAAGGCCTTGTCCAAGCTCAGCGTGCCGATCGGCATCCTGTCCGGGGTGATCGGCGGGCTGTTCTACAACCGCTTTTCCGGCTTCAAGCTGCCCGAGTATCTCGCCTTCTTCAGCGGCCGGCGCTTCGTGCCGATCGTGGCGGGGCTGGCGGGCCTCGTCATCGCCGGCCTGGTGGGCCTGGGCTATGACGGCATCAACGGCGGCGTCGACAGCGCCAGCCGGGCCATCGTCGGCTCTGGGGAGTGGGGGCTTCTGGTCTACGGCTTCCTCAACCGCATCCTGATCGTCACCGGCCTGCACCACATCCTCAACAACATCGCCTGGTTCGTGATCGGCGACTATCACGGGGCCACCGGGGATCTTCGGCGCTTCTTCGCCGACGACCCGACCGCCGGCGGCTTCATGAGCGGCTTCTTCCCGGTGATGATGTTTGGCCTGCCGGCCGCCTGCCTGGCCATGCTGCACACCGCCCGTCCCGAGCGCCGCAAGGCCGTGGGCGGCATGCTGGTGTCGCTGGCCCTGACCTCGTTCCTGACCGGCGTGACCGAGCCGATCGAGTTTTCCTTCATGTTCCTGGCCCCGGCCCTCTACGCCGTGCACGCGGTGCTGACCGGCGTCTCCATGGCGCTGATGAACGCGCTCGACATCAAGCTGGGCTTCACCTTCTCGGCGGGGCTGTTCGACTATGTGCTGAACTTCGGCAAGGCCACCCACCCGCTGCTCTTGCTGCCGATCGGGGCGGTGTATTTCGGGGTCTATTACGGCCTGTTCCGGTTCTTCATCGTCCGCTTCGACCTGAAGACCCCGGGCCGTGAACCGGAAGAGGAAGCCGCCTTGCTCAACGCCGCGCCCGTCGCAAGCGCCGGCGGTCGCGGGGCCGACTTCGTCATCGCCCTGGGCGGCGCGACCAACCTGCTCAGCGTCGACGCCTGCACCACCCGCCTGCGGCTGATCGTGGCCGACCAGAAGGTGATCGACGAGGCTCGCCTCAAGGCCCTGGGCGCGCGCGGCATCGTGCGGCCCTCGGACAAGGCCTTGCAGGTGGTGCTCGGCCCCATCGCCGACACCGTCGCCGGCGAGATCCGTCAGGCCGCGGGGGCGGGCGTGCGGGCGCCGGCCGTCGTGGCTCCGACGCCGGCCAAGGCCGCGTCTGATCCCGCCGCCGCCCGGGCTCTGCTGCCCGGCCTCGGCGGGGCGGCCAACATCCTCGCCGTCAGCGCTTGCTCCAGCCGCCTGCGGCTCGAACTGGCCGATCCGTCCAAGCTCGACGAAGCCGCGCTCAAGGTCGCCGGCGTGCGGGCGCTGGTGCGGCTCGACGGGTGGGTGGTGCACCTGGTGCTGGG
>NZ_JADWOX010000042.1 GCF_016135805.1 Caulobacter hibisci
GCCGCGCGCGCAGGTGACCACGGCCCGGGGCGGCTGGCTGCGCAGGCGCTCGGCGATCGCCGCCACGGCCGCCGCGTTGGCCGCCAGCTGACGCGCCACCACCACGGAAGCCTCGCCGGCCTCCTGGAACATCCGCGTGGCCTCGGGCGTCAGGGCTTGGAAATGGGAAAGGGGCAGCGCCGTCACGGGCCGTTCTCCAGGACACAAAAACAAAAAGGGGAGGGATCAGGCAGGGTCGTTGAGTTCGGCCACGAAGTCGTAGGTGTCGCCGCGATAGTAGGACTGGGTGATTTCCACCGCCCGGCCGTCCTTGAGGAAGCCGCGGCGCTCGACCAGCAGGCCGGCGTCCTTGGCCTTCACCCCCAGCAGGGTGGCGTGCTGCGGCGTGATCAGCACCGCGCGCAGCCGTTGCAGGGCCCGCACCGGCCGGTAGCCGGCGGCGGCCATGGCTTCGTAGAGCGAGTGGTCGACCACCTCGACCGAGGGCAGGGCGAAGGCGGCGACGGTCGAATATTCCACGGCCATCGGCGCGCCGTCGGCGTAGCGGATGCGGTGGAAGCGATAGACCGGCGTGCTCGGCGACAGGCCCAGCGTCAGCGACTCCTCGGGCGTCACCGCGCCTTCCATCTTGGCCAGCCACTCGCTGTGCGGGCTGCGGCCGCGCGAGATCATGTCCTCGGTGAAGCAGGTCAGCTTGGAGAAGTTCTTCTCGACCCGCGAGGCCACGAAGGTGCCCGCGCCCTGACGGCGGGTCAGCAGGCCCTCGCTGACCAGGCCCTCCAGCGCCTTGCGCACCGTGATGCGCGAGACGTTGAAGTCGTCGGCCATGTCGCGCTCGGGCGGCAGGGCGTCTTCCGGCGTCAGGATCTTGTGCTGGATCGCCTCGCGCAGGGCGCGCTGGAGCTGCAGGTACAGCGGAGCGGAAGCGGCGGTCTGGATCGGGCCGATACGTTCGGATAGCAGCATGGGATCAGCTTTCCACCGCCGGTCGAGCCCGGCGCCGCGTTTTGGGGCATCTCACTGCGCGCATACCAATCTAAGTCCTTTGCCGCCCGCCGCTTTGATCTGATAATTCCCACCAGGGCGATAAATCGCTTTTGTGTCAAACGATTTTCGGCTTCCACTCCCCCTGTAGATTTTTCGAGTGGTATTAAAATGGCATCTATGCTCAGCCTTCGATCAAGGGATGCGAGCGCGCCGGGACCGGCCGCCGAGCAGCACGTTCCGGGGGAGTCGGGGATGTCACCACTAGTTCTTCAAGCGCCCGTTGCGGGCTGGGCGGGGCCTTTGGATGAGGTTCCGGACGCGGTGTTCGCGGGCCGGATGCTGGGGGACGGCGTGGCGATCGATCCGGTGGGGTCGGTGCTGATATCGCCTTGCGACGGCGTGGTGGTGAGCGTGCACCGC
>NZ_JADWOX010000043.1 GCF_016135805.1 Caulobacter hibisci
TGATCCTCCCTCGTTTGAGTGGACACCCATGCTAGCTTTTCGGAGCTGGAGAGGAGTGTCTGATGAGCGTGAAGCGTCGGGTCTTTCCGGAGACCTTCAAACGAGAAGCGGTTGATCGTGTCGCCACGAGCGGCCTGTCGGCCGGCGCGGTGGCCCGGGAGTTGGGCCTGCACGAGACGGTGCTGCGACGATGGATGATGCAGTACGGGACGCAGGCGACGGGGGCGGCGCGGCGCCCCAACACGCAAGCGCCGGCTCCGTCGCCGTCTGATCTGGCCGCCGAGAACGCCCGGCTGCGCCGGGAGAACGATCATCTGCGGATGGAGCGAGACATCCTAAAAAAAGCCGCGCTCATCTTCGGAGCGGCCTCCCGATGAAGTTCGGGTTCGTCGATGAGCATCGCGGCGCCTGGCCGGTTCGGATGATGTGTCGGGTCCTGGGCCTGTCGGCCAGCGGCTACTACGCCTGGCGCGTCAGGCCCGAGAGCCAGCGGGCGGCGGCCAATCGCGCGCTGACCGAGGACATCCGCCTGATCCATGCCGAGAGCTGCGGGACCTACGGTTCGCCGCGCGTCCACGCCGTCCTGCGCGGCCATGGGCGCCGGGTTGGGCGCTCGCGGGTCGAGCGGCTGATGCGCCGGGCCGGCCTGCGAGGCTTGGCTGCTTTGCCCCGCCGCACGCGCACGACCGACAGCCGCCATGGCTATCCGATCGCGCCCAACAGGCTCGCCCGCAACTTCCAGGCGGCGGCGCCAGGCCAAGTCTGGCTCGCCGATCTCACCTACATCCCGACCGGCGAAGGCTGGCTCTACCTGGCTGGCGTCCTCGACATGCACACCCGCAAGCTCGTCGGCTGGTCGATGCGCGACACCCTGCACACCCAGATCGCCCTGGAGGCCCTGACCATGGCCATCGCGCGCCAAAAGCCCGCGCCGGGCCTCATCCATCATTCGGATCGCGGCATTCAATACGCCGCCGAGGCCTATCGCTTGGCTCTGGCCCAGGCCGGGATCACCCCATCCATGAGCCGCAAGGGCGACTGCTGGGACAACGCCCCGATGGAAAGCTTCTTCCACACCCTCAAGACCGAGCGCGTCCATCACCGGATTTACGCCACCCGCGCCGAGGCCCGCCGCGACCTGTTCGGCTACATCGAGGGCTTCTACAATTCACGTCGCCTGCACTCGGCTCTGGGCTATATCAGCCCTGCCGAGGCCGAACGCAGAGCGGCTTAACCCCGTCCACTTTCTCGGGGGAAGATCA
>NZ_JADWOX010000044.1 GCF_016135805.1 Caulobacter hibisci
CTGGACCGTCAGGGTGACGGTCGAGCTGCTGGTCGTCTTGCCGTCGCTGACGGTGTAGGTGAAGCTGTCGGAGCCGGCATAGCCCGAAGCGGCGACATACTTGTAGGAGCCGTCGGCGGCGAGGGTGACCGTGCCGTGCGAGGGTCCGGCCTTGAGGCTGGCGGTCAGGGCGTCGCCGTCGGCGTCCTTGTCGTTCGACAGCACATTGCCGCTGACCGAGGCGCCCGCCGTCACGGTGGCCGTGTCGGACACCAGCTCCGGAGCGTGGTTGGTGTTGGCCGAACCGGCGGCCGCGGCGTTGATCGCCTTGACCGTGGCGGCCAGGTCGTTGGTGATGCCCATATAGAAGGTGATGGTGGTCGAGGCGCCCGCCTTCAGCGAGCCCAGGACGAAGTCGATGTTGATCGCGGTGTCGCCGCTGAGGGTGTAGCCGACGCCCTTGGCGCTGTCGTAGGCGGCTGCGGCGTACGGGTCCTTGTTTTCGAAACCGTAGGTCGACACCCGCGCACGCTCGTCGGCGGTATAGTAGAACAGCGGCGTGCTCGTGCCCGAGGCATAGGCCGCGATCAGGGCCCCGCCCGTGCTGTCGCCGCCCTGCTCAAGGATCTTGTTATTGGTGTTGAAGCTGGCGCCATGGTCGGGGTCGATCGAGCGCATGTAGCGCAGGTTGTCCAGCGCGGCGCTCGACAGGTTGGTCAGGGTGATCTCGACCTTGACGTACTTGGCGTCGTCGCTCAGCGAGAAAACCTGGTTGACCTTGACCTTCTCGGTCGTGGTGCCGGTCCAGCCGGCCGCGGCCGTACCGCTTTCCGACAGGTTCGTGGTCTGGCCGCCGGTGATCTGCACCGTGCCGGCCCGCTCGCTATTGGTCTTCACATAGCGCGTACCGCCGATCTCGTAGCCCAGCGAGAAGCTTTCCACCGGCGTGCCGGCCAGCATCGCATCACGCGTGGCGGCCTTGCCCGTGCCGAAGCCGTCGGTGTCGCCCACCATGCCCAGGCGGATGTAGCCGTTGACCGCGTCCGTCACGAAACCCGTCGGCGCCGTCGAACGGCTGCCCAGCGTGCCGCTGCTGTTCAACGCCAGGTCCAGATAAGTGCCGCCCAGGAAGATCTCCTGCCCGACCAT
>NZ_JADWOX010000045.1 GCF_016135805.1 Caulobacter hibisci
TCCAGCGACCATGCGGCGACCTTCGCCAAGTACCTGATCGAGACCCGCGCGGGGGTCCTGACCTCGTCGGCGGCGCTGTCGGTGTCGTCGGTCTACGCCGCCCCGCAGGACCTGGAGGGGGTGCTGTACCTGGCCATCTCGCAGTCGGGAAAGAGCCCCGACCTTCTGTCGGCGGTCGAGGCGGCCAAGCAGGGCGGGGCGTTCGTGGTCGCTTTGGTCAATGACGAGAGCTCGCCCCTGGCGGCCCTGGCCGACGCGGTGCTGCCGCTGCATGCGGGGCCGGAACTGAGCGTGGCGGCGACGAAGTCGTACATCGCCGCCCTGACGGCCATCGCCCAGCTGGTCGCCGCCTGGACTGGCGATGATGAGCTGACGGCGGCGCTCGAAGCGCTTCCGGCCGGTCTGGCGACCGCCTGGGCGCAGGACTGGAGCGCCGGCATCGTGGCGCTGTCGGGCGCGACCAACCTCTACGTCCTCGGGCGCGGCGTCGGCTTCGGGATCGCCCAGGAAGCGGCCCTGAAGTTCAAGGAGACCTGCGGCCTGCACGCCGAGGCGTTCAGCGCCGCCGAGGTGCTGCACGGCCCGATGGCCCTCGTGAAGGACGGCTTCCCGGCGCTGGTTCTGGCCCAGAAGGACGAGACCCATGACTCGACGCTGAAGATGGCCCAAGGCCTGGCCGAGCGCGGCGCGACCGTGCTGCTGGCCGGCGGCGAAGTCGCGGGCGCGACCGCCCTGCCCGCCGCTTCGGGTCACCCGCTGCTCGAGCCGATCCTGCTGGTGCAGAGCTTCTACCGCATGGCCGCCGGCCTGTCGGTGGCGCGCGGCTACGATCCCGACAGCCCGCCCCACCTCAACAAGGTGACCCAGACCGTCTGATGCTGATCGCCCTCGTCAATGGCGCCGTGATGACGCCCGCCGGCGTCGTCGACGGCCAGGCCCTGCTGGTCGAGGACGGCCTGATCGTCGGCCTCGTCGCGCCCGAGGCCGTGCCGGCCGGCGCCGATATCCAGGATCTGGCCGGCGGCCTGCTGGTTCCCGGCTTCATCGACACCCAGGTCAATGGCGGCGGCGGCGTGCTCTTCAACGACGCCCCGACGGTGGAGAC
>NZ_JADWOX010000046.1 GCF_016135805.1 Caulobacter hibisci
AGCACCTTGCCCTTGAGCGAGTGCAGCGCCCGGACGATGCGCTTGCGGGTGCCGTGGGGCATGATGACGTCGTCGACGTATCCGCGGGAGGCCGCCACGAAGGGGTTGGCGAAGCGGTCCTTGTATTCGGCCTCGCGGGCGGCAAGGGCCTCGGGATCCTTGGCTTCCTGGCGGAAGATGATCTCGACGGCCCCCTTGGCTCCCATCACCGCGATCTCGGCCGTGGGCCAGGCGTAGTTGACGTCGCCGCGCAGGTGCTTGGAGCTCATCACGTCATAGGCCCCGCCGTAAGCCTTGCGGGTGATCAGGGTGACCTTGGGCACGGTGGCCTCGGCGTAGGCGAACAGCAGCTTGGCGCCGTGCTTGATCAGCCCGCCGTACTCCTGCTTGGTGCCCGGCATGAAGCCCGGCACGTCGACCAGGGTGACGAGCGGGATCTCGAAGGCGTCGCAGAACCGCACGAAGCGGGCGGCCTTGCGGGAGCTGTCGATGTCGAGCACGCCGGCCAGCACCTGCGGCTGGTTGGCGACGATCCCGACGGTCTGGCCGTCGAGGCGCGCGAAGCCGCAGACGATGTTGCGGGCCCACTCGGACGAGATCTCAAAGAAGTCGGCCTCGTCGACGATCTTCAGGATCAGTTCCTTCATGTCGTAGGGCTTGCCCGGATCGGCGGGCACCAGGCTGTCGAGGCTGGGCTCGGCCCGGTGCGGGTCGTCGAAGCTCGGCCTGATCGGGGCCTTCTCGCGGTTGGACGAGGGCAGGAAGTCGATCAGCCGGCGCACCTGGGTGAGGGCTTCCAGGTCGTTCTCGAACGCGCCTTCGGCGACGCCGGATTTCGCCGCGTGGACTCGGGCTCCGCCCAGCTCCTCGGCGGTGACCACCTCGTTGGTCACGGTCTTCACCACGTCCGGACCGGTGACGAACATGTAGCTCGTATCCTTCACCATGAAGATGAAGTCGGTCATGGCCGGCGAATAGACGTCGCCGCCGGCGCAGGGGCCCATGATCACGCTGATCTGCGGGATGACGCCGCTGGCCAGGGTGTTTTC
>NZ_JADWOX010000047.1 GCF_016135805.1 Caulobacter hibisci
TAGGGCCAATCGACATTCAGGATTCTCACGAGGTGAGATGTCTGATTCATAGGGCTCCGTTCGATGGACGGAGCCCTTTTGATGTCGGCCAAGCGCTATGAACTGAACCAAGCGCAGTGGGAGCGGATCGCGCCGCTGTTGCCGGGCAAGGCAGGTGATCCTGGGCGGACGGCGCAGGACAACCGGTTGTTCGTCAACGGCGTGCTGTGGGTGCTGCGATCCGGCGCGCACTGGTGCGACCTGCCTGAACGCTACGGCCTGTGGAAGACGGCCCACAAGCGGTTCAGCCGCTGGTCCAAGGCAGGCGTCTGGGATCGGGTGTTCGCCGATCTGATCAAGGATCGGGACAACCAGTACCTGATGATCGACAGCACTCTGGTTCGCGCCCATCAGCAGGCGGCGACCGGAAAAGGGGGGCCTGCGATCAGGCTCTGGGGCGCTCCCGAGGCGGACTGACCACCAAGATCCACATGGCCGCCGACACCTTGGGCCGCCCCATCCGCTTTATTCTGACGCCGGGCCAGAGCGGCGACGCCCCGGCCGCGCCCGCTCTGCTCGCTGGCTTCCAACCCCAGGCCGTCCTCGCCGATAAGGCCTACGACTCCAACGCCCTGCGTAAGATCATCGCCGACCTCGGAGCCCTGGCCGTCATCCCGTCAAACCGGACGCGCAAGGTGCTCATCGCCCACGACGTCCAGGCCTATCGTGCCAGAAACCGCATCGAGTGCTGCTTCTCAAAGCTCAAGCACTTCCGGCGCTTCGCCACCCGCTACGATCGCAGGACCGTTCACTTCATGGGCTTCGTCCTACTCGCCGCCGCCATGATCTGGATGCGGTGAATGTCGATCCGACCTAG
>NZ_JADWOX010000048.1 GCF_016135805.1 Caulobacter hibisci
GGCTCCCGCGCCATCCGAGAAGATCGGCCGCTATCGCTGGGTGATCGTCAGCCTGCTGTTCGCGGCGATGGTCATCAACTATGTGGACCGGCAGACGATCGGTCTGCTGAAGGCCGATCTCTCCCATGAGTTCGGCTGGAGCGAGAAGCACTACGCCGACCTCGTCTTCTACTTCCAGCTGGCCTACGCCGTGGCTTACCTCGCCTGGGGCAAGATCATGGACAAGATCGGAGCCCGCTGGGGCTTCGGCGTGGCCTTCGCCATCTGGCAGATCGCCCACATCGCCCACGCCGCGGCCAAGGGCTTTGGCGGCTTCGTCTTCGCCCGCATGGGTCTTGGGATCGGCGAGGCCGGCGGCTTCCCGGGCGGCATCAAGGCCGTGGCCGAGTGGTTCCCCAAGAAGGAACGCGCCTTCGCCACCGGCATCTTCAACGCCGGCACCAATATCGGCGCCATCGTCACCCCCCTGGTGGTGCCCGGCATCGTCCTGGCCTTCGGCTGGCAGATGGCCTTCATCGTTACCGGCATCGCGGGCCTCGTCTGGCTGCCGATCTGGCTGCTGGTCTATCGCCGCCCGCGCGAGCACAAG
>NZ_JADWOX010000049.1 GCF_016135805.1 Caulobacter hibisci
ATCGCTAAGTTCCGCGGCCTCAATCGACTCGGGCAGCTGGATTGCCGATGGCCTTATGGCTTTCGGAACGGGCTGCTTTTGTTGCCTTCGGAAGGGCTTAGGTTCTTCTGAAAGTTTCGAAAAAGAGTTGGTTGACAGGGGTTGGTGGTTTCACTAGAAGCGCCGCTCCGATCATCAACGGGGAAGAGTTCGCAAGAATTCGGAAGTGTTGATGAGAAGTCGGGCAAGACTTTCTTGAAAAGAATTGCTTGACAGGGTTTGGTGGTTTCTTTAGAAGCTGCTGACCTGCCGAACTGGGGTTCTTCTCTGGCTCGGCGCGGTGGTCGAAAAGTTTTGAAAAAAACGATTTGACACGGAATTCGAGGTTGGATAGATAGCCGCCTCCGCCGACATCGGGCGCTAAACGATGGGGCCGCTTCCGGGATTGCCGGGGCGGTTCGGAGCTTCGGCTCTGGTCTTTGACATTGTTGATTTGGAAAGAGAAACGCAGGCGGCGGCGCTCTGGCGATGGACTGAAAG